>JAIOZI010000037.1 GCA_021740785.1 Melioribacteraceae bacterium
ATTTTGAAATTCGTTATTTGAGTAAAATATTTTTCTTACAAATTGTCGGGGTTAATCCCGCAACATAAAATGTTTTAATAAAACATTTTATGAGCGGCCAACGGCAAAAAATTTATTTCCAATGAATTTTTTGGGATTAATAATTAACACGACTCAAAAAATGACTATCCGGAATCAATCAATCAATCAATCAATCAATCACTTATGCTATCAGGCATGGTAATTACCATCTCAACTTGTCGGTTTATCTTGCATAGGCTGTGTGGCAAAGAAATCATCATAAAATCTTTTTGTGTAATCAATAATGAGTTCCTCAACTCTTTTCTGTGAAGAGGATGCGACTACAAGTCCGGCGTGATTCTTTTTATCTAATCTCCACACAATTTCAGGGTCATCGTACTTTTCCATATCCGGCCATTCCTGTCTAGCAAGAGATAAGAGAATGCCAGCCGACTGTGGGATTTCGGACGGTACTTCGTATGGTTCTTCTCCTTTAAGCACTTCAATCTTTGCCCATTCTTCCCAAAGATTAATCCCGGTTGCGGCTTTTACTAACTCGTGAAGATTTGCCCCGCCTACCCGTGCGGAAGTTTCGAGGAAATAATATCTGCCGTCTTCCTTCGCTTTAATAAACTCGGAATGAGAGACGCCCATTTTTAATCCCATTGCATGAAGCACTTGTTTGTTCATAAGTTTAAGGGATTTATCATCAACGGAATTTCGTTCAACTGTACGGCTGGAGAATATGCGTCCGGCATGAGCAACTTCCATCGGGGGGAGCCCGTATTTACTAACCACGGAGAAGGAGACAATATTTCTGTAAACGATTGAATCAACGTGAAATATTTCACCCGGCACAAATTTTTCCATTAAATAGAATGATTGCTCATCACCGAGATCATCGAGTGTTTGCCAGAGTTCTTCTTCGTTAAAGATTTTTTTCATTCCTATTGCGCCGGCATGCATTCTGGGTTTTAATATCCAGGGCGCAGGTACGCTGCTCATGAATTCCCGTATCCTGTCGTAGTTGAGGATGTGAACAAACTCCGGTACAAGTATGCCGATTTCCTTTGCACGTGTGCGCATCGCAAGCTTATCTCTGAAATATCTTGCGGTTGTATCACCCATACCGGGCACACGCAGATGTTCACGAAGACGTGCTGCTTTTTCTACATCGTAATCATCGAGGGCAATAATCCGGTCAATCTGTTCCGTGCGGGCAAGAAAACTGACGGCGTAGGTTACATCATCCATATTCCACTCTTTATTCTCATCGGGGATGTAGAATATTTCATCGATACTGTCGTGCGGCCAATTTGCATTTTCCAAACTTTGTGATGTTAAAAGAATAACACGGCAGCCGAGCTGCTTTGCTTGTCGTAAAAAGTCGCTCCCTTTTTCATAACTGGCGATGCAGAGAAATGTCAGTTGCTTTTCGTTGGACATATTTACCCCTCTAATTATTAGGTCTAAGAGTCTGACAAATATAACTACAAGTGATCAAAAGATAAACTACGTTTTTGCCGGTGAATTGTATTGTACTTAATTACAAGGGTGTCACGGTCCCATGCTCGGGTGTCGGGAACCTTTATCCGCCGTAACTGATAAATGTAGGCGGGACTTCCTGACACTTGCGTTATGTTTTATCGTCAAGGCGTGGGCCTTGACGTCCAGAGGTATTGATTCTCGAACATCGTAGATGTTCAAATTTTTGTAGAGAACTTCGGGCCGACAATTTGTAAGTAAAGAAATATCAGATATTTAGCCATATAGAAATTTTGGAATTTGTTATTTAAGTAAAATATTTATCTTACAAATTGTCGGGGTTAATCCCGCACCATAAAATGTTTTATTAAAATATTTTATAAGCGGCCAACGGCAAAAATTCATTTCCAATGAATTTTTTGGGATTAACAATCAGATCATTGGAGATGATCAATAAAATCATATTCACAAATTGTTTTCAATTATAAATCCTCTACAAGGATTAAATCAAATGGTTATTTGATCAGTCTACAGTAATTTCAACCACTACGAGGTTGGGAGTTCTTACAGTGTTTTATAGTCAAGGCGTGAGGCTTGATGCCCAAGATATAAAAGCATGAATGAGCGAACGGTTATTCAGTTGTGTAGAGCCGATCGCCTGATCGGCTCTAAAAATTCTTTCATTCAAATTAATTTTAGCGATTCAGCGAATCGCTCTACAATTATGCGATATGTTTTATCGTCACGGCGTGAGTCTTGATGCCCAGGATATTCAACCACTCCGTGGTTGTGTTTCTTTTCTCAATGTAGGCTATTCACATTGAGCCCCTGTCGGGGTTCAAAAACATTTTAACCCAGCCTCTCTATGCCTTTGCTCTCTGCTCCCTCCCTTTTAAAAAACATCTGATAGGGTAGGTCGAAATGACAATTTTTGATTTTGAGACACCCGCCATGAGCCTTGACGTCCAGAGGTATTGATTCTCGAACATCGTAGATGTTCAAATTTTTGTAGAGAACCATATTCATTAACAATCAGATCATTGGAGATGATCAATAAAATCATATTCACAAATTGTTTTCAATTATAAATCCTCTACAAGGATTAAATCAAATGGTTATTTGATCAGTCTACAGTAATTTCAACCTCTACGAGGTTGGGAGTTCTTACAGTGTTTTATCGTTAAGGCGTGAGGCTTGATACCCTAGATATAAAAGCATGAATGAGCGAACGGTTATTCAGTTGTGTAGAGCCGATCGCCTGATCGGCTCTAAAAATTCTTTCATTCAAATTAATTTTAGCGATTCAGCGAATCGCTCTACAATTATGCGTTATGTTTTATCGTCACGGCGTGAGTCTTGATGCCCAGGATATTCAACCATTCCGTGGTTGTGTTTCTTTTCTCAATTTAGGCTAATCACATTGAACCGTAATCGGGGTTCAAAAACATTTTAACCCAGCCTGCCTTTGCTCTCTGCCCTCTGCTCTTCGCTTTTGCTTTTGCCTTTGCCCTCTGCGCTATGCTCTATGCCCTTTGCTCTCCGCCTTTAAACTCGATCAACTTGAAGATCGAAGGGATATAGAATATTGGTTAAGCCGCCCTTCATCCGAAAGATTCGAAGCTGTGGATTTACTGAGGAAACAAATGTATGGAAATTCAAAAAGACTTCAGAGAGTTCTTAGAGTTACTAAACTCAAATCAAGTTGATTATATGATAATCGGCGCATGGCATTATTTATACCGCACATAAACTTAATAAAACGCAGCTATTTCCTTTAATTCCTTCCTTTTTATATTGGGCACTTTTACATTTTCTTCCGGGTAACCAACAACGAGCAGCAGAAAGGGTTTATCGTTATCCGGTCTTTGCAGAATATCGTTGAGAAAGTTCATCGGACTCGGAGTATGGGTAAGTACAGCCAGCCCGGCGTTGTGCAGAGCCGTGATTAATAATCCGCTTGCTAATCCTACGGATTCTTTTACGTAATAGTGTTTAATAATCTCACCATTTTCCGTGTGATTCTTCTGTTCGAATATTGCAATAAGATGCGGGGCGGTTTCAAGGAAAGGTTTGTTTGCATCAGTATCGAATGGTTTAAGTGCATTCAGCCATTCTTCCGGTGCGCGGTTTTCGTAAAACTCGCGTTCTTCCTGCTCGGCTGCAAGTCTAATTTTCTTTTTTACCTTGGGATCGGAAATAACAGCAAAATACCACGGCTGCATATTAGCGCCGCTCGGGGCGCTTCCTGCGGTTTTAATACATTCTTTTATGATATTTATATTTACAGGTCGGGAAGAAAATTCGCGCACGGTTCTTCTGTTCTGCATCAGAATATTAAACTCGGCAGCACGCTTAAGCATTTCGGTTTCGGGGTATTCAGTAAAGTTCAGTGTTATAAAATTGGATTTAGACATTTGCTCTACCTTGATTTTGGTCCTTTTGTAATTTCACCTGCTCCCAAAAATCTCAACTGCAATTGTTTCATACTAATGGGATCGCCGATGATCGTCAGCCTGTCGCCGAAATGAAGATCGGTATCTCCCTTTGGTACAAATGTTTTTCCGCCACGGCGAATAAGAGCAACGAGACAATTCTGGGGAAGTTTGCAGTCTTGAATTCTTGTATTATCCAGTTGTGCTGTTGCGTCATCTTTACGAATAGATAATGACAGCCATCGTTCATCATGAATTAATGCATTTTTAATTTCCTGTTCCGTTTTGGCATTAAGCCAATCTTCCATAAAACTATCCTCATCCACTCGTCCGGCTATCTGAGCCAGTAACCTAAGGTGCTGTGTCGGGTTACTTTCCGGGCTTACCAAATAGAAAATTGCATTAACGGTTTGTTCTTCTTCTTTGTCATTGATCATTGGATTTTTAAAACATATCTGCGTGCCTTTACTGCACCTTACTAAAAACAATTCCGATTGTTCAATTCCTTTAATCCGTAAATGAGGCAGCGCCATTCCATGTGTAACAGGAGTGATTCCAATTCTTGTCCCCTCCATAAATTGATTTTTTATTTCCTGTTTACTGTATGGCAGCGACTTTGAAAGTATTTCCGAAACCTTATCGGTTATATCATCAAACCTGCTTACTTCATCAATATCCAAAACATTACTCCGTGAAACAATATCATCGAACGGATCATTTTCTCTTAATCCTTTTTCCTTTAGTATTCCCCGCAACTCAACGTCCAGACCATGATATCTCTGTCTGCCTAATCTTTCAAAGATATGAAAAATTGCTCCGGCTCTTGTTACCCGCTTGTGCGCATAAATCATGTACCAAGTAATACCGGCAATTATCAACCCGGCTGAAAATGCAATAGTTATAAATCCCATCTTTACGATTAAGAATAACGGCAGGATCACACCCAGTATTTGCATCCACGGGTATAACGGTGATTTGTAGCCGGGATCATATGAATCGATTTTACTTTCGCGCATTACAATAACCGCAACACAGACGAGTGCAAACATCAGCAGTTGAAATGCACTAGCGAGCTTAGCGATTTTCATTGGGTCGAATAAAATCAATATTAGAATAATTGCAGTTGTCGTAATTATTATTGCATATACAGGAGTTCCTCTTGAACTTAAGTTTTTGAAAATAGCCGGGAGTAGATGATCTCTGCTCATAGCAAACGGATAGCGGGAGGCACTTAAGGTTCCCGCATTTGCAACGGAAATAAAAGCAACAAGGGCGGCAATGGTTACAAGTCCGACACCCCAAATACCGGAAAATTTAAAGGCAGCATCTGCAACAGGAGTTAAACTTCCGGATAATTCATCCATCGGGAGAACGCCCACCATAATTGAAATACCCAGGATGTAAACCAGTACGGCAATACCGAGGGCAGCGAAAACACCAACAGGTAGATTCTTATCCGGATTTCTAACTTCCTCCGAAAGACTTGCAACCTTGGTTAAACCGACATAACTAATATATACGAATCCGGCTGTAGCCAAAATTGAATCGAAACCGGACCCGAAGAAATCATTAAAGTGGTTAAAATTAACACTCGGCGACCCGGTAATAACAAATATTGCTAAAATTACGAGCAGTACTGCAACCAAATAAGTTTGAAATTTCCCGCTCCTCTGAGTTCCGAATATATTTAATATACCCAGCAGCACGGCGAATCCTATTGCAACGGGTAAAATCGGAAGATTATCGATGAACAGACTGAGATATGCGCCCATCCCGATTAACGCAAACGCAACTTTAAGGATTAATGCAAACCAGGTTCCAATTGCGCCGATCGTACCGAACATTGGTCCCAAGCTTCTATCCAAAAAGTAGTAAACGCCGCCTGCCCGAGGCATTGCAGTTGATAATTCAAGAATGCTGAACATTGCAGGTATTAGAGGTAAGACAGCAATAAAATATGCTAATGCAACAGCCGGACCCGCCATTTTTGCCGCAAGACCGGGAAGCAGAAAAAATCCCGCACTTAAGGTTGTGCCGGCTGCAATTGAAAAAACTCCGAGCAAGCCCAACTCTTTATTTAGTACCTTTGTTTTTTTCTTTTGAACCATTCCGCAGGATATCGCCTGTTGTTTGATTAATAAATCATTATAATTTTTTTTTTGATTAAATACAATAAGTGTGATTATCAGCGAATAGGGATGTAATAGTGCGGTTCATTTGTTAATTTTGTATAAATCGAAAAATAAGGAATGAGATTGTGGTTGATACAGCAAAAATCATAGTAGTAGGAGATAAGGTGTTAATTCGCCCGCAGGATGAAGATGAAAAATCACGCGGGGGATTATATCTTCCGCCCGGAGTTAAGGAAAAAGAGAAGGTTCACGGCGGTTACATTTTGAAGGTGGGACCCGGATTCCCCATTGCAAACCCGGTTGAAGACGAACCATGGAAA
The DNA here is from genome assembly GCA_021740785.1 of Melioribacteraceae bacterium. Taxonomy (GTDB): domain Bacteria; phylum Bacteroidota; class Ignavibacteria; order Ignavibacteriales; family Melioribacteraceae; genus JAIOZI01. The sequence continues at coordinate 6,370 of JAIOZI010000037.1, forward strand.
GAAAAAAAAGAGACGAAGTATATTCCTCTACAGGTAAAAGCCGGTGATTATGCCGTATTCATGAGGCGTGATGCAATTGAAATTGAATTCGATAACGAGAAATTGGTTATCGTTCCGCAATCAGCTATTTTAATGGTTGTAAGAGATGATGAACTTACTAATTAGTGATGGAGATAAGAAATTTTATGCTTAATGATTTTCTGAAATTTTTGATTGAATACGAAAATAAAGTCGTTGACTTATCAAAAGAAACCAACCTTGCGTATTTTAACGCAACCATAAGCGGTAAACCCGAAGATTATCAAAAAGCCTCTGAGCTGCAGCTTAAGCTGAGTAAAGTATATTCTGATAAAGAGGATTTTGAAAGAATTAAGAAATTTAAGGAATCAAATGAACTGGATGATCAGGTGCTGAAACGCCAGGTTGAATTGATCTATAACAATTATGCATCATATCAATTTAATGAAGAATTGTTGAAGGAAATAATTTCTCTTTCAACAAAGGTAGAGGAAAAATTTTCTACTTATAGGGCGGTTGTTAACGGAAAGAAAATGACGGATAATGAGATTGATGAATTATTAAAAACTTGTACTGATTCAAAAGAACTTGAGGATACATGGAATGCAAGCAAACAAATCGGCAGGGAAGTTTACGTAGATGTAATTAAGCTGGTTAAGATGAGAAATCAAGCTGCAGCCGAATTGGGTTACGATAATTTTCACCAGATGAGTTTGAAACTTAGCGAGCAGGAACCCGAAGAACTCGATAAATTATTTGATCAGTTAAATGATCTGATCGAAAATGAATTTGATGTATTGAAGGATAGAATCGATACCGAACTTTCATCAAAATATGAGATTGATAAAAGTGAATTGATGCCGTGGCATTACCAGGATAAGTTCTTTCAGCAGGGACCGAAAATTTACAAAGTTGATTTGGATAAATATTTTAAAGAACATGATCTCGTAAAAATAACCCGTGATTATTATAACGGAATAAATTTATCAATCGATGACCTGCTTGAAAACAGCGACCTATTTGAAAAGGACGGTAAATACCAGCATGCCTATTGCGTTGATATAGACCGCGAAGGGGATGTGCGGGTTTTGTGCAATATCAAACCAAACTATAAGTGGATGGGAACGATGCTGCATGAATACGGTCATGCTGTGTATGATAAATACATAAACCAAGACCTCCCATGGCAGCTCAAAGAACCGGCACATATTTTTACAACCGAGGCTATTGCCATGCTGTTCGGACGCTTTGCATCAAATCCCAATTGGATTCAGGATGTTATTGGAATCACCGATGCGGAAAAGGAAGAGATTAAAGAAAATTGCTATAATTCCTTAAAGTTGGAGCAGCTTGTCTTTGCTAGATGGGTTCAAGTTATGTACAGATTCGAAAGGGAAATGTACTCTAACCCGGAGCAGGATTTGAATAAACTTTGGTGGGATTTGGTTGAGAAATATCAAAAGTTGAAGAAACCCGAAGGCAGAAACGAACCCGATTGGGCGGCAAAAATTCATGTTGCACTCTACCCGGCTTATTATCACAATTATATGCTGGGCGAACTATTGGCATCGCAGTTGTTTTATTATATAGCGGAAAAGGTAGTGAAATCAGAGGATGCGGAATCCGAATGCTTTACCGGTAAAAAGGATGTCGGAGAATATCTGAAACACCTCTTCTTTTCGTACGGATCTTTATATAAATGGGATGAATTGATTAATAAATCGACCGGGGAAGATCTGAATCCGAATTATTATGCCCGGCAGTTTGTTTCTTAAATGATGAAATGAATAAAATCAAAAAATATCTCGCCCAATACGTAAACCGGTTGGTTGAACTTTGGTCGATTGGCAGTCTTGTTATCGATCAACAGTTTAAAATAGTTGAGTTGTATAAAATCGACAAAACCAAACTCGGCTTTTCAAATAAGTCGATTAATACAAATTTCATCGATTATCTGAATATACATGATGCAGAACGTTTGAATAAAATGATCATGAAAGATGAAGATGAGATCATTATTAATGCTGTAAATATTAATTTCAGTACAACTGTGTTCAAAGGTGATTTAATTATCCTCAAAACCGGTGACGGAAATTATTTGGTAGTTATCCCCGGGTACAGCCGTCACTCACGTGAAAATTTTCAGAAGTTATACAAAGCCATTGAGCAAATTCAGGATCACGTGTTCGTTACGGATAAATTCGGGAAAATTGAATATGCGAATCCTGCCTTCCGTAGACTTACAGGTTTCAGCAATGATGAAATAATAGGAAAAACATCGGGTGATTTGGTTAAATCCGGTTTTCATAGCGATGAATTTTACTCTAATCTAAAAGAAAAGTTGAAATCAGGAGAATGCTTCACTGAAGTTTTTATTAATCGAAAGAAAAACGGTGAGATTTATTACACTGAAGAATATATCTCCTCGATCAAGAATTCGAAAGGGGAGATTACTAATTATATCTCAACCGGGCGAGATATTACCGAAAAGATTAACATAGAAAAGGAGAGGGAAAACCGGCGGAAAGAATTAGAGGGACTTGTACAGGAAAGAACCAAAGAACTTACGCTTGCTAATAAGAAATTACAGAATCAAATTCTTGAATATGAATTTATGGAAGAAGAGCTTCGGTTCAGTGATGAACGTTTTAACCTTGCTGCGGACGCTTCAAATCAAGGGCTCTTCGATTTCAATTTTACCGAGGACACTGTTTTCTTTGATGAGCGTTTTGAAAACCTCCTGGGTTACGGTTTAGCCGGTGTTGAGATTAATTTAATAAATTGGCGGACGTTTGTTTATCCCGGGGATCTTCCGCGTTTAATCGAAACAGTTAAAGAGCACATGTTCAATAAAACCGATTCATTTGTAAGCGAGGTTAGATTAAGAACAATTGATAATGATTGGAAATGGTGCCTTGTGAAAGCTAAAACAATCGGGCTGGCTTCCTTTGATCGTCCTTCAAGAATTATCGGAACGGTTCAGGATATTTCCGTAAGGAAGAAAATGGAAGACGAATTGATAAAAGCTTTGGAACGGGAAAAAGAGTTGAGTAAAATTAAGACAGATTTTGTTTCGATGGTCTCACATGAATTCCGAACACCGCTATCCACAATTCAATCTTCTGCCGGACTTTTGGAATTATTTGCCGGTGAATGGTCTCAAAAAGAATTGGAAGAGCATACGACGAAAATTGAGAAATCGATTAAACACCTTACAAATATTTTGGATGATGTTTTGACGATTAATAAAGTTGAATCGGGAAAAATTGAAATCGAAAAAGAAAATATGGATCTTGTTGAGATTTGCGAAGATATTTTACGCGATGTAAAGGATGAATATATTATTTCACCCGAAATTAAATTTAAACATGGTTTGAACAGTTTTTCAATAAACAGCGATAGAAAGTTGGTGCGGTATATTTTCGGCAACTTACTCTCTAATGCAATTAAATATACATCCAAAGAAAAAAAAGTGGATATTTCACTTGAAAGAGACGGTGATTACTTCACAATCACATTCGCTGATGAAGGAATTGGGATTAAAGATAAAGACAAAACAAAGATATTTGATGCGTTTGTTCGGGGCACAAATGTCTCCAATATACACGGAACTGGTTTGGGTCTGATGATTGTAAAAAAGGCTGTTGATTTGCTTCATGGAAAACTGGAGTTTTATAGTGAAGAAAACAAAGGATCGAAATTTATTGTTAATCTGCCGGTAAATTAATTATGCACAGAATACTTATTATTGAGGATGAACAAAGCGTTAGGGAAAACATCAGGACGCTGCTCAAAAAGAAAAACTATAAGGTTCTTGATGCAGAAAATGCCGAGAAGGGAATTGATCTTGCAAAAGATTTTCAGCCGGATCTGATAGTATCGGATATTATGCTTCCGGATAATGACGGGTATTATATTTTGGAGGAACTGCAAAAAGATGACTCGACTAAAAATATTCCCTTTATATTTTTAACTGCGCTTGCCGATATGAGCGATTTACGTAAGGGCATGAATCTAGGCGCTGATGATTATTTAACTAAACCTTTCAGCGTAAAGGAATTGCTTTTGGTTATTGAGAAAAGAATTAAAAAAAATGAAGAACTGCGGAGAGACGATAGCGCGGTGCCGAATGAGGAAAAAGAATTAGACCTTGAAGATAATTTTGTGTTTACCGATTCGGGAAAGATGAACTTTATAAAGGTGAAAGATATTGAATGTATCCTAGCCGATGGAGTCTATACTGAGATTTATATGGAGACAGGTACAACTCATTTAGTTAGAAAAATAATTAAGGAGTGGGAAAAAATTCTCCCGTCGAAACATTTTATCAGGATACACCGCTCATCGATCATCAATTTGAATTATGTTTTAAAAATTGATAAATGGTTTCAAAATACATATAAAGTAAAGCTCAAATCATACCCGAAAGAACTCGAAATAAGCCGCAGATACTCCGCGAAGTTAAAATCCGCATTTTCACTGTAATCTAAAATTACCGCTAATTACAAATACTAACCGCTTATTACAAGACACTGACTCTCATTTCATATTGGTCTGTAATACGAAACCCTGTTAATATATTTGACAAACAAAAAAAAGTGATGAGGTTAAGATGTTGGCAGAAATAAAAAGTATGGTTGATAACGAAACATTGCAATTTTACAAGGATTTTGAAAACGAAGCGTTACCACATATAGATGCTCTTTATAATTTTGCTTTAAAAATGACAGGCAGTGAAGATGATGCAGATGATCTAGTACAAGAAACCTACTTAAAAGCATTTCGATTCTTTGATAAATTTGAAAAAGGAACGAATTGTAAAGCATGGTTGTTTAGTATTCTGAAAAATTCATTTATCAACGAATATCGAAAAGTTAGTAAACAGCCTAACAAAGTAGACTACGATGATATTCAGAATTTTTATGAAAATATAAAATCTTCAGATGTAAAAACTCAGCACTACGAAGAGGATTCATTTGCAAATTTTCTTGATGATGATATATCAAAAGCGATTTCCGATTTGCCTGATGATTTCAGAACGGTAATTATATTAAGCGATATTGAAGGTTTTACATACGAAGAAATTGCCGACTTCGTCGATTGCCCGATAGGAACTGTTAGATCGCGTCTGCATAGAGCAAGAAAAATGCTTTATGCAAAGCTTTATGATTATGCAAAAGATAAGGGTTTTGTGTCGGAAGAATCGATGGCTTAATTTATGAAGAGAGAGAATTGGATAAATATCAAAAAATACTTGAACAGATCACCAGCCTTGTTGACGGAGAAATTAGTAATAAAAAGGATTCCGAATATTTAATCAGGTTAATCGATTCGAACGATCATTTCAAAGAAGAATATCAAATACAAAAAACAATTAAAAATCTGGTGAAGACCAAAGGGGCTAAAATGAATGCCCCTTGCTGTCTAATTCATTCAGTCATTTCTATAACCACCGGGAAAACCGATCAAAAAAAAACAAAAGAATAATTATCCCCAAAGTCAATTCTTGAAAACATCTCATATTTATTACCACATTTTTTACTGAAGTTTTTAAAACGGTATAGAAAGGCTTTATTACACAGCTTAAGTTTGAATCTATATCATAATTTTAAGATCAAAATTTTGATTGAGAATGAAGACAAATATTGATAAATTATCCCTCGTTGTCTTGCAAAAATATTCACCGAACTAAAATATATTAAAAGAAGCAAATTGATTTAAAGTACACCGGTAAATCGATTTAGAAATTATATTTCTCTAATAAATATTCGATAATAAGTGGTTCTTTTAATAAAAGTCAGAATGAAAATTATTCTACAATTTTATAAATATGGTTTGTTTTTACTTCTTGTTGTTTTGAATTCACCGGCTTTTTCTCAATACCTGGATTTCAAACGATATTCCCTTGAGCAGGGACTCAGTTTAACTCAAACAACAGATCTGCTCCAATTAGATAACGGCTATCTCGTGGTTGGAACTTACGGCGAAGGATTAAATTTTTTTAACGGTTCTAAGTTTACAGAGTTTGATAAGGAAGACGGACTGTCGGATGATTATGTCTATTCATTGCTGTTAGATGATGACGGAAAAGTATGGATTGGCACATCCAACGGTTTGAATGTTTTTGATGGTAAGTCATTTACCGTATATACCAGTCAGGAAGGTCTTTCGGATAATGCAATTTGGTCACTGGCTAAATTAAATGATCAAATACTTATTGGTACGGAATACGGCATAACCATTTATAATAAATCGGACGAAAAATTCTCTCAGATCAATAATGAAGATATAAATAATAGTGTGATATGGGATATGTATTACGGGGCGGATAATGTATTGTATATAGGAACAGATAATGGGCTATATACTGCTGAAGAAGGAAATTTATCGAACATAAAAAAAACAGATGATTTTAATACTCTGATGATCTATAAAATCACTCAAGATAGTGATACAAATTTACTTCTCGGCAGTTCGAACGGTGTTTATATCCAAACAGGTAATACCTTTAAAAACATCACTAACAAAAACGGTCTGCCGGATAACGAGATTTATGATATCAAGGAAGAAGAAAAGGGTATGTTTTGGATTGGTTCTTATAAAGGACTTTCAAAAATAGTTGACGGCAAGGTTGCGTTCGTTTCACCTAGATTCCAAAACAACAGCATTTGGACAATCATATATGACAATGAACAGAATCTTTGGATATCGGGTGACGACGGACTTTATATACTCAAAAATGATAATTTTATTGCTTTCGGGAATCAATACGACAGAAAAATTAGTGCATGGGAAATTGACCAGACAAAGGATGGTCGTATTTATGCAGCAACACAGAATGAAGGTATTCAAATATTAGATGGAAATAAATTTTACCCGGCGCCTTACAATGAAGAATTTAGTAAAGAAATTTTTAATTCTATCGCAGAAAAAGACGGCATGATGTATTATGGTTCGGAAACCGGTCTGTATCGATATGATGGAACAAATGTTGCCAAATTAATGCCGCCTGATGGTTATAAAAGTATTGATGTGCTGAATCTTTTTAATGATTCCCAAAATACCTTGTGGATTGGGTCAGGTTATTCCGGGATATTTTTCTTGAAGAATAACGAAATAAAATCTTTATCTGAAGTTAGCGATTTATATATGGGATCGCTGAACGCAGCGTTGGAAGATAAATCCGGTACGCTCTGGTTTGCGACATCATACGGTTTGTTTTACAGGGATAGCACAGGTGAATTTAAGCAGAGTGACCTGTTGAAGAATTCAGATGTTATTAGCCTTTTGGAAGATAGCCGGGGAAATTTCTGGGCTTCAATTTATGACCAAGGCGTTGTCTTTATTGACCGGACAAATAATATATCCGATACAATCTCAGCGGATGATGGTTTAAATCATATTTCAATTTTATCAACTGTTATTGATAATCAAGGTTATCTTTGGATTGGTACTAACCATGGATTAAATAGATTTGACTTAGAGAAATATTATGAATCCAAAGAAATCGATATTCTTGCTTATAGTATTAAAGATGGTTTCCCGGGGAGTGAGTTAGTTGAAAACACATTGCTGGTTGATAATGATGGATTTATTTGGTATGCATCCGTTGCGGGAATCATCCGGTTCAACCCAAAGGAAATAGAACCCGTTCATTATTCTCCGCCAATATATATCACTTCAATAAGTATAAACAACCGACCTTATAAAGAGAAAGAATCAATTAACCTGTTATCTGAAAAAATTATTGTTAAGGATAAAATCGAGCTGCCTTCATTTGATGCGGCATTGTCACTTTCTTTTCAGGCAGTTTCATACTACGAGGCTGAGAAATTAAAGTATAGTTACAGGATGTCTGACGGAGAATGGTCTGAACCAACCGAAAGGAATTATGTCGATTATTATAACCTCTCACCGGGCACCTATACGTTTGAAGTGGCGGTATTAGATAACCGGGGAGTAAGGGAAAACAGCACTTCGGTAATGTTAATAGTTCCGTCGCCTTTCTGGAAAACTTATTGGTTTTATTTACTAATTATTTTGTTTATGGTTTCCGCCGCATATTTATTTTACAGGATGAGAACGCGAAAAATAAAATTGAAAAACAAGGAACTGGAAAAAAGGATAAAGGAAAGAGAGGAATATGAACAGCAATTACGAGCATCGAGAGATGAACTTTTAATTGCAAAAGAAAAAGCGGAAGCATCCGAGAAACTAAAAATGGAATTTCTTGCGCAGATGTCGCATGAAATCAGAACCCCGGTGAATTCTATTTTAAGTTATACCAATCTTCTGAAAGAGGCTGTAGGCAATTCAGTGCCTGATGAGTTAAAAGATTCTTTTGTAATAATTGATAACGGCGGCAGAAGATTAATTAGAACTATTGATTCTATTCTTAACATGTCACAGTTTCAGTCGGGGCATTACGAAATAAATCCAAAAGAACTAAATCTTCAAAAAGTTATTGAAGATCTCACTGCGGAATTCTGCACAGCGGCTGAAGATAAAAAATTGAAGTTGACCACTAAAGTATTAACAATCGATTCGAAAGTTGTTGCAGATGAATATTCATTAGGACAACTATTCGCCAACCTGATCGATAATGCAATTAAGTACACAAAAAAGGGTGATATTGAAATCAAAATATACCGGGAATATCAAAAGTTAATTGTTGACGTTAAGGATACCGGGATAGGAATTTCCGAAGAATACATTAAGAATATTTTTAACCCGTTTACACAAGAGGAGACTGGTTATTCCAGGAGGTTTGAAGGTACCGGGTTAGGGCTGGCGCTGGTTAAAAAATATGCAGAGGTGAATAATGCCAAGATCGCTATTGAGAGCATTAAAGGTAACGGGACTATTTTTAGAGTAATATTTGAAGATAAATCCGAACCGGATTAGTTTGTAGTTCCTTTCACTTTTTTATTCGCTTGATATTTTTTTTATATATTATATCATGAACAGACCTTCTGTTAAATTCTTCTTTTTCTGCATGCTCTATTACAATCGGATAATCCGGGTTTAACGAAGCAGGATCATCTTGCCGGTTTTGGTAAAATGTTTACTTGAAACTTTTGATCGTACTTCCAGCCTGTAAAAGTAAATTCCGCTTGCCAATTGATAGCTGTCCGTTGAAAATTGAACATTGTAAGTTCCCGCAGCTTGTTCTCCGTTGCGTAAAATAGCTATCTCACTCCCTAACAAATCATATACTTTTAACGATACATTTGATGCCTCGGGAATTTGATACTTTATCGTTGTTGATGGATTGAAGGGGTTTGGGTAGTTTTGGTAAAGGATAAAATCAGTTGGTGGAATATTCTTATTATCTCCAACCGAAACTACGCCGCCCTCATTATAAACTGAAAGTCCGCCGCCTTCAGTCCCAATCCACTTATTCCCGTTCCCGTCTATCGCGAGGGAATTAACAGAATTAACCGGCAAGCCGGAATTGGAAGTATTGTAAACAGTCCAGTTTGTCCCGTCAAATTCTGCCAAGCCGCCCTCCCGAGTCCCAATCCACTTATTCCCGCTTCCGTCTATCGCGATTGACCTAACAACATTAACCGGGAAGTCGGAATTAGAAGTATTGTAAAGAGTCCAGTCTGTGCCGTCGAATTCCGCCAGTCCCCCGCCTTCAGTCCCAATCCACTTATTCTCGCTGCCGTCTATCGCGAGGGAAATAACAACATTATGCGGCAAGCCGGAATTAGAAGTATTGTAAAGAGTCCAGTTTGTTCCGTCGAATTCAGCCAGTCCGCTGTCATAAGTTCCAATCCACTTATTCCCGCTGCCGTCAATCGCAAGAGACAAAACAACATTATGCGGCAAGCCGGAATTAGAAGTATTGTAAACAGTCCAGTTTGTTCCGTCGAATTCAGCCAGTCCGCTGCCCCAAGTCCCAATCCACTTATTCCCGCTGCCGTCTATCGCAAGGGATCTAACATAATTATCCGGCAAGCCGGAATTAGAAGAATTGTAAACAGTCCAGTTAGTTCCGTCAAATTCTGCCAGCCCGCCGCCATAAGTCTCAATCCACTTATTCCCGCTTCCGTCTATCGCGAGGGACATAACATAATTATCCGGCAAGCCGGAATTAGAAGTATTGTAAAGAGTCCAGTTAGTTCCGTCAAATTCTACCAGTCCGTTCCAAGTCCCAATCCACTTATTCCCGCTTCCGTCTATCACGAGGGAACTAATATAATTATCCGACAAGCCGGAATTAGAAGTATTGAAAATAGTCCAGTTAGTTCCGTCAAATTCTGCCAGTCCGTTCCAAGTCCCAATCCACTTATTCCCGCTGCCGTCTATCGCGAGGGACCTAACAACATTATCCTGCAAGCCGGAATTAGAAGTATCGTAAACAATCCAGTTAGTTCCGTCAAATTCAGCCAGTCCGCCACCCAGTTTGTAACCCGTCCCAATCCACTTATTCCCGCTTCCTTCTATCGCGAGAGAATTAACAACATTATGCGGCAAGCCGGAATTAGAAGTATCGTAAACTGTCCAGCTTGTGCCGTCAAATTCAGCCAGTCCGCCGCTATATGTCCCAACCCACTTATTCCCGCTCACATCAATCGCGAGGGACAAAACAGTATTGACCGGCAAGCCGGAATTAGAAGTATTGTACACAGTCCAGTTTGTGCCGTCAAATTCAGCCAGCCCACCCTCAGTTCCAATCCACTTATTCCCGCTTCCGTCTATCGAGAGTGAATAAACCAAATTATGCGGTAAGCCGGAATTGGAAACATCGTAAACAGTCCAGTTTATTCCGTCGAATTCTACCAGTCCACCATAAGTCCCAATCCACTTATTTCCGCTACTGTCTATCGCGAGGGACCTAACAACAAAATGCGGCAAGCCGGAATTAGAAGTATTATAAACAGTTATCTCACCGGTTGTTTTATCCAACTTAACTAAACCACCTACTTTTGTTCCCACCCAAACTATATCTCCATCAATAACAACAGAGCGAACATAATCACTATTTGTGTAATTAATCCATTCCGGGTGTTGTGCATAAAGTAAATGAGATATTAATAAACAAAAAATTATTAAATACAATTTTTTCATGTCTAGCCTCTGCTTTTTTTAATGAAAAACATATCATTGTTAAAACAGCCTACTTATATAGGTACTACTTACCTACGTTACACTAACTCGTATTTTGAATGAGCGAGATAAATCTCGCTCTACATTTTTCACACAGACTCTTTATGGCACTATTCAACACCAACTTTTGCGGTTTTTATTGTTTCAAAAAAAATACATTGGGATATTATGTTTTGTGTGTGTATCAATACTTGTCTCAAACCTCCTAATACCCTAATTATATCCATTAAAATAATTAGAGTATCCATAAAAGTCAAGCTGGTACTAAAGGATCAAAGTCAATGCGACTATTATTAGGGTAATATTTGAAGATAAATCCGAACCGGATTAGTTTGCAGTTCCTTTCACTTTTTTATTCGAGAAATAATTTTTTCATTTGTTAATTCTCTTAGAGCATCGCTGCCAATCCACCTGGCAGATTTAGATTCCGCTTCGGTTAATTTTATAGCTAATTTCACTGAGTGATGATGTAAATAAAGTGACCTTTTCCCGATCTGTCGCAAAGCCCAATTAACAGCCTTTTTAACAAAATTTCTATTATCAATTGATTCCTTTTCAATATAAGGGAAGAATTTCAGGAAGTCTTCATCAGGCGTTGTTTTTTCATGAACCGCCAGAACAGCCATTAAAGCAAATCCGGCACGTTTTACAAATTCCTCATTTCTGCCGCACCATTCAAAAGCTTTTTCCCATGCATATGTTGTTCGTTTAAATAAATTGTTACAGCATTGATCACAAACATCCCACGAGTTAAAATCCTTTGCCCAATTATTCATTTGAGATTTTGTTACTTGCCCCGGGTCATCAATCATGCTTGATAAAATTCTTGCATCATGAATACCAGTGTTCCATAATGAAATCGCGAGCTGGTGATCCGTCCCGATTTTCTTTGCAATTTTACGCAAATCCGGAATAGAAACTCCGAAAGCAGTCGATGTATTAATTCCAAACCGCGCCATTCCAATCAGTGCATCCGGGCGTGTTTTTGATCTTAGTAATTCAATTATTTCGGTTGTCTTCATAGTGTTTATTTGTAATCAATTTTAGTTATTGAAAATTTACCGTATTGAAAGTTCTCTCCCGGAAGATTCCATTCATAAACCAATTTGGTGGGAATTAGAAAACCGTCGAATTTTTTATAATCATCGAGGTGAATTGTATGTTTTGTTTTTGTATAACCAATTTTCGTAGTACGGAATTTATCCATTGTCTCAATTTTTTGAATCTTCCCTTCACTATCGAAACTGCAGACAGCGTTAACTGTTATTCCATCATTTGAAAATCTTAAATTTGCGGTGGAACTATCAACGGCTGACCAGGTTAACTTTTCCGATGGGAGTAAAGCAGTAGGAAATAATACAGCTTCGGAAATAAATCGAACTAAAGCCGATTGATTCACCTGATCACTTCTCACATCAGTGATCGTAATGCATGAATTCAGCTTAATGATCATTCCCCCTTTTCCGTTTAAATAGCTATCCACGGCTTTCATGAAGAAGAAGGAATTAATCTTCAAGTCGCCAATCCATACGAATCCCGGCATAACAGTTGAATAATACTGTTCGGCGGTTGCTTCTCTCCAATCTGTATTCTGCTCCAGTTTGAACTCACCTTTAAGTTCAGTATGAACAATTTGAGGATTTCCGGCGCCGGGGGAAATCACCAATTGAAAATATTTTTTTACGGGAGTTGGAAGCGTATCAGTGATAGTGACTTCATTCTTAATGTATTCATTAACTGTGGAGGCTTCAATTTTTCCGGTTGTCTCGTTGATCAACTGCTGCGTAAATAAATAACCCACAAATAAAAAGGAAAAGAATCCGATAAATGTAACCCCGATGACAATTAAAACAGTTTTTTTCATTGATTATGTTGCTCTCTTTTATTTCAATTTCTGCTGCGTTAATCTACTAATTTGAATGTGTAAAGAGATTCCGTATTATCAGAAATTAAATATGCGGTATTATTTTCAATGTCGATATGAATACCTTCAATCTGGGGTAAATGATGTTCGTAAATTTTTATTAAGTCGCCATCGAGTGAACATTTTGCAATCAGAGCGGATTCATCGCTGTTTATCCAAAGGTTGTTGTTTATTTCATCGTAGTAAATAGATGAAAAATCTTTCGCAAATGTTAATTCTTTTTTATCGAGAATATTCAGCTCATAATCCAGTTTAATTAGCAGCCCCGGATCTTTTTCATTTAACAGGTAAAAACAATTATCGTTCGGATTAAACGCAATTCCCTCCAAACCGGAATTAAGTTTTCCTTTCAAATCCAGTTTCTTTCTTTTCAATTCTTCGCCGTTTGTTTTTAATATCAACACTTCTCTTTCACGTTCAAACATAACAGCAAGAGTTGTATCGTCAATAACAGTTATCCCTTCAAGATCATATCCGTTTGTTGTAATAGTTTCAACCGGCTTACCGGATTTATCAATTTTATATATTGTGCTGTTTTCGTCACTCACAGTCCAAAAATAATTTCCATCTTTAGATAATGCTAATCCGGATGGTTCGGCAATACCTAATTCTAAACAGTTCAGCTTTTTTAATTTGGCTGATGAATTATCATCACTCTTTTTGCAGCCCAACAAGATGAATAATGAAAATAAAAAATACATTGGGAATAAAAGTCGGTGCATAATTTTCCCGGAACATTAATTAACACAACGTTATGGAAATGTGAAAGTTTTTAGTCAAGACTCTTAAAAGTAAACCACCAATCATAACCTTCTTTTGATTTCAATCTTTCTGCCGCAGTTGCAACATCTTTTGGCGGAGGAATAATAACTTTATCTCCGATAATTTCATTGTTAGGCCAATTCTCCGGCATTGCCACCTTGTTAGCATCGGAAATTTGAAGAGCTTTTAATGCACGCAGAACCTCATCAATTTGCCTTCCTATTTCCTGTGGATAGTAAATCATTAATCGAATAATTCCGTTAGGATCAATTATAAATACTGCTCGCACAGTATTTGTTCCTTTGCCGGGATGAATCATACCAAGTTTCATTGCAGTCCGTCCCATATCATCGGCGATAACCGGAAATGGAATTCTTGTATCGAGTTTTTCTTCAATCCATTCAACCCATTTAATATGAGAGAAAACCTGATCGATCGAATGACCTAATAATTCCGCATTCAATTTCTTGAACTCATCGTTTCTTTTTGCAAATGCTACGAATTCAGTCGTGCATACAGGTGTAAAATCACCGGGATGACTAAATAATACGAGCCACTTACCTTCATAATCTTTTGGAATATTTTTAATTCCGTGTGTCGTTTGTACTTCCATCTCCGGAAGCTTTTCGCCAAGTAAAGGAATGCCGCTTTTGTCTTCCATTATTACCTCCTTGTAATTTTAAAAATCATATAAATGATCTGATCTATCTTAGCAAAATTGATAACTTAAAAATATGGTTTTAGATATCCTTTTCCAATTATGATTTGGATGCAGATCATCCTATAGATTAATAACTCACGTTACGCAAACTCATATTTAAAATTGCCACGACCTTTGGAGGCTGTGTGAAAATTGTAGAGCCCGTCTGCTCATCAGAGTCCGACGGGCGGAATCCCGACAGGGTGCCTCGGTGTCCAATGTTGTCAACTTAAGATAAAAAATGTGGCTAAAGCCACATTGGGTTTAATTTTTTAGCCCGTTGCCTAAAGGCAACGGCTATTATGGTTTTATAATAGCCGTTCGCTTTAGCGAACGGGTTTAATATCCGAAAAATCATTCGGCTTTAGCCGCATTCTTAGGTGTACTAAGTTGACAGCATTGCTCGGTGTCAGACGGGCTCTACAATTAACATTTTCACACAAGCTCTAACTATCGGGGTCATTCAATACAAACTCTGCGTAACGTGAGTTAATAATTTTAATTGGACAATAGATTTTGCTATTTTTGTATAAATGAATTTGGAGCATTAATGATTAGTAAAGAGTTGCTGGATATTCTCTGCTGCCCGGAATCGAAAGCCGATCTTGTTTTAGATGGTGAATTTCTAGTTTCAACAGATAAAGCCACTCGCAGAAGATACAGAATTGAAGATGATATCCCGGTTATGCTGATTGATGATTCAGAAGTATTGAGTGAAGATGAATGGAAGGAAATAATGAAAAAATACGGGAAAGAAGTTTAATCCCGGTTTTATTATCTCATCATTATATGATTATAAAAAACAATCCCGAAGAAATACAAACCTATCTTGTTGACGCCGCTAATTACAAAGGCTTTTGTGAAGAAGTCGTTTTCCCTGAATCCGAAAATGATATTATTAATATTGTAAAGGAGGCGAATAAGACCGGTAAAAAGATTACCGTTGCCGGTAATGGTACGGGACTCACAGGCGCACGTGTACCGGAAGGTGGAATTGTAATTGCAACCGATAAACTAAACAGCATTATTAATATTGATTGCGACAATCAAAAGGCGCTTGTTCAGCCGGCTGTGCTGCTAGCAGATTTTCAATCGGAATTGAAAGAGAAAGAATTATTCTATCCGCCGGATCCGACGGAAACCAATTGTTTCATCGGCGCAACAATTGCTACCAATGCTTCGGGTGCGAGAACATTTAAGTATGGACCAACACGAAACTTCGTGAATAAATTGAATGTGATTCTTCCAACCGGTGAAATACTATCAATTGAAAGAGGGAAAAATTTTGCTGAAGATAATAAGTTGACTTTATTAACCGGTACCGGAAGTGAAATTATTGTAAATGTTCCAAAATATAAAATGCCCGGAACGAAACACTCAGCCGGTTACTATGTTAATCCCCGAATGGACGCAATTGATTTATTTATTGGGGCAGAGGGAACATTGGGAATTATAACGGAAGTTGAATTAAAAGTTTTGCCCCTTCCTCAAAATGTTTTTTCGAGTGTTATATTTTTCTCAAATGAAGATGATGCGCTAAGTTTTATTTCGGCAGTTCGAAACAAGAGCAAAGATAACCCGGAATCAATTATTGATGCATCAGCGCTTGAATATTTTGATGAGAGAGCTTTAAAATTCTTAATCGATGATTTTCCGAACATACCTGCAGAAGCAAAAGCAGCGGTTTGGTTAGAAAATGAATTTGAAAAAAAGGATGAGGAAATATTATACAATAAATGGATTGAATTGATAGAAAAATTCAACGGAGATATTGATAATGCGTGGTTTGCTTTCGATAATGTAGAAAGAAAGTCTTTTCAGGATTTCCGTCATGCAGTTTCCTGGAAAGTGAGTGAATATTTGGTAAAGAATAATTTGAAAAAAGTCGGGACAGATACTGCAGTACCGCATGAAAAATTTAAAGAGTTTTATTACTCATGTAAGGATTTGGTTGAGAATGCCGGGATTGATTACATTGCATACGGTCATTTCGGCGATTCGCATCTTCACCTTAATATGCTGCCTAAATCCGAAAATGAATATTCTGCGGCTAAGGAATTATATGCCGATATTTGCAGGTTAAGCGTTTCTCTTGGAGGAACAATTTCAGCTGAACATGGTATAGGTAAATTGAAAAGAGAATATTTGCTGGAAATGTACGGGGAGAAGTATATCATAGAAATGGCAAAGGTAAAAAAGATGTTGGACCCAAACTCAATAATGAATATCGGTAATATTTTTTCCGAAGAATATTTGAAATAAATACACATGAAAAATTTCGTTTACATATTAATTTTGATCTCGTTTGGTTTTATTTCCGGACAAATCGATCAGCTTGATCAGGAGAAATTGAAGCTCGCCCAAAAATATGAGCAAGCCGGACAATTAGAAAAAGCTGAAGAGATTTACAGCGGACTGCTTCAAAAGTATCCATGGAATCAACAGTATATAGATAATTTAAATAAAGTTTACCTTGCGCAGAAAAATTATCAAGCGTCAATTGAGTTATTAAAACGAAGGCTAAATAATTCACCTCAGGATTTAAATACTTACGGTTTGCTCGGCAGCACATATTACATAATGAATAAAGAAGATGATGCTTTCAGAGTTTGGGACGAAGCAATTGAGAAGAGTAAAAGTCAATCCGTAGCATATCGTGTTATTGCCAATTATGCGATTAGAAACAGGGCGTTTGATAAAGCGACAGACATTTTAGAAAAAGGTAAGGAAAACGCCAAAGATCCGAAAATGTTTTCGTATGACCTGGCTAACATTTATTCAATCACAATGAATTATAAAAATGCTGCCGAAGAATATTGTGAAGTAATTCTTGATGATCCCAAGCAATTTAATTCGGTAATTGCACGGATGAACAATTACCTGAATTCAGCCGGAGCTGTTGATGAATCAGTTGATGCAATAAAAAGTTATGTGGATGAATACGAAGACAACCCGGAATTGCTGAACCTTCTGGTTAATGTCTATCAAAGCGGGGGATTGTATAACGAGGCTTTCGAATCAGTTAAGAAACTTGATACGAAAACAGAAAATAACGGAGCTCGGATTTTCAGTTTTGCACAGTCCGCATTCAATGACGGTGAATTTACAACTGCAGTGGAAGCTTTTAAATTGGTAATCGAGAAATATACAGAGGCGCCGTTTTATTCTTATGCAAGAATTAAATATGTGAGAACAGTTGAGGAATTATTAAACAGAAGTGAATCAAAAGAAAGATGGAAACCCATTTCTATTCCGGGGGTCGGTTCAGATAGATATAAAGACATTTTGCAGACGTATAATGAATTGGCTGTAGATTTTTCGGGAACTGAAATCAGCAAGGAAGCTGTTTATAGAATGGGCGTTATTCATTATCAAAAATATTTCAACATTGCTGAAGCAGAGAGTTTATTCACAGAAGTAATATCAAATAAACCTCCAACACAATTTGATAATCATGCATTAATTAATCTTGCGGAGATATCAATTGTTCAAGGGGATTTGAATAAGGCTGAGGAGTATTATCAAAGAGTCTTCAGCGCACCTCAGAATTTAAATGATATAAGAAATGCCGCCGTGTATGGGATGGGTAAAATAGATTTTTGGAAAGGAAATTTTGAAGGCGCGCTTAAAATGCTGGGTGGTTTGACTAATAAACTGCAGGATGATTTTGCCAACGACGCCCTGGAACTTGCCGTCATGATTAATATTTTTCGTAAAGATTCAATCAATCTCTCTGCATTTGCAAAGGCTGATTTTATGGCATCAAGATATCAATTAGAAACTGCATCAAAAATGTTTGAATCGATCTCATTAAATGAATCGCTGATGGTTTTGAATGATCTTGCAAAGTATGAAAACGCAAAATTACTTATTGCAAGCAACCAGTATACAAAGGCAGAAGCAGTTCTAAGGGAAATTATTGAAAGTGAGAAACCGAATTTAAAAAGTGACGATTCATATTTCCTATTGGCAAAGCTCTACCGTTACGGATTATCCGATAATGTGAACGCCGTCAAGATTTATGAGAAATTGCTTGAAAAATTCCCCGCTTCGTTATATCTTTCCCAGTCTAGGCAAGCATTAAAAGAATTAGAGAACAATCAAAGTGAAACTATATGAAAGAGACAGAAAACAATCAGAAATCGATTAAATGTTCATTCTGCGGAAGGTATGGAACTGAAGTTGCAAGCATGGTTGCAGGTCCCGATGTTTACATCTGCGATATATGTATTAAAACCAGTGTTGATATTTTAAAGAATAATCTCGCTGCTTACAGCACGAAGTCATCACCGAAGGGATTGCTGACACCGGAAATGCTGAAGAAGAAATTAGATGAACATGTAATTGGGCAGGATCAGGCGAAGAAAGTTTTATCCGTTGCCGTTTACAATCATTATAAAAGAATAAATTCCGCATCCTCATTTTTTGAACTGGATGATGTGGAAATTGAGAAGAGCAATATTATGCTTATTGGTCCGACCGGTGTCGGTAAAACACTGGTAGCTCAAACCTTGGCAAAAATTCTTGATGTACCTTTTGCAATTGCCGATGCAACAACATTAACCGAAGCCGGGTATGTAGGTGATGATGTTGAAACAGTTCTGGTAAGACTGCTTCAGGCTGCCGATTATAATCTAGAGAAAGCCCAAAAGGGAATTATCTATATCGATGAGATTGATAAGATTGCCAGAAAGAGTGAGAGTACTTCTATCACACGTGATGTTTCGGGCGAAGGCGTTCAGCAGGCATTACTAAAAATATTGGAAGGTACGGTTGCTGGAGTCCCGCCGAGAGGCGGCAGAAAACATCCCGAACAGAGTCTTATAAATATTAACACGAAAAATATTTTGTTCATTGTAGGCGGCGCATTCGACGGTATTGATCCCATTATTGCCCGTAGAATTAACAAGAATACAATGGGATTCGGATCGGATTCGCTGGAAAAAAGTAACCTGGGAAGAGATGATTTGATTCAACAGACTCAACCTGAAGACCTGCTTAAATTCGGATTGATTCCTGAATTAATCGGCAGGCTGCCTATCATTGCGCCTCTCCATTCGTTGAATGAGGAAGCGATGAAGGATATTTTGACCCAGCCGAAAAATGCTATCATCAAACAGTTTAAAAAACTTTTCTTGATGGAAGGCGTTGAATTAGAATTTGATCCGCTGGCGTTGGACGAAGTTGTTAAAGATGCAATTTCAAGAAAAACCGGTGCAAGGGCATTGAGATCGATAGTAGAAGGAATTCTGCTTGAAATAATGTATGATCTTCCTTCACTTGAGAATGTTGAAAAATGTTTGATTACAAAAGACACTGTTACAAAGAAAGCAAAACCGATTTATTTCGACTCCGAAAAAAAATCTGCATAATTGAAAAACTAAAAGCTCAGTCAATTGTATAAAGATGAACTGAGCTTTTTTGTATCTATTCGAAGGAAAATTATATGCGTAATCTTCTTGTGATTATTCTTGTTTCGGTGATTCAATTATACGGACAATCAAAAATTCTTATCTACATGGATCTAAATCAATCCGACCACCTAAAAGCTTATGGAATTACGTTTAATGCACTCCACGAAGGTATGACTTCCGACTGGCTCCTTAATTATCGCGGGGGCTCTTTTATGTTCGATTACTCTGAAAGTCTGGCGCTAAAATGCAGGGTGAAGGGCGTCAGTTTTGAAAATCTCAGCAACAGTCAGGCGGTGCAAATCTATTCATTAGTTCAAAGTGAAGATCAGAATATGGAAGTCGTGAGGTTAGAAAAAGCTCCGGAAATAGCCGTATACGTTCCACCGGGTTTTCAGCCTTGGGATGATGCGGTAACACTTGCAATGGAATATGCTGAAGTTCCTTATGAAAAAATATGGGTGGAAGAAATTTTACGCGGCGACCTAAAAAAATATGATTGGCTTCATCTTCATCATGAGGATTTCACCGGGCAGTACGGAAAATTTTACGCAAGCTTCAGCGGCGCGCAATGGTACCAAGAGCAGCAGCTATTATATGAAAACGAAGCAAAGAAACTGGGTTTCAAAAAAGTTTCCTTAATGGAATTAGCCGTTGTTGAAACGATCAAAGAATATGTAGGGCATGGTGGATTTTTATTTGCAATGTGCTCGGCTACGGATTCGTATGATATAGCTCTCGCAGCAGAAAATATTGATATTGTTGATAGAATGTATGATGGCGATGCACCAGATCCTGATGCTCAAAGCAAACTGAATTTTTTAAATACATTTGCATTTGAGAATTTTAGTATTGAGATGAATCCTTATGTTTATGAATACAGCGACATTGATATTCAGCCGGAGGAAATCGGGAATGAGAATAATGATTATTTCACTCTGTTTGAATTTTCTGCCAAATACGATCCTGTCCCAACAATGTTAACACAAGATCATGTGAACGTTGTTAAAGGATTCATGGGTCAAACAACAATGTTCCGGAAAGAATTGATTAAAAATTCCGTTTATGTTTTAGGTGAAAGAGCCGGTTCGGATCAAGTGAAATATATTCACGGAAATTTCGGCAGGGGAACATTCACATTTTACGGCGGTCATGATCCGGA
Source organism: Melioribacteraceae bacterium (assembly GCA_021740785.1). GTDB lineage: Bacteria > Bacteroidota > Ignavibacteria > Ignavibacteriales > Melioribacteraceae > JAIOZI01. The sequence continues at coordinate 27,462 of JAIOZI010000037.1, forward strand.
AGATTACCGTCATGCCGTCGGAGATCCGCCGACCGATTTGAGTCTGCACAAAAATTCTCCTGGGTACAGATTGATTTTGAATAACATTCTTTTCCCGGCGGCAAAAAAGAAAAAACAAAAAACATAACTGCAACCAATTTAATTGGGAGGCATCAAACGAAAAATGAAAACTCTAAAATTTAGAAACAGCAATGAAGAAGTTGAAGTCGGAAAACTTGTTTGTGTCGGCAGAAATTATGTAAAACATGCAGAGGAATTAGGGAATGAAGTTCCGGAATTCCCATTGATTTTTTTGAAACCTGCATCATCTTTGATTTCACCGGAAGCAAATATAATTCATCCCGAATATTCGACTGAAATGCATCACGAAGTTGAACTGGTTTTATACATTGGCGAAACAATTAAAAATGCTGATGATAGATTAGCAGAAGAGGCAATAAAAGGTTATGCGGTTGGGCTTGATATGACTTTACGTGACGTCCAGTCAAATTTAAAAAAGAAAGGTCATCCTTGGACGATCGCAAAATGCTTTGATACTTCTGCGGTTATTTCCGAGATTGTTGAGAAATCCGAGTACAGGTTAAAAGGAGACGAAAGAATATCTCTTTCAGTCAATGATGAAGAGAAACAGAATTCGAAACTTGATACAATGATTTTTTCCCCGGTTAATATCGTTAAATATATCTCAACTATCATGACGCTGGAAAAAGGTGACTTAATTTATACGGGCACCCCTGAAGGAGTTGGACGCGTAAACCGCGGCGATATAATTTCTGCTTCGATTGAGAATATTGCTGAATTTAAAATTAACGTATTGTAAAATAAGTGAGGTAATAATGCCTGTATTTGAATACCAATGTTCGGACTGCTCTAGCAAATACGATGTTTATCATAAATCATTAAATAACATGAGCGATATAATTTGTCCTTCATGCAATTCCACAAATCATAAAAAACTTCTCTCTAGTTTCAGCGCTTCAACTCAGGATAATTATAGTGTGAGCAGCGGATGTTCAGACGGATCATGCGGAGTACCTGCAGCACCTGCCGGAGGATGTGCATCGGGAATGTGCGGGTTAAATTAAAAGAAAGGTAATTATTATGAAACAGTTTGGATTTTGGTTGTAATATTCTTTGCAATGTTCGTTTAAGCTTGTGCTCAAAAATCAGAAAACTCGATGAGTATAACAGAGTTCACGCAAATAATGAAAACGGATTCAACATTGGTTATTCTTGATGTCCACAATCCTTATGAACTGGAAGGTCCTTTGAGTCATTTTGCCGGCACGGTTAATATTCCTGTTCAAGATCTTGAGAAGCGTGTTGGTGAACTGGATAAATTTAAGAACAATAACATTGTCGTAATTTGCAGAACCGGAAATAGATCTACACTCGGCACAAAAATATTACGAGATCATGGATTTAAAGCAAAAAATGTGCTTGGCGGCATGACTGAATTTCGGGAAGAAGAAAATAAATAACACACATTGAATTTAATTGCATAATTGCTATTTTAACAATTATATAAACCCATTATGAAAAACGACCTAAAAATAGTAAAAGAAATCAAGAAAAAATTGATCCATGACTATAGTGGTTTGATTGAGCATGTTATATTTCATGGATCACGCTTGAGGGAAAAAAAAGATTCTGACCTTGACCTTTTAATTATCGTATCGAAAAAAATTAACTGGCAAAAGGAATCGGAAATATTCAGTATCATTTATGAATTCGGACTGAAGTATAATATAGTCTTCGATCCAAAATTTATAACAAGAAATGATTTTGAAAATGAACACAAAAACATGCCGTTCATTCAGAGTGTAAGATCTCATGGAATTTACGCATGAATTCAGACAAAAGTAAATTAGATTATGTTCAATACAGGAGGGATAAAGCACATTCCACCATTGATGAAATAAAAATTCTGTTTAAAAATGATCTCTACACAAATGCCGTGAACAGAATTTACTATGCCGGATTTTATATTGTGAGCTCGCTTTTACTTCTTGATGATTTTTCAACCTCTAAACATATTCAATTGATAGGCTATTTTAATAAAAAATATGTCAAAAGGATTGATTTCCAGTGAGATCGGGAAAACATTAAATGAGGCGTTCAAATATCGTGCTGCGCTTGATTATCATGATTTTGCTAAGATTTCAAAAGCAAATGCAAAAGACTTATATAAGAACATGAAAATTTTTGTTGACACTGTTGATAAACTCATTTCACAAAAAATAACCTCTTCTTAACATCTGTCGGATTGAATAAAATAACATTCTTCACTATTATTACTGATTGAAATTCAGGCAGTTCGCGCTGCCATTTTTTTATCAGCACATTTAATAAGGAGAATAAAGTATGCCTGTTGTTGATTTTATTAAGTACAAAGAAATGTTGGAAAATGCCAAGACTAACAAATTTGCATATCCCGCGATTAATGTAACATCCGAATTGACTGCCAATGCCGTTTTGGAAGCGCTGGCTGAAACTAATAGTGATGGTATCATTCAAGTCTCAACCGGTGGCGCTGAATTTGCATCCGGACAAAAATTAAAAAGTATGCCTCTTGGCGCAATGACTATCGCACATCATGTTCACTTGATGGCTGAACACTACCCGGTAAACGTTGCGCTGCACACGGATCATTGTCAGCCCGGAAAAGTCGATACATTCGTCCGCCCGCTGATTGCCGAATCTCGAAAGAGAGTGGAACAGGGTTTGAAGCCATTATTCAATTCGCATATGTTTGATGGCAGCGAACTTCCATTGGAAGATAATATGAAAATTGCTGTTGAACTTTTAAAAGAGTGTAAAGAACTTGGTATCATTCTCGAAGTTGAAGCCGGTGTAGTCGGCGGTGAAGAAGACGGTGTGAGTAATGAAAACGCGCCTGCTGAAAAACTTTATACCACACCTGAAGATATGCTCTACGTTTATGAAAAGCTATCGGAAATTAAGGGTGCGGAATATATGTTCGCTGCAACTTTCGGAAATGTTCACGGTGTTTACAAACCGGGAAATGTAAAATTAAGACCGGAAATTTTGAAAAAAGGTCAGGATGCTGTTGTTGCTAAGTACGGCGCTGAAGCAGCTTTTTACTTGGTGTTCCACGGCGGAAGCGGATCTTCACTTGAAGAAATAAGAGAAACACTGGAATACGGTGTTATCAAAATGAATGTTGATACCGATACCCAGTATGCTTTCACCAGACCGATTGTTGAACACATGTTTAAAAATTACGACGGAGTACTGAAAATTGACGGTGAAGTCGGCAATAAGAAATTTTACGATCCGAGAGGTTACTTGAAGAAAGCCGAAACCGGAATGAAAGAAAGAGTAATTGAAGCGGTTAAGAATTTAAAAGCCGATGGTAAATCGCTCGGAGTTTAATTTTATTGATCTGATTCTGAAAAAGCCGTGCAACAAGATGTACGGCTTTTTTAATGGCGGTCAATTAAATCACTCTCTTTACACTGATCGCTCTCAAACTGCAAGGTTATGTGAGTTATGCCGAAATGTTCGGTAATTGATTTTTCAATTCGCATTCTGAGATCATCACTTTTACTAATCAGCATATCGCTAACATTTACATGCGCTTCAAGATGTACATCATTTTCCCCGATCATCCACATGTGAACGTGGTGAATGTCGTCAACCTCATCAAAGCTTTCAACTACTTTTTGAATTTCATCAATCGAAATATTTCCCGGCGCTCCCTCCATTAGTATATGTACGGCATCACCTAATATGTGAATACTTTCTCTGATGATATAAATTCCGATTAAAATTGTTAGTAGCGGATCAATCCAATAAATATCTAAATAGAGAATTGCGAGTCCGCCCAAAATAACAGCCACGGATGAGACGGCATCACTAAGCAAATGTAGATAGGATGATTTTATATTCATGCTGTGTTTTGAATCGGCATATAATAGTAATGTGCCGATAATATTTGCCGCCAATCCGATTGAAGCTACTATGATCATAAGCTCGGCATTTATTTCGGATGGATCAGTAAATCGCTTTGCAGCCTCATAAAAAAGATACACCGAGATTACAATCAAAACGGATGAATTAATAACAGCGGCTAATATTTCAGCACGCTTCAACCCGAAGGTATGTTTAAACGTGGTTTCCTTTTTGGTGAGACGAATGGCGATGTAGCTTATTATCACTGAAATTCCGTCGCTGAAATTATGAAGCGCATCGGAGATGAGTGCAAGCGAACCTGAAAGAATTCCGCCGATAATTTCCGCCGCTGTAATAATAAAGTTCAGCAGCATTGTTATAGCCAGCCGGATAGTCGTTTTACCTGACCCGTAATTATTGTGTGAATGTATATGCATGAACAAATATATAAACTGATTTAAGAAAATAAAAGAATGATATAATTGCTAAATCAATCATTAAATAAAAATTACAACGGTGCTTCAACAATTTTTTCAATAATACAGCCTCCTCTCCGGATTATTATTCTTTCATTTTCCCTTGCTTTTTCATTCCCATGCCGGGCATATCTTTTACAATTCCTGTAAGTTCAACCGCCCCGCCATTTTTAAAGTTAAGCGTGAAAGAATGTTCGGTTCCTACTGTGACATCTTTTAGCAGCTGGATGAACATAACATGATAACTGCCTGGTTTTAGCTCTAATGTTCCGTTGGCTTCAACGGGTATTGCCGGAACGTGACGCATTCCCATCTGTCCGGATTCGGTTTCATAGGTTTCGTGAACCTCTATTAGTTCAGCTAAATCAGATGATGCGCCGATAAGAGTATCCGGTGTCTCGCTGTTATTTGTAATAACACAAAATGCGCCGGTGTTCATTCCCTCACCGCCGGGACGAATCCATACATCCGAAACGCTGATACCAGCCGGAAGTTCTTTCTGTATAATTTCCTCTTTCGGTACTTCTTTCGAATCTCCCTCGTTTTGTCCGCATGAGTAAAAAGTAATCGAGCTTGCGATCAATAAAATGAATATTGGTTTGAATGATTTCATTTTGCTCCTCTTAATTAATCTAATGATTTTATTCCATCAACAATTTCTTCAATGTTTGCTTTGCTGCCGAAATGATTTTTTCGTATAACACTTTCTTGATCAATTAAAGCAATTCTATCTGTATGAATATAATATTGAATAACATTTCCTTTAGGAGTAACTGAAGAATCCCCTTTAACGGCAAATACTTGAACGGTTTTTAATAGAGAATGAATATCATCAATATCACCGGTTAAAAATTCCCAATTACTTAAGTCGAGTGACCGAAGTTCAGCATACTTTTTAAGTATAGCCGGCGTATCAAAATCCGGGTCGAAACTTAGTGATACAAATTGAACATTCTCAATTCCTTCTTCTTTCACTCTTTCCTGTATAAGCCGCATGTTGTTGGTTGTTAGGGGACAAATATCCGGACAGTTTGTAAAAATAAATCCCATTACAACAATTTTGCCTTTGTACTTCTCCGGAAAATTAACTGCTGAACTATCCTGATTGATAAATTTATACTGATCATCCGAAAGATCTTCAATAACTTCTAAGTTGTTGCATCCCCAAACAAATAAACTCAAGCCGGTTAGTAATAATATCTTTTTCATGATTTATCTTTTTTATAAGTGAGATGATACTAAAGATATTTGGTTTCGCTAATTCAAAACTAGATAAAAGCTGTTAAAATTTCCCACATTATTTGAAATAGTTTCCACGAATCTTTACTTTGATATTTAGCTATTCATTAAAAAGAGATTTCTTATGAAGAAATTATTGTTTATACTTTCGCTTGTTTTGTTGGTCGAAAATTATTCTGCACAGGAAAAATTGCAGGTGGGAATTAAAATCGCCGAACCGTTTATCATTAAAAATGCGGATTCAACATGGCGCGGTTTATCATGGTCGTTGTGGACGGAAATTGCCGACAACCTTAACCTGGAATATGAAGTAAAGGAATATACGCTTGAGGAATTACTTGCCGCTTCTGAAAATTCTAAAATTGATATTGCCGTTTCGCCATTAACAATAACTTCAGATCGAGAGAAAAAAATGGATTTCACTCATCCATATTTTGTTACGGGATTGAGTATCGCCGTTCCGCTAAAAACTGAAAGTGATTGGATAACGGTAGCAAAAAGAATTTTTTCGGGCGAGTTTATTAATGTCGTAGGCGCATTGATTGTATTATTATTTATTGTCGGATTGGTTACATGGCTATTTGAAAGGAAAAAGAATCCCGAACAATTTTCTGATGGGCATACAAAGGGAATCGGTTCAAGTTTCTGGTGGGCGGCGGTAACAATGACGACAGTCGGATACGGTGATAAAGCTCCCGTTACAACAGGCGGAAGAATAATAGCCTTGATTTGGATGTTTGCAGGAATAATTATTATCTCAAGTTTCACCGCTGCAATTGCATCGGCGCTTACCGTAACTCAATTAGATACTCAAATCAGAAGCGTGAACGATCTTTATGATGTATCCGTTGGAACCGTTGCATCATCTTCAAGCGCCGGCTTTCTTAAAGAAAAACGAATTGATTTCAACGAGTTTGATTCACCTTACGAAGCTTTACTCGCACTGAACAGCGGGATGATTGATGCGGTCGTTTATGATGCCCCGATTCTAAAGTACTTAGTTAAAAGTAAAAAATTGAGCGGTAAAATAAAGGTGCTGCCCGAAAATCTTGATCCGCTGTATTATGGATTTGCTCTTCCTTCCGGAAGCAGTCTGATTGAACCTCTGAATAGACAAATTTTAGAACTAATTTCAAAAAAAGATTGGAACGATCTGAAGTTTGAGTATTTTGGAGAGTGATATTGAATTAGCAATTCCTTTTAATTAATTTTTCGATAGGTTTTTCATAAAACGGAGAGGTGTAGAAATGAAAATTAGTGTAAGTGAAAAGTACAATTCAGTTGTTTTGGCATTTAAGGGTGATCTTACCGGCGGTGAAGAGATTGTTGAAGAATTGGGAGATGTAATAAAATCTAATATCGATGTTGGAAAGAAAAATTTTGTTGTTGATCTTTCCGATGTAAAATATGTTAACAGTTCGGGTATCGGCATACTTGTTAGATACTACACAACAATTAAAAATGCAGAAGGCGAAATGAAGCTTGCTGATTTGCCGGAAAGAGTTAAAGGCGTTCTCTCAATTACAAAATTGACTCAAATTTTTGAAATATTCCCGTCTGTTGATGAGGCTGCAGGTAGTTTTAAGTAATTTTTGATTGTGGATTGTTGAGATGCTGAGTTAATCAGTGTAAACAACCGGAATGAATATTGGCAATAATTGTTCTCAGATTTTAAGCGCTGCTTACAACCGATGGATAATTTTGCGATTGTTCCAAACTACTTCTTAAGTTGATTGAATCGGATTTCAAAATAACATTTGAATGAAATATGTTATTCTGACATTTAATTTATTCTATATATAAATCTTTATTACCACCCTCCCACCTAGCCAGCAAAAGAGAATCTAATATATTAAGTGTTACAGAATATATACTATTTGTTAATGATACTATTGATAATTAAATACATTTGTTATAAATTGAATATAAATAAAAATTATTAGGGGAGCAGGTATTAAAATCTTATTATTTCCATTGTGCTTTTCATTAAAGGCAAAACCAGGCTATCGTAAATGCAATTATTTGTAAACTAATATAGAGCATAGCTTGTTTTTTTTGCTCAACTTATGTTAAAGATTTAATAGCCGGGTAAATAATAAATGATGGAAAAATTAATGTAAGGGACATTAATGACAAATTTAGTTGCTGACTGAATTTTGTATATCAACAAGTCCAAATCGGATACATTAAAATTCTTTATAAAAATATCGAGCCGATTTAATGAAAAAATATAATTGCATGCAGGCTTAAATAAATAATTATATACTAATTTAAATAAGGGTGTATTTATGAAAAAACTAGTGTTTGTAATTTTTGTATTGTGTTTTTCAGTTTCGTTATTTGCACAGGGCGATTATTCCAAAACAACGGCAGTAAGTTTTAGTTTTAACGGGCTAAATCTCGGCAGTTTTTACGGCGGCGTGGGCGGCAGAACCTGGCTATCGGAAACTACAGTTTTAAATGTTAACATCGGAGGAACGATTTCCGAGCAGGAGTATGAAAAAACGGATGTGCTGGATAAAGGATTAAATAAAACCAAACGACTGAATTTAGGAGTAGGTATTGAAAAACATTTCAGCGGTTCAACCCGTTTGTCACCATATTATTCATTTCGATTATCGATTGGATTAACAGATAGTTATCACAGGTCTTCCAACAGTACATCGGAAAATGCAGAGAACAAAATGAGTTATAACTTCGATTTTGGTATGGGTCTTGAATATTGGTTAGATAAATCAATTTCAATCACAGGGCAGCATTTATTCACGTTGGGTTACAAGACGGGAAGCAGATCATTCTGGAATGGTGTAAGCAATCAATCACAGGATTTGAAAGAATTTAATATCGGAACAGGTACCACATCAATAATCTTATCAATATACTTTTAATTGAATTGAAAATAAGGCTGCCGCTTAATTGGCAGTCTTGTTTTTTTAATACAATGTTTTTTGCAACTGTTGTTCCAGGAATAAGAATTGCGAAAAAAATAAAAAACGATCATGCTAAAATTTAGCTGCAATATTTTTTTACTACTTCTATTCAATCAGCATATTTTATCACATGAAGAAACAGTAAATACTCCGGCAAAAATTTTAATCCTTTCATCTGATGTACAATTTATTGGCGAGAGAGTAACTAAATCCAACTCGAACACACCACCCGGCAGCAAAATATATGTTTACTTTAATCAGGCGGGAGTTAAACGGCGTTCAAATGTGAAATCAAAACAGCCGCCGGAAAGAAGGCTGTAATCATAATAGATGATCATTAATTTGCTTGAGCAAGTTATGAAACGGAAATATCGTCAAGTATTGTTTTGTCTTTTGCTGCTGATGAACGTGAGTGTAGCAGCACAGGAAAATAATTCCCATTCTACAAGCAGTTTTACATTTGGGCATTCTCATTTATGCAGTACCGTTGAGACTACTTGAAGCTTTCGTGGCAGCCGTCCTTATTAACCCAGATTTTCTATTGGAAAATCTGCCCTTCGAGCCGACAATTTGTAAGTTGAGAAATATCAGATACTTAGCCCTATAGAAATTTTGGAATTCGTTATTTGAGTAAAATATTTTAATAAAACATTTTATGAGCAGCCAACGGCAAAAAATTCATTTCCAATGATTTTTTTGGGATTAAGATAATCAGTTATAAAATGTTGAAAATGTATAATGTGCTGAGCTATAGAGTTGCTTTAATTAGTTGAAATACAATTCGAAGAATTTGGATTGATTCTGATATTGTTATTTCACGGAAAGCAATTCCTCGTTCAGTAAAGCATGGGACGCTTTACAAAATGTAAGGTTAACTTGACATAATGTAGCGAAAACTTTATATTTGATTCGTCTAAATTAATTGTCGAGGTTTCCATCATGAAAAAAGCTATTTCGAATTTTTCGTTTCCATACTTTAATGTAGTTCTAATATTTTCTACGGTAATGATTTTCACACCAATACTTTACCCGTTAATAATGGACGTTCCTGAATCGTTAGATACAAACCCGGAAATTTTTAGTACTACACTCCTCATAACATCACTGCTTGCAGCAATCGGATTTATATACTGCATACTCGGATTTCATTTTAAAATCACAAGGGGAGATGAACTTAAATATAAGATTCATCTCGAAGCGCTGAATGTATCATTTACTTCAACCTTGGTTTTACTGTTCATACTGATTTTTATATTTGTCAATTTTGCTCCTACAATGCTCAACTGGATTATGTTGATTCTAGGAATTGAAGCGATTGTGGTGTACCTGGTTTCTTCAGAAATTTTAAAAGAAAAATACCAATGAAAAATAATTTACATGTACTGAGAGCAGAAAAAAGAATGTCTCAGGATGAATTGGCAAAATTAGCAAATGTTTCGCGCCAAACGATTAATGCTATTGAGCGTGAGAAGTATGATCCAAGTCTTAAGTTAGCACTTAAACTTGGAAACATTTTCAATAAAAAAGTTGAAGAGATTTTTTCTTTAGAATAGGCTTGGAGTTATTCGTCAATAATTTGTGAGAAATATTTAAAGACAATTGTAAAGAACAATTTGTCGACGAAAGAAGATGCTAGAATCATACTTTGCGAGATTCAAATTATTTATGTGATAAAATCCGTACAACAGTTCAAGTATTAACAAAAACACTCCTTTTAGATAGTTGAATTACACCGGGTAAATTTATATTCTTTCATTTAAAACTCACTTCTCCTGAACATGACATTTGAAAAATAAAAATAAAAGAGAAAAGGATGAAAAAATTAGTAATAATAATATTGCTGGCAATTTCATTATATATTTCAGCACAGGAAAAACCGCAGGAAAATCCACCGGTTTATATTGCTTTCTTATGGCACATGCATCAGCCGATTTACTGGCCGTACGAATCGATTGTTCAAACATACGAGAACAACCGCTACAGTTATAACGTACTGGAAATTCATACTTCGCGCACCGGTCCCTACACCGATTGGCCGAAGAATGCTGTTTACAAAGGAATAAATGCCGGGCTGCCTCATCTCGGCGCACAAGTGAGTTTTTCGGGATCATTGATTGAAAATCTGAATAATTTGGAAGATTATGGAGTAAGTAATTTTCAAAATTGGAAATCTAGCTGGAATGATATAATTAATCAAGAAACATCGCTTGGCAATCCGAGAATTGACATGGTTGCTTTTGGTTATCATCATCCTTTAATGGGATTGATTACCTATGATGATATAAGGAAACAGATACAATCTCACAAACAATTTTTTTCTGATAATTTCACCGGTGAATATTCAAAGGGAATATTCCCGCCCGAAAATGCTTTTGCACCACACATCATTCCGGCTTTAGTTGATGAGGGAATTGAATGGGTTCTGGTTGATAACATACATTTTGAACGTGCTGCTCAGTCTTATCCTTATAGTACAAGTGGTGCGATCTACGAGCCCAATAAATCCGATCAATTAAATCCGAATCCCAATGATTGGGTTCAATTGAATAATCTATATGCACCAACACCGGTCTCGGCTAAGTGGTCGCGCCAGTCGCATTATGTTGAATACGTTGACCCGGAAACGGGTGAGTCATCTCGCATAATTGCAGTTCCTACAGACACATATTTGGGAAATGAGGATGGGCGCGGCGGTTTCGGTGCACTACAATATGAGTCGGTAATGAGTCAGCTCGAAGGTTATAACACGGATGCCGAACACCCGATATTAATAGTGCTTCATCATGATGGCGATAATTACGACGGCGGTTCCGATGGATATTACGGCGCAAATTTTCAAGCTTTCGTAGATTGGCTGCAAGAGAATCCGGACCGGTTTGTTGCAACAACTGTGCAGGATTACCTGGAAATGTATCCACCCGATCCAAGTGATGTTATCCATATCGAAAAAGGAAGCTGGTTAGGTGCTGACGGCGGTGATCCAGAATTTAAAAAATGGCTCGGTGATCCGAATAGTGAAAATTATTCACCTGACCATAATAGCTGGGGTGTAGTAACTGCAGCAAAAAATTATGTTAATACTGCGGAGAGTATCGATCCAAACAATGCGGACACAAAAAATGCAATAAAGTATTTACTAAATTCGGAAGCTTCCGACTATTGGTATTGGGATTTTTCATTAGACGGTATTTGGGATGCACATCCGACACGTGCTTCAAATCAAGCAGTTCAATTTGCTCAGCAAGTTTATACAGGGGGAGAAGAGGAAGTGCCGCCAACGATTTTTATGCCGCAGCGCGAACCTTACAACCCAGGCGGAACAGAATGGGGAATTTCACAATCCAGTGACTTTAAAATTTGGACGTACGTTTATGATGTCAGCGGTTTGCAGTCAGTTACTTTAAAGTACCGGTTGGATAATGATGGAGTAAATTCACTTTTGTCAGATCACAATGAAACTTATTCAGGCGGTTCGGATGTGGGTGATTGGGTTGAGTTGAATATGGCTGGTATTGAAATTACATCTCAGACCAATCCGATGCCGCTGGTAAAAGCCGAAGAATTTTCCGCTCAAATTACCGGGCAGAATAATTCTCTTATTGATTACTATGTAGAAGCTGTTGATTCTTACGGCAATATTTCAAAATCACCAATTAATCATGTTTGGATTGGTGAAGGCGGCGGATCGACCGGTAATCCCGATGTATCATGGGAGCCGGTAAACCCAACAAACGATGATTTAATTACAATCACCGTTACGAATGCAGGTCAGAGTGCAAAACTTCACTGGGGCGTTAATAACAACGGCGGATCATGGGTAACGCCGGATGAAGTGTATTGGACGGACGGAACTGTGCCGTTTGATGGAAGTCCCGCGGTTGAATCACCGTTTACCGGACCTGATACAGCCGGAACATTAAAACTCGAACTTGGACCGTTTAACAATGATGCGCAGACAGTTAACCGGATTGCATTTGTTATTCATTACGATGACGATTCATGGGATAACAATAACGGCAGCGACTATCATATTTATCTCGGTGATGATGTTCCAAGTGAATTTGTTATGGACGGAGAAGTCGATGCATCGGCTGTTAAAGTAATTAGCAATGATGGAATTGATTTGTATTTGGCGTGGGAAGAACCGATTTTGTATATCGCTACACAAAGCGCTTCCTCACAAGCTAATGATATTTTTGTATTCTTTGCCGATGGACAGAATGAAATGATTGATGCGCCATGGGGTAAATCCGGTTTTGTTGCCGGATGGTCGGCTTACATGGCAAATGAAAGTGATAATAATTACAATAGCTGGTATGATAATACAGGTACAACCGGCATTGCCGCCGGAAATGTTTTGGAAGGTACAATCCATATTGAAGAAGAGTTTGGATTTATACCGGCTGAAATTTTTCTTTCTATTAGTGAGTACCAAACTGCGGATAATGGTGCGTTAATCGGACAATTGCCTGCAGGTAACAACGACGGTAATATCGACCCGGATGAACTCTTTGAATTCAATTTTGTAATTACAGATTTGAAAAATTATGATAATGCCCCGACTGAATTTAGTTTATTGCAGAACTACCCGAATCCCTTCAACCCAATTACAACGATTAAATATACAATTCCTACCGCTGTAGGGGACGAAAATTTTCGTCCCCTACAAATGGTTATATTAAAAGTGTTTGATATGCTTGGAAGAGAAGTAACAACCCTAGTTAACAAACCAATGCAGCCAGGCAAATACCAGGTAACCTTTGACGGCAGCAAACTTTCCAGCGGTGTTTATATTTATAGAATTACATCGGGAGAGTTTTCAGCAAGTAAGAAATTCGTATTAATGAAGTAAGCACAAAGAGAAACATGATTGTAAAATCAATGCGCCCTTGTCCTACTCTACGATATTTGATTTCTGTTTATTATAAATTGACTTAAGAAAATGGATGTTGGTTATCAATAACAATCGGAATTTTTAGTATTGAAATACGTGTAAAGCGGGCAGTTCGCAAAACGGGATATACCTGCTCGCTTTACACTAATAAACAATAATCGTCAAATATCTATCGTAATAAAATCATTTTCTTTACTGAAGTAAAACCACCTGCATTCAATCTATAAATGTAGACGCCGCTTGCTAATCCATCAGCATTAAATTCAACGGTGTAATTTCCCGGCTGCATTGGTTTGTTTAATAATGTTTTCACTTCGCGACCAAGAATATCATATATCTTTATAATCGTAAATACAGAGGCGGATTGTTTCATTTCCACATTAGGAATGATGAAACTAATTTTTGTGCTTGGATTAAATGGATTCGGGTAATTCTGATATAACTTAAATTCATTTACAACTTCACCTGTGTTAAATGAATTAACAATATCCGTACTAAAGAAAATGGAATCCCCGGCGAGGAAAGGTTTGTATTGATAAATGTTCAATGTATCGCCCCCGGTTGGATCACGGAAAATATTATCATAACCCAAGTCTAAATAAATCCAATAAGTAAATACATATCCAGTATCACACTCATCTAAAATTACTATTCTATCTCTATTAGCGCCTCTTGTAGTAAGTTTACCGGGTCCACCTGTTGTATCCAATTCAATAAATCCAAATGGCAACTTGTCATCATTTATTAAACTACGAACTGTAAAATAAACAGGCATTGACTCGAAAGAATTAGAACCTATATCAATTGTTATGGATGTATCCACCACATCGTCAGCAAAAACAAACTGGTAATCGTCTCTTTTATTGATGCCGGAGTAGGAACCTGCTTGAAAAACATCGAAAACGTATGGTTTTATGTCTCCATTATTCCATGCGGAAATATTTTCATTAATAGAAAACGGATCATTACGAATCAATAATCTCATTCCATCGAATTGAGGTCCTTCAACAATTCCGGTGTGCTCTTGCGAGTTAGATATCAATTGTGTGCCGGAAGTATAGTCATAAACATTGTAAGCTAATTCTTGTTCCTCACCTGTTTGATCAAACTCAAGTAAATAAGTATGACCGGTGAGTTGTGTTGAATCTACTACGTGATATTCTATATATCCGGTTGCCAATAATTCTTGAACCACATCGATATCATCGTCCTCTAAAATTATCCTGTCATTTTCAATGGTAAACGGAAATATTTCATAACTAGTAGTATCTGCATCATTATATACAACAGCCTTCAACACAGCCTGATTAGAATTTGCCATACTAAAAGTGTTCCACAAATAACTTCCCGTATTATCAGTTGATGAATAGACTAATTCTTCTTCGTGTACCGGTGAACTCTTATAAAAAATTTCGGTGGTGAAATCATCGTCTTCTGCATCGCCTGCAAGCCATTCGATTGAATAGGTTTCGCTTACTTCTTCATATTTCGCGGGACTTGTAATTCTAATTTGCGGAGCGGCATTTTCACTATCATTATTAATTGTAAATACGTCGCTGCTAAAAACGCCTTTGTAACCGGAATCATCAATAGTGTAAACCGCTAGTTTATTCAGAACTCCATCCGGAACAAGATTACTATTCCATGTTATGCTTTTATTTCCCAACGAGTCGATACCGATCATCTCCCAGCTATCTCCGAAGTCGGTTGACAGATAAACAAAACTAATTGTATTACCGGTTGTGCCGGTTTGATTCCATGAAAATTCAATTGTTCCGGAAATAACCTCGCCAGCAGGATCGTCATTAGTGAGATTTAATTCAAAATCTGCACGTTGAAAATTAGCGTTGTATAATGCTTCGGCAACTAACTTTTTGTTTAGGAATTTTGTGAATTTTTCTGTGTATGTATTACCGTTTGAAAAAATGATTGAAGTAACTAATTCTTCCGATTCACCGGGCATCAAATCAAAATATGATGATGAAAAAAAAGCATCATATTCCCCGGCAATAATAGGATAGGGCACAAAGAAATTGCCCGGAACCATAAAATCGTTCCACATCGTTTCATCGCTGTTAATATTCAAGCCGCCGGCAAGAACTTTTGCAGCAGCTGAAATCCCGGTTTCGCCGGAACCGTCAATTGATAAAGGAGTTCGTAAAAAGTCAACTCCGAACATGCCTACGGGATCTAATCCGAAATTAGGAGCTCTACCATCTTGATCATGAAACCAAGCGAAATGATTTGTTGTATCGTATTCAACAATATCGTCCTGCGAATCGCCGTCGCCACCGACAAAATCTGCAATCCAGTTGGTAACACCCATTTTATTCAGTGGTTTTGTGCCGTCGTTTTTGATTTTGTAGGAATAGAAAATCATGTCTTGGAATGGAATTTCATCGAATTGAAAAGCACGGCACTCAACTAATAGTCCCAAACCTTTACGGGTTAAATCGGTTGAATCGGGATAATATTGAAAACGGTCGTAATAATCATCAGATGCCTTATAGTAAAGTTCTTCGCCGTTAATAAAATAGTCTTTTCCAAAGTAACTGTTCCATGATCCTGACCAACCGGGATCGGTTTCATCATTCATTTTATCCGGCCATGATTCCGGCCAAGTTTCAGGGTACTTACTGCTGGCGATTTGATACCTATTGCCTGTATTGCTTTCGTTAAAATATCCTGGTACAGGCTCAAAGTTCCATGATTCTCCTTCAGGTGATTGCCTGTAATTTCCCGTTATTATTATGTGCTTAACATCCCCGTTGTCATCGGTTACTTCAGCTCCTACAAATAACTGTGTTAATGCTAAATAAACTTGACCTGTGTTAAGATGCCACTCATATGGAGGCTGTACGCTAATAGGATATTCTCCACCATACCTTCCGGTTTGTGTATGGTTGAATATGCCCGTTCTTATATTATTGGATTCCATAATGGAAATCCTTCGGTAAGTGTGATCGCCTCTTTCATCACTGGGAGTATGCTGCGCGAAATGATTTGCAACTAAAAAAAATAAAATGAATAAGACTGTTGTGTAAGTTAGTTTCTTCATTTTATCCTCGGTTTATTTATAAAGAAAGTTTACTTTTTCTACATTTATAAAACATCAAACTCTTAATTAAGTTATCATATAATTTGTAAAATGTCAACTTGAAAAATAATTTATAATGGTAATTCTATAAAATGTTAATTCAAGGATTTCGCTTCTTCACTTTTGTGAATAATTCAGATCTTGCAAAGATGTAGATAATATCAGTGTATTTACGGACTTACATCACACGAGTTTTCGGTTGGTAAAATTTTTATAGTATTAAGTTACGTGTGAAGCAGGCAGTCCGAATATCTGGTTATCGGTGTTCACTTTATAGGTCACACGGACACCGTGAAATAGCATGGGGAATTGATTAAGTTATTGAGTTATTGGGTTATTAAGAGGGGGGAATTGGCTATTGAATATTGACAATTGACTATTGAAAAACAGACAAACACGAAATAACGGGGTAAAATTCAAGGGATGAGAATTAAGGCAAAACGAAAAAATCAATTATTCAATCATTCAATCATGCAATCATTCAATCATGCAATCATTCAATCATGCAATCATTCAATCATGCAATCATTCACTTTTAACTCCCATAACTTTATTAAATCAATTTTTCACCTAATAATATTCAGCATAGGCAGTCATGCAGTCATCCAATCCTGCAGTCATCCAATCCTGCAAACATCCAATCCTGCAATCACTGAATCATCCAATCCTGCAAACATCCAATCCTGCACCCATACATCCACTCATCTATGCCTCAGTTTATTCAGCAGCATTAGACTTTTATTTTTTTTTTTGAAAGATACAAATTTATATATTGACTTAGTTATCAACTATTATTAATTTTAGCCCGTGATCACTTAAATATTTTAACGACTATTGCAGCAGTTTTGAAATAAATAACGGGGAGTTATTCATGATTAAAACTAGAACAAGAATCAAATGATGCGGCATTACACAAAATATCTGTCATTAGCACTACTACAAGTAATTCATATTCATCTTACCTTACCAATAAATTCAAGAGAAAAGATTTGTGAAACCATTTAATAGGAAATTCAATTTCTTCTTACTTCTAATATTTACGATAAGCCTGCTTCTTTTTACGGCGTTGAGCTGTGATACAACCGAACCACCGGTTGAAATACCTCCGATTCCGACGACTGAAGTTGAAGGTCCAGGAGGTCCAGCCTATTTGTTCGGTTTTATTAAAGACTATGTTCATGACTCTAAAGTTGTTAGTAATACGCACATTTATATTATGAATCATCAGGATTATAATGATACTCTTCTACATGTTTTTGTAAACTCAACGGATGCCAGCTTCAAAATCACTGAGATGCCCGAAGGTGTTTATGATTTAATATTTATGAATGATAAATACCTATGTGCAAAGCTTGGCAAATTACTATTTAAATTAGCTGGAAATACTTTTTACAATCCAAATAGCGGAGGATATTTTATTGATTCAACAATTTATATCACAAGTATTGCTGATTCTGTAGGAAGACCTGATGCACCTGAATTTGGTCTGCAAGGGTACGGACAAGCAATCACGGTTTATTTAAAGTCAGAGACAGCAGACAATATTGGATGGCAAATTGTTCAAGATTCAGGTTGTGATACATTAAGAGTTGATAGATATAATGATCCTGTTTTTGATCCTTTTGAAAATGACGTCTATTATTTGCATTGTCATAATATTGAAAATATAAAGAATAAGTTGATTTATTTCAATTACCAGGAAGCAATACTTATTGCTAGTCCAGTTTATAAGGTAATTGATCATTAAAAGTATCATAAAATAGTAGGGGAGCATAAATGAAAACTCGGATTTTACAAAAGTTTAGTTTAGTCTTTTTAGTATTCTATATTTCATCTTCAAGTTATTCCCAAATGTTAAAAGTAGAACTTGAAGAAATTTCCACTAATTCACATTCAATAATCAGAGGTATAGTTTCTAACAAATGGTCTGAATTTGAAGAAAATGGGAGAGACATTATAACTATTATAGAATTTAACGCAATAGAAACTATTAAAGGTACCACGCGAAGTTCGGAACAGGTTATAATTCCTGGAGGAGCTGTTGGAGAAATAGAAATGATGGTTTCTCATACTCCACACTTTTATTTAGGACAAGAAGTAATAGTTTTTATTACAAATGACTATAAAGGAAGACCAACTATTAACGAATGGATACAAGGTAAATTTCAGATTATTAACAAAAGAATAATTTATGAAAATAATGAGATTTTGGCAGAAAATTTTATTTTAGGATTAAAAAACTTCATGCAAAAGGGTGAACAAGGTAAAATAGAAATAAAAATTATAAACTTTTTGAGTTATAAATGAAAAAAATAACACTACTAATAACTATTATGTTATTAAACATAAACTGTGATGATAATCCTGTCGATGTTAAAGAAAATCAAAGACCTATAATCTTCTCTTTAACAGTATTTCCGGATACAATAGGTCCTTCAGATTCAGCTATCGTAATTTGTAATGCAACTGATCCGGATGGTGATACTTTGGTTTATGATTGGATTACAGATGGGAAATCAAGAATAAAAGGGACTGATTATCCAGACTGGAGCTTATATAATACATATGAAAATTGGCGTGTGGTTTATCCTAAAAATCTTAATAATGTGCCGATAGATACATGTTGGGTTCAGGTCTTTGCACGTGATAGAAAAGGCAAATCCGATGTTGGGTTAGTAAACTTTTTTCTAATAAAAGATTCCTTATAGGTAGTAAATAATATGAAATTCAATACTATTATTTTCATTGCTCTAGTCACGATTAGCTTTTGTCTTTTTACAAGAGTAGTTTCTGCTCAGCCTCAACTTTGGGAAATATACTCTAATTCAAATCAGTCGTTTATAAATGTAACTGTGGATAAATACGAGTCTGATTCTTTGTATATAAAATCTACGGGTCAAATATTCATCCTCCATCAAGATTCAATTAAATATTTGTTAAAAAGAAGAGAGTCTAATTTTGGATTGGGGTTTTTATTTGGTGCTATTGCTGGAGGCGTACTTGGAGCTGCAAGCTCTTCAGGTTCCGATGGATTCTTTTCTGGAATAGGAGGGGGTTTGTCTATAGCTCTTGGGGCTTTAGTTGGCGGGGTTCTCGGAGGTGTTGTGGGTTTAGCATCTGGTGCTGACGAAAAATATAAGTTAGAAAAATTAAATACTGAAGATGAGAGGTTATTGTTAAAAAAGTTATTTCATTAGTGTAGGTTCTATCACTGTAATAAGGGATTTTCTAAAGGGGGATAAGTAACTGAACTTTTTAGTTGTTAACAAAATAGGATGTAATAATATGAAATTCATTAATTAAATCCCTCATGCTCTACACATGAAGGGACAAGTAGAAATAAAATGGATGTGTCCTTCACTAATCAGCAATGAAGCTGAAAAAGAAGCCATTCTATTTCCATACTAAATATAGACAGACGCAGACAAATAATAAATTTATTTTTAATAAAAGGAGTCTGTCATGGAACAAAAGTCAAACTTAGTTGAAATTATGAGACCCCAAAATAATCATGCAACTTTAGATTGCTCTAATTTCAATTCTTTTTTAATAGCAATTCTTAATAAATCTAGTTTTTGGTAATTGTTTATTTTTCTCATTCG
>JAIOZI010000038.1 GCA_021740785.1 Melioribacteraceae bacterium
GCAAATTATGTTGTGTTTGAATTAACCTCCTTTCCTTTAAAATGCATTTAAGGTTTAAAATTAGTTAACTGAGTTAAACCGGAACCATCAATATTCATTATCCAGAGCTGTCCGTTTCCAATTGCTGTTGAATCAGGACTCCATAAAACAAATGCTATTTTTGAGTCATCAGGGCTGAAATCAAATTTATATGCCCAATCAGGTGATATATTTCTCAAATCTGTTCCGTCACTATTTATCAGCCTGATTTTTCTTTCACCATTTCGTGGAGAAGAAAGAAAACCTATTACTTCGCCCGACTTTGTATATCTTGGATATCTGTCATGTATTATGTCAGTTGTTAATCTGAACTGTGAAGAACCAGACGAATCCATAATAAAAACTTCTGCTGCATCAACATCTATATACCTTTGATATACAATAAAATTATTAATTGGTGACCAATTAGGCATTCTCCATTCACCAGTGCCTTTTATACTAATACATTTTTTTTCACTTCCGTCAGAACGCATTTTCCAGACATAGTTTGGCCCCGGTGAATCTTGCCCGGAATCATAAACTATCCATTCACCATCCGGACTGAACGATGGGAAATATCCGCTCTCATATGTTAATTGTTGAAAACTTGCAGTATCTATCTCTACCGGGTCAATACTATTAATATTAATTGAATAAATTTGACCTCTTCTAACCATAGCAAGCTTATGTCCATCCCTGCTCCAGGCAAGCAAGCCTACATCGTAATTTAGAAAAGGCTTTTTCTGCCCTGTTTCAGCATTAATTAACCAAACACCTGAGAAAGCCGCATCATTAATTCCATCATTATTTGTATCAATGCTATCTGAATGCGTAATAGCTATCCAATTGCTTTTCGGATGCCAGGCAGGAGAGCCGAAATACACCGGTGGAATATATCCGAAATCGAGACCATCATCTTTCGGATCTGTTAAATTATCTTCGCAAGAATAAAAAAGGAAAATTTGTAGTACAATTATAAAAAGAAGCAGTATTCCTTTTGAAATGTTAAGTAGATAGTCAGTACTAAAATAATATCTCTTTTGATTTGTTCTTACCATTTTCACTTCTATAAATAAAATATTGAGATTGTGCCATTGATTTTTTGTTATTAATTTATTGCCATATCCTATGAAAGAATTATTTTAGTCTAATTCCAATAATCATCAAAGTCAAGACCTATAATTAGTCTACAATTAGAAAGCTCTTGATAAATAAGGCATTATAAGGTAACTTAATCACTTATTAATTTTAGGTTTCTAATTATTGGAAAATAAATACACGTCTGATGTCACTTCCGTAATTGTTGACGATCGAGAGTTTATATTAGTAGGCACGGCTCATATTTCAAGGCAATCGGCAGATCTTGTTCGAGAGGTTATTGAAAATGAAAAGCCTGACTGCGTTAGTGTGGAGTTGGATCCTCAAAGGTACAAAGCGCTATCCGAAAAAAAGAAATGGGAATCTCTTGATTTAAGAGCTGTTATAAAAAATAAGCAGTTAACTACTCTGCTTATTAATATTCTATTAGCTTCTTATCAAAAAAAGCTAGGTGAAAAATTAGGGGTTACTCCCGGACTTGAATTACTTGAAGCAGCAAACACTGCAAAAGAAAAAAATATCCCGATTGAATTATGTGATCGAGATGTAAGAATTACATTAAGACGTGCATGGAATTCAATGTCTCTCTGGCAAAAAATGAAATTCCTTTCATTCGGTTTAGCCGGAGTTTTTGAAGACCAAGAAATTAGCGAAGAAAAATTAAATGAGATTAAACAGAAAGATGCTCTTAATGAATTGATGCGGGAATTAGGAGAAGCAATGCCTCCTTTGAAAACCGTACTAATTGATGAACGCGATAATTATTTAGCGACGAAAATTCAAGATTCACCCGGAAAGAAAATTGTTGCTGTAGTCGGCGCCGGTCACTTGGAAGGAATAAAAAAAGCTCTCGAAGAAAAGAGGAAGTCAGACTTAAAAGAAATTGAAATTATCCCGCCGGTTTCTCCTGCTTGGAAATGGTTCGGTTGGGGATTGCCCATCGTTATTTTGCTCTCGATTTTTTACATCGGTTATACAAAAGGGATGGCTGAAGCACAGTACAATATGATTTTTTGGTTTCTGGCTAATGGTATTCCCAGCGCTTTTGGCGCCGTAATAGCCTTGGCTCATCCGCTTGTTATTTTGACTGCATTTGTCGCCGCACCATTTACCAGTTTGACCCCGGTAATCGGCGCGGGTTATGTTGCCGTTTTTGTTCAAGCATATGTAGTGCCGCCCGTTGTTAAAGAATTTCAAACAGTAACAGACGATATTGTTAAAGCCGGGAAATGGTGGAGCAATAAACTTCTAAGATTAATTTTAGTTTTTGTGCTCACGGGACTTGGCAGCGCAGTCGGGACATATGTCGGCGCTTATGAAATAATTTCAAATCTTTTCTAAGAATTTAATTCAGCCATATAGTCTTAGTTACAAAAATCAAATTAAATCAAAGGTCGCCCATAGCTGAAGAACGACCAGGGGATACCTGCCAGAATTAATATTACCGCTATTGTATAAAAAATCATTCCCAGTTTATGTTTTTGCTTATCTGAACCGGCTTTCTTTACTTTTGCTCTGCCAATGTGGATCAGTGCAAGAGCAATTATCATTATCGTTATATGTTCAACAGCCCAATAGCGAAGTATAGAATCTTTCATTGCGAATCCAAAATCCGACAAAATCTGCTGTGTAACCGGACTGATAAAGAAAAACAAAAGTAAACCGATGAGTACTTGTAAGTCCATACTAATACTAAAAAGAAGACTCCCTTTATCATCAAGTGAGTCCCATTTTTTATTTCCGAAAAAACCCGAGTAAGATTTATACAATGTATATATTGCAGATATTACCACCACCCATCTAAGAATCGAGTGAAATGTTAAAGTAAATTCATACATGTGAAATTCCTTTAAAAAAATTATAAGAATACAATTAAGTATAACATTTTCATTAGATTTTAAGTTGCAAAACGGAGAAAAGTTTGATGAAGAATTCATTCCTAGAAATACTTGATTCAGAGACTAAAGGATTAAAGAAGATTTCCGATATGCCTTCACTATCAAGGATAACGGAAGAATTGGGATTTGAACTTCATGATTTTATTTCTACTAAGAACATTGAAGGTGATGAAGTTGAGATAAGTATATACAAGAAGGGATATCTTAAAATTGTAACATCCTGCGTGTATGTTGAAACAAGATCAGAGGGAGTTCTTCACTACCAATCATATTATGCAAGCGAAGAGTTGACCGATGTACTTGAGAATCTAAATATGTATTAATTCATGATAAGCGTCCGGCTTGTTGTTTTGACAAACCATTACAAGTGCCTGAATTCAAATTTGGTTAAAAAAGTGAGGTGGTAATATTAAAAGCGGTTTCAAGAATTTTCATTTTCAGATGTTTCCTTTTTCTTTTTTTCTCTTTCTCTCAATTCATCTCTTAATTTATATATGCTTTCGCGTCCAAGTCTATCCCTTCTATCGAAATATTTATCCATTTTCATTATTAACCATGCAACAACTGTTAAACCCAACATCAGTAAAATGGTAACCAAAATAAACACGATTGTGTACAAACTCATAAAAGTCCCGTTTTTGATTTTAGACGAATCAATAAAAAGATTTATTCAGAAAAATCAAAAGTAATTATTAAGTTTTATAAAAGATTTCGATCAATTTTGCGGAGAATGTTATGGCAATTGTTTTAGACGGATCCAATTTAACAGTTGAAAAATTAGTACGAATTGCGCGTTACAATGAACCGGTTGAGCTTCATCCGGATGCGTTAGTGAGAATTAAAGTCTGCAGGCGAATGCTGGAAAAAAAGATTGAAGCAAAAGAAACAATGTACGGTGTGAATACCGGGATTGGGGAATTTTCAGAGATAGTGTTAAATGACGAACAGGTTCAAGAATTTCAGAAGTATTTGATTTACAATCATTCTGCCGGAATTGGCGATCCGGCTCCTGCTGAATATGTACGGGGTGCAATTGCCGGGCGCATTAATGTACATGCTCATGGAAATTCCGGGTGCCGTCCTGAGATTACACTTACTTTAATTGAAATGCTGAATAAGAAAGTTACCCCGGTTGTATGTCAGAAAGGTTCGGTTGGCGCATGTGGTGATTTAGCCCCGATGTCTCAGATCGCTCTGCTTATGATGGGTGAAGGGGAAGCTTATTTCAACGGGGAAAAATTGCCCGGGAAGATTGCTTTTGAAAAAGCCGGGATAAAAGTCCCCGGGTTACAGGCACGCGATGGGTTGGCAACAATCAACGGATCAAATCTGCTTACGGCAATGAGCGCTATTCATCTTTATGATATTAACCGGTGGTTAAAGCAGGCGGAAGTTGCTGCTTCAATGTCGCTCGAGGCTTTGTATGCAAATCTCAAACCGTACGATGTTCGCCTTCATGAAAAGAGAGGATTTAAAGGTGCGGTAAGAAGTGCAAAATCAATTAAGAAATGTGTTGATGGAAGTGATCTGCTGAGCGGTAAAATAAAAATTAAGGTTCAGGATGCATATTCGATGCGGTCAACACCCCAGGTAGTAGGGGCGGCACATGATGCAGTAAAACATGCCAAGGAGCAAGTGGAAATAGAACTGAATGGAGTAGGTGATAATCCAATATTTTTGCCGGAAGAGGAGTTAACTTTAACCGGGGCAAACTTTCAAGGATCACCGGTTTCATTACCGATGGATATGGTTGGAGCAGCAGTAACAATGGTGAGCGTGCTTTCGGAAAGGAGATTGAACAGACTGCTGAATCCAGCTTTAAGTGTAGGACTCCCTGCATTTTTAACCAAGGGTGCGGGAATGTTCAGCGGTTTGATGTTAAGTCAATATACCGCGGATTCATTGATTGTAGAGCAAAGAATTTTATCAACGCCGGCATCAATCCAGTCTATTCCCGCGGCGGCTGATCAGGAAGATTTTGTTTCGATGGGAATGAATACTGCAGTTAAGAATGCTCAGATACTTGATAATGCTTACGGAGTTCTTGGAATTGAATTTATGGCTGCAGCTCAGGCTTTGGATTTCCGCGAGTTCAGTCACGGCAGGGGAGTGGAAACTGCTCGAAAGGTTATTCGTAAACATATCGATCATCTCGATATAGACAGACCGCTTTACCCGGATCACACAAAAATGAAAGAAGTTGTGAAATCATGTGAAATATTAAATGAAGTTGAAAAAGAAATTGGTGATCTGGAATAACGTACTCCGTGCCGGTTGGTTATTGGGTTATTCAGTTATTGGGTTATTATGTTATTGAGTGAATGAGATGTGAAAGCGCAGAGAGCAGAGGGCAAAGCGCAGAGAGCAAAAGGCAAAAGCAAAGAACAAAAAGAAAAGAGGAAAAGGAGAACGGGAGAAGATCCAAAATCAAAAGGTGAAAGGCAAAGAACAAAGCGCGTGGAGCAAAGGCGGAAAATCCTAGCACCATCAATTCGCAAATTCGGAATTTGTTTATACGCAAATCCAACCATCCATCCTTCCAAAAGCCGCGAATGCGCCAATTCGATAACCTGTCTCGGCGAAGCGATTTTTGCGAACCTGTCTACCGATAGGTCAATGCTATCAACTTAGTACACCTAAGAATGCGGCTAAAGCCGAATGATTTTCCGGATATTAAATCCGTTCGCTGAAGCGAACGGCTATATAAAACTATAATAGCCGTTGCCTTTAGGCAACGGGACTAAAAAATCAAACCCAAAGTGGCTTTAGCCTGTCTGCCGATAGGCAGGCCACATTTTTTATCTTAAGTTGACAGCATTGACCGATAGGTAGAGACGGATCCAGAAATAGTTATTAAGTTATTCAGTTATTATGTTATTGAGTGAATGAGATGTAAAAGTGCAGAGAGCAGAGGGCATAGCGCAAAGCGCAGAGAGCAAAAGGCAAAAGCGAAAAATCCTAAAAGCCTTCAATTCGCGAATCGGCGAATCCGCAAATCCGCAAATCCATTCATAGTTATTTAGTTATTAGGGGATTAAGAATAAGATTAAGAGCAAGAGTAAGATTGATTTCTTAATCTTTATCTTACTCATAATCTTAATCAACAAATGCAAGAATCCGTTAATTTTTACCAACCGTAGACTTGGCGAAGGTTGGCGTTTATCCGCCAATCCGCCAATCCAACCATCCACCAATCCGTCACTCAAAACCTCTTTCTCGCAACGGCGCAGAGAACGCAACGTTGAAGAAAAAGTTTCTCCACTCTAAAATAAAGGGGGATAGGCATCAACAGAAATCGCTTATTCGAATTGACAATTCAAAAGCGAGTAACCACCGCAACCCCACTGAATAATTCAATGGCAATTAAATGATCACAAATGACAAAGCTCTTTTTTAAGAATTATGAAATGACTATGAATTACTACCAATGACCGAAACCGTTTCTCAATGACAATGAAATGACTTTTTAAAATCACATAATCTACTTAACTATATTTTCTCTTTCATAATTCCCGTCTGCAACATTGTAAGTTGTTAAGAATGCAAGCTCTGTGATTTTTTCATACAATTCCGGGTTAAGCGTTCCGGGTGTGTCAGTCATGTAGTGTAGATGAGTATAGCTGTTTGTCGTAACAAAGTACAATGCCGGAATGCCTTTCTGATGAAACGGTGCAGCATCCGCGCCGCCTCCCGACCATGTTGGGTTGACAGTCATTTTCGTATATGTACTATCGAGAGATTTTGCAAGTCCCCATAATTCAAGCGCTGATTTTCCGTTACCAAGCCGAATGCTGTCGCCGTGTCCGACACAATCCATATTAAGCATTGCAGCCACCTTGTTTGTATCAATTCCCAAATTACTTGCTAAAAATGATGAACCTTCCAAACCTGACTCTTCACTGGCAAATAAAACAAACATTATGCTTCTTTTTGGTCTGATATTGTTTCCGACAAATGCTTTCGCGATTTCCATCACGGCAGCAGAGCCGGATGCATTATCATTAGCACCGGGGAAATATATCTCTTTTCCCTGCTGACCAACATGATCGAGATGGGCACCGAGTATCACATATTCGTCCTTCATTTTTTCATCAATTCCCGGCAGTATCCCGATTACATTCACCGTCTCTTTTTCTTTATCGTATTTGGCATTGACTAGAATTTGAGAAGATGTTTTCAATTCGATTGAATACGGTTTTTTATTATCATCAATAATTGTCTGCAATTCTTTTAATGTAAACCCGGAACCGGTTAAAAAATCCTCGGCAACATCAAGATCAATATGAAGCTGCGGGAAGTTTTCATTTTGCACACCGTCGCCGTGCATCGTACTTCCGATTGTTTTCTGCGGATTTTCATCATTCGGGAATGATACGAACATAATTCCCAAGGCACCGTTTTCGGCTGCAACTTTTGATTTATACCTTGGCGTGCCGGGTGACCAATTAACATCATTCAATTTCCATTTCGGGTTATACTTGAATGCAATTATTATTTTACCGGCGGCATCTATGTTTGCATAATCGTCGTACCCAGGAACAGAAATTCCGTATCCCGCAAAGACAACGGGAGCTGTAATTTCACCGGAACCTGTAAATCCTCTAAAGATGTAATCATCACCGAGTTTGTATACTTTAATTACTTCTTGATTGTCTATTAACTTAAGTGAAACCGGCGGGAAGACTTCATTATACTCAATATTGAATTTTTGGAAAAATGATTCCTTTGAAAAAGGTTCCAATCCAATTTCCTTAAATTGATTAGATACATAATCTGCGGCTTTCATATACCCATCGCTTCCGGAAAGACGTCCCTCATATTCTTCACTTGCCAAAACTTTTACTGTATTTATCAGGTTCTCTGATTCAATAAAATTCAATCCTGCCTGCTGAGGTTCTTGTGAACAGGATGCAATAAAAATAAGTACGGTCAATATGAATAATTTTTTCATTATGGTCTCAAAATATTTTTTTAGAATTTGTAAAATTACAAAGAACGAAATTAAGAAATCGTATTTCATCTGTGTTCACTCGAAATTGAATTATTAAATTGTATGCCGGGAATTGAATTTTGAATTCATACTGATCATGTAAAAGTAAACTTTAATGAAACATCATTATATTTTCTACTCAGCATACAGCTTATTTTGAAAAAACTAAACTTTTTTGTATAAATATATGTTCATTTATATACGATTATCTATAAAAAATGGAGGAAAGTAATGGAAAAGAAGAAAGAAATTATTGACGGTTTAATTAAAGGTTATTGGGCTGAGATGGAAACGGTAATGAATTACATCGCAAATTCCGTGAACCTTGATGGTGTAAGAGCAGAAGAAATTAAGAAAGCGTTGACCCTCGAAATTCAGGATGAAATTGGTCATGCACAGATTCTTGCAAAACGAATTAAAGAATTAGGCGGAAGAATACCCGGATCGATGGATATTCAATTATCGCAAAAATCTTTACAGCCGGTTGAAGATTCAACGGATGTGGAATATGTAATTAAAGGTGTGATTGAAGCTGAGAGCGGTGCAATTGAGCACTACAACAAACTAATTAAATTATGCGACGGTATTGATTACGTAACACAAGATTTAGTTATTACTCTGTTAGCAGATGAAGAATCTCACCGGACTATTTTCCAGGGTTACTTGAAAGAATATTCTAAATAACTCCGCATTAGTAATTCATCACAAAGCCCAATCATTTATAGGTTGGGCTTTTTTTATTTGCTTAATAATTTCATCATTTTCCCCGGATCATTCACCGGCAGGCTGCACTGATAGTTTTTACATACGTAAACAGTGGATTTGTTTTTCGCAATTGAAAATTCTGGGGTATAGGGTGCAATTTCATTCATCACTTTTCGATTTTCATCGGTTACCAATAAAACTACTTTATTCGGAATGAATTCGTTATTCAAGTTTTCAATAAATAATTCAGCATCTTTCTGATTTTTAGAGGCAATAACAATTTCAAAAGATTTATTCAAGACATGATCTAAACCACAGAGCATTTGAGCAAATCCGTAAGGTGTTTTTGTTATTGATGCGGAGAAAGAATCAATCATTTTTGTAACAAAATCTTCAAAGTGATTTTGACCGGTCAACCGGGAGATCACGATTAAATTATTGAGTGCCGCCGAGTTGCCGGATGGAATTGCCCCATCATAAATTTCCTTTGTTCTTACAAGCAGTTTTTCCGAATCATTTGCGGTGAAAAAGAATCCGTGATTTTCTTTATCCCAAAATTTATTGATGTGAATTTCTTGATAGTGAATGGTTTTGTTAATGAATTCGTGGTCGAATGTTGCGCCGTATAATTCAAGCAATCCCCAGATGAAAAATGCGTAATCGTCATTATGAGCATTCAGCTTTGCGTCTCCTCCTCTGAAACGATGCAGTAGTTCACCCTTTTCATTTCTTAAATATTTTTCGATAAACCGAACTGCTTTAATTGCTGCATCAATATATTTCGGTTCTCCAAACACACTTCCGGCTTTTGAGAGTGCGGCGATCATCAATCCGTTCCAATCGGTTAATATTTTGTCATCCTTTAACGGGTGAATTCGTTTCTCTCTTTCATTAAATAATTTCTCTCTGATATTATTCAAACGGGATGTAAGCTCTTCGCCGGTAGTATGTAAATCTTTACTTAACTCCGCAATGGTTTTGTTTAAGTGAGGAATGTTTGTCCCGTTTAACATGCGTGTCGATTCCTCAGCAAAATTTCCTTCACTTTTAAGATTGTAAATGCTTTTGAATATTTCGGCATCTTCTTCATTCAGCAATTCATCAATTTCTTTTGCTTTCCAAGTATAAAATTTCCCTTCTTCTCCTTCGCTGTCGGCATCTTCTGCAGAATAAAAACCGCCTTCGGGATGAGTCATATCTCTTAAAACATACTCAATGATCTCTTCGGCAGTCTGTTTGAAGAAAGTGTTTTTTGTTGCTTGAAAAGTTTCGGTGTAAGCAATTATGAGCATTGCCTGATCATACAGCATTTTTTCGAAATGCGGGAGAAGCCATTTATCATCGGTTGAGTACCTGTGAAATCCAAACCCGATATGATCATATACACCGCCGAGCCGCATTTTTGTTAATGTTTTGACTACCATATCCAAAGCACGGTTATCGGAAGTTCTTTTCCAATAGCGTAAAAGAAATAGAAGGTTTTGAGGAGAAGGGAATTTTGGGGAGTTCCCGAATCCGCCGGAGTTTTCATCAAATCTTTTTTCCAAATGAGAATATGCTTTTGTGAATATCTCAACATTCAGTTCCGCTTTTTCATCATTCTCCGATAGACCTTGTAAATATCCGGTTATCTGTTCTGCCGAATCTAAAACTTTAGTCCTGTCATTTTTCCATACAGTGGAAATCTTTTTAATAAGGTCGGTCATACCGATTCTTCCGTACCTGCTGTTTTTTGGAAAGTAAGTTCCGGAGAAGAATGGTTTTTTACCGGGAGTCATGATGATAGTCAGCGGCCAGCCTCCGCCGCCTGTCATCATTTGGCAGACCGTCATGTAAATGTTGTCAATGTCCGGTCGTTCTTCTCTATCGACTTTTATTGATATGAACGCATCATTCATCAAATTTGCTACTTCGGCATCTTCAAATGATTCATGCTCCATAACATGGCACCAATGACATGTGGAATACCCGATTGAAAGAAAAACCGGTTTATCTTCTTCTTGGGCTTTTTCAAATGCTTCGTCGCTCCAGGGATACCAGTCAACAGGATTATGAGCATGCTGCAGAAGGTACGGACTTTTTTCTTGAATTAATCTATTTGTGTTTATATTCGATTTCATTATTCTTCCAAACATTTTCTATAATAGTAAAACTAAAGTTACATGAATAAAGTTCGATTGCTTTCGTCGATGATAAACCGGAACTCTCTAAAACGGTGTAATATTGGGGCACGTCAATTATTTATACAAGTTCCCCCGGTATTTATTTGTTTTTACTGGGCGTAGTTTTATTTTTACTAATATAATTTTTATAATTGACCGAATTAATAACATAAGAAATCGAAGGATACGGAGGTTAGAAATGTCTAACGCATATTTCAAAGTACCGGTACCGATAAATGAACCGGTAAAAACTTATGAGCAAGGAAGTTCTGAAAAAACCGAATTAAAGAAAAAATTAATTGAGCTCAAATCACAGCAAATTGAAGTCCCGTTGATAATAGGCGGAGAAGAAGTGAAGACCGGCAATACCCAAGAAATGGTAATCCCTCACAATAAAAAGCATGTTTTGGGAATTTATCACAAAGCCGGAAAGAAGGAAGTAGACATGGCAATTGAAGCGGCGCTTGAAGCTCGTGAAGAATGGGCGGCAATGCCGTGGGAACACAGGGCTGCAATCTTTTTAAAGATGGCTGATCTGTTGGCAGGTCCGTGGAGATCTACAATTAACGGAGCTACAATGCTTGGTCAGTCCAAAGTCGCACATCAGGCTGAAATTGATTCTGCTTGTGAGCTGATTGATTTCTGGAGATTCAATACTTACTACATGGCTCAGATAATGTCCGATCAGCCGTACTCTCCGGCAGGAATGTGGAACCGTGTTGAATACAGAGCTTTAGAAGGATTTGTTTTTGCGGTTACTCCTTTTAACTTTACTTCGATAGCTGGTAATTTACCAACAGCACCCGCAATGGTAGGAAACGTTGCTTTGTGGAAACCGGCATCCAGCGCAGTTTACTCAGCATATTATTTAATGAAGTTATTTGAAGAGGCAGGTTTACCGAAAGGTGTTATCAACTTTGTGCCAGGTTCGGGCGGTCAGGTTGGGAACCCGGTAATGGAGAGCCCGCATCTTGCAGGAATTCATTTTACTGGATCGACCGCAGTATTTCAGAATATGTGGAAAACCATTGGGAATAATATTTCCAAATTGAAATATTACCCGCGTATCGTTGGCGAAACAGGAGGTAAGGACTTTATCTTTGCGCATAATTCTGCTGATGTTGATGCATTGGTTGTTGCAGCGATCCGCGGTGCGTTTGAATACCAAGGACAGAAATGTTCAGCCGCATCAAGAATGTATATCCCTCTATCACGCTGGGATGAATTCAAAGAAAAATATATTTCGGCAATGAGTGAAGTAAAAATGGGAGACGTAGAAGACTTCACTAATTTCATGTCCGCAGTTATTGACGAAGCGGCATTCAAATCGATTACCGAATATATTGATCACGCAAAAGAAGCTGATGACGCTGAAATAATTACCGGCGGAAATTATAATGATTCCGAAGGCTACTTTATTGAACCTACGACAATTATAACAAGCAATCCGAAATTCAAATCAATGGAAGAGGAAATATTCGGACCGGTATTTACGATATATGTATATGAAGATGATAAGTTTGATGAAGCCCTTGATCTGTGTGATACAACTTCGCCTTATGCATTAACCGGTGCGATATGGGCTCAAGACAGGGCGGTGCTGGTTAAAATGTCTGATAAACTTCAAAATGCAGCGGGAAATTTTTATATCAATGATAAACCAACTGCTGCAGTTGTTGGTCAGCAGCCGTTCGGCGGTGGTCGTGCATCCGGCACAAACGACAAAGCAGGAAGCGCAATGAATCTGCTTCGATGGATGAGCGTAAGAACAATGAAGGAAACATTCGTTCCGCCGAAAGATTGGCGCTATCCTTTTATGTCGGAAAAATAAATCATTTCAATTCTCCGGGATCAATGTTGGTCCCGGAGGGCTATGTTTTCGATAACATTTTCTCATCACACGATTCCGCGACAAACACGTCATTATAAATACTTCCTTCTGAAAAGGAAAGAATATATAATTCCTTCCTTCTGAAAAGGAAAAATTTGCTCCCATGGGTTGATTTTGAATTAAAATCACATTGATTTCATTTACATTGGGTTATAAAGGAAAAGCCGGTAACATACATTTTATTCCGGCTAATAAGTGGCTGTTGATGAGCGATTAAGAAAACATTTCATTCATCTAAATTTTTTATTTGCAATAAAATCTTCTTAAATTTGACACAATAATTTCCAATTAAAATAGAGACCTATTATGAAAATTCATGAATACCAGGCAAAAGAAATTCTAAGAAAATATAATGTGGCGGTGCCGAACGGTTATATGGCAACAACTGTTAAACAGGCTGTAAAAGCCGCTGAAAAATTAGGCGGAAAAGTTTGGGTTGTAAAAGCACAGATACATGCCGGCGGAAGAGGAAAAGGCGGCGGCGTAAAAGTTGCCAAAACATTAAAACAGGTTGAAAAATATGCAAGTGAAATTTTAGGTATGACATTGGTTACACATCAAACAGGTCCAGAAGGTAAAGTGGTAAAAAGATTATTGATAGAAGAAGGCGTAAACATTGACCGCGAATTATATGTTGGTATTACTTTGGACAGAGCACAATCACGCAATGTTGTTATGGCTTCAACGGAAGGCGGAGTTGAAATAGAGAAAGTTGCCGCCGAATCTCCGGAGAAAATTCTTAAATCTTCAGTTGATCCGGCTGTTGGAATGCAGGCGTATCAAGCAAGAGAACTTGCATTTGGATTAGGTTTGGAAGGCGACCAATTTAAAAATGCAGTAAAGTTTTTCTTGTCGCTGTATAAAGCTTATGAATCAACAGATGCATCAATTGCAGAGATTAATCCTCTTGTTGTTACAAAAGATGGAAAGGTTATTGCGTTGGATGCAAAAATGAATTTTGATGACAATGCACTTTACCGGCATAAGGATATACTTGAGTACCGAGATTTAAGCGAAGAAGAACAACTGGAAATTGAAGCATCAAAGTATAATCTGAATTACATAAAACTGGATGGAAATGTTGGCTGCATGGTAAACGGTGCAGGTTTGGCAATGGCAACAATGGATATTATCAAACTTGCAGGCGGTGACCCGGCTAACTTTTTAGATGTTGGCGGCGGTGCGAATAAAGAGACGGTTGCTAACGGATTCAAAATTATTTTATCGGATGAAAATGTAAAAGCAATCTTGATTAATATATTTGGCGGAATTGTTAGATGCGATAGAGTTGCTCAGGGCGTTATCGATGCTGTAAATGAAATTAATATTACAGTTCCCGTTGTCATTAGACTCGATGGAACCAATAAAGAAGAAGCGGCAGTTTTACTTGAGAACTCTGGGCTCAATTTTGAGGTTGCCAAAACACTCAAAGATGCAGCCGAAAAAGTAACATCTATTCTTAAAGGTTAATTTAATAAGCTGCGGGTAAATTCCCGCAGCCATATTTTTATATATTCAGCTCTAACTTTTTTCCCATTTATGTGATTTATAACAAATTCATGGAATTATTCTATAAAAAGGTACTAAAGTCCATCATTTTTTTTTGTAAGTTGAGTTATGAAAAAGGGCTTTTGTTAGGGGAACAAATAAATATTAAATATAATTTTTGGGAGGAAAGGATGAAAAAATTTTTACTCTATTTGTTTCTTGTATTTTCTGTATTAATGTATGTTGGCTGCAATAAAGATGACGGAGGGACGGAACCTGAGAATGACGTAAACTCTGATATTCCCGCTGATCCTGGTACGGCACCACCACCGGTTAAAGATGGTCCGCTAAAACCTAGTGTCGCTGTTGATGTAGATGTAGCTAATCCGAGTAGAATTAAATTAAATGTAGCCGGATTATTAACACCCGGAACAACAACCCCGATTACATACTCAACCGACAATTTAACGGTTGTTGAAGACGGCGTTGTTCAGGGAATTAAAGTCACAAAAATTGGAGAGACTGTTTCTTTAGGAACAGATATTGTTTTCATAATTGACATTACCGGTTCAATGGGTGGTACAATTGAAGGTGTGAAAGAAAGTATTTTAGCATTCCTGGATAATCTCAGAACAAGGGGACTTAATGTTTCTGCCGGTGCGGTAGCATATTCAGATAATAATGATAATAGAATACCGTTCGATATTAACGGTATAGCTGATGACACTGACCCCGGCGCTTTTACTGTTGTAGGTTCACATGATCTTTCAACTAATTTAGATTCAACCGCTTCGTTATATCAATTCATTGATGGTTTATCATCATGCTATGAAGGTTACTGCGGCGGTGATTCTCCCGAAGGTGGTTTCGATGCTCTTTATTGGGCGTTTGAAAATTATACATGGAGAAGCGGTGCACAGAAAATGTTCATTGTTATGACCGATATTGCAACCTGGGGCGATGGAGCATCAGAAGGTTCCGGAACTTCTCACTCACCTTGGAGAACTGATGAATTAGCTGCCGAATTAGCTGGTAATGCTACGGTTCATGTTGTATCGCCTGATGAAGATTATATGTCGAATTACAATGATGGATCTACAATCGGTGCTTATGATATGAGATGGTTAGCCGAACCCGGAACTTTTACACAAAACGGTGTTGAATATACTTCAGCCGGAACTGGTGGAATTTGGATTGATATTTACGGAACAGACAGAGACGGTAATGTTGATTTAACCACTGTGCCTATTACATCTGTTGCTGCCGCTTCTGCTCTTGTTGAATTTGTTACAGAAAAAGCGGATGGTACCGAAAAGACAATTCGCGTTGTTGTTGATATTACTTCGTCCGATGGTGAGGTAACTATTAAAGCTGAATACTAATGATTATCCACATATCATTTTTAATAAAAAAGGCTGAATTTTTATTCAGCCTTTTTTTAAATATAATTTGATTTTATATATGTTTTTTTAATAAATTAGGACATAAAGATATTATTAAGGGCGGCAATTATAATGATTTCCACTTCTTCATTCTCAACCGAAATAGGGCTTCTATTTGAATAAACTGATTTATAACGAAATCAAGGGGTATTAATATGGAACTCACCTTACCTAACACTTATACTTCGAAGGATCTTGCTGGTGTTGACGGTTTTCTTGAGACCGAAACCGGTAGACAAAAAAGTGAGAAATGGTCGAAAGCAGAAACTTTAACTGATTACATTTCCAAAGGGGGATATGCATTATCAGGATTTGTCTTTTTAATTTTCTGGATTGTAGATGGTTTTGGCTCAGGATTAATTTTGGGTATAATATTTTTAGTAATTGCCTTAATTGTAAGATGGATATTTCGAAAAATTGAAAACACTGCCAGAAATGGTTATTTCAACTCTAGGTGGGATTATACCGAAGCAATGGCTGATAAAATTTCATCGGTAATCAATTCTAGTTACTATCGTCTCTACGATGGAACAATATTTTTCTTTTCAGATGAAGTTTGCGGATTGGCAAATGTTGAAACCGGCAACCTGGATGTTGTAACAACTGACGATATAAAAAAAGTTGACTTACGAGAGGTAAATCTCGGAAGCCAAACAACACAGGAATCAGCTCATAGCGGTCATTATAGTTCTTTCACTGATTCATATAAAGGGAAAACGACAACTACATCAACTACTACGAACTATTTCGCCTGGCGCTTAGATGTATATACTCGCTATAATGCTTTGTCCAACTTCACTATTGATTTTGGTGAAGACGAAGAATGGGCAAAAAAAGCTTTCGGTTTACTTCAAAAGTAAAATTAATAGGGGGCAGTTATCATCTGCCCTTTTTTATTGCTTCCATTCATCCATCCAATTCTAACTCCCGTTTATCCACCGACTTATCCACAGAAGCTGACTTTTAGCGTAGGTGGAAGCTGTATTAAATCCTGTTTTCATACAACAATCTTTATCGCAGGCAGTCATATTCACATTCATCATTCATCATTCGTCATTCATCATTCGTCATTCGTCAATCATCATTCGTCAATCATCAATCATCATTCGTCAATCATCATTCGTCAATCGTCAATCCATCGATTCTTCACTTGAATAATATAATCACCATCTCTATATTGCAATACTTGTCTCAAATATATTTACATAGAGCGGCATTTAACACAAACACATATTAATATAAGGAGGATACATGCAAATCTTTAAGAAATTGTTTGCTCTTCTTTTAGTTTTACTTTTTTCTGCTGCAATTATTACCGCAGCCGAAGGTTTGGGTAAAACTAAAGATGGAAAAAACTATTTACCCGGTAAAATTGTAGTTAAATTAAAAAGCGATGGAATGAGTAATTCCGTTAACAGGGGAGCCTTATCTGCCGTAATTGCACAAATATCAGCTAGTAATGCTGAGCCTGTTTTCGATAATCTCAAAAATTATCAACTAAAATATAAACTCAATTTGCAGAATGTTTTTCAATTAGATGTTAGCATTGCTTCTGATATTGAAGAACTGAGTAAACAATTGGAGAAGGAATCTTACGTTGAATATGCTGAACCAAGTTATGTAGACAGACTCGATGCAACTGTCGACGATCCGCTTTATTCGTCTCAACAACACTTGCCCCAGGTTAATGCCGAGGAAGCGTGGGATATATCATTTGGTTCTAGTGATGTAATAATCGGGATTTTGGATACCGGCGTGGATTGGGACCATGAGGATTTAGAACGTTCGATTTGGTCGAACGAAGACGAAATTGCTGATAATGGTATAGATGATGATGCCAACGGTTATATTGATGATATCCGCGGCTGGGATTTTGTTACCGGTATTACAAATGCTTATCCCGGTGAAGATGCAAATGATCCTGACAATGATCCTA
Source organism: Melioribacteraceae bacterium (assembly GCA_021740785.1). Lineage (GTDB taxonomy): Bacteria > Bacteroidota > Ignavibacteria > Ignavibacteriales > Melioribacteraceae > JAIOZI01. Next base: position 17,629 of record JAIOZI010000038.1, read on the forward strand.
TGGATTTTGACGGACACGGAACGCACGTTGCCGGATTAGCTGCAGCCGAAACCGATAATGGCGTTGGTGTTGCAACTCTAGCCGGAGGAGCTTCAATTATGCCCCTGAGAGTTGGCTGGCACGGCACAGATGGTTTAGGTTATGTGAACAGTACTTTCGCAGCACAGGCTTATACCTATGCTGCCGATAACGGTGCGCGTGTTACCAATCAAAGTTCAGGGAATTCAGGGCAGGTAATTATAGATGCCGCATTTTATGCATTTCAAAATAATGTTATTATTTTTGAATCTGCAGGTAACTCCGATGATAATACGCCAAGTGCTTTGGGAAGTCAAACTTTTGTAATGAGCGTTGCTGCGGTTGATGATTTTGATGAGAAGGCATACTATTCAAGTTTCGGTGAGTATGTTGATATTTCGTCGCCCGGCGGTGAATTTCAAGGAAGCTCAAATGGCTTGTTGAGTACTGTTGTTTTCCCTTCTGATTTTTACGGCGGTGCAAAATACGCTAGGTTCCAGGGTACATCAATGGCAGCTCCGTTTGCCGCATCTTTGGCTGCGCTTATTCTCTCTCATGAACCGGAACTGGATAATGTTGATCTTTATACAAGAATGCAGGAATCTGCGGATACTTCAATTTATGATATAAATCCGGATTATGAAGGTTTACTCGGGGCGGGCAGGATAGATGCTTATCAAGCGCTCATAAGCAGCGCTGTTGCCGAGCCGTATTTTATGGTTGTGAATTGGAGTGTTGATGATTCCGACGGCAACAATAACGGTAAAATTGATCCTGGTGAAACAGTAACATATAGTATCGACATGATTAACAAATGGCAGAATGCTCAGGGAGTTTCCGTTACACTTTCAACAGATGAAACATGGCCTTTGACGGTTTCAAATCCTACCGTCGTCTTAGGTGATGTTCCGGGAATTAAAGGAGGTGAAAGCTCAATGGTAACTGCTGATTTCACGGTTACTGCAGCAGCCGATGCTATTCCGCTGGCTGTTCCTTTTAATTTGGAAATGTCAGGCAGCGGCTTTAGTAAAACTGTAGCGCATAGCATTTCAATCTCTCCAAATGTCTTGGTTGTTGCAGATTTCGATCAAAAAGATTTTGAAATTTTCGACTTCAGTGCTGAATATAGAGAAGCGCTTGCAGCGAATGATATACCTTATGATTTGGTTTATTATCAAGATGGTGTGAACCAAACTTTGCTTAATAAATATACTATTGTTATTTGGGGATGCGAGTGGAGTTTCCCTTCTCTTGAAAGAGTCGACCGGGATATGATCGATAACTTTCTTCAAAACGGAGGATCATTTTTCTTATCAGGCCAGGATATTGGATGGGAACTTAACGAATCTACAGATAATGTTGATGTAGATTTCTTTAATAATGTTCTAACTGCAGATTATCTTGGCGATGATGCAGGCACTACTATAATCTATGGCGTAGATGGTGATCCAATTACAGACGGTTTTGAAATTGAGTTTCTTCAAAAAAGAAGAGCATTCAATGTAGAGGCTAACTCACAACAGTATCCTGATATTATTGAACCGATTAACGGATCGCAAAAGATGCTTCAGTATGCCAATACTCAAGGCGGCGCTGTGCGGTATGACGGTGATCATAGGTTGATTTATTTTGGGTTCGCCGGGTTTGAAGCTATTAACGGAGAATATATCCGCGAGCTTCTAATGAATAGAATTGTGAATTGGTTGAGTGGAATAGATTTGTATCACAATCCTCTGGGTGATACTGAAGATACCGAAAATGATTACTTGGTAACGGTTGAACTCAATGATGCATTAGGTTCAATTGATTCGGTATTCTTATTTTATGATGCAGTGGGATCTCCGCCTTACAGCAAAGTACTCATGAACTCTGTTGGTGACGGGATGTTTGAAGGATATATCCCCGCGCAAAGTGAAGGCACAACGGTTGATTATCTTATTTTTGCGAAATCGACAAGCGGGAATTTTAGATTTTCTGATAACCTTCAATTTCATGTGGGTGCCGATAATGAAGCTCCGACTCTTGCTCTTTTAAATAGTTTCTTTGAAACTACAGTCAATCCGTTCGGTCCGGCTCCTTTCGAATTCCAAGTTGAATTAAAAGATAACATGGGAATTGATCCGGCTTCGGCAAAAATTTATTTCTGGGCTGAGGGAGTTGAACAGGATAGTTCATTATTAACATTATTCGGCAGTGATGTTTATACAGGCACTTTTGAATTTGCCGAACCGCTTTTAAAAGGTACTGAAGTGAGCTATTATTTTTATGCCGAGGACAGTTCATCAAATAGAAATTCAGATACATCAGATACATATTCCTTTATAATTGATACTACACAAGTAATTGATGATTTTGAAAACGGAACTGCATTTTGGGATTTGGGCACCGGCTGGGGATTGAACAGTACGCAGTCAAACAGCGGTAATTATTCAATTGACGACAGCCCGTCAGGTAACTACAACAATAATGAAGATAATCCGTTGACACTGATGATACCTTTTAACTTAAGCGTGTATCAATATGCTCAATTGTCATTCTTCATGAAGTACACAATTGAAAACGGTAAAGATACTTTGTTTGTTGAAGCGAGCAATGATGACGGTGTAAACTGGAACCCGGTCGCTAATTTCACCGGTGTATCATTTAGTTTTAGAGAAAAGACAGCAGATCTATCTAATTATACCGGTCCGGGTAACGAAAGTGTTTGGGTAAGATATCGAATGGTAACCGATGAATCCGGAGTACAGATTGGCGTTTGGTTGGATGATGTATCCATCGATGTTTCATACGATTCGGTTACGGCTGTAAATGATGATTTAGCCGGATTGCCTGAGCAGTTCCAGTTAAAACAAAATTATCCGAATCCTTTTAATCCAACTACAACAATTCGGTATGCAGTTCCAGTTGTTGCGGATATTACGGTAAAAATATTTGATGTTCTTGGAAGAGAGGTTACAACCTTAATTAATAATCAAAAAATTGATGCCGGATATCATGAGGTTAATTGGAATGGAATGAACCAATACGGACAGCAAGCTGCTACCGGGGTCTATTTTTACAGGATTGAAGCACGCGGTGTAAACGGGCAGACATTTGTCGAATCCCGCAAGATGATGCTTCTTAAATAAGATCAGATTAATCTAATTATAAAACTCCCGTTATCTCATGATTACGGGAGTTTTTTTTGTCAAGTCCCACAATTTTCACACAGTCTCTTTATGTCGGCGATTGATGTGAACCGAAGGATAGCATGTACCTGTGCTACAATCGCAGCAATGTTAACTTGAGCAATTTCTAAAAGGGATACGCTTTTTATGTTCGCTGCCTACAGGATTAGCCCCGTGAGATAATATAGAAGAAAAAAGAAGAGATTAGAGAATGTTTACCTATTAAATAAAAAATAAATAGGCTAATAAGAACTATCTCACGGGGTTAATCTATTTGTTGATTATTACGGATAATCTCTCTAAATTTGCATGGTAAGTCCAAATAACATGGACATATGCTGCAAAATATGAGAGCAATTCAAAAAATAAGAGAGAGTATTAAAGAAGAGGTTTTCAACTACACACAGGTTATCGAAGCGCTTAAAGAGTATAGAAAACCGCGTGATGTAATTAACCGTCTTTTAAAGAACCGTGATATAATTAGGGTGAAAAAAGGGCTTTATATTTTTGGAGAAGTATGGCGAAAAAAAGCTTACAGTGTGGAATTATTGGCAAACTTAATTTACGGACCCTCGATTATAAGCAGTGATTACATTCTCTCGGGAAACGGACTAATTCCGGAGCGGGTAAAGACTATTACGTCTGTAACAACGGGAAGATCAAAGTCTTTTAATACACCGGTCGGTAAGTTTAGCTACAAGCATCTAAACAAAGAACGATTTTCCTTTGGTATCGAAATTAATAAAACGAGTGACGGGCAATATATTACTGCAAATCCTTTAAAAGCATTAACGGATAAAATCTGGCTGGATAAAAGGTTTAAACCGACTTCCCCAAAATCTTATGAAGCATATCTATTTGATGATTTGAGAATTGACCCGTATTTTTTGATAAACTTTCTTGATAAAGAATTCATTGAACAGCTTAATGAAGTTTATTCAGCGAGAAAAATCACTTGGTTTGTAGATTTCATAAAAACAAAATTTTCGATTAAATGAACAACCTACTAAAACAACTTATATCAAAACCACTGCCGGATACAGAGGCAGAAATTTTACAGCTATTAAGAGAATCACTGCAGTCTTTAGCATTGTTAGGGTTGTGGCGTTCCAACTTTTTTGAACATGCTGCATTCTACGGCGGCACTGCACTAAGAATTCTTTATGGCTTAGACAGGTTTTCAGAAGATTTGGATTTTTCTTTGTTGAAACCAAATGCAGATTTTACTTTTGAAAAATACCGGGATTCTATATTAAGAGAATTGGAAGCCTTCGGTTTTAAAGTCGAGTTTACTGTAAAAGAGAAAAGCATAAATTCCGAAATAGAGTCTGCCTTCATTAAAACTAATACTTTGGAGCAGTTGATTTTAATCGAAGCACCTGAAAATATTGTTTCTTCTATCAATAAACAAAACAAACTAAAAATAAAATTAGAGGTTGATACAAATCCTCCGCCAGGATTCGAGACTGAAATGAAATATGTTTTTTCACCGATTCAATTTGCTGTTAAGTCATTTACTCTTCCTTCATTATTTGCGGGGAAAATGCATGCACTTTTATGCAGAAAATGGAAAACCCGTGTTAAAGGAAGAGATTGGTATGACTTTGCCTGGTATGTAGGGAACTATCCGGAATTAAATCTTAAACATCTCGAAGAAAGAATGCGACAGTCAGGCGATTATAAAGATGATTCGGAGTTAACTGCTAAGAAGTTTTTTGAGCGTCTTAACAAAACCATTGATAAACTTAACATAGAGAAAGCTAGGGAAGAAGTTGAGCCATTTGTTGATAATAATATATCGCTTGAACTTTGGTCTAGAGAATTTTTCAAAGCGGCTGCGGAAAAAATAAAAATAGATTAACCAGAACTCAAATGCGGCCTGCCTATCGGCAGACAGGCTAAAGCCCTTTACTTTTTCTTGCGTTTTATTTAATCCGTCCACTGAAGTGGACGGCAAAGAAAAACATCTATATTGCAGTTGGCTTCAGCCAACGGAATACAAAATTATAAAAATGTTATGGGCTTTAGCCCCATTGCTTTTGTCTTTGCTAATACATTTTCACAAAAAAGGAGAATAAAATGAGTTGGATTAGAATTTGGGTTCATCTTGTTTTCTCAACAAAGAACAGAGAAGCATTTTTTACTTCAAGAGAAACAAGAGAAAAACTAATAGAACACATAAAAACAAATGCAAAGAAAAAAGATATTTGGCTTGAGGAGATTAATGGAGATAAGGATCACTTGCATTGCTTAATCTCACTTGGCAGAGATCAAACAATAAGCAAAATATCCCAGCTAATAAAAGGGGAATCCTCAAAATGGATAAATGATGAAAAGTTAACAAAAGCAAAATTTTCCTGGCAGGACGATTACTGGGCAGTAAGTGCAAGTGAATCACACTTAAAAAGTGTAAAAGAATATATAAGAAATCAAGAAGAACATCATAAAACAAAAAGCTTTACAGAAGAAGTGGATGATTTTATGAAGAAGTATGGATGGGAGTATGTTAAGTAAAAGAATGAGTCTAAAGCCCTTTACTTTTTCTTTTGTTTTATTTAATCCGTCCACTGAAGTGGACGGCAATAAAAAGATAAAAGCAAAAATTGATATTGCCGTTGGCTTCAGCCAACGGAAGATAAAATTACAAAAATATTTTGGGCTTCAGCCACATTGCCTTTATCTTTGCTAATATTTTGTTGAGCAATAAAATGAGGGTAAAGCTCTTTTGTTTTTTTGTTTTATTTAATCAGCCCACTTGCTGAAGGCATCCCCTTGGGAAAAGTGGACGGCAATAAAAAGAGAAGAGTATATATAGAAATTGCTGTCGACTTCAGCCAACCTCCCGTGGTTGATTATATCGTTGAAAACTATGTTGTAAAAGATGATTTATGTTTGGATGAACAAACAGAAAATTCTATTCATAATAGAATAAATCAAAGTAGACTATTGGCATTGGGAAAAGAAGCGCCCAACTTTAAATTGCCGGATATAAATAATAACGACATAGAATTATACAATATAAATACAGATAAACTTCTTCTTATTTTCTACACAAGCTGGTGTCCGCATTGTCAAGAATTACTTCCCGAAATCAATAAACTTTATAAGAAGAAAAAATCATTTGAGGTGGTTGCTGTTTCTCTCGACGAAGAAAAAGAAGATTGGATAAATTTTATTAATGAAAATGATCTGAATTGGATTAATGTTTCAGACCTCAAAGGTTGGAACAGCGATGCAGCAAAGAAATATTATATTTATGCAACTCCAACTCTGTTTATGTTAGATGCGAATAAAAATATCCTAGACAGACCAACAAACCTTTTTGAAATCAAAACTTTGCTTGATTAAGCATCTAAGGTGAATTACCTAAAATAGTTTTCACCTATAGATGCCAACATTTGCAAGATCAAGAGAAGTGCTTTCTTACATAGAAAGTCTCTCAATAACCCCAGTTTAGCAGTAAACTACAGTGCCCTACAAATTGATAAGACTATTTTCAGAACCAAATGGATTAAGCACAAAGTCATCTGATTCATCATCATTTAAGTAATATTTGCCGTCAAGAAGATATCTAAATTGATATTTCTTATCCTTTTCCAAATCCAATGTGATTGAAAATGATCCGTCTTTCAATTTCTTCATCTGATGTACCGTAGGGTTCCATTCATTGAATTCACCAATTAAACTTATTTGACCGGCTTCTTTTACTTCTGTGTTGGGAATCTTAAAAGTTACTTTGCAAACGGGTTTACTTTTGAGAGGTTTTTTTACTATTGCCATTTTTTTATGCTCCCAATTTGTTGCTTTAAAATAAAAAGAAATTTATCTGTTGACAAGGATTTATAAAGAAATTATCTGACAAAAAAAACATTTTCTTTCTAAGTAACTAAATCCTCTTTTGCGCGCGGATATAATTTGTATTCACCGGTTTCAACTATTTCCCTTATTCTAATAATTGAATTGAAAATATCCTTAAAAGATGTATACAGCGGCGCAATTCCTAATCGTATATTGTTGGGCGGACGGAAATCCGGAATAATTTTAATCCCGTTATTTTTTGGAGCAATCATTGCTTTACTAATTCTAAAAGCTTCATCGTGTTTAATTGAAATATGGGAACCCCGCAAATCGCTTTTGAGCGGAGACGAAATTGAAAAATCAATGGGGAGTAAAAATTGTTTAATCAATTCGATCAAAAAATTTGTCTCATCAATACTCTTCTTTCTTATATTTTCAATCCCAGCTTCAATAATAATATTTAATCCCGGTTCAATTGCTGCGAGAGAAAGAATGTTCGGTGTTCCCACACCAAATTTGTTTATGGAATCAGCATGTTTATATTCGAGATTAAATTCAAAGGGACGCTGATCACCAAACCATCCCCAAATCGGATTTATCAATTTTTCTTGAAGATCTTTTCTTATGTACAAGAACGCAGGTGCTCCCGGTCCGCCATTCAAATATTTATAAGTACACCCAATTGCCAAATCGGCATTACATTCTTTTAATTTAATCGGGACGACACCAGCCGAATGACTTAAATCCCATAAAACAATTGCTCCTTTTTCTTGAGCGGCTTTTGTTATTTTTTTCATGTCATAGAGAAAAGAGCTTTTGTAGGCAGCATGACTTAATGTAAGCAGAGCGGTTTTTTCATTTATTAATTCAACCAATTGATTAGTTTCTATAGAAATATTATCGTTGCTCTTTGCAATTATGATTTCATAATTCGGGAAATGATTCTCAACAATTCCCTGAAGAATATAATGATCGGACGGAAAGTTTAAGTTATCAGTTAAAATTTGTGATTTGTTCTGCGAAGTTTTTAATACTCCGAAAACCAGTTTATATAGATTTATAGAAGTAGAATCTCCGACAAATATTTCATCATCCCTTGCGCCAACTATCTGTGCGATTTTTGATGCGGTTCTTTCCGGTAAATTGATCCAGTTTTCGTTCCAGCTTCGGATTAATCTTTCACCCCATTGATGTTTGACAGCCTGTTCCATCAGCCTGATGGTTTCAACCGGGAGTCTACCGAGTGAATTACCGTCAAGGTAAATTAAATTTTCTCCCGAAGTGAAAAATTTATCGCGATACTTTTTTAATACATCCGATGAATCAAGTTCATTAGCTTGTTCCAAATATTTTTGAATCATTTCAAAACCATTTCAATTACATGAGGTAAAATTCGTTTAACCCAGAGGGAGTACATTTTTCCGGATGGATGCAGACCGTCTTCAGCAATTAATGACTTGTCGCCGGCAGCATGTTTTGAAATATCCGTAATATTGAAATAGCGCACATTCATCTTTTCGGTTATTTCCTTTTTTACCGAATTATAATCTGCAATTTCATTTGAGATTTTTTCAACATCCCTGCCGGCGGCGAAAGGTGTTACCGACCAATCCGGTATTGATAACACAAAGACTTTTGAAGTATCTCCATCTGCAAATTTTATTGCGGTTGAAAGAAGGTCAATAAATTCATCCCGGAAATTTTCCACCGGTCTCCCGCGGTATTGATTATTAACACCGATAAGCAGAGAAACTAATTGGTAAGAATCGGAAATTGCTGAATCAATTATTGCAGATTTTAATTCATCTGTTGTCCATCCGGTTCGTGCTATTATTGTTGTTTGTTCAACTTCAATTCCGGCGGCATTCAGGGAATCAGCTAATTGCACAGGGAAGCGCTCCCTTTCTGAAACACTTTCACCTATTGTATAACTATCGCCCAGCGCCAGGTATTTTATTCTCATATTCATTTCTTGTTTTACTGATCTGATGTTCTGATTGTTGTTTGATTTGCATGAAATTAATATTAATAATGAAATCAAAAAAGTTAGAATAAGTTTTGTCATCATTCATCCAAATTGAGTTGGCTTAACGATTTTAATAATGAATGAGCCTGCTTTAAAAAAGTAAAATTACTATTAATATTCTTTGATTTTGCAATAATATCGAAATCAAAAAATATTCAAATTGGGCTTTTTAGATTCGGCTCATGAATTAGAAAAAAAAATCTGTATTGTGAAACTAAAGTTATTTGCAAATTAATGATACTTTATTATTTTGACATCTCTACTTTCTAATTCGTCGGGGATAACCAAAATATGGGGAGAAATTAGTGTCCGCTCGTACCTTTCGCACAATTAAGTTTTCATTGCTGATAATTATTATTGTTTTGAATAATAATATTTGCGGGCAGTGGAGCAGCCAAAAAAGCAATACTAAAAATCATTTGAGAAGCATTGACTTTGTTAGTAAAGACCTCGGCTGGGCAGTTGGTGTAAACGGTACAATAATAAATACCACCGATGGCGGGACTACTTGGAATAATCAAATTAGCGGATCTGTACAATGGTTGACCGCAGTCGATTTTTATAATGAATATAGTGGTTTAGCGGTCGGATGGTACGGTACTATGTTGAAAACAACCGACGGCGGATTTACCTGGCATGAAATTCAAATCGATTCAAAAGCTCATATTTTTGACGTTCATTACCTAAGCAATGATACGGTGATATGTGTCGGTGATAAGGGATCAATACTGCGTTCAACTGACGGCGGTACAACCTGGAGAATTAAGAATATTTCCAGGAAGTTGATTCTAAACAGAGTAGATTTTGCTGATAAAAAGAACGGAATAGCTGTCGGGGAAAAACAAACCATAGTAGTAACAAATGACGGCGGAATGACCTGGGAAAAAATTACTTCTCAATTAATCAAAAGTGATTTGAAAGATGTTGATATGCTGGATTCAAAATCGGCTTGGACGGTTGGTTCGGGCGGAGTAATATTAATCACAAATGACGGCGGCAGAATTTGGGCAAAGCAAAAAACTAGCTACAATCATGTGCTGTACGGAATCAGCATGGTGAATAAAATGAGGGGATGGGCGGCAGGTGATAACGGGATTGTTTTGATTACAATCAATGGCGGTGAAGATTGGATCAAATGGCCCCGGACAAATATTGATGTAATTTATGATATCGATTTTTTTAATGAAACTAACGGATGGCTTGCCGGTAAAAACGGTGAAGTTGCAGCTTATAATAAGGAAATTCTTCAGGAAGCTATCGTTACCGGTTTTACAATTGCAGCAGTAATAGTCTCAATTGTTCTAACAATAATTATCGGAGCGGTATTTATGTGGCTTGGCGCAATTATGGCTGGGATTGATATATCCGATGCAGTAAGACCTGCAATTTTAACATCAATTGCAATTACATTGGCGACATGGACAATATCAATTGTTTTTTCCTTTCTGGAAGTTTGGCCGCTTGCCGGATTTATCCTTGGAATTATTGCCTCCATCTATATTATTAAGTTACTGTTCCAAACATCTTTCGGTAAAGCTGCATTAATTTGGTTCTTTAACATCCTGGCTGTTATTGCCGCCGGATTTCTTATCGTAATGTTCGGACTCGCATTTATTTAGGTGCACTAATTTATCTGTTTACAATTTTGTGTTTTGTTATTAAGTTCACTTAAACATTACAGTTCTTTTATGTTGGGGAGTAAATCCATGACTAATACCTTTAGGAAAGTTGTTCTTTTTATCTTTCCTATATTTTTCTTTTCTGCATGTGCGAATGTGACGGATATGCTTTATTTACAGGATGTTTCGGTATATGCCCCAATCAATCAGCCTCCAATTAATATTGTAAATTCAGACTCATCAAAACATCTCATCATCTCTCCTCGAATTTTTATAAATGGTTCTAAAAATTTTACAGGTAAGGTTGACGGTCATACATATGTGAACGACAAGGGTATTTTTCAAGTTGATACTTCATTCACACCAGATGGATTCAGACAATTCAACGAACCGCCTGCAGTGAATATTTATGAATATTCGGAAGATAATTTAAACTGGTACGTCCCCGATTTTAGCGCTGGCTTCGATATTGACTTTAAAGCCAACCAGCATTTTTCGATTACATCCGGGGTTAGCGTATCCCAGTTAAATCAAGAGAGTCTTTACAGTTGGAAACTGGGAGCCGGATTCTCAGGCATGGAAGGAAATTTTGGATTGCGTTTAGATGCCGGTGTTATTTGGAGTGAATCAATTTATTATGCTGAAACTGTGCTGATTAGAAATTCGGGAACTAATCCGGGAGAAGTTTTCTTCTTTGTGGATAAGGCGAAAACAACCAACGCAGATCATTACTTCAGCATAAATTTAAGTTATGAGGACGGTGATTTGCCAATCAATCCTTTTATTGGATTTACATATTCCCGGCAGACGATTTTAGATATTGAACCGCGGAATTTGAAGAGCCCCATCGATAGACGTGCTGCTTTAATTAAAGAAGATTTTCGCGGAACCAAAAGCATCGGGTCTATGATCATTACTCCCGGGGTTTATATTAAGATTAGTGATTGGAACCGGCTGCTGTTTGGAATAAGAATATTCAACAGTGACGATATAAGAAAGACTGCTGGTGGCAGCATTGTTGTTCCGATGATTCAACTCGATCTAATCCTATAATTATTTTACATCCGGCAAAAGTCATTTCGATTTGTACTTATCTTTAAGCTAATTATTTGATATTTTTACTGATTCAATATTTTTCAAAAAGTGAATTATAAAGGAGTAGGGAATGAAGAAACACAATTTATATATTGCTGTGATTTTAGTGATCTTTATGATTGCATGCGGAGAAGAGAAAAAAGAAACCGAGCAATTGTCTGATGGAACTCATAAGGTGAAAGTCGTTGAAAAAATGGATGCAGCCGGATATTCATATTTGAATGTAGAAGAAGATTCAAAAACATATTGGATTGCCGTACCGACTATGAATATTGAACCTGGAGAATATGTTTACTATTCAAGATCGATGGAGATGACTAATTTTAAAAGCAACACTTTAGACAGAACATTTGATTCGATATTGTTTGTTGAAGATGCGTCAATGAATGCAGGTACAGCCGGAGCGGGAAGTATGCAAATGCCCGAAGGTCACCCGCAAATTCAATCCAGCAACAAAATGCCCGAAAGTCATCCAGATGTAAAAACTGCCGGAAAAATGGAAGTTGAGATTGAACCGGTTAGCGGCGGCTCAACTGTGGCTGATATATTTAAAAACAAATCGGAATTAGCCGGTAAACCGGTTGTTATTCATGGTAAGGTTACAAAATTTAACGGCGGAATAATGGGGCGTAATTGGATTCACATCCAGGACGGAACAGATTATAATGGAAGTTTTGATCTGCTTGTTACTAGTCAGGAAGAGTTCAAAGTTGGCGATGTTGTAACTTTGGAAGGAAAAGTTGCCGTTGATCAAGACTTCGGCGCAGGTTATGCTTATGATGTTCTGATTGAAGAAGCTGCTGCAAAAAAATAAAATTCACTCTGATTAAAAACCCGGTTTAATTATCCCGGGTTTTTTTATCAATAATAATTGTGCAAAACTCCAATCGAAGATACCGTTCGGGAACAGCTGACATTCTTAAAGGAATTGCAGTTATTTTCATGATTCAAGTCCATATTACAGAGCTGTTTCTAAAACCAGAAATTTATAATAGTATTACCGGAAAAATTTCACTTTTTCTCGGCGGACCTCCGGCAGCGCCTTTGTTCATGGCTGTGATGGGCTATTTCCTTGCAGCATCAAGTAAAATATTTTCACGAAAATTAATACGCGGATTTCAATTACTTGGACTGGGATTGATTCTTAACATTGCGCTCAATGCCAATCTTTTGATTTCAATCTATTCCGGTGAATTTAATCTCAATCCTTACGAATATATTTTCGGAGCCGATATTCTTTTTCTTGCGGGGCTCTCTATCATTGCAACAGCGCTATTAGAAAAGTTTTTTGGGCGAAAGATAATCTATTACATAATCTTATTACCGATTCCTATTTTGATTCACAGTATTTTACCTCAAAGCGAGAATGATATAATAAAATACTTCAACGCATTATTTTGGGGTGAGTATAGCTGGAGTTACTTTCCTTTCTTCCCTTGGTTTTCATATGTTCTTGCGGGTTATGTATTTTACTTGATTAGAAATGATAACCTATTAATAAAATATCGAATGCAATTGAATTCTATTCTAATATTTATTGCTGTTCCGTTTGTAATGTTTTTCTCTTATGCAGTGAATGTAAGCAGCACGCTTCATGAATATTATCATCATGAATTTCTATTCTTTTTATGGGTCTTGGGTTTTCTTCTCCTTTTCGTTTTTGTCGCGGATTATCTCGAAATGAAGATTGGAAATCAAATAATCATGAAAGGAATTAAATATTTGGGCGTGAATGTAACCGCCGCTTATGTAATTCAGTGGATAATAATCGGTAATATTTCAACAGAGATTTATAGAACAGTTGATTTAGTTTACGGTATGTTATCATTTGTTGGTGTGCTGGTTGTTACCTATATAATGATTTACCTTTATAATAAATCCAAAGAACATTTGAGAAATTTAGATAAACCGGATTAATCTAACTCAAGTTGACCTCTTGTTTTTGTAAACCATTAAAATTGGAGAACTTGTCATTTTGAATGACACAACTAGCCGTCATTCTGAGTGTAACGGAGTGAAACGAAGAATCTTTAGAAGGCTTACAGATTCTTCGCCCCTCCAAAACCCGTCGGGACTCAGAATGACATGATGTTTTTAGATTCTTCGTTCATCAATCCCGATATAAAGCACCGAGATACATAAAACGTAAAAACGATTCACACAGAATGATACAAATGAGATCCGTCATCCTGATCGCAGCGAAGCGGAGTTTCTGTAGGTCGTCAGACTCAGAAGCGTCTTTCGGACTCTTCGAGATTCTACGAACTCCGTAGGGGTCTGTCCCGAAAACCTCGTTTGTGTCTCAAGATCGGCGAGCAGGACTCTACGAGACTCCTGTGGAGAAGAATCTTTGAACATTTTTTTAGTTATGCAACTTAATGGTATGTTTAAGTAATCTAAACAAACTTTTCTCTTTTTTGCAAATAGAACAAACCGAATAAAATTGATAATATAGTTCCAGCCAATAAATATAATCGGTTGCTGTAGATTACGCTGCTCCAAATAGCCTCACTCATATCATTAGGAAGATCAAATGGATTTAGAAAAATATTCCATTCGGTATTGTAAAGTATTCCACTCGATATCCAAAAAATTAAACCGATAATAACCATAATAACAGCAGTACCGTTACCGTTGCGGACAACAGTAGATAGTGCAAAAGCAAGACTGCCCAAGAAGAATATCGGGAACATAAGCTGAAACACCATTTCAAATACAGGAACAACAATCAAAACAACAGAACTGATAAGGATGAGTGCAAATAAAAGAAGGAAGACAAGTATATAAATCATCAATAAACGAGGCAGCCAAACTTTGTACCTGTAGTTTGGAATAGCAAAAAGATTTTCAAGCATTCCGGAGTCTTCGTCATTTTGAATACCGAATGTAGTCGGATAAAAGATTAGTAGAATTCCCGGGAAAAGTAGAATATAGTAAGTGTCTTTTATATCGCTAGTTGATGAAGAGAAAAAATTTATAATAACAACCAGCAGAAAAAACAACACAGCGGCGGTTAGAAAATATATAAATTTATTTGCAAAAATAATTCTAAGCGAATACTTAAACTGCTTACTCACTATATCGGTGTAATTTGCAAATATTTTCTTAAAATCCTTCAATTTATTATGCCTGCGAATTATTAAAAATATTTGTTTCATTTTCTTTTTGAATACATAAATAAGCATCTTCCAGAGTCGCTCTTACTGATTTAGCGTTTTCAGCCGGTTTTTCATTTGAGATACATCTTATTCTAATTCTGTCACCGTCACGCATGTGGTTGACAATTAATAATTTATTCTGTGCTTCCGGAAATTCTTTTTGCGTTACATGCAGATGCCAAACTTTACCATCTGCGATCTGAGTCATTTCAATTGGCTGACCCAAATATTTCACCTTTCCTTCATTCATTACCGCCACACGGTCACACGAGCTGGAGATATCCTCAATAATATGAGTTGAGAAAATCACAATTCTTTCACGGCTGAGTTCAACTAAAAGATTTCTAAATCTAATTCTTTCACGGGGATCTAACCCGGCAGTTGGTTCGTCAACAACAAGAATTCGCGGAAGATGTAAAAGTATTTGCGCAATCCCGATTCTTTGTTTCATACCACCGGAGTACGATCCGATTTTCTCATCTTTTCGATCGTACATGTGAACTGACTTCAAAACGTACTCGATTCTCTTTTCTCTTTCTTCTCTATCGATAAGATTTTTAAGAATTGCCTGATAATTCAGGAAATCGTAAGCAGTCATATTTTCATACATACCGAAAGCCTGGGGCAGATACCCGATAAGTCCCTGAAGTTCTTCGCGGTAAATTGAGCGATCTAATCCATTGATTCTCACCTTGCCGTAGCTCTCTTGAAGTATTCCGCAGATTATTCTCATGATAGTTGTTTTACCGGCGCCATTTGGTCCTAACAACCCGAACATTCCGTTTTTAATATCTATGCTGACTCTATCCAAAGCTTTGAATGGTATACGTTTTTTACCGATTACCGGGATTACTCTCACGAATGAATAATATTTGTAACGCAGTTTCCTAAATTTTCCGGATAAATTTTCCTCGTCAAAACTTTCATTAAACAATTTGTGTGACGATGAGTTAATCAGTAATGCCGGGTACCATAATAATGCAATTACAATTACTAAAAATAAATTATCCCAAAGAAGCTGAAATAAGACGAGATTAAAAAGCGGGAACAGCCAGTAGATAATCTTATACAAGTTGAAATGGTATTTACCTAGAGAAATCTTGTTAAGATTAAATTTCGCAAATACGTCATTGAATGTAGTTTTTGAAAAATATAAAAGTAAGAAGAAATTAAAATGAACAAAAACGAACTTCCAAAAACCGCTTTCCACATAAAAGTAAGTAAAGTAAATCACAAACCCGATTAGCGGAATTTGCCATAACAGCCGATCGAAAAGTGAAGGTTTAATATTGAATTCACTATATCGTGCCTTCTCTTTTTTACCCTTGTTCCATTCTCTTACAAATCGTGAAGCTTGATCATAAATCTTAACCACATTTTTTATTTCGATTGTAATGGGGTCATCCGGTTTTATCAATTCGGTTTTAGCCTGCCGCAAGCTGTTCAAAATGAAATATGTTAGTCCCGGAATTAATAGTATTATTAAAAAGAGATCGGCTAACTGCCAGATAAAACTATCAACTTCAAAATAAATTAAAAGCGATAATGAAATTAATGCGGCAATTTGTGTCGCTTTAATTTTCCAGTTAAGATTATAAATCCACTCCAGAGCAGAATTCAAACCGGAATAGAGTGTCGGGATGATGATCAGTGTAAATAAGGTGCTGAATGTCAATCCGCCTATGACAGTAATCGCGAACGGAGCCCCGATGGCAGCAACGTATTCGACATCACCGAGTGCGAGAGGTATCATTGCAACAATTGTTGTAATTGCCGTGATTAAAATTGGTCTTACTCTTGCGAGACCTGCATTAATCAAAGCGCGGGGTGTACTGAATCCTCGTTTCCTTAAAATGTTTGCATAATCAATAAGAATAATACCGTTATTTACAACGACTCCGAGCAAGATTAAGAATCCCGTTAATGTATTAGTATTTAGTAATGAATTACCGGTAAAAATTAATGCAATCAGAGAGCCGATTGCAGCAAGTGGAATTGAAAACAAAAGTACAAACGGAGTTATCAGTGATTCAAAGACGGACGCAAGTATCATAAAAATCAGAAGAACCGCGACAGCTATTAAAAAATAATATTCCTCAAATTCAGATTCATCATCAACAACCTCAACCGCAATCCCGGAAGGAATTATCAAACTGGCGATTAAATCATCAACTTCCTGCTCTGCTAGATCGAGCAGCGGTTTGCTGTTATTCACTTCGGATAAAAATCTATAATTGATTTCAATTTGTTTCTCCTGATTCACCCGGTTTATTGATGACATTCCGCTTGCATAGATAATTTTACTCAATTCCTGCAGATCCTGAACATTACCTTCACTGCCTTCAATCTTTAATGCTCGTAAATCATCCATGGTTTTATCTTCGTCATCTTCAGCATCCATTGTGATAGTAATATCATATTCCTCTGTACCCTGTTTGAAAGTTGCGTTTGAAGAAAATTCTCTTTGGAATGTTGATAATTCCGAAACAATTGATGAAAGAGGAATATTGTACTGGCTGAGTAAATGTGAATCAAATAGTAAATGAATCTCTGGTCTTTCACCGCTGACTGAAACTTGTGCGGACTGAACGGATGAAAGATTTTCAAGATAATATTGAATATCTTCCGCTGTACTTTGCATTAATTTGTAATCACTTCCTTTAATCACAATACTTTCAGTTTGCGAACCGATTCCAAGCATCCTCTGAAAACGGTTACCCATATTGGCTCCGGTGCCGCCCCGAAAACGCTGGCTTGATTGGGGTTCGTCAAAACTTATCTCCGCATCACCTATATCATTCACTCGCGATTGTATAATCTCTTTTACCTCTTCAATATCTTTACCGCTAATATCTTTAAAATCTTCTTTTAATTTTACGGTTAGTGTGGATTGATCTTCATACACTTTGCTTATTAAATCTCCGGCTTCTTCAAGATCGGCAAGCCGTTCTTCAACTTTGCGTGCAACCTCATCAGAAATTTCCAAGGTCGAACCTTCCGGCATTTGTACATATAGATTAAACGAATCTGATTCCACTTCTTCTGTTGTGTTAACACTGATTGCCAATGCAATAAATACACTTGCGAAGAATACAATAGCTGCGCTGATAATCGTTCGCGCCGGAAATCGCATGCTAGATTTTAGTAATACAAGGTAAATTTGAATTAACCGGTTACTCTTTGCAATTTTTTGAAATGTACCGGAAAAGTTTTGTTTCATTTGTAAAAAGGTGTGTGTGATCATAGGTATCAAAAACAAAGCAAGTATCAATGAAACCAGTAACGTCGAAACAATTGAAACTCCGATATGTAATCCAAAACTGCTTACGAGATAATTAGATGAAAATACAAACGGAAGAAATACTGTAATCGTTGTAAGTGTGGCTGCAATAATTGAGCGCCATACTTCGGTTGTTCCTTGAATAACGGATCTGTCCCGGTCAACACCATCACCTGCAAGCCGGTAAATGTTCTCCAGCACAACAATGCTGTTATCAAGCAGCATCCCGATTGCGAGAGCCATCCCGATTAATGTGAGACTGTTGATTGAAATATCATAAGCGTAAAAGAAGTTGAAAGCGGTAAAAATTGAAATCGGAATTGCTAACCCAATTGTAATTACCAGCCTGAAATTCCTGAGGAAAATCCACAAAATAATTATTGCAAGAATACCCCCAACTAATGCAAGTTCCATTATCATATCGATATTGGTTTCCATATCGTCAGCTAGATTGTTTTGTATAACAATCTCAACATCATGATGCTTCAATTCATCATTTAACCTGGTAATTACATCTTTACACTCATGCGATAATTCAATTAAGTTTACCTGTGAATCTCTTATCAATCTGATTGTTACGGACTCTTTACCGTTAATACGGCTGTAAGTTGTCTCTTCTTTAACCCCGAAGAATATATCTGAAATATCTTTCAATCTAATTGGACCGTTCGGACTTACAACAATATCCTCCAAATCAGAAATGCTGCTGCTTTCCGCAGTTACATTTACAAAATATTTTATATTGTTGTGAAGTATTTGTCCGACAAAAGTACGCTGCTGATTATTTTGATTTATGATTGCGCTGATTCTTGAAGCGGTTAATCCGTATGCATCCAGTTTATCCTTATGCAGTATTATTTCAATAGATTTTTCTCTGCCGCCGAACACTTCAACACTGGCTATCCCGTCCACACTTTCAAAATCTTCGGTAATATAATTGTCAACAATGTTGCGTATTCTGTCAACATCACCGCCGCCTCTAACTTCCAAATCCATAAATTGATTTGATAATTGTTCTGTATCGACTTTCAATACATTCACAATAAATTGATCAGCTAAGTTTGATTTTACAGCTTCAACTTTTTCCTGTAATTTTAGGTATGCGTATTTTATGTCGGTATTGTCTTTATATGTTATGAAGATCATCCCGGAACGGTAATCTGCATAAGAATCTAAACTTTCAATTCCCTCTAGTGTGCCGATTGCTCCTTCAAGAGGAATGATTGCCTGCTTCTCAACATAAGCGGGGTCAAATTCTTGAATCCCGTTGATTTGAACAATCATAACAGGCAGCTCGACACTCGGCAGAAGTTCAACCGGCAGATTTTTGTATGAGATATATCCCAGCAAAGTAAAGCCGATAAATATCATACTTACGAATGTCTTGCGCTGTATTACAAACTTGATGATGTTCATTAATTACCGGAACAGAGTTTAAATATTTATTTTAATTTTTTCTTTAAATACATCCAGAACATAGTATACACACGGAATAACAACCAGAGTTAAAATTGTAGAGGTAACCAAACCGCCGATTACCGCGAGCGCCATCGGAGATCTGAGTTCGGCACCTTCACCAAAGCCGAAAGTTAGAGGCAGCAATGCTAAAATTGTTGTTAAACTCGTCATGAATATTGGGCGAATTCTTCTTTCGCCTGCGCCGAGTATTGCATCCTTCCTTTCCAGTCCATCACGCTTCAATTGATTTATTGCATCTACAAGAATGATTGAATCGTTTACAGCAATTCCAGCAAGCATAATTATTCCGATAAAAGCCATAATGTTGAATGGTATACCCAGAATTGCGAAAATGAATACCGCGCCCACTCCAGCAAGCGGAATTGTTAACAAAATCGTAAATGGATGAATTAATGATTCAAACTGTGAAGCAAGCGCCATATAAACTAAAATTATTGAAAGCAGAAGAGCGAACGTTAAACTGCTCATCGATTCCTCTCTCTTCAATTCTTCGCCGGTTATTTGTGCAGAATAATTCGGCGGAAAATCAATTTGATTTAGTTCATCTTTTAATTTAGAAACTAAATGATCGAGGGGAATATCATCAGCAATTTGAGCCGTAACAGTTCCAATTCTGTTTTGATTTTTTCTGTTAATTTCTTTTGGTGTTTCGGAAAGTTTTATATCAGCCAATTCAATCAATCGATATTCACCGGTTCCGCTTTGGATTGTAATGTCTTCCAATTCCTTTAATGTGATGTCCGGAAGTTTGAGAGTAATGCTGCTTAGCTCACCTTCGTAGTCCCAATCTCCGCCGTCTTTTCCAGTCAGTTTATCCTGCAATTGAGAACTTATTTGATCTACGCTTATATTAAACAGACCGGCGCGTAATCTATCTATTTCAACCTCAATTTCGGGCGCACCTTTTTCAAACGATGATTCTATATTAAACAGTTCACTAACATTTTGCATTTTTGAATAAACCAATTCAGTATACTGCTCAATTATTTCTAAATCATCACCTTTAACCTCAACCACAATCGGTGCGTCTTCCGTCCCGATAATCTGATTAAGAGGAGTTGATCCATACATGAATCTAATTTCAATTTCGGGCAAATCATCAAATGCTTTTTGAAGACTTGCAATTATTTTATTGTTGGAAATTTCGCGTTCGTTCTTCATATGAATTTTAATCGATGCAGTATTTTCATCTTCAAAAAACGAACTTTCATCGCTGCTGAAACTGCTGCTTGGTCCAATTTGACTGAATATAGTTTCAACCTCTTCACCCAACACATCTTTTATTGATAATTCAAGAGACTGAACCGTCTCGGCAGTTCTCTCAAGCTCTGTTCCCTCAGCCAATTTTACTTCGAGAGTAATTTCACCGCTATTTGTCTTGGGCATAAATTCACTTCCAACAAATGGAATAAGTAAAATAGAAATTGCAACCAGTAATGCGGCGCCGGTTATTATGATCCATCTTTTATCAATAAAGGATGATAAATATCCCCGGTATTTTGGAAATGATATTGATGATTGAGTTTTCTTCCCGTGTGTATTTTTTAGAAACTTAGAACTTAGCATCGGTATAACCAGTATTGCAACAAACAAAGAAGATACAAGAGAAAATGCTACGGTCCATGCTTGATCTTTAAATAATTCTCCTGAAGTTCCGTGAAGGTAAACGATTGGCAGGAATACAATAATTGTAGTTATAGTTGATGCAGTTATCGCACCGCCGACTTCCGCCGTTCCGTTTACTGCAGCATCTTTAATTGATGAACCAGATTCAATATGCCGGAAAATATTTTCCATTACAACGATTGCATTATCGACCAGCATTCCGGCGCCCAATGCTAATCCTCCGAGTGTCATAATGTTGAGCGATAATCCGTTGAAATACATCAGGTTGAAAGTTGCAATAATTGAGATTGGTATTGCGGCGCTTATAATTGCAGTAACGCCTATTCTCCTCAAGAATACAAACAATATGATCACTGCTAAAATGATTCCGTAAATTGCGGTTTGTTCTACTTCGCTGATTGAGAATTTAATAAACTCGCCTTGATTATGCACGACAGTAAATTCATACCCGGGAAGCGCTTTATTCAAAACTGATATTGCACTTTCAAGATTATCAATTGCTTGAACAGTATTGAATTTAGTCTCTTTATAAATCGATAAACCCAAACATCTTTCGCCGTTAATACTTACTATATTTTCAGGTTCTTTATTTGTGAACTCAATTGCTGCAACATCTTTAAGATACACGGGAGCAAACCCGACCGTATCCATTCCGGCAACACGTTCATATCGTACAATTGTATTTTCAAAGTCATTTATATCTTGATAAATCGATACACCTTTTATGATATATCTTTTCCCCATTTCTACAATCGATCCACCCGAAACATTACGGTTAAATTGATCAATCCTCTGCTGCAGCGCTTCTAATGTTAATCCATGAGCTTCGAGCATATAGCTGCTTGTTTGAATGCTGACCTCTTTTTCTTCAGCGCCGCTTATTTCAACGTCTGCAATTCCTTCCAAACGAATTAATTCATTACGGATATAGTTTTCCGCGGTTTTCCTTAGACTGTTCATATCCTTAATTTGGGGATGAGAAAATGCAACTATCATTATAGGTTCGGCATTCGGATCATACTGTGAAATTGTCAGTTCTTCAATATCCCAGTTCTGTGTTGCACTCGATAATGTTTTCTGCAAGTCGAGAAATGCTTCATCCATATCTTTATCCCAATCATACTCAACGGTAATTTGTGCTGAGCCGACCATTGAAACAGATGATACATTAACAACGCCCTGCTGGCGGATTGAAAGAGCTTCGAGATTATCTGTAAAGTTCTTTTCGATTTCTTCCGGTGGTTTTTCACCTGCGGTTAATTCTATAAATAACTTCGGATTATTCAAATCGGGAAATAAATCAATACCCAATCGCTCGAATGAAATATATCCCAGTAACAGCACCGCTAAAACCATCATCATTACCGTTACAGGGTAATTAACTGAAAACTGCGTAAACTTTTTCATATTTTAATTCTGTTTTATTTTATCAGACCGGGTAAAAAGCCGGATGAATTTTATCAATCTTATTTTATGATCTTTACTTTCTGCCTGTTTCTCAGTGTCTCAAATCCTTTTGTAACAATTCGTTCATTCTTCTCTAAGCCGTTTACTATTTCAACTTCATCCGGGTTTTCCAAACCGGTGGTAATTACTCTTTCCTGCGAAGCTCCTTTAACAATTACAAACACTGTTAATCCTCTCTGACGAGAAAGGATAATATCTTTGGGAATTACAATTGCGCTGTCTTTTTTAGCAATAACGATTTCCGCTTTTACGAACATTCCGGGACGCAGTTTCCAGTCGGGATTATCAATTAAAAGGGATGCTTTAAATGTGCGTGTACTTTGCTCAATAGCAGGTGAAATTTGAGTAATCTTTCCATGAAGCGTGTCGTCTTCAAGTGTATAATTCATTACGCGTGTTTCTTGCCCGTCTTTTACAACTCCAAGCTGCTTCTCCGGAAGATTTACATCTAAATATAATTTTTCGTAGTTCATGATTTTTACAAGCGCAGTATTCTGATTAACAGTTACGCCTGGAGTATTATATGGCATGTCGACAATAACGCCGTCAAATGGGGCATTGACTGCCATTTTATCCAATTGAAGCTGTGCATTTTCATAAGTGTATTTCTGATCCATATAATTGAGTTCGGTTGTTTTCAGCTCGGTTAATGTTACACCGCCTTTATCATATAAAGATTTCTGCTTTTCAAACTCACTCTCAGCCTGCTCCAACTGTAATTTCTTCAAATCAATTCTGATTGTATTTTCATACTCGGGATCTTCAAGTTTTATGATCGCTTGTCCGGCTTTTACCTTATCACCAAGTGAATATTTTTTACCGGTTTGAGGGTTAGTAAGAAGATTATACTTCCCGGTAATTTCCGCCCTCAGAATTACCTCTTTTGTTGGGAGAAGCGTACCTGTTGCATCGATAAACTCTTCAATTGGTTTTGGTTTCAATTCCTCAACGGAAACCGGCACAGTGATTTCATCATCAACATCAATTTCATCATTTCCGCACCCGGCAATAAAGATTAGGAAGAATAATAATGCGATTATTTTTTTCACAATAAACTCCTGAGATTTATCATTTTAATTTTTTTCATATTTTATGTCCGGCATAACCGGCTGATCTTTTTCAAAATCGTATAGCGATTGGATTTTTAAGTTAAGCAGTTCCAGCCTATAATTTATCAGTGCATTGATCCTGTTAAGTTTGGCTTCCGATAGCTGTGATTGAAATTGCTGCAGATCATAACTGGTCAAATCACCGTTTGAATATCTTTCCAAATTGATTTCATAAGAAAGCTGTGCGTTGCGCTCGCTTATTTGTGATATCTCGATTTGAGTTTCGAGGTTTTCCAAATTTCTGTACACGCTCCTCAAAGAAACAATAATGCCTATCTTTTCATCTTCTAATGAAAGATTTGCAACATCAATGTTTTTTTCGGAAGCTTTAATTCTCGATTCCCGCTCGCCCCAGTCAAAAATCGGGATATCAAATGAAAGTGTGAATTGCTGATTGTTTGTTGGTTTATCATAAATGTTGCCGACTGCTTCATCAGTCCCGATTAACCCAGCCGATAGTGAGATATTTCCGTAAAATTCATTTGTGGCGGAGGTTTTGATTAAATCGAATTGCGAATTTTCTATATCAATCTCTCTCTGCCGCAATTCCATCCTGCTGTTTATTCCCGATGTGATTGCTTTTTCCAAATCGACTTGAAGCGGATTATAGGAGACATCCGCTATTATTGATATTTCATTCTCTATCGGCATGCCGATTAATTGTTTAAAATTATCAAGTTGGTTCTGCAGCGTTACCTTTTCATTTTGGTAACTCATCTGACTGTTTAACATATTCAGTTCCGCCTGGTACAATTCATCCTTTGACAGAATATCGGCATCAACTTTCTTTTGTGTCAAATCATAATTTTGTTTCTGACTTTCATATTCATCATTCGCAATCTGAACTCTCATTGTCTGCTGGTAAACATTATAAAATGCTTCGGAAACATTCCGCGTAATTGCTAATTTTTGTATTGCATAACCAAGAGCGGCATTTTCTAAGTCAAGCTCCAACTCATCCAATTGCAAACGGGTGCGGTTATAAGTAAACAAGGGCTGCGAATAACTTAGATAAAGATTGTTGCTGAAAGTTGAAGATTGTTCATTCTGAAATTCGCTGTAAGAATCCTGCCATGAAAATCGATTGATAAAGGAAACAACTCCGTCCGTCCAAATTATCGGTTGATTAATACTGAATGTTCCGTATGATCTTTTCGTTTCGCTGGTATTCCATGTTGAAAAGAAATCGTTGAATTGTCTGTCCTTGGTATATTCAAACGGAGTAACACTTAAATTGAACTGAGAAAGGAGAGATGCATTCTGTGCATTGAGTGATTCTTTACTCCTTTCAAGATTTAATATCGATCTCCTGATCTGCGGGCTGTTTTCCAGTGCAATTTCAATTGATTGATCAATTGTCAATGCATCCTGAGAATAAATCGATGTTGATAACAGCAGTACGGATACCGCTGCAATTATTAATAATCTCTTATAATTCATTTTTTTATCCTTCTTTGTACTTCCGGATATTTGTTTTTCAATTTTAATCTTTATTTCCTGTTGATCCACTTTATAGCATCAGCCATAATCAATCCATCGGATGATTTATTTGATAGCGATACCTTTGAAGAACCTTCGGAAAGGTAGAAACTGCCGAGTAAATTCCATCCTTCATCTGCATTACTGAAGTCAAGTATTACTTCTTCATCCCCGTCGTCATGTGTAACGGTATAGTGATATTCCTGTTTGCTGTTGTCACTATTTCTTCCGCGTCTTCCCGGAATTCTTGGTTTAGATATATATGTATATACTTCATAGTAACCGCTTTGAGGAATTTCTACATTCCATGCCGCACTTGTGCTGCCGTCGCCGGATTCGGTATAATGAACCGAGTGAACATATTTTCCGTATGATTCTGAAATAATTGTAGCACGCCAATCCTCAGGGGGATTCCATGTCTGCAAGCCGACATATTTTTCACCTTCCTGCTCAAGTGAAAACAGCTTTTTAAGCAGACTTGTTTCTTCGGGATTCTTGACTTCGAATCCCGGGTCTTCATTATCAACGATTATTTCATCCCGACTCACAAATGCTTCCGGCTCATCGAGAATGGTTTCACCGTCGAATGGTTCGGCTTTGCTATTTTCCTCAAATTCTTCAAACGGAAAGTCAAACTCCAGCGGAAGGTTTTTTGAAAGGATAGTATTGACCGACATTCTACCGGGCGATTCATCAAGCACCGAAGATATTTGTTTCGTTTGACCGGGCATCAATTGGATTACCTTTTCTGCAATTGAGGTTTCCTCATCGCCCCCGCCGGACATAAATCCGAAACCTCTTCCGCCTCCCGGTCCGCCTCTTCTCGGTTCGAATGTTATTTTTACAAATCCTTCAACCGGTTCAGAATTTGTTATATTGAAATTTATTTGATATCGTTCACGGTTATCGGAGACAACTTTGTAACCTTTTATCTTAGTGATAAAATATCCCGGAAGTTGAGAATTGTTGAACCAATCTTCTATCATTTCCTCAAGATTAATTCCATACTCTTCATTCAATGAATTTACAAACTGCGAATAGCCGCTTGTTGAAAATTTGTTTTCATTAAGTGTTCTATTTATTAAATCCCGCAGGTTTGATTTACCTATTTCACTTTCGAGCTGCGTAAATAAATAACTCCCTTTCAAATTCAGAATTTCTTTAAGATACTTATTGTAAGTGGTATCCGAAATTATTTCGGCAAATGATTTATCATTTAATATCTGCGCTGCTTTCTCGGTCGGATTTAATCCCATTATTGCACGCATAAAAGGTGAGCCTGAGTTATCGTTTTTTACATCGAGATAATTTTCAATTATTTTGTTGAAAACAGGCAGTGATGAAGATGATAAATTATTAGTATAGTAATAAAAATTAGGAAATATCTTGTAAGGATTACCGGGCGTTGTGTTGTTATCATTATCGCTTCTAAATCTGAACATGTTGGATTGATTCATAAACGTATTGCGTACAAATCTGTTAAACATGTTTGATTGATTCTCTTTCGGAAGTACAACCTGGTTACTTCTATTCCCAAACCTTTCCTGCATTCTTTCTCTCTGCTTGAAATCCGCATCGTCAATCTCAACGCCGTTTTCCGGCAGCATTACAATTTGCGGCTGCGACTGTTCGTGAGCTGTTGTCCACATTCTCTGGTACCCGGTAAATTGTGCCGGTACTTCAACAATTGAAAATTGCTGGTATGGATATGTACGTGAAATGTCGCGCTCATAATCCTGTTTCAATTCACGAATGAGTGCTGTAAGCGTGTCGTTAATTTCATCGAGATAATTTTTATAGTAATCATGTTTTTCCAAATTTAAAAGGTTGTATTTGATCGAATCAACTTCAATAGAGTTGACTACATACGGACCAATGTTCAGTGATAACTTCGGCAGAGGAACTTCCGGCTTAAATTCAAAAATACCTGGAGATGGTGATTTATATTCCCCCTGAGAAACTGCGAGTAGATTCTCTTTCGTCTCGACTTTCAAACTGAAATTTGTGAACTCAACATTGTTGCTGAATTGAGCTTCCGGTGAAAATGTAGTCCCGGATTTAGGGTACCACATATTTTCTTCGGTTAACAAAAGGTAACCGGGTGTTACAAATGCGTATTTTTTATCGATTGTATAGTAAGCCATCTTTCTCATTTGATTTCTTTTATCTTCATTGATATCGAGATAAGCGGCTTCTTCACTTATGCCTCCAGAGTATGCAATAGAAAGTCCTTTTGTTTCTTCAGGCTTCAGCGCCGATGAAAGGTTTACGGTGATCAAATGTATGTTTCTTGAGAACTCAACTTTGCCGCCGCCGGAAGTAATAGATTTAATTTCTAATGACGGATTCAAATTCAAGATAAATTTCGAAACCGACTTTTCGTTATTGTTTTTTACGATAATATCTGATGTGCATTCAATTGTTGACCCTTTATGCCTGAGCGAAATATCATTCTGAACCACAGTAATTTTCAGATCCGAAACATGTTCGTTATTTAGATTAATCATTTCTGTACGAAGATTTTCGCCGCTTTGAAAATTGCCGATGTAATAAATCATAGAACCAGCACCGCCGAATAGAAATATTAAAGTAAGAATTAAATTAAATTTGCGCATAGTTTCGGATTGCGGCAGACGTTTGAACATGTACATTGTAAAAAAGATGAAAGAAAGACCGAATAATATATAAGCTCCTCTCTGCAATATTAAATTTCCAATATTCCCGAATCCTACAAAATCGGAATACATCATGGGAACGGAAAAGCCGATGTAATCGAATGCCGAATAGAATTTTGGTCCTAAATATAAAAGAGTAACTCCGATATAACCGAGCAGAACAATAAATGTAACAGCCTGGTTGCGGATTAAAGTCATTAGCAGAAATGCAAATCCCGTAATAAAAATCAAAGTTGGCAGGCTTAACAATAAGAAGTAATAGAAGTAAATAAATATATTGAATTGTGCGTCGAGATTTATAACATTAAAAACAGCAGCCATCAGCATTACAATAAAATCCAGGACAAAAAAGATCACCAGGATTCCGAATGTTTTTCCCAACACGTAATCGCTGTTTGAAATTGATCTAATATAAATCGCTTCGGTTGTGTCAAGTTTTTTGTCCCGTTTAAGAAAATCAGAAGCAAGAAAAATGGTTATCACGGCTTGTGCAAGATTAAGCATCAGTAAATTAGAGTAGGGAATGGAAGAGGTCATACCGTAAAGGAATCGCCAGATAAAACCGCCGGTTACATCTGTGAATGCTATTAAGTTGAATAGGAATAGCAGCGCTAATGATAGAATTGCAAATATTCGAAAAAACCAGCTTCTCCAAAGAGTTTTAATTTCGAATTTGGAAACGGTCCAAATGTTGTAAAATGACAACATTATATAATCCTCAAAATTTTATTAAATAATTTCTTCTTCTGCAATTTCAACATGCTGAGCCAATACAAATTCCATGAAATAGATATAAGCGTGTTCCAGGTTCGGCTCGATTATATCAGCGGGGTAATCATCTATTTTATCCGCAACTACTTCAACATCCCAGCCATTTTCGGAAGGAATTGTTGAAATGACGGGATATTTTTCCTTAATCTTGTCGAGATCAGTCTCAAATGCCTTAATTCTAAAAACATGACCCTTTGCCGTGTTGATCAATTCATCGGGCTGACCCTGAAATTTTAATTCTCCCTTGTTGAGTAAAGCCATCTTACGGCAGGTGCTTGAGATATCACCAACAATGTGTGTAGATAAAATGATAATAATTTCTTCCCGACTCATATCAGACAGCAAATTTCTAAATCGAATTCTTTCTTCCGGATCTAAACCTGTTGTGGGTTCATCAACTATTACGATTTTGGGGTTTCCGATCAAAGCCTGTGCTATTCCCAGTCTTCTTTTCATACCGCCGGAAAGTTTTTTCGCGAAACGGTCGCGGAATTTATAAAGCCCGACTTTGTGGAGCATTTCTTCAACTGCTCTTTTCCTTTCGGCAGTGTTCCGGAGTCCGCCTAAAGCAGCGGAATAATCTAAAAACTCCCATGTACGGAGTTTGGCGAAATAACCGAAATCCTGGGGAAGGAAGCCGAGCATAGCTCTTATCTCTGCGCGGTTCTTTTGAAGGTCTAATCCGTTTACTTTTACATTGCCGGATGACGGGCGCATCAATGTTGCCAATATTCTCATTAAAGTAGTTTTACCAGCTCCATTTGGTCCTAATAAACCAAGCATTCCGCTTTCAATTTCTAAATTGATGTTGTTAATAGCCCGGTTCCCGTTTTTGTAAATCTTGGTGAGTTCTTCGATGCTGATGTTCATATTACTCTTTGCATTTGTTCAATTTAATTGTGATAGAGAAAATACAATTTAGCTAACAATTTTGTATTTTTTTTATTTTACTCAAGTTGACCGCCTCTCTACCTTGGGCTAAAGAGCCGGTGTTAAAATGTTAAATGTAGAGCCCGTCTGCTCGTCAGCCAATGCTGTCAACTTAGTACACCTAAGAATGCGGCTAAAGCCGAATGATTTTTCGGATATTAAATCCGTTCGCTAAAGCGAACGGCTATATAAAACCATAATAGCCGTTGCCTTTAGGCAACGGGACTAAAAAATTAAA
>JAIOZI010000039.1 GCA_021740785.1 Melioribacteraceae bacterium
GGACTGGATGACCCCTGCTGAGTTTGAAAAAGAAATTGAAATAATGGACGCGAAATATAGACCGATATTAAATATTTATAATTACAATTCACTAAATTATAGAACATAAAAAACGGTCAACTATTTTAGGGAATGACACTTAATCTTAATTCTTAGGTGGCAAAAGAGTTCGTGTATTGTCATTTAATATAATTAGCAGGGGAAGAAATGAAAAAACAAATCACTGTTTACTTTCTTCTCTTTGCATTGCCGATAATGTTAGTAATCCTCTAATATTGCTAAATCATATAATGCTGCAGGAAGAAAAAAATTTTGAAGAGACTTTTTTCGGACAAGTGCTTCCTAATAAGGAAATAGAACGATTGTTCCGGGTAAAATATTTTTAGTGTGTTAGAAGCATCTCAAGTTCGGGCTCAAGTGCAGCCGGGATATTTAGACTTACTCCCTCTAATTTTTACAGGATGTGCAAGGAATTTGGAATAAAATTAGTTTTTATACAGTATCTAAAAAAATTCCCGTTTGGTAACTGAATTACTTCGGGCTGCAGTTAACTTATTAATAATAACTTTGCAAATTCCGCTAATTTATTTTATTTTCTTACCCAATTCAGATAAACTATCATAATATTTCATCAAGGAGGTCGAATGTCTGGAAAGAAACTTAGCGGTGAAGTTTTTTATCCGTCAGAAGAAGTTATAGAACGGGCGCATATAAAAGATTGGGAAAAACTAAACGCAGAGGCTTCGGACGATAATGAAAAATTTTGGGAAGATAGAGCCGAGGAACTTCATTGGTTTCAAAAATGGGATAAGGTTATTGACGATTCCATAAAACCTTTTTATAAATGGTTTACAAATGCAAAAACGAACATTGCGTATAACTGTCTGGATGTTCATGTAGAAACATACAGAAGAAATAAACTTGCATTAATATGGGAAGGAGAGAAGGGTGATTTCCAGGCGATGTCGTACTATGCACTGCATCGTGAGACGTGTAAATTTGCAAATGTACTGAGAAGTCTGGGCGTGGAGAAAGGTGATAGAGTAACAATTTATATGGGAAGAATTCCCGAAATTATGATAGCAATGCTGGCATGCGCCAGAGTGGGAGCAATTCATTCAGTTGTATACGGTGGTTTTTCTGTTGAAGCACTGCATGAAAGAATTGAAGACAGCGAATCAAAAGTACTTATCGTTCAAGACGGAGCATACCAGCGCGGCAAAATCGTTCCCTTAAAAGAGATTGCAGATGAAGCATTAAAGCGCGCAGGCGGTATTGAACATGTAGTTGTAGTTAAGAGAACAGGTCAGGACGTAAATATGGAGTTCGGTCGTGATATGTGGTATCATGAATTAATGAATTTACCGATTGCAACAAAGGAATGTACACTCGAAAAAATGGATGCTGAAGATCCCTTATTTATTTTATATACATCAGGTACAACCGGTAAGCCTAAAGCAATACTTCATACGCATGGTGGTTATATGGTCGGAACATATACAACTCTAAAATATGTTTTTGACATTCATGATGATGACAGGTTTTGGTGTGCTGCCGATCCGGGCTGGATCACGGGACACAGTTACATTGTTTATGGTCCGTTGTTAACGGGAGCAACCTCTTTTATGTATGAGGGAGCACCGAATTACCCATATCCAAACCGCTGGTGGAGCATGATTGAAAGATACGGAATTAATATACTTTACACTGCTCCCACAGCAATTCGAGGATTAATGAGATTTGGAGATGCATGGGTAAAACGTCACGATTTATCTTCACTTAGAATATTGGGATCAGTAGGGGAGCCTATTAATCCAGAAGCTTGGAAATGGTATAATCGAGTTGTTGGTAATGAAAAATGTCCGATTATGGATACATGGTGGCAGACAGAAACCGGAATGTTTATGATTGCTCCTATGCCGTCGGTTCCGCTGAAACCCGGTTCCGGTACAAAACCTTTCCCCGGGATTGATATGGATATTGTCGATGAAGAAGGGAATTCAGTTAAATCCGGTGAGGAGGGATTTCTTGTGATTAAAACTCCATGGCCGGCTATGTTACGAACAATATATAAGGATCCGGATAGATATGTTGAGCAGTACTGGAGTAAATATCCAGGCATGTACATGACTGGTGACAGTGCGAAAAAAGATGAGGACGGATATTTCTGGATAATCGGAAGGGTAGATGATGTGTTGAAAGTTTCCGGCTACCGTTTAGGAACCGCTGAAATTGAAAGTGCACTTGTTAGTCATGATGCAGTTGCGGAAGCTGCGGCAATTGGTCTTCCGCATGATGTAAAAGGAAATGCAATTCATGCCTATGTGATTTTAAGAGCCGGTGTTCAACAATCCTCGGAACTAAAAGAGGAGCTCAAAAAACATGTTGGGCATGAAATGGGTCCGATTGCCAAACCGGAAAATATTGACTTCGTGGATTCACTCCCCAAAACGAGAAGCGGCAAAATTATGCGCAGAGTACTAAAAGCTAAAGCGCTTGGTCAAGACCCCGGTAATATTTCTACTCTCGATGAATAACGAATTATTTAGAGAAAAGAGGAGTGAAAAGGTTATCAATCATTCCTCTTTCAATTTTTATAAAAAGATATATGTGTAAAATTTTATATTGATTAAGAGCGCTTAATTGAATAGTTTTGTTTTTAGTAAGGATTTTTAGAAGTAGCGGGGGGATGAAGCAGTAAGTGAATTTGATGCCATCAAGCAATTCTATCCGAAAAATTCATCCCGAATAGAATTATTATTACCCTGAAAAAGTGGATCATCTACGTACTTATACTGATGTTTTTTAGGAAATTATATCTTACATTCCACCCCGATTTAATATTAATCGAATACTAAACTAAATTTTATCTATTAAAATAATTTTAGAGCCTGTAATGCGAATATCTTTTTTGTTAATCCTCTGCGTTCTTCTTTCTACGATAGCATTTGGACAAGAATCGGGGAACCTTCGTGGTGTTGTATCCGATTCAACCAATGGCGAGGTTCTAGCGTATGGAAATGTTTATATCAAGGAAGTGAACAGAGGTTCCTCAACTGATGAACGCGGGTATTTCTATATTGCTTCACTTCCTGCAAACAGAAGTTATACTGTAATATTCTCCTATGTTGGTTATTTGCCAAAAGAATTGGATGTATTTATCGCTCCGAATAAAATAACCGAGGTTGAAGTTGAACTTTCTCCCGAGAGTGTAGAACTTCAAACAATTGAAAAAATCGGGGAAAAGGTTGTTGAGCAGAACGCAACCGATATTGGTCTGGAGAGAATATCAATTAAGAAACTCGAGAGTTTGCCTAAAAGTGTTGAGGTTGATGTTTTCCGTTCACTGCAGTCTTTACCCGGAGTTCAATCAACCGGTGATGTTAGCGCCAGATATTATGTGCGCGGCGGTGCGAGTAATCAAAATTTGGTTTTGTTAGATGGGATAACAGTTTACAATCCTTTTCATGCTCTGGGTCTGTTCAGTGTTATTGATCCGGAAATAATTAATAGTGTAGAATTTTATAAAGGCGGATTCCCGGCAGAATACGGCGGAAGATTATCGTCGGTTTTAAGCATTGTTTCTAAGGACGGTAATAAAAATAGATTTAGTACAGTTGCCAGTTCGAGTTATTTAACAGGTAAGGCATTATTTGAGGGACCAATACCAGACGGTTCATTTTATATAAGCGGACGTAAAAGTTACAACACTAAAATTTATCGAAAATTTATTAATAAATCGGCGCCTTTCGATTTTTATGATTTATCTTTCAAATTGAATTATCAAAATTCGGATTTCATCGAAGGTTCGAAATTCATGATAAATGGTTTCTTCAGCGCCGATAGAATGCTAGAGGATGACCCGTTTAAGGAAGATTTTGAATGGAAGAATAATTTATTCGGATTTAGCTGGTTCCAGGTTTATGACAGTCCTTTATTTTCGGAACTTAGTATTTCAGTCAGTAATTTTACCGGCGAGGTTATACCGAAATTTAGTACTGCTAGACCGAAGAAAAATGAAATAAATGATATAACATTTAATTCCAACTTTACATACATATTTGATAACCGAGACGAAATAGGTGTTGGAATTGAAATTCAGACAATTGATACAAAACTTCTGCTCGAGAATACAAACGGCGTAGTTACCGATCTGCATACGAACGGAGCGAAGATCGGGTTATTCGCTAAGTATAAATTCCTTCAGTATGAGAATTTTGGAATGGATGTTGGGACGAGGGCAACGCTAGCCGGCTTATCTTCCAGTGGATCATTCTTTTTTGAACCGAGAATTTCGACAACATACAGATTTTCTCCTATGCTTGCAGTTAAAGCAGCTTGGGGAGTTTACCAGCAGGAAATCACAACTATTTCTAATGAAAATGAAGTTATTTCATTATTTGAGCCGTATATAATTTCACCCGAGTATCTTACACCGGCAAGGTCAACGCACTATATTTTCGGTGTTGATACAAATCCGCTGGAGAATCTGTCTTTTGATACTGAAGTATATTACAAGAAATATGATCATCTGCCGAGCTTAAATGAAAATAAAAAGTTTGAGGATGATCCGGATTTAATAGCAGGTGAAGGTGAATCATACGGCATGGAATTCATGATGAAGTACGGAGTTTGGATTTTGAACCTAACGGGCTCTTATTCACTGTCATGGTCTTATATCGAAGCGGATAATTGGCTTTATTATCCCCGTTATGATTCGCGTCATACTTTGAATTTTACACTTGAAGTTAATATCGGTAAAGGATGGACTGCTAGCGGAATGTGGATTTATAATACGGGTCGTCCGTTCACTCCTCTTATCGGTTTCTATGATAAATTATATGTCGGCGATATTCATGAAAATCCGTACCTGTATGAAAACTATTTCCCTTACTCAATTTTGGGTGATAAAAATATTGAAAGATTGCCCGATTATCACAGGCTAGACTTTAATTTATCGAAGAAATTTGATTTTAATTTCATGAAGGTATCATTAGACTTTAGCATCCTCAACGTTTACGATAGAAAAAATATTTTCTATTTCAAACGTGATACAGGTGAAAGAGTTGACATGCTTCCATTTTTACCAACTGCTACTCTAAAGGTGGAAATATGATAAAGAAGACATTGTTTATTTCGGTAATTTCGATTTTACTTTTTTATTCTTGCGAAGAAAATTTCAGTCCCAAAGCTGATTATCAGAGAAGATATGCATTAAATTGTGTAATTAACTACGGTCAAGAATATCAAATTGCAAGTGTATCAACCAGTTACGATGTACCCGGGTTTGATCCGTACAAAAATACCGATGACCCGTTTTTATCTAATGTACTTTTAAGAATTTGGGTTAACGATAGTGTGTTTGTGTTCCAGGATTCAGTAGAAGAAAGATCGGATCAATCGAGATATAAAAATCCACTCCACTTCTATTACTTGGATAATTTTGAAGCTAAATTAAATGATTCTATATACATTGAAGCAGTGCTGCCGAACGGGAATATTTTATCATCGAGAACCAAATTGCCAAAACAGATTTCAACAGTTGGTGAAGGTACTGATATCTCAATTCCACCCGACTCATCCGATGATGTTTCGATTGTAAGAACAATGTGGACTAGTGAAGATAAATTTTTAATTTATCAGCCGAAAGCTGTAATCCCTTATCAGTTGAAACAGGGCGGCGTTACTACGAATCATGAGAAGGAAGTCCCGATTGAGTATCTTCAGTTAAGCGGAGAAGAAATTGCAGTTTTCCCTATTCCGTCATTTGCTAAAAGTCTCAATATCCAAATGTCTGCAATTGAAAGAGCGCTTCTTGACATTTCCGGAGATGATGATAAGAGAGACAAATACACAATATTCCCCATGATTATTAAAATTGCCGTTTATGATAAAAATTTATCCGATTATTATTCATCAACAAGCAGAATTATTGATGAATATTCGGTTCGTTTGGATGAGATCGACTTCACAAATATTGATGGCGGTTTCGGTGTATTCGGTTCATATTCAATTCAATATCTTTCAAAACCATTTGATGCGGAATATGTAAGATCATTTGGTTACAGGTATCTATTTTAAAAAGAAGTTTGGTGAAGAAATGAAAATAATAGCAAAATCAATGATGCTGATTCTTATCACTCTCATGTTTATTGCATCCTCATGTGAGAAGGAAGTTTCAACAAGTCCGCCTGAAAAAGAAGTGCCTCACGGTGTTGTCTATATTGATTCAAAACCTTCGAATGCTTTAATTTATGTAAACGGAAGAAATGAGGGATTGAGAACACCGGATTCAATTACTTGGCTTGCGGAAGGGGAATATACTGTTACGTTAAAGCGCAATCTGTACAGGGATACTTCATTCAGCATAGTTTCGAACGCAGAAAATAAATATGAGACTTTTATTGATTACAATTCCAATCCTAAAATGCGCGGAAGCATATCATGTATTACCAATGACCGTGGTGCATCAATTTATATTAATGATTCTCTTGTTGAAGGCACTACGCCGCACACGGTAAAAGGTCTTATCCCGGGAAAGTACAAAGTATCATTTTCACTCGATCAGAGAAGAACTGACAGTACATTTGTTACAGTTGAAAGCAGTAAAATAACTGAAGCAATTGTAATTTTACGCGATACAACATTATGGACGGATTATACAAGGGCTACATCAGAAATTCCTTCAAATTATCTCACCTTTGTAATAGTTGATCATGAGAATAAAAAATGGATCGGGACTATGGATGCGGGAGTAGCAGTATTTGATAATAAAAGTCATACATGGCAAATATTTAACGAAACTAATTCTCCGCTTCCCAGCAACCAGATTACAAAGATTTTTGAAGATGATTTAAATAGAATTTGGATAGGAACCACAGGCGGCTTAGTCGTGATTGATAATGGAGTTTGGGATATCTACAACAGCAGCAACACTCCAATGGAAGACGATCATGTCACTGATATTGAAGTCGATAAAGACGGACTCTTCTGGGTATTGACTCATAAAGGTGTTGTAAGAACATCATTGGTAACATGGCAGTATATAAGAGTTTTAAGTATAGAAGTTGGTGGAAATTGGCTTACCACTCTTACTGTTGATCATCAAAACAATATATGGATAGGGACCTATGTAGATGGAATTCTGAAATATGATCGATCGATTTGGACATTATATAAAAACGGACCGATAGAATATTCAACGTTTTCTTCACCCCCGCGTTATTATAGGAGAGGTATTCCAAGTAATACAATTATGGCAGGCGCTTTTGATCCTTATAAAGGTGCAATTTTATTCGGGTGCTGGCCGTTTTCGGCAGATGGTTTCACTGGCGGCACAACTTTATATGACGGTTACAATCTTAGGAATCAAGTTATTCATCTGCAGTCAAACGTGATTCGATTTATTCATATTGATGATAATAACAAAAAGTATATTTGTACTCAGGTTGGCATTTCAATTTTCCAGGAATATTACGGATTTGTTCAGCATTTCAGGATGGCAAATACAGATATTACATCAGATCAGACTACATGTCTTGCAATAGATCAAGACGGTCTGCTTTGGGTAACGACAAACGGCGGCGGATTGAATAAATACAAAGGTGAATATTAACCCTTAGTTGCATTTTCCCCGGATTTTTCATTTTTAGAATCGATCTCACTCTGTTGTGATTTCGATTCTTTTTTATATTTGTGTGTTACCTTATAGGTGTAATAAAGAGTAACAAATACTGAAATATGAAATGCAATAATTGCAACAGCGCTGAGGATTAATAATATTAATTCGAATCCAAGTGTAATATTCCCACTCTCAAAAAGTTTACCTAAAACAAAATAATCGACAATGATCCATGATATCGATAGAAAACCTAAAATCATGGTTGAAGTTCTGCTTTTTCGTAATTTTTCAAATAATGTATCCATTATGCAACCTATTATTTTAACATCCGTCTAATATCAAGACATTTTAATAAAAAAACAAATGATGATTTTTAATAAGTCAATTTAATTGAGTATTGCGAATTAAAATAATAACTTACCGACCGGTAAGTAGAGAGCTTTGAAGCTCTTTTTTTTCGATTAGATTTGTTACCTACCGGTAAGTAAGGAGAATTAAATGATATTATCGAATGAAGCATCAGAGACGAAGAACAAAATATTTAATGTAGCCGCAGAATTATTTACTAAAAACGGATATGACAGTGTATCTGTTCGAGAAATTTGTGAGAAATCGGGTGTAACTAAACCTGTGCTGTATTATTATTTCAAGGATAAGGAAAACCTGATACTAGATTTAGTTAATGAAACAAAAAATTTATCAAAAATCCTACAGGCGAAATATATTCATCCGGAAAGCTCACTGCGAGAAAATTTAGAAGGCATAATAAAATTTTACGTCGAATTTGCAAGTAAATATCCTGAATTTGTTAGGTTCTCAGCGTTTGTTCAATTTATGTCCGTGCCTGAAAAAGTAAGGGAAATTAAATTTAAGGCGAATGAAGAAATGATGGGGTTGTTTATTACCTATTTGAATTCGGAAAAAGAAAAAGGAAATATAATCCATGAAGCCGATCCCGAATTATTAGCTGTAAATTATATCGGTACCATAATTATGTTTTTTACAAAATATCTGTTGTACCTGAATGATTTGGAAACATTCGAAAAAAAGATGTATAAATTTGTTGACATGTGGACAAAACAATTTGTAATTGAAAAATCTTAGTGGAGCAGAAATGTTATTAAAAAAGTTTATGCCGGTTATTTCTATTCTATGCATGCTAACGGTTAATAATTACAGTCAGAGTGAAAAGAACATTATTTATCTTTCTTGGGAAAATGTTGTTGATTTATCTTTGACTGAAAATCTTGGATTGAAATCAAAATTATTGGAATTGGAAACACAAAATTTGGAAGAGTGGCGCTCTTATTCGTCATTTATTCCTACATTTTCATATCAAGGATTAGCGACTAAAAATTTAGAATTACCAGTTTTCGTGTTTATGGGACAAAGATTTGTCGTGGGTACTAATTATTCATTTCAACATTCCTTGGATTTAACTCTTCCATTATACACCGGCGGCGCAAGATGGTTCAACTTAAGCATTCAGAAAAGTTTGAAAAAATCTTTGAGTGAAGAATTGAAAGGGAAAGAAGAAGAAACGGTACAGTCAGCATTAGAATCCTATTATTTAATTATGTTATCGAATTCTTTGCTTCGTACTTCGGGTGAAGCGGTTGAAGTAGCAAAGCAGAACCTGGAGCAGGTAGAAAAATTTTATAATGCCGGAACTGCAACCGAACTCGACCTGCAGCGAGCAAAAGCTCAATATTATTCAACATTACCTCAATATGAATCAGCGAAATCAAACCGGTATCTTTCATATCAGCGATTGAAAAGCATATTAAATATTTCTCTGGAAGATTCATTATCGATTACCGATACGCTGAGTAAAAAAGATTTCTTAGATCAATATAACGGGATGTCGCTGAAAGAATTTAAAACTATTGCTGCAGAAAACCGGAATGATTTGAAATCACTTGAATATAAACTGGAAGCTACCGAAGAAGCGGAAAATATTTCACTCGGTTCATTCACACCTAATATTAGTCTATCTGCAAATGTATCTCATCAAGCTCAAATGGATGAAGCGAATCTTGCATGGAGCGATTACATCCGTTCAAAATCAATTGCGCTTGCTGTTTATTGGCCGATATTTGAAGGGGGCAAGAAAATTATTGATTACCAGCAATCAAAAATTAAAACAGATCAAATGAAAATTATGTTAAAGCAGGCAAAAGATATTTCGGAATTAGAAATCGAACAGAGTTTCTTTTCATATAATGAATCAATAAAAAATCTTAGCAGCCTTAAACAGGCAAAGATTCAGTCCGAGGAGAGTATGCGAATTTCGAATCTACTCTATAAAGAAGGGATTACAACTCAACTTGATGTGCTGAACGCTCAATTGCTCTTTACGAAAAGTAAAACCGAGTACTTAGAAGGAATCTATAAATACAATGTTAGTCAACTGGCTTTGTTAAAATCAATTGGTATGTTAGAAACAATTTGGAATTAACTGAAGAGGAAATCATGCTAAAGCAAATTTTATTTTTTCTACTCTTGGTATTTACATTTATTTCATGCCAGCAAGAAGAAGAAAAAGAAGAAGAAAAAGCAGTTCCGGTCAAGATTTATAAAATCAGCCCGGAATCTATATCAAGTTACATAAAACTCACAGGCAGTGTTACCGCGGAAAACGATGCTATTATATTCAGTAAGATTAGTGAAAAGTTAGTGAATATAAATGTGAAACCGGGTACCCGGGTAAAAAAAGATCAGGTATTAGCTGTTCAGTACAATGAAACATTTAAGCAGGCTGTGGAACTTTCAGAAGCTATGGTTAAAAGTGCACAAGCTCAGATTGATTTAATGAAGCAGGAATTCGAAAGAATGGAAAAGCTTTATAATCAAAAAGCTGTAAGCCAGCAGCAATATGATCAAACTAAAACTCAAAAAGAAACTGCTGAAGCAGGTTTGGAACAAGCAAAATCCCAGCTTAATCAAACAAGGGAACAATTTGAGAACAGTTTTATAAAAGCGCCGTTTGACGGAATTGTAGCGGCAGTCTTTTTTGAAAAGGATCAGATGCTTCCTGCCGGTCAGCCGGTAATGCAAATTGTAACTCCGGGATCGATGAAAGCAAAATTGAAAATTCCGAGTAAAGATATTAGACATATTAAAATTGGTCAGAAGGCTGAAATTTCATTCCCCTCATTAAAAGGTGAAGTTTATCATGGACGGGTTGCTGAAATAAATGAAGCGGTAGACCAGATTTCAAAATTGCTTGAGATAGAAATACAAATTGAAGATGCGGATTCAAAAATCAAGTCGGGTATATTCGGTGAGTTTAGAATCGAAACCATTTCATTAAAAGATAAAATCGTAATACCGGAAACTGCAGTACTTCAGCAGACTGAAATTGTTGTAAACAAAAAGACCGGTATTCAGCAGTCGGTAAAAAAATATTTTGTATTTATAACTAAAGACGGAAGTGCAGACTTGATAGAAATTAAAACAGGAATCAGCAGCAACGGAAGGATTGAAGTAACCGAAGGATTAAATATATCGGACAGTGTCGTTGTTGTCGGTCAAAATGTGGTTCGAAAAGGTCAAACAGTAAATGTAGTTGAATAATAGAGTGAGTTGAAAATGACTATATCAAAATTTTCTATTAATCGTCAAATAACTTTAGTGATGTTTTATGCATTGGTGATAGGATTCAGTTTCTTTTCTTTTTCACAATTAAAGATCGACTTTTTTCCTGATATTCAATTCCCGATTGCCGGTGTTATCACAAATTATAATGGTGTGGGACCGGAGGATATTGAAAATTTAATTACCCGACCATTGGAAGAATCCGTTTCATCTGTGAAGAATATCGAAAAGGTAAGCTCGCAGTCATTTAAGGGCGCATCAATCATCACATGTGAATTTAAGTTTGGTACTGACATGGATCAAGCTGAACTCGATCTACGGAAAAATATTGATTTGATACGAGAGTTTTTACCCGATGACGCAAGTGAGCCTTTGGTTTTTGTGTTTGATCCTTCGATGTCACCAATTTTATTTATGAATCTAAGTTCGCAATATTTGGGACCGGCAGAATTAAGAAGATTATCGGAAGATAAAATTGAGCCGCTTCTCGAACGGGTTGAAGGTGTTGCATCTGTTCAGACACAGGGTGGATTGAAGCGTCAAATAAATGTTAATCTCAATCCAACATTACTGGCTGCGTACAGTCTTTCACCGGATGATGTTGCAGCTGCAATAGGAATGGGTTCAGGTTTGCTGCCCGCCGGTACTATTGAAACTGAATCTAAAAATTTCAACCTGCGTGTTTTTAGTGAGTACAGCAAAATAGATCAAATAATGAATACAGTAGTAACGGTTAAGGGTACCGATGAAATTTTAGTTAAAGACGTTGCAGATGTTGAAGACGGTTACAAAGAATCGACAACTGAAGTTCGTGCGGATTTCGGTGAAGGCATAATGATATTGATAACAAAGCAATCTGATGCGAATACAATTCTTACCAGTGAGGCAGTAGTTGCAGCATTACCCGATATCGAGGAACGTTTGCCCGAAGGTACCAGGTTCAATGTTATATGGGATCAATCTGAATTTATTTTGAGGTCGATAAACAACCTTCGAAATACGGCTTTGATTGCTTTTGTTATGGCATTTATTGTAATATACATTTTCTTAAGAAACTGGCGCGGCAGTGTTATAATGGGAATCTCCATTCCCGTTTCAGTCGTTGCAACATTTGCAGTTCTGTATGCTACAGACTTAACGTTAAATATAATCTCAATGGCAGGCCTAGCTCTAGCTGTCGGTATGCTGGTCGACAACTCCATCGTGGTATTGGAAAATATCTACCGTCATAGAGAATTGGGCGAGGACCGCAAGCAATCTGCGGAATTTGGTGCAAAAGAAGTAGGTATGGCAATCACTGCCTCAACTCTCACTACAATCAGTGTGTTTTTGCCTGTTTTATTCGTTCCGAATATTACCGGACAATTATTTAAAGACATGGTTCTTACGATCACTTTCTCATTAATTGTTTCGCTTTTTGTTGCACTAACACTTGTACCAATGATGTCTTCCAACATATTAAAGGTGGCTTCGAATAACAATAATAGTTCCTTCGGTAAATTAAAAAATCGAATAGGGAAATGGATTGAAAGTATGACGGTTAAGTATACCAAACTGCTGCATTGGTCACTTCATCATAGAAAAACGGTCTTAGGCGCAGTTACTGCCTTGTTTATAATTTCAATTGCCATTTCATCTACACTTGGCGGGGAGTTTCTTCCTAAGTCGGATCAAGGGTTCATTAACATACTAATCGAATCACCGTCCGGTAATTCAATTGAGAAAACAAGATTATATGTTTATGAATTGGAAGACATGGTTAACGATGTATTGGAAGAAGATGAATTACAGTCGATATCAATTTTCTTCGGCAATAGAGAGGGAATCGGTGCCTTTGGTACGACTGCAAGTACTATTGAAATGTTTGTCAGATTAACTTCCGTTGAAAATAGAACTCGGTCTCAATTCGAAATACAAGATCTTTTCCGTGAAAGATTGGATAACATACCGGGAATCACATACATTTTCCAGGAAGGCGGAGCCTTTTCAAATGAAAAAGATATAGAAGTGAAAGTAATTGGATTTGATATTGATGGCGCAATAAATATTGCAAACGGTTTGAAATCAAAAATGGAAAAAATAGAAGGGTTGGTAGATATTTCAATGAATATAAAAGAGACAACCCCTGAGATGCAGATTCATTTGAACAAAGATATGCTAAATGAATTGAAGCTTTCATCTCTTCAGGTTGCGAGTAATATATCTACTGCCATTCAGGGTAAAGTCGTATCACAGTATCGTGAAGCCGGTGATGAGTATGATATTTATGTGCAATTTGCAAAAAATTACCGCAACAAAAAAGAATCCCTTGAGGAGATCCAAATAGCGATGCCCACCGGACATATGATTCCATTAAGAGAAATTGCCGAACTTGAAGAAGCAGAATCAACACCTACGATCTTCCGGGAAAACCAGAGTAGATTTGTATCTGTCGGATGCGGACTTTCGGGTACGGATTTATCAACTGCAGTCAGTGAAATTGAAAAGGTAATCAGCGACACTCCGATTCCGTCTGAATATCAAGTTATAATCGGTGGTACTGCCGAAGATCAGCAGGAGGCATTTTTCTATCTTGGATTAGCATTTATGGCAGCAATACTTCTTGTTTATATGATTATGGCAGCGCAATTTGAAAGTTTTGTTGACCCGTTAATTATAATGTTCACAGTTCCATTATCGATAATCGGCGTATTCATCTTTTTATTCATAACAAACACATCCCTAAGCGTTATGGCATTGGTGGGATTGGTAATGCTCGTTGGAATTGCGGTAAATAATGGAATTGTTTTAGTCGATTATATTAACCAAATAAGAAATAAAGGTGTAGAGTTATTCAATGCAGTTGAAGAAGCCAGTAAAGCAAGAATGAGACCTGTGTTGATGACGGCTGCTACAACAATTCTCGGCATGGTTCCACTGGCAATAGAAATGGGATCGGGTGCCGAAACTTGGTCTCCGCTGGCGAGAGCTGTGATAGGCGGTTTAACAACAACGACTCTGTTAACACTAATTGTTATTCCGGTACTCTACATAATTTTTGAA
Organism: Melioribacteraceae bacterium; assembly: GCA_021740785.1. Classification (GTDB taxonomy): domain Bacteria; phylum Bacteroidota; class Ignavibacteria; order Ignavibacteriales; family Melioribacteraceae; genus JAIOZI01. The sequence continues at coordinate 14,261 of JAIOZI010000039.1, forward strand.
AGGTTCGAAATGAAGATCAAATCTTTTGTCAGGAAAAAATTAGAATAATAGATATAAATCTGTTTCGGAATTTGTTAAACTTTAATCTGAACAAATATTGGGATTGACGACCGAAGAATTTAATAGCATTCCTTAGATTCTTCTCCACAGGAGTCTCGCAGAGTCCGACAGATGCTTCGGAGTTGTTAGAATCCATTAGATTCTATCCGACAGACCTCGTCGGTCTGTCGAGACCGACGGGCGGAACCCCGACAGGGTGCGTCGGGGTCTGACGACCAACGATCTGGCGACCTGCGGACGCTTCACTTCGTTGCACTCAGAATGACGGACATTCGTATTGGCAATGGGTTTTGAATAAAATGACAAGTTCTATTGCGTCATTCTGAGTCCCGACGGGTTTTGGCGGGGCGAAGAATCTATAAGCCTTCCACAGGTATTTAAATCGTGAGTTAACAAGAAATAACAAATAGCAGCAACAATTTTAACGGTTTACAAAAAAAGAAGTCAACTTGAGTATTTTTTTATATTTTATTTTCTCTCACTGTTGAATAAATTACCTTGAATGATTTTCAATATCCGTATAGATTTAACTTTTCGATAATTATCTCTGCAAAATTTGAAAAAATTAATTTTCCGCACATATCTTTTTATCTTATTTCTCTTTGCTGTTAATTCAATAAAGGCTCAGGAAGATTACGCTCAGAGTTCCGTAGTAGATACATTCCAAATTAATTTAAATAATGCTTACTCATTATCTTCGGTCACGATCATACCGGGATCAGTTGAAATTACACTTAATGATAAACTTCTTCTCGAAAGTGAATACCATTTATCGTACGAACTTGGTGCATTCACTTTATCGGAAGGTTTGAACTATTCTTTATTCGATACAATTTATGTCCGTTACAAGTCGTATAAGATTGATCTTAAAAAAGAATATAAAAGAAGAAGTTTGATTTACAGTTACAGTGAAGTTCTTTCTGATTCGATTAGAGTTTCACGGCTGTCAGATGAATCATTAACGACGGAATCAATTTTCGGAAAGGGAATAGAGCAAAGCGGAACTATCGTTAGAGGTTTTACTCTCGGTACTAACAGAGATATGACACTTAACAGCGGGCTGAGATTACAACTGTCCGGTAAATTGTCAGAGGATGTGGAAGTTATAGCAGCTTTAACCGATGAAAACACACCCATTCAACCAGAAGGTAATACAGAAACCTTGGAGGAACTTGATAAGGTTTTCATCGAGGTAAAACATAAAAATGCGATCGGCACTTTCGGCGATTATGATTTAAATGAACGTATTGGTGAATTCGGAGTGATAGAAAGGAAATTACAGGGCTTAAAGGGAGAAGTTTTTTACCGGAATCAAAGCGGAGTTGTCGCTCTTGCCAGTTCCCGCGGTAAGAATAATACAAATCAGTTTAACGGAATTGATGGTGTGCAGGGTCCTTACAGATTAAGCGGAATCGATAATGAGAGAAATATTATAATTATTGCAGGAAGTGAAAAGGTTTACATCGATGGCGAGGAGATGCGCCGCGGAGAAAATAATGATTATATAATTGAATACAGTAATGCACAGATAACATTCACGCCAAATCGCTTGATAACATCAGCCAGCAGAATTACGGTAGATTTTGAATATACCGATAGGAGATACCAGCGCAATTTTTTCGGTACAAATGTTAAAACAAATTTATTTGATGATAAACTAAATGTTAAAATAGGTTACTTGCGGGAAGGGGATGATCAGGATAATCCGATCGATTTGAGTCTGAGCGACGATGATAAAAATATTTTACAAAATGCAGGTGATGACCGCAACGCTGCTGTTGTATCAGGCGCCTCACTTGCGGTGCCCGATTCCAATGGAACTGTAATTGGAATTTATACGAAGATTGACACAACGATTAACGGCAATTTGTTTAGTTACTACGTCTATAATCCGGGTGCTTCACAATCGCGGTACAATGTGGTATTTACTTATGTTGGGGAGTTAAAAGGTGATTATATTAAACGCTCGATCGGTAAGTATGAATTTGTCGGGATTGGACGGGGCGCGTACTTGCCTATAAAATTTCTCCCGCTTCCAAATTTAAGGCAGATGAGCAACATCGTAATTAATTCAAAAATATTGGAAAACGTAACACTGAATTTGGAACTCGCCGGAAGTTCATGGGATAAAAACCGGTTATCAAATTTAGGAGACGATGATAATCTTGGATATGCCAGAAATTTTACATTAAAAGTTGATCCGTCAAATGTTAAAATCGGTTCAATAAGTTTGGGAAAAGTCGGGGGATCATACAGGGACAGGTTTATTGAGGATCGCTATACCTCACTCGACCGTATTAACACGATTGAATTTAACAGGGATTATAACATCGAAGATGATGGCTCAAACAATGAAGCTTTGCGTGAATTTACATTGAACCTGATCCCGGTTGAAGAACTTACTATCAATTCAAAATATGGTTTCCTCAGCCGGGGTGAAAAATTTGAATCGAATCGTTATCTCACTAATGTCAATTTGTTTAAAGAAAGCGTCTATGATCTTAAATACGATTTCGACTATGTGAATACTATCAGCAATAATTTGAAGAGTGACTGGATTAAGCAAAAAGGGAACGGTTCATTTACAATCGGATATTTTAACCCGGGATTGGAATACCTTAGTGAATTGAAAAAAGACAGAACCAAAATAAGCGATTCGCTAAGAAGCGGCAGCTTGAAATATTTTGAAATTGCGCCTTATATAAATTTGTTGGATTTGAATGGTTTCTCGGCTAACATAAAATATTCTGTAAGAGATGAATCATACCCTTTGGAAGGCGTGCTCGAAAAAGAATCCCGTGCGGAAACAAAACAATTAGGGATGGAATACGGCGGGTTGCGCGAGTTTTCATCAAGTTTAACATTTACACAGAGAAATAAATACTATACGGATAAATATAAAAAACGAGGTTTGCTTGATAATGAAACGATTCTAATTAGATCTCAATCGCGCACAAACTTATTTGACCGGTTTGTTGAAGGTGATTTATTTTATGAAGTCACAACACAGCGTTCGGCACAATTGGAGAAGGTATTTGTTAGAGTTCCTTATGGTTCCGGTAATTATTTGTACCTTGGAGATCTGAATAATAATGGAATTCAGGATGAAGAGGAATTTGAGTTAACCTCTTACGATGGCGAATATATTTTAACCACCCTTCCAACCGATGAACTCTTCCCGGTTATTGATTTGAAAACAAGCACCCGTTGGAAATTCGATTTTGAAAAAGTTATTAGTGATAAATCTATTTTAGGATTGTTCTTAAATCCAATATCTACAGAAACATTTTGGAGAGTTGAAGAGAACAGTAAGTTGGAAGATACGAAGAAAATTTATCTGCTGAATTTTTCTTATTTTCAAAATGATTCAACAACAATAAAAGGATCAAATTATTTACAGCAGGATTTATTTCTTTTCGAAAACGACAGAGAATTATCCTTTAGATTTAGATTTGCCCAGCGGAAAAACCTTAATCAATTCGCCGGTGGATTGGAAAGAGGATTTTTCAGAGAGCGGAGTGTTAGAATTCGTTTTAAAATGGTAGAAGAAATCAATAATCAAACCGAAATAATTAATCAGCAAGATAATGCTTCAGCCCCGGTAAATTTAAACAGATCAAGATTAGTAACAAGTAATGATGTTGTTTCGGATTTCTCCTACAGACCGGTTCGTAATATTGAGGTCGGATTCAAATTTAAAGTCGGCAAATCAACCGATGAATTCCCGGATAAACCGACAATCATCAATACCAATGTCCAGACTTTACGATTCACATTCTCATTCGCCGGAAAGGGACGCTTAAGACTGGAAGCTGAGAGAAACGAATTGGAAGCTAATACAAGTGCAAATTTAATTCCTTTTGAAATTACAAAAGGAAATGCAATTGGAAAAAATTATTTTTGGAGATTAAATTTTGATTACCGGATATCAGGCAATTTGCAGACAAGCTTAAATTACGACGGCAGGAAACAGGGCGGCAGTAAAGTAATTCACACAATGCGTGCAGAGGCGCGAGCCTATTTTTAACCCAGATTTTCCATTGGAAAATCTGCCCATAGGACCGACAATTTGTAAGTTGTGAAATATCAAATACTTAGTCATATAGAAATTTTGGTACTCGTTATTTAAGTAAAATATTTTTCTTACAAATTGTCGGGGTTAATCCCGCAATATAAAATGTTTTATTAAAACATTTTATGAGCGGCCAACGGCAAAAAATTCATTTCAAATGATTTTTTTGGGTTTAATTAGCCAAAGGAATGTTATGGATGTTATATCAAATTTAATTGAAGCGCATATTATACGGTTAAGAAATGATGAATTGGAATTTCTTCTTTTACGCAGATCTGCTCATGAGAAGTACGCTGACATTTGGCAGATGGTAACAGGTTCCACTGACGGTGATGAAAAGGCATATGAGACAGCTCTCCGGGAGATTAAAGAAGAAACGAATTTATTGCCGCAGAAGTTTTGGGTTGTTCCGCATATGAATTCATTTTATTCACACGAAAGAAACTATGTCTGCATGGTTCCGGTATTTGTCTGTTTGGTTGATGAAAACGATATTGTAAAAATTTCTGATGAACATGATGAATATAAATGGGTTGATAAGACAGCGGCAAAAAAATTACTTGCCTGGCAGGGTCAAAGGCAATCAGTTGATATTATTTATGAATACTTTATGTTTGAGAAAAGCTTACTCAATTTTGTGGAAATAAAATTGTAATAAGTTAGCATTTCATAACTAATTTTGAGAACTTTACTTTTTCAAAATATCAAAAAAAACAGGAGATTATTTTGGGATTACTTGTTGTCGGATCAATAGCTTTAGACTCGGTGGAAACACCGTTTGATAAAACAGATAATGCTCTCGGCGGATCTTCAACCTATATTTCACTCTCGGCTAGTTATTTCTCAGGACCTGTTTATTTAGTTGGAGTTGTCGGAGATGATTTTCAAGAAGAGCATATTGAATTGTTGGAAGATCATAATATCAATTTAGAAGGACTTCAAAAAATTGAAGGTGGTAGAACATTTCGATGGGGAGGTAAATATCATTACGATCTAAACGTGAGAGATACTCTGTTTACTGATCTGGGAGTTTTTGAAAAGTTCGATCCTGTTATTCCTGAAAAATTGAGAAAATGCAGTTTCGTAGTTCTCGGCAATATTCAACCTGATTTGCAGACTAAAGTTCTTGATCAGATAGTGAAACCAAAATTTGTTGTTTGCGATACGATGAATTTGTGGATTGAAAATCAAAAGGAAGATTTGCTCAAAGTTCTTAAGCGAGTGAATGTTTTGATTATTAACGACTCCGAAGCTCGATTGCTTTCGCAGGAACCAAACCTGATAAAAGCTGCACATAAAATTAGAGAAATGGGACCCCAGTATTTGATCATCAAAAAAGGAGAGCATGGAGCTTTATTATTCGGTGAAGAAGGTACATTTTCCGCTCCGGCTTATCCAATGGAAAATATTTACGATCCGACCGGTGCTGGGGATTCTTTTGCCGGCGGATTCACCGGTTACTTATTAAAAACGGGTGACGTCACATTCGAAAATCTTAAACGTGCTGTTGTTTACGGCAGCGCTCTTGCATCGTTCTGCGTGGAAAAATTCAGTACAAAGGGATTGGAAGATTTAAGCTATTTTGCAATCCATGACCGCTTTATGGAATTTCACAATTTATCAATGTTTGATACCGATGAATGATTTTAAATCCATAGAATTTGTAGATGATAAACTGATAATCCTTGATCAGACAAAACTTCCCCTTGAAGAGGAATATATTGTAACAGATAACCTGGAACGGATTGCACAATCAATTGAAAGATTGGAAATCCGGGGAGCACCTGCAATTGGAATTACTGCCGCTTATGGTCTGTCTCTATATCTGAAAAATAAAAATGAAAATATACAAGAAGAATTCGATTTTGCTTTTAATCGATTGGCGGAAACACGTCCAACCGCTGTTAATTTGTTCTGGGCATTACACTTGATGAAAACCACATTTGAGGAATCAATTGATAAAACCAATCTATATGAAATTTTGTTAAAAAGAGCAAAAGAGATTCACCAGGACGATATAGATAAATGTGAAGGAATGGCACAAAATGGATTAAAGATTTTCGAAAAAAAATCTCGTGTTTTAACACATTGCAATACCGGAATTCTGGCAACCGGCGGTAATGGTACCGCGCTTGCCGTAATTAAGAGAGCTTTCGAAAATGGTTTGGTTTCTCATGTTCATGCAGATGAAACGCGACCGCTTTTACAAGGTTCAAGATTAACTGCATTTGAACTTGAAAAAGCTGGAATTCCTTTTTCAATTAATACGGATTCTTCCGCAGCATATCTTATGCAGCACGATAAGGTCGATTTAGTAATTACCGGAGCAGACAGGATTGCCAAGAATGGTGATGCTGCAAATAAAATTGGGACGTACAATCTAGCCGTGCTTTGTAACTATCATAATATTCCTTTTTATATCGCTGCCCCTACTTCAACTATTGATAAAGAATGCGCAGACGGCGGAAAAATTAAAATTGAACAGCGCAATAAAAAAGAGATTACACATATTAATAATCATGCCATCACAAAGGAAAAATATGATGTATCTTCACCGGCGTTTGATGTTACTCCAAATAAACTAATTACTGCAATTATAACAGAAGAATCAATTCACTATCCACCTTACGATTTTTAATGTCGGAAATATTAAAGACGGATGCTATAGTCATTCGCAAACTTGATTACGGCGACAGCAGTAAAATTTTAACTTTCTATTCTGAAAAGTTCGGTAAAATATCGTGCATTATTAAAGGCGCTCGATCTCCAAAATCAAAAATCGGTGCAATAGCCGATTTGCTTAACCATGTTCATATCGTTTTCTACAATAAAGAAAAACGTGATATTCAAATTGTAACCCAGGTTGACCTTCATTCAAATTTCACAAAAATCAAAGATGATCTGAATAAATTGAAGTACGCATCTGCAGTTCTGGAATTGTTGGCGATGCTTACAATAGATCACGAAACAAATGAAAGGCTTTACAGGGGAAGTGTGAAAATACTTAAAATGATAAATGATTCGGATAATCACATCGAAATTCTTTTTGTGAAATATTTCATTTTTTTGATAGAAGAAATTGGTTATGAACTTCACTTGGAGAGGTGTAATTCATGTCAGAATAAATTGGAAGGGGAATCGGTTGGGTACAATCATGAGATAGGCTTTATGTGCTCAAACTGTTCAAAAGATCATTTGGTAAATTTCAATTTCGGAAAGGAACTTTTTGATTTTCTTTTTTGTCTAAGCAAAAAAGATTGTAATACAACATATTCAGATGATCATTTGAATAGACTAATAAATTTCCTTGAAAGGTATGTTGGTTATCATGTAAGTGAGTTCAAGGGACTTAAATCGTTGCAAATTTATTGAATGAATTTTGATTTGGAGGAATCTCTTATGCAAAGTAAAAATATATTCGGAACTATTGCGCTTTTAGTTATCGGAGTCGTTTTCGGAGCTACATTAGTAACTGGTTTCGGCTGGGTTCGCCCAAGTTATGCCGATATACAAATTGGAAGTGAAAAACCACCCGTTGAAAAAGTTGATGTTAACGCTGAGGCTTTTAATAATGCGTTCGTTAATGTTTCTGAAAATGTTACTCCTTCTATTGTACAGATTGTTGTTGTAAGTAAAGTTAAGTCCAACCCCCATGAAGGTTTTGATTTTTTCTTCCCTTTTAGAGAGAACATTCCGCGTGAACAGCAGGGGGCGGGAAGCGGTGTTATCATTTCAGAGGATGGTTATATTTTAACGAATAATCATGTTGTTGAAAATGCAACACATGTAACCGTTGGGCTGCTTGATAAAAGAGAGTTCGATGCGGAAATTATTGGAACGGATCCACTGACTGATTTGGCTGTAATCAAAATCGATGCAGAAGATTTACCTGCATCTTATCTCGGGGATTCGGATAAAATCAAGGTAGGTCAATGGGTTATGGCTATCGGTAATCCTCTTTCTTTAGCTTCAACTGTAACGGCAGGAATTATTTCTGCTACCGGTCGATCTCTTAATTTGATAAGAGATGATCAAGGATACGGAGTTGAAAATTTTATCCAGACGGATGCTGTAATTAACAGAGGAAACAGCGGAGGAGCTTTAGTTGATTTAACCGGAGCTGTAATTGGGATAAACAGCGCTATAGCTACCGATGGTATGACTAATTCATATATCGGTTACGGATTTGCAATTCCGATAAATTTGGCTAAAGCAGTTGCAAAAGATTTGATTGCTCACGGATCGGTAAGCCGTGGATATATCGGAGTTCAGATTTCCGAGGTTAATGCCGCAACCGCAAAGGCTGTCGGATTAGATAAACCAAGAGGCGTCATTATTCAGAATGTAGTTGAAAATGGAGCCGCCGCAGAGGAAGATATTTCAGAAGGAGATATTATATTAGAAATTAATGATAAGCCCGTCAACCAACCGAATGAACTGCAGAGTTATGTTGCCCGTCATAGAGCCGGTGAAGAAATTAAATTATTAATTTTCAGAGAAGGCGTTTCTATAGAAAGATACATAAAACTAAAAGCTCGTGATGATGCAAAAGAGGCAGAACCTGCGGGTGATGAATCGAAGAAAATCGAAAAGAAACCCGGTGAACTCGAAACCATTTCTTTTGAAGATCTTGGAATGACTGTTAAGGACCTAACCGATAGTGAACAGGAAAAATTTAATGTTGAGAATGGAATTATCATTACAGAGGTTAAAATGTACGGTAAGGCATACAGCCAAGGTCTGTTCAAAGGATTAGTGATTACCGATGCCGATAGGAATTCAATAAATAATGTTGATGATTTTGAAGAATTGGTTGAAAGTAAAAAAGGTGATGCCGTTCTGTTAAAGGTTGTAGATGCTAACGGAAGTAAACGTTTTGTTGGGTTAGAAATACCGAACTAAAATAATTCGAAAGATTTATAAAAGGGGTTGGTAAAAAGTTAACTTTTTAGTCAGCCCCTTTTTATATTTACGGAAACAAATCGGAGAATATATTGATAAGATTTTTAACCGCCGGTGAATCTCACGGAAAAGGATTAACGACAATTGTTGAAGGATTTCCATCAAACATCCCGGTTTCTTCTGATTACATAAACAAGCAATTGAAAAGAAGACAGTCAGGCTATGGTCGCGGTCTGAGAATGAAAATCGAATCTGATACAATTGAATTCACATCAGGTGTAAGATTCGGTAAAACTTTTGGCTCCCCGGTGGCAATGTATATCGAAAATAAGGACTGGGTAAATTGGGAAGATCGCATGAACTACGAAAAGAAAGTTCATCCCACTGAAAAAATAACCGTACCACGACCCGGGCATGCCGACCTAACAGGCATTTCAAAATACAATTTCGATGATATTAGAAATTCAATAGAGAGAAGCAGCGCAAGAGAAACCGCAGCGAGAGTAGCCGCTTGCTCAATAGCGCGTAAATTTCTTGAGGAATTTGATATTCATGTCGGCAGTTTTGTAGAAAGTATCGGCGGGATTTATTCAAAAGAAATTCAACCGGAATTTGTATTCCAAAATAAATTTACCGGATTTGAAAACGCACAAGCTATTTCGAATAAAGCGGATGAAAGAAGCGTACGCGTTTTAGATTCAAAACATGAAGAAAAAATAATTCGTAAAATTAAAACCGCAAAGAAGAAAGGGGATACACTCGGCGGAACGTTTTTCATTATTGTTACCGGGATGCCTTTGGGACTCGGTAGTTTTGTGCATTATGATACAAAACTTGATGCAGATTTAGCGCATGCGGTTATGTCGATTAATGCAGTCAAAGGAGTAGAAATCGGGACCGGTTTTAATTCTGCGGAAATTTTTGGTTCTGAAAGTCATGACGAAATTATTTTCTCAGGGGAAACAATTACGCGTAAAACAAATCGTGCCGGGGGAATAGAAGGAGGTATAAGTACTGGGCTTCCTATAATCATCCGCGCCGCCATGAAACCGATTGCAACGCTGATGTCGCCGATCGAAACTGTTGATCTTAGTACTTTTAAATCTATCGAAGCAAGAAGAGAAAGAAGTGATTTTGTTGCGGTTCCTGCATGTTCGGTAATTGGTGAATCAATGGCTGCATGGGTAATAGCGAAATTCTTCCTTCAAAAATTCGGCGGCGATTCACTTGAAGAGACAAAAGATAATTACAAAAACTATACGAAGAAATTACATTCGCGAATTAAGAAAAATTTTAAGAAATAATTATGCTGAAAATAAAAAAGTTTGTGTTCAGTAATTTTTACGAAAATACATATATACTTTGGGATGAATTATCAAAAGATACTGCTATTGTTGACCCCGGCTGTTTGGAAGAAACCGAACAATCTCAATTGAGTGAATTCATTTCCGAAAATTTTCTGAAGGTGAAATTTTTGATTAACACGCATTGTCACATCGATCATGTGTTCGGGAATGCGTATGTTAAAGATAAATACAACCCAATCTTTATTGCTCCTGAAAAAGATATTCCTCTACTTCAAAATATGGAAGAGCAGGCTAGGATGTTTGGTATGGAGGTAATTAAATCACCTCTGCCTGATGAGTTTATTGATCCGGATAAGAAAATATTACTCGGCAAGATCGAGCTGAAATTTATATTTACTCCCGGGCATACTCCCGGCGAATACTGCATCTATTTTGAAAAAGATAAAATCTGTATCACCGGTGATGTTTTGTTTTATGAGGGAATAGGAAGAACAGATCTATGGGGCGGAGATTTTAATACATTGATCAACTCAATTAAAAACGAGCTTCTCAAATTACCGGAAGATGTTACAATCTATCCCGGTCATGGGGAGAATAGTACAATCGGTCATGAAAAAAAGCATAACCCGTTTTTATAATCCTAAAAAATTCATTGAAAATGAAATTTTTCCGCTGTCCGCTCATAAAATGCTTTATTTAAACATTTTATTTAGCGGGATTAACCCCGACAATTTGTAAAAAAAAATTACTTAAATAACGAATTCCAAAATTTCTATATGGCAAGTACCTGACATCTTTTAACTTACAAATTGTCGGCACGAAGGGCAGATTTTCTGATTGAAAATCTGGGATAATTTTATTACTAATTGATTTAGGATATTCGATTAGATATATTCGTTAATCAAATCAATAAAAGCTGGTCTCATGAATGAACTGAAAATATTTGAAACGAGAGGATCAATTAAATCAAAAGTAACTTTTCTTGCAGTTATCATTATTGTTTATGTTTTGCTGTTTGAATTCATTTTGCCGATCAACAAGGTATTGCCGAAACCCTCATTATTGTTGGAATCGTTTATCTCGCTATTCTCAGATTACGGTCTGTTGTCCGCATCTGCCATTTCAACGTCAGCAGTTTATTTATCAATCTTTGTGTCATATATCTTGTTCTCAATAGTCGCTCCCTTAAAAATTTCATTCTATTATAAATTTCCCTTTTTTATATCTATCGTCGGTATGTTTAGATTTTTCCCGGCATTTTTCTATGCCGTGATTTTTGCATTTTGGTTTCCTTTTTCCGTAACCGCGGAATTTGTGTACGCATTTATCGCAGTATCCTTTATGATTGGTATTTCTCTTTTCAATGAATTACCGAAAGTTAAACCGGAATATATTGATGCAGCTAGAAGTTTGAAAATAAAAGAGACTCAGATTTATTCTAAGATAATTTGGAAATCAATTCAACTGGAATTATTCTCCTCGTTAAGACAAATTCATATCTATCTATGGGCAATTGTATTGTTGTATGAATTCATTGGTGAAACAGACGGCTTCGGAAATGTTTACCGTGATGCATTGTCTTTTAATGATCTTTCAGGATTATTTGCTCTGGCAATAATTACCGGGTTGTTTATTTGGTTAGGTGATGTTTTAATTAATTACTTCAAAGGAAAAATTATTAATTGGGAATCGTAGTGGAAGACATACTTCAAGTAAAAGATTTATCAAGAATTTATACTGATGAAGTCGGATTCAAAATAAAACTATTCAATAAAATTAACTTCACTGTCGAGCAAGAAAAGATTACTAGTATTATAGCCCCAAAAGGTGCGGGTAAAAGCAGCTTGATGAAAATAATATCCGGGCTTGATCATCCGACAGAAGGAGAAATAAATTTTAAGCAGAAGGGAAATGTTATTTTTATTCCTTCAAAACCCTCTTCCTTCCCATGGTATAACGTTACAGAGAATATAAAAATAACTTCGAATGAAATTGATGACACTAGATTGACTGAGATAATTAACTCAGTCGGACTCGAAGGTTACGAAGACCACATGCCGGATAACAGGAGCCTGGGTTTTCGTTTCAGAATTTCGCTTGCTAGAGCGCTGGCTTTGAATCCCGTATTAATTGTACTTGATGAACCGTTTACAGAAATGGACCCGGTAACAAAGGAAGAAATTTACAATTTATTACTATCTATCCCATCAAAAGAAAAAACAACGATATTAATGGCAACCACAAATATTTCTGAAGCAATATTGTTATCGGAAAAAATTTATCTGATGAAAAAATCTCCCGGTGAAATTATTGACAGCATCGATATTGAATTCTACGAAGAAGTAGATTTGAAATTAATGGATTCGCAAAAGTACGTCGAATTAAGAAGAACTATTGAAGAAAAATTCAAACATCATCATTCGCAAAAACTTTTTAACTTTTCAATTTAATAACGGAATTTAGAATGAGCCAGGTATTTGAGGATCTTAAAAAATTAAGAGAAGAAGCAAAACTCGGCGGCGGTTTAGATAAAATCGAAGCCCAGCATAAAAAGGGAAAACTAACAGCTCGCGAAAGAATTCAGCTATTAGTGGATGAAGGGAGTTTTGATGAAATCGATATGTTTGTTAAGCATCGCTCAAATGATTTCGGACTCGAGAAGAAAAAATTTTTAGGTGACGGCGTTGTAACCGGGTTCGCGAGAATAGACGGCAGACCGGTCGCTGTTTTTAGTCAAGACTTTACTGTTTTCGGCGGATCATTATCCGAAACTCATGCTGAAAAAATTTGCAAAATAATGGATATGTCTATGAAGAACGGCATTCCTGTAATCGGTTTGAATGATTCAGGCGGTGCAAGAATCCAGGAAGGAGTGGTTTCTCTCGGAGGATATGCAGATATATTTTTGCGCAATACTTTAGCATCGGGAGTTGTTCCTCAGATTTCGGCGATTTTAGGTCCATGTGCGGGCGGGGCAGTTTATTCGCCGGCAATTACAGATTTTGTTTTTATGGTTAAGAATACAAGTCACATGTTTGTTACTGGTCCGAATGTAGTAAAAACCGTAACGCATGAAGAAGTATCGTTTGAAGATTTGGGAGGCGCCGAAACTCATGCATCTAAAAGCGGTGTGGCACATTTTGCGATGGAAAGTGAAATTGAAGTACTTGAAGAAATCAGAAAACTTATGGGATATATCCCCTTAAACTGGAAAGATACTCCACCGGAAAGAGAATTTGATTTTGAAGATGATCTTGTTGAGCCGAAACTCGATACAATTGTACCCGAAAATCCTAACAAACCTTACGACATGCATGAGATTATAAAACTGTTGGTTGATGACGGTGAATTTTTGGAAGTGCATAAATATTATGCCGAAAACATTATAGTTGGATTCGGAAGAATCGGAGGTATTTCGGTTGGTGTGATTGCAAATCAACCGTCTGTTCTGGCTGGAGTTTTAGATATAAATTCTTCGATAAAAGGTGCGAGATTTATTAGGTTCTGTGATGCGTTTAATATTCCTCTATTGGTTTTGGAGGATGTGCCCGGATTTTTACCAGGAACAGAACAGGAATGGAACGGAATAATTAAACACGGTTCAAAATTATTATTTGCATTTTGTGAAGCTACCGTACCGAAAGTAACAGTTATCACTCGTAAAGCATACGGCGGGGCTTATGATGTTATGAATTCGAAACATATCCGGGGTGATTTTAATTTTGCATGGCCGACTGCGGAGATTGCCGTAATGGGTCCGAAAGGTGCAGTGGAAATTATATTCAAAAAGGAAATCTCATCGGCAGAAGATCCTGAATCGGAATTGAATAAAAAATTGGAAGATTACAGAACAAAATTTGCAAATCCATATATTGCCGCTGAACGCGGGTATGTTGATGATGTAATTATTCCAAGTGAAACAAAGACAAAACTTGTGAATGCTTTCCAATTACTGAAAAACAAAGTAGATAATAACCCAAAGAAAAAGCATTGCAATATTCCTTTATAAAAGATAATTTCGCCTTTCATTTATTTTGCAGTTTTTAGAAAAATTAATTTTCAACTCAAACTAAGTTGTTTTAATACAAAGCATAATAAGAATCCTATAAATATTTACTTGATATTATCAGCATAACCAACTATTTTTGAAAAAGTTCAAAAAATCCTGGAGTATTAGTGAATTCATCAATAAAAATCCTATCTTTTTTACTCATCTCAATTATTCTTTCATCATGTTCGGTTTATAATTCGGTTTTCAAAAGTGATGATACAATAAAGAGTGACACCACGATTGTAGCAAATACAACATTAATAATAAATAGTATGCTTGAAGATGCTCGACAAAAATACGTTGATGCACTGAACTATGAAAAGCTCAATTTCAAAAGTGAAGCATTGGCATCATACGATGAAGCGCTGACGGCAATAAATAAGTTAAGCTATTATCCCGGTATTGAAGAGAACGAAGCTTATACGGAACTTGAAAATGCCATTGTTGAAGATTATGAAAATTATATCGATTCGCTTGAAGAGTTACCTCCGAATGCTTCTGTCTATGCTCTCGAAGAATGGATGAACAAAAGGATAATGGAAATAAAATTTCCCGAAGAAGAGAAAGATGAATACATTGAACCAAAAGATGTAATCATTGTCGGGGAAATACCTTTAGAAATTAATAAGTACGTTGAAACCTATATCGAATATTTCACAGGACGCGGCAGAAAACATATGGAAGCATGGCTTTCACGCACCGGTAAATACTTTCCGATGATGGGAAAAATATTTGCCGAGGAAAAAGTGCCTCAGCAATTGATATTTCTTAGTTTGATGGAGAGCGGGTTGAATCCCAGAGCTAGATCATGGGCTCGGGCGGTTGGATTATGGCAGTTTGTGAGGTCTACAGGTAAGCTGTACGATTTGGATGTTGATTTTTATATTGATGAGAGACGAGACCCTGAAAAAGCAACACAAGCGGCGGCTCGTCATTTACGTGATTTATATTTCAATCTCGGCGATTGGTACCTTGCACTCTGTGCATATAATGCAGGCGAAGGAAGGGTGAATCGTGCAATTAGAAGATCGGGGTCTAGTGATTTTTGGCATTTACGCGGATTTCTGCCCCGGGAAACCAGGAATTATGTACCGCAGTATATCGCTGTAACTCTCATTGCAAGTAGATCGGAAGAATTCGGATTTGAAAATGTTCAATATGAGAAACCGGTAGATTATACTTCATACATGGTTGATGATGCATATGATCTTAACGTTCTTGCAAAATGTGCAGGTGTAAGCAGTGAAACGCTAAAGGAATTAAACCCGGAATTGATACAGCATTGTACTCCTCCTGATTACCCTGGCGGTTACCAGATAAAAATTCCTAGAAAATCTTATGATATGTTTGTTGAAAATATTCAATCGGTACCCAAAGAAGCAAGATTGCAATATGTGCTTCACACAGTCAGTTCAGGTGAGACTTTGTCAGGAATTTCTTATAAATATGGGGTTAATGTAAATCAATTAGCACAGTTTAATAATATTTCAATTCGATCAAGAATCTATCCGGGAGTTAACTTAAAAATTCCTATGTCGAATATATCTGAAGCTGATTTTGCACTTAACACCGACATTCTTGCAGCAGCGGAATCTGAAGATGTAAAATATGATACAACAGCGCCCTATGAATTAGTGATAAGTGAAGTCGGAACGGAAGATAATTATTTAGCTATTTATGAAAATTTGAGAAATGATACTAGTCAAGTTGTTATCCCGGAAGGAAGAGTTCTTGTAAATTATAAAGTTAAGCGATACGATAACCTTGTGGATATTGCCGATTTATTTGATGTTCGAGTTTCCGATTTACGAAATTGGAATAATCTTCTGTATACATCTACAATACGAATAGGTCAGAAAATAGATGTTTATGTGCCGGAAGAGAAGCAGAAATATTATGCTTCAGTTGATTCACTTAATCGAAATGAAAGACTTGGTATAATGTACGCAAATTCCGAAGGCGGCTGGATTACACACACAATAAGACGAGGTGAAGTGCTCGGAGCAATTGCAATGAAATACGGGGTGAGAGTTAGTCAGCTTAAGGAATGGAATAATTTACGAAGCAGTAGAATTGTAGCCGGAAAATCTCTACAGATATTTACCGGGAAAGCTGTTGAGAATTATGCGTCATCTTCTTCAAGTAAAAATAATAATCAAACAACCTATAAAATAAAGAAAGGTGATTCACTCGGTGAGATAGCATTAAAGTTCGATGTATCGAAAAATGACCTGCGTTTGTGGAATAATCTTAGTGGTGATAAAATAATAGCCGGGAAAACATTAAAGGTAAAAAGCACCGAGAGTCCTGCTGCCATTGGTAATGATACTGAAAAATCGGATGCGAATCTAATACGACATACAATTAAACCGGGCGATTCAATCGGAAAAATTGCCGAATTATACAGTGTTCGAATTAGCGATATAAAGAGTTGGAATAATCTTCGTTCGAATAAAATTATTGCCGGAAACTCCTTAAAGATTTACAGCGATATTGATCCTGCTAAAGTTCAGAATGTAAATACAGGAAATAATATTGTTACCTCTGAGGATTTTAAAGATCTCACGGAAGATGATGCAGTACATTATGTAGTTAAGAAAAATGAAACGCTCGGACATATTTCCCTGAAGTATAGAATTCCGGTAAAGCTAATAAAGGAATGGAATAGTTTGAATAGTGACGCAATTTATGTTGGACAGGAACTGCTTTTGTACCCGGATGAGTATAAAAAAGTTAAGGAAGAAAAACTATCAATAGTTAATGATGAATCTGAGAATACAAAACAAACATTTGCAAATAGATCCGAAACGATTCATTTAGTTAAAGAAGGTGAATCATTGTGGTATATTGCAAGAAAGTATAATTGCCGTGTTGCTGATATTTTATCTTGGAACGATCGCACAGATGATAAAATTAAACCGGGAGATCAACTGAAAATTTTGAAATAATTTAAAAAATTATTACGTTTTGAAAGTTAGAGAAATAAAAAGTCGTTAGGGGTGCCTTCTGGGTATTAGAAGTGCTGAGATCACACCCTTGAACCTGATCTGGATAATGCCAGCGTAGGAAAACGGAGTAGATATAGAAAAACTTCGTAGCCGTTTTCCATAAACGGCTTTTTTATTTCTCCTTATTTGAAATTAAATAAAGGAGAATAAAAATGAAATATCTAATAATCCTATTACTATTTTTAACCTCACAATTAATCGCTCAAATTCAAGGTACGGTACTAAGTGCAGAGGATAACTCACCTCTTGTATTAGCAAATATTTTTATTGAGGGAACATCTACGGGGACCACAACCGATCAATCCGGCAAGTTTGAACTTCATGGTGATTTTACTGATAACCAAATTCTGAATATAAGTTATATTGGATATGAAACCCGGAAGCTGACTATTGCGGAGATCAAAAATAAACCGTTGATTTTATTGGATAAAAAGCTAATCTCAAGTCAAACCATACTCGTTCAAAGTACTATCGGTGTTGAGGGTGAAACTCCCGCCACTTTTTCCAAAATTAAAAGAAAAGAGATAAAAGAGAATTACGCAATCGAAGATATTCCTGAATATTTGAGTTACCTCCCTTCAACAACTTTTTACTCGGAAGGAGGTATGGGCTTGGGTTATAATTACATTAGTATAAGGGGATTTGATCAACGCCGCATCTCGGTTTCCATTAATGGAATTCCTCAAAATGATCCGGAAGATCATAATGTTTATTGGCTCGATATGCCGGATTTGCTTGCCAGCACAGAATTAATTCAAGTTCAGAGGGGTGCCGGATCTGGTGTTGTAGGATATCCATCTATCGGAGGATCAATTAATATTGTCACATCAAACTTTGCTGATAAACCGTCATTGGAATTATCTTCATCATTTGGAAGTTTTAACACAAGAAAGTACAGCGCATCTGTTACAAGTGGTTTAGTTGATAATAAATATTCTTTTTATGCAAAATTTTCACAGATCTTAAGCAGCGGTTATAGAAATTATAATTGGATCGATTTTAAATCATATCATTTATCCGCTGTGCGTTATGATAAAGATTTTACGACTCAGATTAATATTTACGGCGGACCTGTTTCAGACGGATTGGTTTACAACGGATTACCAAAATTTGCAGTTAAAGATAAAAAACTTAGAAGAGAAAATTATTCGTATTGGGAAGCGTCAGATAATAGTATTAGTTATGCCGTGGACCGGAGACCTGATGAGTTGGAAAATTTTTCACAGCCGCATTTTGAATTGCTTAATGATTGGCACATAAGTAATGATATTCAATTAAATTCTGCACTGTTCCTTATTATTGGAAAAGGTTTTTTTGATTATGACGGTTCATGGTCGGTTTTTTATGACGATTATTTCCGTTTGCGTCAAAACAATTTTGATACAAATTACACCCCCGCAAATGCATTGATTCGCGCGATGGTTGAAAACAGGCAATGGGGATGGATCCAGCGCTTAAGCATTAATCATGATAATGGAAAGTTGATAATCGGAGGCGAAATAAGATCGCATAGATCTGTTCATTGGGGAAGTATAAATTACGCAGAAAATTTACCTCCCGGAGTTACAAAAGATTACCGATATTATTATTATGAAGGCGGTAAAGATATTTATAATTTTTATTTGCATGAACAATATAAATTCAACGAACGTTTTAATGCACTGGCTGAAGTTCAATTTGACTATCATCGATATGAAATTACCAATGAAAAATATCTGAATAATGAATTTGAAATTAGCGGTATGTTTGTTAATCCAAGGATCGGACTGAATTATAAGTTTAATGAGTATCTTAATATTTATCTTTCATACGCAATGGTTTCAAGGGAACCAAGATTGAAAACATATTATGATGCAGCGGAATCCAGCGCAGGGGAAACTCCGCAATTCAAACTCAACTCAAACGGGAAGTATAATTTTGATGAACCTCTCGTCAAACCTGAAACTATGAATGGCTTTGATCTTGGCGCCAATTATTCGAAAGATGAAATGGATTTATCTCTCAATTTATTTTATATGTTGTTTGATGACGAAATTGTAAAACAAGGACAGGTTGATAGATTCGGACAGCCAATCACCGGTAACATCAGTAAAACAATTCACATGGGTATTGAAGCTTCATCATATCTGAAAATTGCTCAGAATTTTCAACTGATATTGAACGGTTCATACAGCAAAAACTATGTTCAGGAAGGTGTTGTTTTCACGGAGGTCTTGGATGGATCGAATAACCCGGTAATAAAACCAATTGACTTAAAGGATAATCGAATCAGCGGATTCCCAAATGTTACGTTCAACGGAATTCTAAAGTTTAATTACAAAGGATTGGTTTCACAATTTATAACAAAATATGTGGGTGATTTTTATTCCGATAATTATGATGATAGATTAGCTGAATTAAATTCAGCATTTCCAGGCTTAACAGATTATATCGATAATAAAGTAGATGCATATTTTGTTGCTAATTTTTTCACAAGTTATGAATTTGGAATTACCGGTGTTTTCAAAAAAGTAAAAGCATTTGTTCAAGTAGATAATATATTCGATAACCTTTATGCCAGTTATGCAATCGGGAAAGAATTTTTCCCCGCTGCGGAAAGACACTTTCTTGCCGGAATTGAAGTGGGATTATGAAAAAGAAATGTTTAATACTTGCAAACGGAAGACCGCCGAAGAAGAGTGAAATAAATCTTCTGAAAAAATATGGTTATGCCGTAATTATCTGTGCCGATGGCGGCGCAAATACTGCATATAGATTAGGTGTAACGCCTGATTATATTATCGGTGATCTAGATTCAATAACCGGTGAAGTTTACGAGTATTATGCTGCGAAATCAATAATTAAAAAAGTTACAAGGCAAAATGATACGGATGTGGAGAAAGCATTAAAGTTTGCCATTAGCAAGAAATTCGATGAAGTAATACTTCTTGGTTCAACCGGCGATAGATTGGATCATTCATTCTGCAATCTTGGTATTGTTCTGAAGTTTAGTGAATCAATTAGTATAAATATCTTACATGAAAAATCTTACCTTACTCTTATTTCCGGTAATAATAAATTTGCTGCAGCTGCCGGTGATTTAATATCAATTTACGGTTTTGACAAAAAAACAAAATTTACCACACACGGATTGAAATATAAATTGAAAAATGAATCGCTGCCGTTTGGGATTAGAGAGAGTACAAGTAACATTGCAACTTCTGAAGAAGTAATAATCAATGTAAAGGGTGGAAAAGCGTTCCTGATAAGAAACTTTAACGACTTGGTTAAGAATGGTTACTTTTACTCAGCTTGATATATTTATAATAATCGGATTTTTTGTTACGGTTCTTTTTATTGGTTTTTATTCGGGTAGAAATTCTGATGGTACGGCAGAGGGATATTTATTATCCGGCAGGAAAGTCGGGCTGTTTTTATTCATCCTTACTAATGTTGCTACGTGGTACGGTGGAATTCTTGGCGTTGGAGAATTTACTTACCGTTATGGTATTTTGAGCTGGGTAACACAAGGTTTACCGTATTATGTTTTTGCAATTATATTCGCATTCTTATTCGCAGGCAAAATTAGATCTGCATCATTGTTTACGATACCGGATAAGATTGAAGAAATATACGGCAGACGAGTAAGTGCATTTAGCGCTGTTCTGATTTTTTTATTAGTTTCGCCTGCACCGTATTTGTTGATGCTCGGAAGTCTCATCTCTCTTATTTTTGAAATCAATATTTTCTATGGATTGTTAATCGGTCTAGCCGCTGCTGTAGTTTATCTATTCAAAGCCGGTTATAGTTCCGATTTGGCTACAGATGCATTTGAGTTTTTTGTGATGTTTATCGGCTTTATCATTATTGTGTTTTTGGCGATTTCAAATTTTGGGGGAGCTGAATACTTGGTTGAAAATCTCCCCGATTCGCATCTGTCACTCACCGGGGATGCATCACCGACTTTTATAATTATTTGGTTTCTAATCGCGATGTGGACTTTCACCGACCCGGGATTTCATCAAAGATGCTACGCCGCAAAATCGGCGAGTATTGCAAAGTGGGGGATCATAATTTCAGTCGCTTTTTGGGCACTGTTCGATTTTTTGACGACAACAACAGGGCTTTTTGCAAGAGCATCACTGCCGGATATATCAAACCCTGTTCTTTCATTTCCTTTACTTGCGGAAACTGTACTTGGTCCCGGGTTGAAAGGAGTTTTTTATGCGGCAATGTTTGCAACGATATTATCAACACTAAATTCATTCTTATTTATCAGCGGAACGACATTCGGTCGTGATTTTATTGATAGATCAGTAAAGAATACAGATGAAAAAAAACTGATATTTTATACCAGGATTGGGTTAGGTGCTGCATCTGTAATTGCGTTTTTGCTTGCGTATTTTATTCAATCGGTTATCGATTTGTGGTATAGTATCGGTAGTTTGTGTATTCCGGGAATCTTACTGCTGGTTATGAGTGCTTATTATGAAAAATTTCGAATACCTAAAACCATCGCTCTAATTGAGTTGATTAGTGCGGTCGGGGCGAGTTTAATTTGGATGATCATTAAAGAGAATTTTTATGTCGGAAGTTTATCTGTTGTTGAACCAATGATATTCGGACTGGTAATTGCGCTGGTTATTCATGCTTACGGAATAACAACTTTTCGTTTGAAAACAAATTCAAAATGATAAAATAATGATTTCCGATTACGCCAAATATAAATCTTGGTTTTTGAATTTAATCAATTGCTATAAAATGAAAGACGAAGCGGTTCATTTGAGAACCGCTTTAAAATTATGCAAGGAGAATTGCAGCAGCAACCGTAGTTGTCCATAATCCGTTTTTATCGCCGCGTGCTGATTGAGTTACGTTAAAAGTTCTAACAATCTGTCCCGACATTTTAAATACCTGCTCTTTTTCATTCCACGCTTCATCTGAATTGAAATCAATTCCCAAAGTTGTAGCCAGCATTGAAGCAGCTAAATCCTCTGCATAATCACCTGCTAAATCTGCTGTCTGTCCGAAAGGATGATGCTCGGAAAGATACCCGTACATTTTTGTATCTGCAGGAATAGCAACGCCGATAGATGAAGCAATTTGCCGGTTCGGTTCGTTGGTGGCGTTTCTAGCCATAACCGCATGAACAATTTGACCGGGAGCTAATTCTGATAATCCCTGTTCAATATTTATTCTTTTGCATCCGACAGGATAAATGCTGCTGACACTTACCAGGTTGAACTTTTCAATTTGTGCATGACGCAGCGCTAATTCGAAAGATGCTAAATATTCCTTGTGTCTTCCGACACCTTTGGTAAAAAATATTCTTTTGGGAACGTACAATTTTCGCCTCCTTAATTATTAACTAAAATTTTCATGAATTTTCTTTTTCCTACTTTCAATACTTGTTCGGATTTCAACTGAATGTTTTGATTGAAATCTGAAATTTTCTCTCCATCAATAGAAACGCCGCCTTGTTGAATAAGTCTGCGCGCTTCACCTCTCGAAGCAGCAAAATTAACAATTGAAATCAAATCAATAATGCTAACCGGATTTTCACCTTCATAATTAAATTCTTCAATTTCATCCGGCGTTCCTTTATTCACAAAAATCTTATCAAATTCCTTTTCAGCATTTTCAGCTGCATCTTTGTTATGATACATTTCCACAAGTTTTCTTGCAAGTTTTCTTTTTATATCTCGAGGATTTTTCGATAGGTCATCCAGTTCGGCTTCGATTGATTTTAATTCCTCTGATTCCAAATCTGTTGTCAACTCGAAATAAAGATAAATTAAATCATCCGGGATTGATAAAGTTTTGCCAAATATATCCTGAGGCTTATCGTCAATACCAATATAATTACCGTAAGATTTACTCATCTTCTCAACACCGTCGGTTCCTACAAGCAGCGGCATTGTTACAATCACTTGTGGTTCCATATTATTTTCGCGTTGAATATCTCTCCCGACTAATAAATTAAACTTCTGATCGGTGCCGCCCAACTCAACGTCACTTTCGATTGCTACCGAATCCATCGCTTGAGCTAATGGATAAAGGATTTCGTGCATACTAATTGGAATACCGGTTTTAAACCTCTTTGTGAAATCATCTCTCTCAAGCATTCTGGCTACTGTATATTTAGAAGCTAGTTTAATGACATCTTCAAAATTCATTTTCCCGAGCCATTCGGAATTATATACTATTTTAGTTTTATCCTTATCCAATATTTTTGATGCTTGCTCAATATATGATTTCGCATTTTCCTTTGCTTCGTCAAAAGTAAGAGGGGGACGGGTTTGGTTTCTACCGGAAGGATCACCAATCATAGCTGTGAAATCACCAATAATTAAAACTGCTTGATGACCCAACTGTTGAAACTGAGCTAACTTCCGCAGTACAACAGAGTGCCCGAGATGAAGATCCGGTTTAGTCGGATCACATCCTAGCTTAATATTTAGAGGCTTATTCTCATTAATAGATTTTTGTAATTTCTGTTCCAATTCATCGATAGGAATAATCTCGGTTGTCCCTCGTTTTATTAAATCGAGTTGCTCTTTCACCGGTGGAAAATTAATACTGCTCAATAGTCTGCTCCAATAACTTTATTAATAACTAATTTTTCTTTCTTGCTGCCGTTGAAAATCTTTTTTTGCAATGTCCTGTCTTTTATCATAAGTCTTTTTACCCTTTGCAACAGCGAGCTCCACTTTTACTAATCCCTTCCTAAAGTACAAACGTAATGGGATTAGTGTGTTTCCCTTTTCTTCGGTAAATTTAATAAGTTTTCTAATCTCACTTTTTCTAAGCAATAACCGCCGTTCACGCAAAGGTTCATGATTATTGATATTTGCCTGTTTATAAGTCCCGATGTGAGCATTCTTTAATATTACTTCACCGTTACCAATTGACGCATAGGCATCCGTAAGATTTGCATTATGCTCACGCAGAGATTTTACTTCCGAACCAAGTAATGAAATTCCCGCCTCATATACTTGGATTATATGGTACTCGTGGCGTGCTTTCCGGTTAACGGTTATGTTTTTCTCTTCTGTTTCGGGCATTAGATTAATTGCTTATTAAATTAAAGGACAAATGTAATAAATAATCGAATTAATTAATAAATTTAGTTTGTGAGTAAAAAAAATATTATCAGATAACATTAATATTCTCTTTAAAACCAGATCAATATTAAATATATTTCATAGCTTTTTGTGGAATTAAAGGGGGAAAGATTAATTATCTTTTCCAAAATATTTCGAAACTTTTACCGCAGGTTTAATTATGCTGGATATGCAAAAAAAACTTACTAATTCTTTCTACGCAATTCTTAGTTTGCCCGCAACCGCAATGGGTTTTGCCCTTGCAATTCAAATATCAGCTTTAAGTTGGATCTTATCATCACAATACGGACTTGAGATTCACGATGTTGGATTAGTTTGGGCAGCCGGTCCTATTGCCGGAATTTTAGGTCAAATAATTTTTGGAGTTTTAAGCGATAGAGTATGGTTTTGGAATGGAAGGCGTCGCCCATTCATTTTTATAGGTGGTTTTTTAGCAGCCATAATGTTATTAGCTCTTCCCAATTTAGGAATTATTTCATCATCACTTGGTTTCGAAGGAATTCTTGGAGTAGCAATTGCCGTTGCCTTAAGTCTTGATCTATCGATAAATGTTGGCTTTAATCCAACTCGATCAATTATAGCAGATGTAACTCCCGAAGGTGTTGAAAGAACCAAGGGTTACTCATGGATGCAGACAATCTCAGGTACTTTCGGTGTGCTTGCTTATGTGATTGGAGCTGTCTGGAATAATTATGTGCTGATCTATGTCGGCGTTATGCTTGTTTTCCTTCTTTCAGTTTTACCTCCGTTCTTTATTGAAGAACCTAAGGATCTGGATATACAAGATGAAGATGAATTCAAAGAGAAAGTAAAAAAGAATACTTCGTTTCTAGATGTTATGAATTACATCCAGCCATTATGGGGATTTTTAATTTATTCAGCATATGCATTAATTGCAAAACTGATCGATTATAATCCGGGCAATTATTATGTGGAAATTTTGTGTTTCATTATAACATTGTTTTTTATTATTAAGGTTTTACTTAGATCATCAGACGGGCTATCTAAAAGTGAAGCGGGAATAGTCGGATTCAAAAAAGTTCTTGCTGCACATTCATTTACTTGGATTGGAATTCAAACAATGTTCATCTATATGTTTGCCTATGTTCAACACGAAGTGTACGGGTTCCCCGATAATGCAGCAATTGATGAAGCCACAAATATCGAAATGGGAAGGGTAGTTTCAATCAGTTTTCTATTGCTTAATGCGGTTGGAGCGCTTCTGCCTGTTTTTGTATTAGAGCCTATTGCGAGAAAAATTGGTAAAGTTAAAACGCATGCAACTTCAATTGCCATTATGGCTATTGGCTATATCGGTATGTTGATTTTTGGATTTTCACCAACTGTAATTTATATCCTGATGATAATTCTCGGAGTCGGCTGGGCTGCTACAATCAGTTTGCCGTTTGCTATTATGTCTCAAAAAGTCGATAAAGCAAAGATGGGTTTATTTATGGGACTGTTTAATCTTTCGGTCGTTTTACCACAATTAGTTGCAAGTTTTGGTGTGGGTCAGGCTGTAAGCTCAGCAGAGGATAAGAACCTGGTATTTATAATTGCATCATTTACTTTATCCGTTTCCGCATTACTTTGGTTCATGGTAAAAGAAGAAAAAGCTGATTTACATAATTAACTGAAAAAAGAATATTATGAAAAAATATTTTCGATTATCATTATTACTCAGTATTATTTTAACGCTGACTATTTCCGCTCAGGAAAGTCTTTTCCAGGTCGGGTCATTCACGATTCATGATGAATTAACGGTACAAGACCCGATTGATCCGGATTACGGTCGATATGATGCTTATGAAGTTTATCTCAGTAAGGGTGATAGAATTGCTATCAACCTTTCCGCAAAAGAATTTTGGCCGTTTATGTTTTTGGTTTCTCCCGAAAATGAAACTGTTTTTGTATATCCCGACAAAGAGAAAAGGATTACAACTCTCGATACCGTAGCCTTCGAAACCGGTAATTTTGATTTATATGTAGTTGGCGATACCAACAGTTTTGGAAAATATGACTGCGAAATAAATTTAGCATCATCACGGTCTCAATTAATTAAAGAAGATGTTGATTTATGCACATCAATAAAGTATGTGTTGGAACATGCCAACGCGGATTTCTATTTTCTCAAAGACGGATTATATAACGGTGAAGTTGAGGTTTGGAATTCAAATGTAAAAATTACCGGGAGTAATGAGAATAAAATATCAATAATGGGACGTGAATCGTTCCAGTCAAAATTTTATCATGGTGATGTTAAAGCAGAAGCTGAAAATTTATTTAATGAACTGGTTAGTCAAATTAAAGATTGTTTGAATGATGGATGGAGAGAAACTGAAAAGGACTGGTATGAATCCGGAAATTCAAATAACTATAAAGAAAAATTTGTAAAAAATTATGAAACCGGAAAAATTGATTTCAGGTTTATTAAGATTATTATAAGAGAGTACGATCTTTCCTCAAAAAAATATTCAGTTGAAATTCAGATCGATAAACAACGAACATAAAAATAAATTTGTTCCGGACAGAGGAGGTTCGATGAAACATTTAAAGTATGTTTTATTATTTTCAGCAATTCTCAGTTCATTTACATTATCTCAACAAGAAATTAGAGAGAGATTATTTAAGGAAGCCGACGAAGCGCTGGTGAAAATGGAAGAAGTTAATGCTGTTATGCTCTCTCCTAATTTTTATGAAGAAGGACTTGAATATTATCGTGATGCAGAATCAGCGCTTAAAGATGGGGAATCGCTTGACGATATTAGAGAGCAATTGTCTGAAGCGGTAAAGCTTTTCAATAAAGCATTTGAGACCTCAAAAATAAGCGGCAAAATGTTTGAGGAACTGCTAAAGGCAAGATCAGATGCTGTTAGTTCAAATGCAGAAATTCATGCAAGTGAGATTTGGATTAAGGCGGAAAAGACTTTTCGTGATGCAGCAGAAGAGGTTGAGTACAATGAACTAAAAGATGCGGAAGAGCTTGCTTTTGAGGCAGAGAAATTATTCCGGGAAGCTGAACTTGCATCAATCAAAGCTCACTATTTAAACGAAACTTGGGAGTTACACAAACAAGCAATTGAAGAAGATGTTGATGATTATGCGCCGCTGACACTTCAGAAAAGTAAAGAACTTATTGATGCGGCAGAAAAAGAATTAAATGATAATCGTTATGATACCGATTATGCTAGAGATTTAGCGAAAGAGGCTCATTCACAAGTTAATCATGCGATTAGTTTGACACGCCTATTTAAGGAATGGGATGAAAATGATAAAACATCGGAAGAACTTGTTCTCTACTATGAAGAACCTTTAATTCAAATTGCGTCGAAGCTGGATTTAACTGCAAAATTTGACAGTGGTTACTCTGTACTAGCATCTCAAATAATTTCTAAATTAAATTTGCTTTACGCTGAAATTGATGATTTGAAACAGAAAAACTCCAATCTGGAAAATCAAGTAGATGAATACGAAAAGGAACTTGGCGGCATAACCGAAGAAAAATCAGAATTGAAACAGCGTCTTGCAGTAATCGATGATTTGAAAAGGAGATTTGAAGAAGTAGCAAATAGTTTTTCACCTTCGGAAGCCGTTGTATTAAGGGATGCAGATAAGTTAACTATTCGATTGGTAAGCATTAAGTTCGATGCGGGGAAAGCAATTATTGCACCGGAACATTTTAATCTTCTTGCAAAAGTAAAAAATGCACTGGAAAAATTTCCCGATGCCATAATTACTGTTGAAGGGCATACGGATTCTTACGGTAGTGATAAAACAAATCTTGATGTATCACAATCAAGAGCTGATGCAGTTTATCAATACCTAATCGCGAATTTAAATATCAGTAAAAGTAAAATCTTCTCAATCGGCTACGGTGAATCAAAACCCGTTGCTAATAATGAGACTGCAGAAGGCAGAGAAAAAAATAGAAGAATTGATATTGTAATTCGTCCTGCCAAAATTTAGAGGTATTCAATTATTTTAAACGGGATGTTTCTTAAAAGTTACATCCCGTTTTTTTCCCTATTCCGAGTTGTTAACCTCAAAATCAACCGTTCAAAATTATCTTCTACATATCAGAAAAAGTAATGCTCCATCTATTCTCATTGAACAATATATTATTCTAAAATTGGATAATGTATATTATACCTCCACTAAGATTTCTCGAATAAAGCAATTAAAATATTTGAAAAAATATGCAGATTCATACTTTATTTATATCTATAAAATGTTTAAGAAAAAATTATTGCTTAATTTTGATGCAGTTAAATGACATAATAAATTTTTGAAGAAGTGAATTATGAAACTATTTCTAACACTAATCCTAGCGCTAAGCATCATGACAATCTCAATAGAACAGATTATAGCTCAAAAAGATTACCCGGTTAAACCGGTACCATTTAACGAAGTTGATATTCAAGATGAGTTTTGGAAGCCGAGATTGAAAATACAAGCTGATACACTCGTTCCATTTGCTTTGGATAAGACAAAACCAGCCGTTGAGAATTTACAAAAGGCAGCCAATTATCTTAAAGGAATTAAAGATGAACTTCCTTTTCCGCATAGGTATATTTCGTCCGATCTTTACAAAGTAATGGAAGGAGCTGCATATATTCTCCGAACCAATCCGGATGAAGAATTAGAGAAGCAGCTTGATGGTATCATCGATATAATTGCAGATGCTCAGCGGGATGACGGATATTTATACGTTGCTCATATAACAGGTGTAGCTCAGCCAAAACATTTCTGGGGCGGCGGCGGAATGGGTGATAAACCTTATTCTTGGGTTGTGCACAGTCACGAGCTTTACAATATTGGTCACATGATTGAAGCTGCGGTAGCTTATTATCAGTCCACCGGGAAGGATAAATGGTTGAAAGTTGCGGAGAAAAGTGCGAATCATATTAATAAAGTATTTTTTATTGGCGATCCGGATTATAATGATGGAAAACCTGTAATGCAGGCACCAGGACATGAGGAACTTGAACTTGCACTGGCAAAACTTTATCGCGTTACGGGTAAGGAATTGTATCTCGAAATGGCTAAAAAGTTTTTAGAGATCCGTGGCGTTACTTTTGCTCCGGAAGGAGATGGCGTTATGTCACCCACATACGCGCAGCAGCATAAACCTGTTAAAGAACAGAAGGAAGCTGTGGGGCATGCGGTTCGGGCAGCATATATGTATTCTGCAATGGCAGATGTTGATGCCTTGCTTAGTACAGATGAATTTGCAACTGCTTTGAATTCTATTTGGCATAACATAGCGGATACCAAGATGCATATTACGGGCGGATTGGGAGCTGTTCGTGGAATTGAAGGTTTCGGTGAATCGTTTGAATTACCTAATAAAGAGGCTTATGATGAAACTTGCGCAGCAGTCGGGAATGTACTTTTTAATTTTCGAATGTTTTTGAAGACAAAGGAAGCTAAGTATTTTGATGTAGCTGAAGTTGCACTTTTCAACAATGTCTTGGCTGGTGTCAATCTTAAAGGGAATAAGTTTTTTTATGTAAATCCACTTGAGGCAGAAAGTGATACAAAATTTAATTATGGTCAGACCGGCAGATCACCATGGTTTAACACAGCTTGCTGCCCGTCTAATCTTGCAAGATTACTTCCGCAGGTTCCGGGCATGATGTATTCATATACAGGACATGAAATTTACATAACTTTATACGGAAGCAGTGAAACCGTAATAAATATTGATGAAACGAATGTTAAAATCAAACAATCTTCTCAGTATCCTTTTGATGAGAATGTTTTGATTAATATCGACCCGGTTGAGGAAAAAGAATTTGTTTTAAAATTAAGAATACCGACATGGGCACAAGGTGAGCAATTTTTACCCGGCATGTTGTACGATTATCATAATACATTTGAACCATCATATAAAGTTACTGTTAATGGAAAGTTAATTGATACAATTACAGAAGATGGATTTGTATCGATAAATCGTAAATGGAGTGAAGGGGACAAAGTCGAGTTGTTTCTTCCGATGCCTGTAAAGTTTAATTCTACAATTGATTCAGTGAAGAATAATATTGGCAGAATTGCTGTTACACGCGGTCCGCTGGTTTACTGCGCCGAAGGTATTGATAATGGTGATCCGGTTCAAGACTTGGTGATAAATGAATTACCGGGTGATGATACAATAATAATTAATAAAATTAGTGACGGCATACTTAACGGAATTCCGATGATTGAGTTTCCAGGTCGGAATAATTCGACTGAATCAATTCAGTTAAAATTGATACCGTATTATTCGTGGAATAATCGCGGCAGCAGTTCTATGATTGTTTGGCTTCCGTTTTTGGGGGGTTAGATGTTTGGTTTTTTGATAGCAATTTGAGCGCCATAAATGCCGCTGTACATAATGTAAATTGGTAAATTTATGTAGAGCCCGTCTGCCGCCGAGGCAGGCGAGATTCATCTCGCTCTCAACTAAAGTGAAAGAATTATGCTAAAATCAAGAAGAAATCATTTTAAAAGTGTTGTAAGATACTTGTGCAAAGGAGCGACATAAATGTCGCTCTACATAATGTAAATTGGTAAATTAATGTAAAGCGAGATTCATCTCGCTCTCAATTAAAGTGAAAGAATTATGCTAAAATCAAGAAGAAATCATTTTAAAAGTATTGTAAGATACTCGTTCAAAGGAGCGACATAAATGTCGCTCTACATAATGTAAATTAGTAGATTAATGTAGAGCGAGATTCATCTCGCTCATTTAAAACAATAAATAATCCTATTTATAAATAGTTTATATTTTGAATTATGGTTTATTATAAAAGGAACCTTCCACATTATCAAGATATTGGTTTCGCGTATTTTATAACTGTCCGACTAGTAGGAACAATCCCAAAGAGTATATATCAAGAAATTAACATAGAATATCAAAAGAGATTGGACTACATCTCAGGTGCAACTTCAATTTTAAAAAGAGAAGAACTATATAAAGAATTGCAGTTAAATCGATTTATTAAATATGAGAAAATACTTGATTCTGCAAAGCACGGAAAAAATTGGTTAAGCATAGATGCAATAGCCGATAAGATATACCAGCATTTATTAAAATATGATGGGACTCGTTATAGATTGATTGCATTTACAATAATGCCGAATCATCTACACATAATTTTAATTCCGATTGATGATAGTCAATTAGAAACAGAACAATCAAAAAGAAAGATTGAGCAACTAAAAAAAGGTACTCAGAATAGTAGTGATAAAAAAAAATCACTTGAACCAAGTATAACAAGAATCATGAGATTATTCAAAGGAGCCACAGCAAATAGTTGTAACAAAATTCTGAAACGTAAGGGCCAATTTTGGCAGCATGAAAGTTATGATCATCAAGTTAGAGGTGAAAAGGAATTGAAAATTCTTGTAGAGTACACTTTAGAAAATCCTGTGAAGGCGGGATTAATTGATGATCCATATGAGTATCGTTGGAATTATTACAATCCAGAGTATTTGTGAATTATAGTTAATCACATTGCTTTGGAGCGATATAAATGCCGCTGTACATAATGTAAATTGGTAAATTAATGTAGAGCCCGTCTGCCGCCGAGGCAGGCGAGATTCATCTCGCTCCCAACTAAAGTGAAAGAATTATGCTAAAATCGAGAAGAAATCATTTTAAAAGTATTGTAAGATACTTGTGCAAAGGAGCGACATAAATGTCGCTGTACATTTTCTGGTCTAGCAACATAAATGTCGCTGTATAAATTGGTTGTTAATCGATTTTAGTTTTTATTTGATTCATGAAAGCTTCTAATTCCTCATCACGTTTTCTTTTATCTAATATATATCGGTTTCGTTCTCCAATATCCTTTATCCAATCAATTACTCTTGGAAGTAGCAGGAAACAATAGAAAAAGAGAAACCCAGTTGGAATTAACGGCAGCCACATCAAATTTTTATTTATTGCTGCGAAGATCAGGGCGATTAAATATGGTATTATTACTCCAAGTATCATACCCAAAATCCACCCACGTTTTTTTTCTTCGAGCAATATTTTAAAAACCATTACGCTTGCGCCAAATATTGCTATTGAAATTGCAATGCCGAGAATAGTGGCTATCGTTCCGCCGATTAAAAATATTACGATTGCAAACCAAATAAAAATGTTGGAGACGTTAAAAGTCAATACTCTCTTCAACCGCTGAAAATTCGCACTGCTTTTAAGATTATGATCGTATTCATTAGCTGACATTTTGTTAACCTAATTTATATCAAAAGTAATAGAAACATCTCGATTATGGAAATTAAACTTACAGTCAGCACAAGTTATAAAAACTACTTTTTAAGTCAAAAAGTTATTTAACCCAACTTGGCCATTAGCAGCAAAAAACCAGTGAAAATCGAGGAAGGTGGCTGCCAAACAATGCGATTATGCTCCAAAAACGTTGTTGGTGATGCTGTTCCGTGATTGTAGTGAGGTACGGTACTTGTTTCT
>JAIOZI010000106.1 GCA_021740785.1 Melioribacteraceae bacterium
TTGAAAAGTGAGTTAAGTAAGTGGTTATTACAAAGGAATAACGAAAAGAAAAAAATCCATTGGACATTTACAAAAGAAGATGCAGATAAAAAACTATCAGAACATTATGTTGCATAATTAAATTGTTGCTACACTAGTAACAAATAAATCTCAAACAACAATTGTCAATAGTCAATCAAGAAATGTCAATTCTCAATTTCCCGCTTCACAATAACTCAAGAACAGCTAACAATAAAATTAAATTCTATTCGCTTTTATAATACCTTAAACTGCTTCTTATACCAACGCGCTTTCTTTCCCGGAATCCCGCACAAACAAACAAGATGAATTTATCTGCTCCGGCATTTCACGCATCATTTCGAAATTTAATTCGTCACCGAGACCGAAAATGTTAATATCCGCCCGCGGTGAAGCATGAACTACATCAGTAAATTTTCCGGTCAGTACATGAAATTCGGTTAACGAGGGAAGACGTGATTGATCACTTAAACGCTCCAGAAACCTGTGCATTCTTTTTTTATCTTCCTTCTTTTCGGCAACGGTCACGAGATTAATTTTACCCTCCCAGTTCAATTGAAGCTGCAGTGAAATTAATACTGCTAGATGCCAGTTTGGCGACTTATCTCTCAACCATAAATTAACATCTTTCTGTAAACCGAATGCTGTTCTTGGATGCTGACGCAGAATTATTATTATAAAATAACAACATTATTTTACCTCAACTTTCATCTTTCCTATATCTTCTTTTTTACCCATTAAGATAAGTACCGTGTCCGGCTTCAAAACATAATCGGCAGCAGGCATTAAAATAAAATCGTTATTCAAAATATCTTTAACGGCGATCAACAAAATTTTATACTTAGATCTTAGCTGCAATTTTTTTAATGTGCTACCGGCAAACTTATCAGGGCAGGCATACTCTACGATAGAATATTCTTCGGAAAGAGGTAGATGCTCAATCAGATTAGGCTCTGAAAGTCTATTTGCCCACCACTCGGCAATATCTTTTTCCGGAAAAATTATTTCATCAGCGCCGGTTACTTTTAAGATTTGACCGTGTGTTTTATCGTGAGCCTTAACGATAATTTTTTGTACACCTAACTTTTTAAGAAAATGGACTGCAAGAATACTATCAAATGTATTTTCACCGGTACTTATAATTGCAGCATCAATTGTATTATCGATAAACTCTTTAAGAAATTGTTCATTCTTAACATCACCGATAACCGAGTCATTTACTAAATCTTTAATTTTATCTATTTGTTCAGAACATGAATCTATTGCTAAAACATTATTTCCTTTCACAGCCAAATTTTTTGCTACATTAAAACCAAAATTACCTAAGCCGATTACAACATAATTGTTCATTATAAACTCCTTATTATGATACTAATATTTCTTCTTCCGGATAAGAGTAATTATTATTTTTTACTTTCGGAATTAATGATAATCCAATAACCAGCGGACCGATTCTGCCGATAAGCATTAATGCGATAATGGATATTTTTCCAATTGATGAAAGATCTGAAGTTATGCCGGTTGATAAACCGATTGTTCCGAAAGCAGAAACCGATTCAAATAAAATATTAATAAAATCAGCTTGCTCACTAACTGTAAGTAAAAAAGTAAAAAATGTTATTGAAAGAACTGCAACGAATATTTGCGCAGCGGCTTTTTGAAATAAGTTGGAATTAATAGTCCGTTTAAATACAGCCACATATTTTCTTTCGCGCAATGCGGCAACAGCGAATTTTGAGAAGATGACGAAGTTCGTAGTTTTAATACCGCCGGCGGTACTTCCCGGAGATCCGCCGATAAACATTAAAACAATTATTACAAATAAACTTGCAGTTGTAAGCGAGCCGATATCAACTGTGTTAAAACCAACAGTTGTTGATGCGGTAACTGCTTGGAAAATACTGTAAAATATTTTTTCTGTTATGCTTTCAGTGAACTTGTTTTTCTCCAAAACAAACAAAAGAATGGAGGCAATTGTAAGTAACGAGAACGAAGTACTGAGTACGATTTTCGTTTGAAGAGAAAATCTTTTAATCGGGTCACGTTTTATAAAATTTTTGAAATAATGGGAAAGATCATAAATAACAAAAAAACCTATTGAACCGCCGATAACCAAAAAGTAAGTATTAATATTAATCAGCCAATTGGTGCCATAAGCAGAAAGACTGTCGGGGAAAAGAGAAAAGCCGGCTGTACAAAACGCTGAAATCGAATGAAATAAAGAAAAGTAAACTGCATCAGCAGTGTCGAAATAGTTTGACAAAACAAGAGAATATAAAGTTGTTCCTATTGCTTCAAAAATTATAGTAAAAATTATAGTGAGTTTTACAAACTTTAGAATATCTACATTCGGCAGCCGTGAGAGGGATTCTCTTAAATATTTTTTACTTGTAATTGATAATTTGCTTCTTAATGCCAGCGTCATTAGAACAAATAAAACCATATAGCCCAAACCGCCGATTTGAAACAAAATTAGAATAACAATTTCACCGAATAGTGAATAATAAGTGCCTGTATCGACAACAATCAGTCCGGTTGTGGAAACTGCCGAAGTTGCTGTAAACAATGCATCTAAAAAATTTTGGGATGTATGATCTTCAGATGAAACCGGCAACATTAATAAAAATGTGCCAACTAATATTATTACAACAAATCCAAAGCTTATAAATTGAATCGGAGTTATTTTTTTTACTGCGTTTTTAATCATTGTAATATATCCAAACAGAAGTTTTCATATAAGTCAAATTGATCATACTAATTGTTGGTTCATAAATGTTGCTAATTAAAGTTAGTGGGCATCAGATAGTTTATCAAAAAGATGTTCGGCAGTATCTTTTTCGGGAGAAATAATTTCTTTAATGCCCATCTCTTTTAATATTTTTGCATGATCTTCACTTATAGCTCTTGCATAAATTTTTTTTATACCCATTTCAATCAGATGATAAACTGCAAAAATGCTTGCAGTTATGTTTTTACCGGTGCTGATAAAGGCAGTATCGATATCATTATTTAAGAATGAAGAAATGGTTTCACTATTTTCAATATTTCCAACAATCGAATAATTGACCATATCTTGAATCTTTGCCACTTGTTCCGGATCAGAATCGATTGCACTTATATATTTCAGCTTACCTGAAAAGATCTTTATCAGTGAGATTGAAAAACTATCGATACCAATTATTGCTATTCTTTCCACGTTTAACTCCGTTTTTTTCAAGTGAAATCAAAATGTAAATCATGCTTACTGATTTATTTTATAAAAATATATTCAACTAGCATACCACAAATAAAAAGTGATATTTTCACCTTTATTGGTGTGTTTTAGAGGAAATTAGTTGTTTTGTTAAAATTGGTGTTGGCCTAACCATTTTCATAATTAAAAAATATTTTCAGAATGGAAATAATGATTAAGCGATTGGTAGTGTAAAATGGAATTGACTTCCGCTATCTTTCAAGCTATCAACCCATATTTTACCGCCTTGTGATTCCACAAATTCTTTTGCAATAGCCAAACCGAGACCGCTTCCTTTAAAATAACCTACTTTATCCTTTATGAACTTACGAAATATGATTTCTTGGTCGGCTGTGGAAATTCCAGGTCCGTAATCGAGAACCGAAAACTTTATATAATCACCGTCTGCTTTCATGCTCAAAATTATTTTACCTTGTAAAGAAGAATAACGGATAGCATTATTTAGAATATTGACGAGAATCCAAACAGATTTTTCGAGATCGGCTTTGATTAATGGCGGATTATCCATGATATCAAGATTTAGATCGATTTCCTTTTCGGATAAGAGCATCATCAAGGCAGAAGTAGCCAAATCAATTACTTGAGCAGGATCGATAGTTTCGATTACCAGATTTATTTTACCGGTTTCAACTTGCGCGAAATCAAGAACATCGTTAACAACTCGAAGTAATTTTTTATTCTGAAGGGTTATTGATTCGACAAGATTTTTTTGCTCATCATTCAGTTTACCGAGACGAGTATCGGATAATAATTTAAGACTGAGATTTATTGATGATATAGGAGTTTTCAATTCGTGTGATACTGTTGCGAGCATGTTGGTCTTTGCAATATCTCTTTCTTTGAATGGTGTAACATTTCTTAAAATTATTACTAGCCCTTTTATTCCGATGCTTGTTTCAACTTTGTTTTCATCTTTGATCTCGATTGTATCGACATTATAGTATTGATTTGATTTATCATCATAAACCTCTAAGGTTTCTGATTTTTCATTTTTATCCGAACTAATAACAGAACAAATTATTTCCGTTATTTTAGAATGCTCACTAAGCGAAAGAATATTTTTATTAATTATTTCCGAAGTATGCAGCGAAATTATCTGCTGAGCAGTTGTGTTAATTAGAATGATATTCTTATTTTCATCAAGCAGTATCACGCCGTCATTAAGCCCATAAACAAGTCCTTCAATCCTTTTCTTTTCAAGCAGCAATTGATCGAGATGCTGTTCTTCATATTCCTTTAATCTTTCAGCCATTTGATTGAACGATTCCGTTAATGCGCCAATTTCATCGCTAGATTTAATCGTTATTTTCTGGTCGTAACGTTTGGAAGAAACGGCACGGATCTTATCGGTTAGTTCTCTAATTGGTGCAGCAATATAGTTAGGGAACCGGAAAAGATAAAACAACACTACTACTAAACTAAATGAAGAAATTACCAACATATATGTAATAGCACTGGATGAAGTTTCTTCGGCAATTTTATTCTTTTGAATTATACTTTGCATATTAAGTTTGTAAATCTCATGTAGAGTATTTCTTAATGCGCTCAGAGAGTTTACAATAGTGGGAGATAGATAAACAGAATCATTTTTAACCGCAGTTTGAATGTTGTTTTGAACTAGCCTAAAGTTTTCTGCCAGTGAATTTACAAGTTCCGCTTCTCCGGTTTCCGTAATATTATTCTCTTGAAGTTGAAGAACCTTGTTAAAGCTTTCAATGTGTTTAGAAATATCCGCAATTAAATTTTCAGCCGCGGTTGAATCATCCACATTTAATTCTGAAAGATTGATGAGTTTATTATTAATACTTTCGAGTTCAGCAAGCATCAAAAATGAGTAGTCTATTGTGTGATAATTATCTTGTATAATTGCAGAGGAATCTTCGGAAAGCACTTTTAGATTAAAGATGCCCGCAGCGGCGATAACCACAATAACCAAAATAAGTACAGCCAGGCCGGCGTTTATTTTTGATTTCAGATTGAGCATATTTATTCACCAATATTATATTGTTCAATTTTGCGGTAAAGTGTTGTTAAGCCGATACCGAGCAATTCAGCAGTTTTGTTTTTATTGTTATCTGTCAGTGAAAGCACTTTTTGTATTTGTTGTTTTTCAACGAAAGAAATTGATAAATCGTTACTGTTAGACAAAATACTATATGACTGATTAAAAAATTCTTGAGGTAAGTAATCGGAAACAACAGCACCTTTTTCAGATAAAATAACAACCCTTTCACAAATATTTCTCAACTCGCGGATATTGCCGGGAAAGCTGTATTGTCGAAGTTTAGAATAAAAATCATGTTCAATTGATACGATAGGTTTGTTTAATTTTGTTGAGAAATATTTTATAAAATAATCTGCCAAAATTGGAATATCTTCTTTTCTTTCACGTAAAGAAGGAAGCTCAATAATAAATGTACTGATTCGATAAAATAAGTCTTTCCTGAACGCTCCTTCTTCAATTGCTTTATCCATATCTACGTTTGATGCAGCTATAATTCGTATATCAATTTGAGTTTCTTTCGAATCACCCGGCTTAATAAATGTTTTGGTTTCAAGTACGCGTAAAAGCTTGGCTTGAAGATTGAACGCCATTTCACTTATCTCATCTAAAAAGAGAGTGCCGCCGTGAGCTTCCTCAAATATTCCTTTTTTATTTGTATCGGCGCCGGTAAATGCTCCTTTTTTATACCCGAATAATTCCGATTCTAAAATTTCACTCGGAATAGCGCTGCAATTAATTGCAACAAATTGATGATTGGCTCTATCACTGTTGTAGTGAATTGATTGTGCGAAAATCTCTTTGCCGGTTCCGGTTTCACCTTTCAATAAAACAGTTGTATCTGAAGTCGTTAGTTTTTCCGCAAGTGAAATAGCCTTTTTTATAATGGGCGAATCACCAATAATGTTGTCAAAACTGTATAGTGTAGATATCTTTTTTTGTAAACGGCTGAGCTGTGTTGACAATCGATTTTTTTCGAGTGCTTTTTTAACGGTTGGGATTACTTTATCGTCATCATCACCTTTTGTAATGTAATCGAAAGCACCGAGTTTAATTGAGTTTACTCCATCTGAAATTTTACCGTAAGCAGTAAGCATAATTATTTCAGTTAGAGGAGATATGTTCTTAATTTCTGGAAGGTAATCGATACTATTTACTTCTTTAAGACGAACATCCAAAATAAGAACTTGAATCTCTTCTTCAGATAAAATCTTTAAACCGCTATTTATATTTTCGGCAGTGTAAGTTAAATATCCCTCAAGCTGAAAAAGTTTGGAGAGCAGGTTTCTAATTTCAGCTTCATCATCGACTATTAAAATGTTTCCTTTATTCATAATGTAAAGATATTCATTTTGGCAAACATAAATGAGCAGGATTTTAGAGTAACTTTACAACATTTATGCCCAATAAAAAAGTCGGGTTGTGATAAATAAAAGCAGCTTTTATCAAATGACTTTTTCAAAATGAAAAATATTTTCAAAATGAAAATAATTGTGTATGGTATAGCGATAATATCGATAGAAAAGAAAGTTCCCGCGAACAACCGGCTTGTCCCGTGTATTTTGTCAGGCGCCGACCATACTTCCAAGTGCAGAGGAAAATGTGGCGGCAAGAATTCCCATTAATACCAATTCTTTTATCCATGCTTTATCAACCATTATCATTTGGTTGGATCTGAGTTCCTCCGGGGTTGCAGTTACCGAAACAAAATAAGCCAGACCGATATAAATCAACATCGTTACAAGAATTGCGCTAAGCGTGCCTACGGGTATTGCTTTGCGAGGGTTTTTCAAATCACCGGAAAGATTTGCTCCTGCCATTATTCCCGTAACAGCCGGGAAAAAAATTGCAAAGACCGCCCAGAAGTTTGCATCTTCAAAATTTCCGATCAACTGGGGCTGTTCATTTATTCGTTCGGGAGACAGCACAAAAGATATTATCGAAACTGCAATTATTGCTAAAATTATATATTGAATACGAATTGCGAATATTGCACTGACATAAGAAATAGCAAGGAGTAAAACCCATACCGATACGGCAACAATTAAGTAATCGTGAGAAGGAAAAATTTGCAGCCAGCCTTCCGTAAATCCTGCAATGTAAAGTGCCGCCGATAAAGTCTGAGAAATGTAAAACGGAATTCCGACACTTCCGCCTGCTTTCAAACCGAGTGATTTCGAGATTATTGAATATGCACCGCCGGCACCGATTTTAATATTGGTAGTGATCGAGGACATTGAAAGTCCGGTTGCAATTGTGATTATCTTTGCCAGAACAATAATCAACAAAGCGCCGAGTAAGCCAGCGTTCCCAACAACCCAGCCGAGCCGGAGATACATTATTACACCGAGTATCGTTAATACATCCGGAGTAAAAACACCACCGAATGTGCCGAGTTTTGCAGGCTGATAGATTTTTTTTAGTTGACGAACTATTTGGTCAAAGAGAGCTGTTTTGTCCTCATCACATTCGGGAAATGACAATTAATTTACTAACCTAATTGCAACTAGTGTCTAAATGCAGTTGATATTACAACCGTTTTTGTAATAACCAACTATTACTGATTATCATTCAGATATGTAAACAAAGCTTTGTAAATTTTTTCTTTCGGCATCTGTTCGCCGGTCCACAACTCAAATGCTTTAGCGCCTTGTTCAACAAACATCCGCAAACCGTTAATAGTTTTAGCGCCTTGCTGTTCGGCAATATCAAGCATTTTTGTTTTGATGGGATTATAAACAACATCAAAAACAATTTGATCTTGATGAAACGATTCTTTTATTGCAGTTGCTGTATCATCCGTATCGGGATTCATGCCGATTGATGTACTGTTGATGATGAGTTTAGAATTTTGAAATACATTAATCAAATCGGGAGGAACGAGTT
Source organism: Melioribacteraceae bacterium (assembly GCA_021740785.1). Classification (GTDB taxonomy): domain Bacteria; phylum Bacteroidota; class Ignavibacteria; order Ignavibacteriales; family Melioribacteraceae; genus JAIOZI01. Next base: position 8,160 of record JAIOZI010000106.1, read on the forward strand.
CATATGTTTTGAACGAATCGAATAGCATTTTCGCGGAAAAATATTCTTTGAGCGATTCGGTTTTTTGTCCGGTTCTGTTTATTAAATTTATAGAGTCAACTTTGAAATGACGAATCAATGAATAAATAACACTGCGGGCAGCTCCGCCGGCGCCGATAACGGATACTTCCCGTCCTTCTATTTCATTCTTGTACGGATTAAGACTTTCAACTACGCCGACAACATCGGTGTTGTAACCCTGAAGCTCTCCGTTTTCATTAACAACAGTATTGACCGCACCAATTACGCTTGCTTCTTCGGATATTTCATTCAATAATTCCATAAGTTTCTCTTTATGCGGAAGCGTTACATTAAATCCTTTAATTCCCAATGCAACAATACCTTTTAGAGCAGACTTAATATGACTGGAAGGAACATCGAAGGGGAGATACAAATAATCAAGATTCATTAAATCGAACGAGATATTATGCATCAATGGCGAAAATGAATGTTTTATCGGATGACCGATTACGCCTATTATCTTTGTATTATCATTAAACCTGTTATTAAAATGCATGTGTGATCCCCAACTAAGTATTTTCATCTAATAATTTTTTATATAGTTTAGACGCTTTAACCTCCGGATAGTCCTTTGCAAAATTTTTCCTGATATTAGGATCAAGAATAAATGCCGACTTTAAGGAATTAATTGCCTCGGTTGTTCTATTAACAGCGATTCGGGGGCAAAAATAAAATCAATAAAAACAACAAATTACAGAGACAAATAAAAATATTTTTCCGGTTATTTTTGAAAAGGCAAAAAAATAAGGAAATAGAGTTTTATATTAATTTTGTTGAAAAAAAAA
>JAIOZI010000040.1 GCA_021740785.1 Melioribacteraceae bacterium
CTTGTAGAGGATTTATAATTGAAAACAATTTGTGAATATGATTTTATAGATCATCTCCAATGATCTGATTATTAATGAAAATGGTTCTCTACAAAAATATGAACATCTACGATGTTCGAGAATCAATACCTCGGACCTTTAGCCCCACGCCTTGACGATAAGCCATAAAACAAGTGTCGGGAAGTCCCGCCTACACTTATCAGTTACGGCGGATAAAGGTTCCCGACACCCGAGTATGATAGAACACGGATTTCACGGACAACGCGAAAAAACACGGAGAATCGATAAAGTTATTGAGTTAGTGAGTTATTGAGATCGGACGAATTGACTATTGAATATTGACAATTGACTATTACCAGCGCAAAAACTTCCTCCTTCGTTAAAGTTTACCAAACGTAACAATTAGTGAAGTTTGGCTACGGAGGACAGGTCGGTGATTAAAATTGATAATTTGTTATTGAGAATTGTTTGAAATTTGGTTTTTGTTTCTTAGGATTTTGGATTTAGAATTTAGCCGAACAAGGAAAACAACTTAATCAATTTTGAATTTGAGATTTGTTTATTGAGAATTATTTGAGATCTGTTTTTTCTTGTCCACCGAAGCGATTGTTACGTAGGTGGAAGCTTGGTTTTAGCGTATGTGGTTTTTTTGTTTCTTGCTACTTGCTACTTGCTACTTGATACTTGATACTTGTTTTTTATGATTTCTTTGTTGTTCATTGTTACTGGTTTGTCATCAGGAAATCTAAAGTTGTTATCAGACACTCTGGGAATGTGAAGGCATACACCATTAAACAATAAATTAGGAATAAACATCTAAAAACAATCGGTTCTTGTTTCGTTATGTGATTCTAGAGAACCTGGATATAAAGATTTCAACGTTTGAGTTTTCGATAAAAAAAAAGAGCGACTTAAAAGCCGCTCTTTATAAATCTGAAATGTGATTCAAGAATTACTTGATCAACAACATCTTCTTAACTGATGTAAAATTATCAGTCATAATCTTATAGAAATAAACACCCGAAGCAGTAGAAGAAGCATTCCATTGATATTCGTAATAACCAACATCAAGAGTTTTGTTAACAAGAGTAGCAACTTCTTTACCAACAGCATTATAAACAATCAATTTAACATTTGCAGCTTCAGGAACGGCAAATTTAATTGTTGTTGTTGGGTTGAACGGGTTAGGATAGTTCTGGTACAATGAGTAATCGGTTGGGATACCTTCATCGATTCCGAGTCCAACGATCATTGCATTAACTTCTTCAGAAGCTTCGCCTTCGTTGCCTGAGAAGTCAGTAGCTGTAACTTTGTAGTAATATCTTACATCAAAGCTTACATCTGCGTCAGAATAATCCAATCCTGTTGTTGTAGCAATAGGAGTAGTTAATTCAAAGTTTTCGGTTGTTCCTCTATAGATAGCAAAATATTTAAAATCAACATCCATAGATTCCTGCCAAGCTAGGTTAATAGTTGCGTCGCCAACTTCTGCAATAAGACCAACAGGAGGAGCCGGATGCAGGTTATCGACAGAATAACCACTATCAACAGCAGTTTCAGCAGTTGCCATACCTTCGGTAACGCCAAGAACTTTGAAATGTGAGTAGAACATACCGTCTGCAGTTGAGTCGCCTAAAGTAGGAACAACAGCGCTGTACTCTAAGTATTGGAAAGCAGGAACGGTAGCAACAACAGTCCATAGACCGTCATTAACACCAAAAGTTTCGTCAACTTCAACATCCTGAGGAACTTTCTGGAATGAATCATAAACAACCACATCTTCAGGTGCAGTCAACATTGATTTTCTTAAAACTACATAAGTAGAAAGAGGATCATCACTAACGCCGTCACCGCCGAATCTTGTCCAAGCTATTTCAACTTGTCGACCTTGATCGTTAGGAACGTCTGCGATTCCGAGAATTTCACCTTCACTTAATACACCGTAATTCATTGCTTCGATCGAAGTTTTCAGCAAGCCGACAGCATATTGGAAGTTGTGCATACCCATTGATTGATCTTCTTCAACAAATAAATAATTGAAAGCAGCTTTCAATTCTAATTTCGAATAATCAGCACTTACATCAACAGCAGGATCATCATAAGGAGGTAACAGCAATCCTAATTCATGCAGTAGCCCTTCAATTTCAGCCATAGCAGTTTCGATCGTTCCGTCCTCATCATAGTCATGACGAGCAGGGAATTCTTCAAATGATTCTAATTCACCGTGGCAGCGTGCGCATGCTTCGGTATTGTCATATCTTACACCGTCAACTTCTGTCCAAATTGAGAAAGTGTGTGCGCCAAGTTTATGCATTGCAGGACCTTCTGCAGGTGTTTCGTACATATGGCAGCTAACACAGCCGTCTTCTAATGCGTCTCTGTGTGTTGAACTAGGAATATAGCGACCGAATGTAATTGCATTTGTTCCGGCTAACAAGTCAGCCTGATTACTGTGATGAGGTCCGTAGTGAGAATGATATTCTTCAACATATTCCTCAACATTTCTTCTACCGTGGTGGCACTGCATACAAAGTTTACCCGATCCGCCGAATGCAATTTCATAACCGTTAGGTAAAACAACATTCTCGAATGTTCTCAACTGCATTGTACCTTCGCCTTCAGGATTGTGATGAGGGTCGTGGCAAACCTGGCAGGATACATTAGATGTTCCTGTTTCAGGATGTCCGAATTGTGTTGTAGCGTCATGAGTAGCAATGTAACCTTCACCCGAGTGGCAAGGAGCGCATGAGCCGCTTGTACCTCGGGCAAATGATCCGCCCGTTGCGTGTCTTGAAAGTTTCCACTCTGTGTTTTTAACGTGATGACTTGCGTCTTCATGGCATCTTCCGCAGACAGCTTCATCTAAAGTTACACTCATAATATCAGGAGCGCCGAAACCGGCAACGTGTTCGCTACCTGGTCCATGGCAGTTTTCGCATTGAATATTTGCGAAGTATTGTAACGGATCGTAGTTTAATACAATATCATCCCAGTTGCCGTCAACTAAAGAATCAGGGAATGTCCATGCAACATCTTCAGCTACATCGTCGAATCCGTTGTTATCAGCATCAGGATCTGTATTATAACCAACTGTGTGGCATTCGATACAGCTTTCGCCGTAATGACTGCTTTTTAGCCCGTCGATAGCCAACGTAAACATGTCGGCATGTCCTGTATTTTCATATTCACCGTAAACAGGTGAGTGGCAGGTCATACAATTGTTATATCCTTTGTATGTACCTGAATTAATAACAACATCCTCAGCGGCAACACCGTCAACGGTTAACCCGACTGTGAATGCTCCCACCATATCGGTTTTAAGAGCAGTCATCTGCTGGTCTGTGTTATCAAGAGTTGCTGATGATCCGTCAGGACCTGTTAATGTCCAAACGAAAGTTGTACCGGTATCCGGCATAGCGAAAAGATATACAATGTCACCAATACCGACATTAGCTAAACCTGTAGATGGTGTTTGGTAAACACTTGTGTCGATTTCACCCCATACAATTTCACCAGGACTGATACCGTCTACCTTAATAAAGGCATCCTGAGCATTGATTGTTATTGCGGTGAACAACAAAAGGGTGAGACAAATACTAAATAGTTTTTTCATGTGTAACCCCGTAATTAATTGAGTAGAATTGTGTGAATAGATTTTTGATTTGTAGTTAATTATTGATTTTTTCATTAAAGATAACAAGATATTTTTGTTTATTTATTCAGTAATACCAACTTATGTGCCAAATTTGATGAGTGCCGATTGAGATAATTCACGTAATAAAGAGCCGATTATACTGAATAAATGCACTTTTTAATCTAATCGGAAGCCTATTCCTATTTTATTGATTTAATGTAGCATAGTTTGTGTGACATGCGTGTCGCAGCGTGACATAAATTCGACATATTGCAATCCATTTCCCTTAATATTAAAATGAATAAAGTGATCTCTATAAATTGATTAACGAATACACTATTTGTATATTTTGACTTGTTAAAAATTGGTGAGAAATGAAGATTTACAATACTTTAAAACGAAAAAAAGAAAACTTTGAACCCAGCAATCCGCCGAAAGTAACATTCTATACATGCGGACCTACTGTTTATGATTACTTCCATATCGGGAATGCTCGTTCTTTTATAATGGCAGATATCACAAGAAGATATCTTATTTACAAAGGTTATGATGTAAAATTTGTGATGAATATTACCGATATTGACGATAAGCTGATTAAAAAAGCGAATGAGCAGGGGAGAACATTTTCGGAAGTTGCGGCGGAATATACCAAGGCATTTCTTGATGATATTGAGAAACTGAAAATTAAGAAAGCTGATGTTTACCCAAAAGCCACAGAACACATGGAGGAAATAAGATCTCTTATTGAAAAATTAGAAAGTAGAGAACGTGCATACAATGTTTCCGGTGATGTATTTTATGATGTGAAAAAATTTGAAGGATACGGAAAGTTAAGCGGAAAGAATACCGATGATCTCGAAGTCGGCGCTAGGATAGAGTTGAACGAATCAAAAAGAAATCCTCTCGATTTTACACTTTGGAAAAAAGCAAAAGAGAATGAACCTGCATGGGAAAGCAAGTGGGGAAGCGGCAGACCCGGCTGGCATATTGAATGTTCAGCTATGAGCACAAAGCATCTCGGGGATACAATTGATATTCATGCCGGGGGAAATGATTTAATTTTTCCGCATCATGAAAATGAAATTGCTCAAACAGAAGGCGCAACCGGAAAACCATTTGTTAAATATTGGATGCATTTCGGTTTTCTAAATATTCAAAATGAGAAAATGTCTAAATCACTCGGTAATTTTTTCACTGCAAGAGAAATCTTAAAAAAGTACAGAGCTGAATCTATACGGTTGTTGTTTTCTCAATCACATTATTCGGGTCCGCTTAATTTCAGCGAAGAATTATTGGAATCAGCCGAAAAAGGATTGCAGAAAATTAGAAACTTTGTTGAAAATATTAATGAAGGATTAGCGGGAAATATTCCGGGTGAATACACAAAATTTGATTTCACTCAATATTATCAGCAGTTTGAAGAGGTTATGGATGATGATTTTGATACTCCACGTGCTGCTGCAATCATGTTCGATTTTGTACGGGATGTAAACAAACATATCGTTGAAAATGATAATCTCCCTGCAGCATTTTATCAACAGGCAAAAATCTTTATGGAAAAAACTGCCGGAGAAGTTCTGGGCATTGTTAGCTTTGACGAGAGCAAAGATAATTCGAATAATTCACTGGAGAAAGAATTAATAGAACTGTTGATAAGGTTGAGACAGGAAGCCAAGAATGATAAAAATTATCAGCTCGCCGATAAAATTAGAGACGAACTAAAGAGTCTTGGAATTGTTCTAAAGGATTCCAAAACCGGTACCACATATAAAAAGGAATAAATTAAATAGTTGAGCACAAAATTAATCTTTGCTGCAATCATAATTATTGCCGGTATTTGTATCATTTCATTTTTTATCTGGCATTATGGATTTAGTATTTATGAAGTCCGCTCCAAAGTTGATTATTCCCGTTTTAAAGATGATAGTATTGTTCTAATAAAAGTTTTCCCGGTTAACTCATTCGGCAGCCGAATTCCCTTACGGAATATTGAAGCAGATTTTGATATTATTTCAGGTAGTGAATCAATTGATAAGATTGAAAAAATATCCGGAAATGAATTATTAATAAAGATACTTAATCAATTCGGGGAGGTTAAAATTAGTATTGACTCACAATATTCATTGGCTCCGCAAATTATTTCAATCAATATAGATAATGCAGTGCATTTTAACTAAATAATGATTCCAAAAGTCATATATTTGTTTTATATTTTTAGAATAATATAAAACTTTCAGTCAACAGGAACTGGGGAAACATGAAAAGAATAAAATTATTATCGATACTTTTATTATTAATATCATCATTTTTGTCTGCACAAGGAACCTCCGGTACTAATGCAAAATTTGAATACCGTTCACTGGTTGACATGCCGACTGCAGGGATATTAGAGAAAGGTTACGTTGGTGTTTCAACTGACATACTTCCCGCGGGTGTTGTTATTTCGAAAATAGAAGTTGGAGTATTCGATAATTTTAGTTTCGGAATTTCTTACGGCGGAGTTAATATTATCGGATCCGGTCCGGTTGATTGGTATAAACTTCCGGGCGTAAATTTAAGAGCAAGGATTTTTGACGAGACTCAAACTTATCCAGCTATCACAGTTGGATTTGATTCACAGGGTAAAGGCTTATATTTTGATTCTAATAATAGATTTGAAATTAAATCTCCCGGTTTTTTCGCAGCCGTATCAAAGAATTATGAATTCCTCGGATATCTCAGTATTCACGGGATTGTTAATTATTCATTGGAAAGAGAAGATGGGGATAAAGACTTAAATTTGCAGGCGGGTTTAGAAAAGACGATTGGCGGTGTTGTTTCAATTGTTGCCGAATATGATTTTGCTGTAAACGACAATACATCAATTTCAATCGGTGACGGAAATGGTTATTTGAATATGGGATTAAGATGGTCTGCCGGAGAAGGCTTTACGATTGGAGTTGATTTACGCGACATGCTCGATAATAAAAAAATTAACAGCAACAAGGCTGATAGAGCAATATTTGTTGAATATGTAAGGGCTATTTTCTAAGTGTACAGTATAATGTACATGCTGGTTTAATTTTATATACACTTCTCCGAAAAATTAGCACAAAAATCCCCATGTTAGTGCATTTTCGAGGCACGCCTTTTGTTGTATATTTGTTAAAACAATCATAAAAGAAAGGGGTGACCAAAATGAAATTTGTCAACCTTTTAGTATTTCTAATAATTTCTTCATTTTTAACCGGCTGTTACACACAGTTTGCAGTTAAAGAACCTGCTGATAATTCGTATTCCGAGTCTTCAGATGAATATTATGAAAATTCTGAGACAGAAGAATATTATGATGAAGATCAGTATTACGAAGATGAATATTACGAAGATGAATACGACGAATCGGATTATTATGAAGATGAATTCTATAATCCCGATGAACAGGAAGTTTATGTTGATGAAGACGGGGAACTAACGATAGTAAATCAATATTATTACGATAGTTATTACCGTCCCTATTATAGACGTTATTATTCATCATACTATCCTTCATTCGGAATTAGTATAGGTTATGGTTACTGGGATTATTATTACAGTGATTGGTATTACTTGGGATATCCATCTTATTGTATTTATCCCGGTTATTATTATTCATACTACCCGTACTATTGGAATAACTATTATCCATACTATAATAATTACTATTCTTATGACTCTTCGCCGTACAAGTATCGCACACATCAAACAGCGCTGCGCGGAACTCATTCGGGCAGAGGTTCAGCATCAAGAGATGCCGTTCCCAACCGTGACCGTTCAGACCGTATTTCGAGAGGCGGAAGCAGTTCCAGGTCAACAGGTGCAATTACATCGAGCAGGTCGCGTGATCTCAATGTTGATCTAGGTTCGATGCGGGCTGCTGGACGCGCTACGGGAAGCAGCAGAACCAGTGAACCACAGAACGATAGAATAGTTGAGAAAGACAGAGCATCATCAAGAGCAACCGGAGATGCCGTTAAGATTAAATCACGAGTATCTTCGCCTAGAGTTACAAGCAGTCGTAGAGTTTCACCCGGTTTCAAAACAAAGGATAGTGATACAAGAACCTATGACAGGTCTAAAATCAAATCATCAGATTCAAAGTATACTATTCCTAAAGTTGTAAGAAAAAGTACAAGTGAAGCTGCGAAAATAAGAGCGAGATCAAAATCCTCAACCGGAAGTTATAAAGTTAAGTCACCAAGCAGGAAATACATCTACAAAGATTACAGTGATAAACCGTCCTCGAGCTCAAGATCAAAATCAACGCCTAGATATTCAACGCCGAAGACTAAAACATATTCACCTCCGAAAACATCTTCACCCCGACCACGGGTGAAATCAACTCCTAGCGCTCCGAGAACCAGATCCTATTCACCGCCGAAGACTAGTTCACCTTCTGTCAGAAGTGCGCCGTCAAGACCTTCGACAAGGTCATCTTCTCCGTCTACTAAATCATCAGGTTCAAGGAAGAGAAGATAAAATGAAGACGAAAAGTGTAATCGGAATATTAATCTTGATGTTATCTGCTTTCGGCTGCTATACTGTGTATGAGCATCCTGTAGTTTTAGAAAATGTTGAGAATGATCATTACTTAGAATATGACGTGAAATTTTATAATGAATGTGCACAATGCCATGACGCACAGGAATTAACTGACTTTAATTATTATGCCAATTCCGATTATGCGCTAGTAAATTCAAATGGTGAGGAAATAAACCCGGATTATGCTTGGTGGTATGATGTTCTGCCGCCGGTAGATGAAGAATATACCGAAACAGAAGAAACAGTTACCGGAGAAGATCACGAAACAGTAATCTATACAGAAATTGTAAGACCTATTTTGATTCCCGTTCCGGTGGGTCCAAAATTCGTCGTTGGTCCGTACAAACCGATGAGACCCGTTCATCCCCCCACTGCCCCGTCAAAGGGAACTACGGTCGAGCGGGAAGACAGTAAAACACGAGATGGATCATCTTCAACTAACTTAAGAAACACAGGTAGTGAGCGTTCCACTAAACCCAGGAGACGTTAAAATGAAATTAAAAATTGTATTCGTATCAATGATGATAATTGGATTAGTTTCATTTGTGAATGCACAAAATGATAATGATGTTTTAAGACTCAGCGAGCCGGGCATCGGAAGCAGCGCCAGAGCTTTGGGTATGGGGAATGCGTATGTTGCTGTCAGCGATGATTATTCAGGCGCCGCATTTAATCCTGCAGGATTAGGACTTATTAGAAAGATGGAGATGAGCGGTGGTCTGCAATATAATTCGCTGGGTAATGAATCTTTATTTTTCGGTAACACGACTGATTATTCAAGTAGTAAAACAGGGCTTAACCAATTCGGTTTTGTTTTTCCGTTCCCCACTTTTAGAGGCAGTTTGGTTTTCTCACTTGGGTACAACAAAATAAAGGATTTCAACTACGCCCAAAAATTTGACGGTTATAACAACAACAGTAATTCGATGATTCAGTATCTAACCGGTTTTAATGATGATGTTCCTTTCCTCCTCGGATTGAGCTACCCTGTTTATGATAACAATACAGGCGATTATTTGTATGACAATACAAAAATAAACGGACAACTTAATCAGAGCGGAACAATATTAAAACAAGGCAGTTTGAATAGTTGGTCACTTGCTGGCGCAGTTGAAATTGCACCGGAATTATACGTTGGCGCAACACTTAATATTCTTTCCGGTGATTACTCAAGCAACAGGGAATACTACGAAGATGATACAAAGGATGTTTATCCCAATTCCATGCTATTAGATCCGGCTGAACCGGCAACTGCGGGTTTCAACACATTTTATTTTAATGATTTTCTTGAATGGGAATTATCAGGATGGGATTTGAAGGTCGGTCTTTTGTATCAGCTTAGAAATAATTTCCGATTCGGCGCTTCCATTAAATTCCCAAGTTCAATAACTATTGACGAACTTTATTACGTTGATGGCTATTCGGATTTTGAAAGCAGCGGAGGATTTGAACTTGATCCTCAATCAATAAGCAGTGAAATAGAATATAAAGTTAAAACTCCCTTCGAATTTACAGCAGGATTCTCCGCTAACTTTTATTCGCTTATTGTAAGCGCTCAGGCTCAGTTAATTGATTACACACAAATGGAATTTACCGAAGGCTTAACTCCGACGGATGTTAGTCAGATTAACAAAGACATTAAAGATAATTACAAAGCTGCCGGTAATTATAATCTCGGTTTGGAATATAATATCCCGTTCGTAAATATGCGCGTTAGAGGAGGTTTCATGTATATGACTTCTCCATATAAAGATGATCCGTCACAATTCGACAAAAAATATTTGACCGCCGGAATTGGTTTTCTCGCAGGTAGATTGTTAGCGGTTGATATCGGATATGCTCATGGCTGGTGGGAAACTTTTTCCGATAATTATGGTTTTGCATTATCTCGCACAACTGAAAAAATATCGTTGGATAATTTTATTGTTACTCTTGGATATAGATTTTAATTGCTACCAGTAAATTCTATGATGTATGTTTATACATAATAGATATTGATTGACACATCCTAATAATTATTGAAAAAATGTGTAGCCCAGTTATGTACTTAAAATTTCTTCAATAATTTTTGTAGTACTCAACCATTCTATTTTTCATTTCTATCGATTGATTTCAATTTGTTTAACCCAGATTTTCCAATGGAAAATCTGCCCTTCGGGCCGACAATTTGTAAGTTAAGAAATATCAGATACTTTGCCATATAGAAATTTTGGAATTCGTTATTTAATTAAAATATTTTTCTTACAAATTGTCGGGGTTAACAATTATTTTTCTATTTTAACTAACCATTATTATGGAGTTCAAATAGAAGGCAAAGTATTAAGATCGGAAAGCAAAGATTATTACGTGCTCAACCGGGAGAATAAAGAAATCCGATGTACACTTCGAGGCAAGTTCAAAAAAGAATTTAACCTGAAGAAAGACAAATCATTTAAACTGGATTTTGCCGTTGTTGGTGATATGGTTGAGTATGAAATGAATCGCGACGGGACCGGCGTTATATATAAAATTGCCGAAAGAAAAAATTATATCTCGAGGAAAGCCCCGCGGATAAAGGGCGCCAGCTACCGCGGTGAAAGACTCGAGCAAATTGTATCGGCAAATGTCGATCAGCTTTTTATAATTTCGAGTCTGGCGAAACCTAAGTTCAACAACAAATTGATTGATCGATTAATCGTGGTAGGTGAAAGCTCTCACATCGATACTCACATTATTCTTAATAAAATTGATTTGGAAAATGAAAATGCGATTGAAGATTGGGAAAGGTTATACAACGATCTCGGGTATAAATTTCATAAAACAAGTGTGGTGAATAAAGATGGAATTGAGGAGGTTAAAAATTCACTTAAGGGAAAAACAAATCTTTTTTGGGGGCAATCCGGCGTAGGGAAATCTTCACTGCTGAATATGATTTATCCGGACCTAAATTTAAAGACCGGCGCTATTTCAAATTCTACAAACAAAGGAACCCATACAACTGTAACGAGTGTGATGCATAAAATTGATGATGATACTTTTGTAATTGATACACCGGGAATCCGGGAAATGGATCCTTACGGAATTATGAAACAGGACTTGAGTCATTATTTTATTGAATTTAACGAGTACAGTCACAATTGTAAATTCAATACTTGCACACATTATCATGAACCCGGCTGCGAAGTAGTTAAGGCAGTAGAAAATGGAATGATAACCAAAGAGCGTTACGAAAGTTACTTGAATTTACTTGATACAGTAGAAGATGATATGATTTTTTAGATGCTTCTAACTTTCTCAGCCATAAAATAAATAAACTTTTCAACTATTTTGTCAGGCACACCATCAATATGTTTTGATTTAAATCTCATATCACACTGATCATTAACATAATCGATTATCCAAATTTTGCCCGTTTCATCTATTGTAAATTCAGTTGAGAAATAATCGAGTTTTGCCAACCCGGCGATCTTTATCATCATATTATGAATTTTCTTGAGTGGATACTTTTTGGTTTCCCAATCTGCCGGCTCAGTGTAAATGTGTGTGCGGTCGTCCCACCAAAGAGGAATTACATTTCCGAAAGCGTAAAAAACTCTGAACCAAATTCTTCTGCTCTTATTAACCGCGGGAATTATTTTTTTCTGCAGTAAGTAATTGTCATCGGGATTAATTTTTCTTTCATTCATCACTTGCGTAAAATTTCTAGCATCGGTAATTACACCCTCGCCCCCGCCTGAATAATATGCCGGTTTGATGATAAAAGGGATTCCTAATTCTTTCATTTGTTTCTTTGTGATTTTAGGCAATTCACATTTATCGAGAGGAGGAATGATGATCGTAAACGGTACCGGTAGTTTGTTGGCTTCAAGCACGGGATGCAAAATTGCTTTATCTACCGCAGCTTCAATTTGTCGGTAGTCATTAATAATATATGTGGCTGAACTGCTCAAAAAATTTGCAAGTTCCTCGAAATCTTCATCCTCATCCGATGCTCTATCAAGGTAAGCGGTAAAAGTCAAACCATGATGCTTCACAAGTTCAGTCACTTCGAAGATGTTTTTCTTGTGGATTATATATGTAGATAAATTGAGTCCTTGGAATATGTGTTCAATTAGGGTAACAAACTCTTTATCATAAATCCATTTGTATGAGACTGCTAAATCGTAATGGTTCATAGTTCAATTAAATTTAAGCTGCAAATATATTCAAATTAAAGGCAGTATTCAATATTTGGACTTGTTATTCAAATCTGTTTCCGATAAATTCTAAGTTTAATAAATTGTGATTATGAAATACATTTTACTACTAACATATATACTTTTGCTTGCCGGATGTTCGGCTGATATTCAGAAATCCGACAAGGATAAATCCCCCAAGACCGTGAGCCCCGACTCATCAAATTTAAAAATGATTGCACAGGAAAAATTCATTGACGGAACGATGATGGAGATGAAAGGGGATTATGCGCAGGCAATTTTAGAATACCAGGATGCATTAAATCTAGATCCCTCGGCGGGAATTTATTTTGCGCTGGCAAAAAATTATTTGCGGTTGAATAAAATTCCACCTGCAATAAAAAATGCGAGGATGGCTGTTAAGCTTGATCCTGAAGTTACAGATTATCAAGCGTTGCTCGGTCAGATTTACACAATGACGCACATGTATGATGAAGCAATTGATGTGTATAATAAGATAATCGAAAAGGATTCAACAAACCGCGCTGCCTACTTTACGCTGGGTCAAATTTATGAAATCGATAAGCCTATTCAAGCATTGAATATCTATAAAAAACTGCTCGATATTACAGGTCCGCAATGGGACGTACTGGTAAAAATAGCCGACCTGAACGAACGCATGGGTAACGTAGATGAAACAATCAATACGATGGAAAATTTACTGGAGATAAATCCATCCAATATCGAACTCCAAAAAGTACTCATCGAAGCATATATAAAAACAAAAAAACTTGAACGGGCGGAAGAACTGGTTTATGACGGCATGATTCTTTTCCCGGATGATCTTAATCTAATCGAATTCAAAGCCAGCATTCATGCGCAAAGAGAGGAATGGGACGCAGCAATTGAAGAGTACAACAAACTTATTGACGCTCACGATCTGCCTTTCCAAAATAAAATGAGATTGATTAGTGCATTCATTACACATTCCAAACAAGATACACTCCTGCTTCCGGCTGCAAAGGAAATGCTTTATAAACTCGACAGTGATTCAACGGATTGGCAGTTAAAAATATATTTGGGTGAAGTAGAATTACAGGACGGAAACGATTCCATTGCGATTGATTACTTCAAACAAGGCGCTGAACTTGCCGAATGGAATCCTCAGATTTGGATAAGGCTCGGCGGATTGCTTTTTGACAGCGGAAATTATGATGAAGCAATTGAACAGATGTCGACAGCAGTGGAGAGATTCCCGGATGAATATGTCATCAATATTGTACTGGGATTATCTTACTCTCAAAAAGGCAGACATAAATCGGCACTTCCTTATTTGGAAAAATCACTGAGCCTTAATCCCAACGACATTACATCATTATCCGCAGTCGGCTTCACGCTAAATCAATTAAAAAGAGAAGATGAAGCCATGGAATATCTTGAAAGAGCCGTACGACTTGATCCGGGTAACTCGCAGGTTTGGGGAATGCTGGGCATGATTTACGATAATAAAAAGATGTGGAAACAATGTGATGATGCTTACACAAAAGCTTTGGAATTAGATCCCGATGATGCATTGCTGTTAAATAATTATGCGTACTCATTAGTTGAACGCGATACACTGTACAATGAAGCGCTGGAGATGGCAAAAAAAGCAATTGAATCTGATCCGGAAAGTCCTTCTTACTTGGACACAATTGGTTGGATATATTATAAACTTGGCGATTATAATACCGCGCTTGATTATGTTAAAAAATCAGTTGATAAGGATGAAAGCGCTGTTGTTATTGATCATCTCGGTGACATCTATTTTAAACTTGGGAAAAAAGATGAGGCTTTGGAACAGTGGAAGAAAGCTTATGAGTTGGATGACTCCATGGAAGAAGTAAAAGAAAAAATTGAAACAGGTGAATTGTGAAAAAAGTTATAATAAGTTTAGCTCTATTGTTTTTCTTAATTAGTTTGATATCATGTGTACCGTCGAAACCTGTATCCGAGGAACAAATATTACCGGCGGATAGATTGATAAAAAAACTTGAAGCTAACCGAAGAAAAATAAAAACATTTAAAGGGAATGGAGTGTTGAGCATCGACAGCCCGGCATTCTCCGGCAAAGGAAGTTTTGAAGTGCTGCTTAAGAAACCGGATACGATTAAAGTAGCAATTTACGGTCCCTTTGGAATTGATTTGGCTCAGGCAATTGTTACAAAAAACGAGTTTACATTTTTCGATGTGATGAAGAATAGAGCATTTCAAGGCACGAATAAAAAAGGAATCCTTAAAGAAATATTCAAGATGGATTTGGAGTTTGATGATTTGATGGATGCATTTGCCGGCGCTGTAAACCTTACCGATAAATTGCGAAACGAACCTGATATTTATAATGTTGATGAGAATGAATATGAATTGACTTACATTGATTCACTCAGAGAAAAGAAATCAATTTACAAAGTAAAAGTAGATGGACTGGCATTGTTCGGATATCAACTGAAAAATTTTAGTGATAATATTTTATTCGAAGGAGAGTACCGGGAATTCCGGGATTTTGAAAGTGTGCCGGTTCCATATAAGAGCAGTATTACCGATAAAATTAATTCACAAAGTATTGAAATCGATTACAGGAATATTGAAGTAAATCAAGAGATACGAAAAGTAACGTTGATTTTACCAACGGATGTAAAAATTATAAAATGGTAGCTCGTAATATTATATTTATTACACTTCTCTTTATTCTTCACTCAATTAAAATTTCCGCACAGGAAACAAAGGAAATTCAGCAAAAAAATGTTGAGCTGGATAAACTCAAATCCGAGATCACACGTTTAGAATCTGACCTGAAAAATAAATCGGCAAAAGAAAAAGAATCGCTATCAGCTTTGCAGAATATTGACGAGCAGATTCATCTGCTGGATAAATACTTACTGAATCTTCAGTTGGAAATAAATAAAAGCAATGCGACTATAACAAGACTGAAAAATGAAATCATCGAGAAAGAAAACAATATCGATACATTAAGAAATCGTTATGCTGATTATGTTGTCTGGCTGTACAAGCAGGGCAGGAACACAACTCTAAAATACTTACTTGATGCCGAATCGTTCAACCAGGCTCTCATTCGTTACAAATACTTAGGCTACATTACTGAAAGAAACAAAGACAGGTTGAACCAATTGAAAAGCGACATAGCCGATTTGAATAATTCCAAAAGCATGATTGAATCGGAGCGAAACAGGAATCTGCGATTGGTTCGACAAAAAGAAAATGAGCTTGCAGCGAACAAGAAAAAGAAAAACGAAAAAGAAAATTTAATAAGTAAGTTGAAGAAAGATCAGGATGCGATAACAGAAGAGATTGCCGATAAAAGAAAAGCCGAGATACAAATCAAATCATTAATAGCTGATCTGATTGAAAAAGAAAGAGAGAGACTTACATCAATAAGAGAAGCAAGATTAAAAGACGAACCTGTTCCGGATCTGCCGGTGATTGATTACAATAAATTTGAGGACTTCGGTAAATTAAAAGGAAAATTAAACTGGCCGGTTCGCAGCGGATCAATTTCACGAAAATTTGGTGAAAATCAAAATAGTAAATTGAAGACAGTTACATTAAATTACGGTGTTGATATAAAAACAAAAGAGAACGAAGAAGTATTCGCCGTATCGGATGGGATAGTTTCCAACATAAGCTGGATACCGGGTTACGGCAGCGTTTTGATTATCACACATAAAAATAATTACCGGACAGTTTACGGTCACCTAACAGAATTCACTGTGAGTGAGGGGGACGAAGTCCGCGCGGGCACATCACTTGGCAGAGTAAACAAAGGATTGGAAGGAAACATCATTCACTTCGAGATCTGGAATGAAAGAAATTATCAAAATCCTGAGGTTTGGTTGGTTAGGAGATGAATAAAATTTTGTTATTCCATAATGAGTGTTTCAATTAAGAATGGCAGCAAGCCGATATATTTTCCTTTTATGGGAAAAATATAGCTATAATTTTTACAAAGTTGCAAAAAATATCGGGATAATGTATATTAATTCAAAAATTAATCTAAATGTATATTCCTCGTAAATTACTAATGGAGCAAATTGAAAATGCATTTGCTTCGATGCCAATTACAATACTAATAGGGGCTAGGCAGGTTGGTAAAACCACGCTATTAAAAAATCTTCATCTTTCCCAAAAACATATCTACCTAATTGGTCAAGACCCGGAAACAGCGCTTATTTTTGAAAAAGCTAGTACGGCTGAAAATTATCTTAGAATTAATTTGCAAAAGGAATTAAACGGAGTTGTTTTATTAGATGAATTTCAATTTATCAATAACATTTCGACTATTTTAAAATTATTAACAGACTCATTCCCAAATTTAAAAATAATTTGCAGCGGCAGCTCGAGTTTGGATATTATTCAAAAAGTTGAAGAATCTTTGGCAGGTAGAGTAAGAGTTATTAATGTCTTTTCACTTTCGTTTTCGGAGTATCTAAAATTTCAGGATGAAAGCTTATTCGATCTATATACGAAGTATGATTACAATACAGTTGATGAAATAGTTGATTCCAGGGTAAAATATTTTTTAGATGAGTATCTTCTGTATGGCGGATTACCGAGAGCTGCTCTTAATTCCGACAGTAAAACCAAAATTACACTTCTTAATGAAATATATAAAACCTACTTGCTGCGTGATGTAAGAAATTACGTGAAAAATGAAGATGCAGTTGGTTTTAATAAACTACTGATAATTCTTGCTTCACAGATAGGAAATATGATAAGCATTAATGAACTATCCAGCGCATCAGGACTTCCATACAGAAAATGTGAAGATTACCTGTTTCTACTTGAACAAATGTTTATTGTAAAACTGATTGAGCCGTACTTTACAAATAAACGTAAAGTAATAAGGAAAATGAAAAAAGTATATTTTACCGATCTTGGTTTGAGAAATATTATTTTCTCTAATTTTAATGAACTTAATATGAGAAATGATTCAGGAGCTATTTTTGAAAACTATGTTCTGCTGGAAATACTAAAAATAATTCCTTCTTATGCAAAGATATATTATTACCGTACCAAAGATGGTTCTGAAGTCGATTTTATAATAGATGATCTAAAAAACAAATACGCATTTGAAGTTAAATACAAAAGGTTAATGAAGAAAAAGTTATTTAAAAATATCACATCCTTGGAAGAGATTTTAAATATCCGGCAGTCTTTTTTGATAAACATAAATATGAATAGTGATTTTGAAAAACTTAATTTTATACAGGGATATTTTATCGAAAAAATAAGATTTAACTAAGCTGAATGTTGAATAAGTAGTGACATTAATAAAACTAGATGGTCAGTATAAACCAAATCAAAATGGAAAATCGTATTTGAAATATGAAACAAGCACAATCATCAAAACGCTGAAATATGGTTGGTGAAGAAGTGAGAGGAAATTAATTTGTGATAAATTTTGTAAGAAGAAATCTTAACTTGTTTAAAAATTTTTCATCGCTAACCGTATTACAAATTTCTAACTATATCTTTCCTCTAATTACATTTCCTTATCTTGTTAGAGTTTTAGGCCCGGAAAAATTCGGCTTAGCAAATTTTGCATTTGCCTTCACACAATACTTTATTACCGTCACGGATTATGGATTCAACCTATCAGCATCACGCGAAATTTCAATTTTTAGAGGGAATCAAAAACAGATAAACAGCATTTTCAATGCAACAATTTTCATTAAGATTTCTTTATTTTTGATTTCGTCCGTTATTTATCTTGTAATCATTTTTTCAATCTCTAAATTCAATAATGAATTCTCGGTTTATGGTTTCGCTTTCATAGCGGTTCTCGGAAATGTTTTATTTGCATCCTGGTTCTTCCAGGGAATTGAAAAGATGGGATACATAACCGCTTTTACAATTATCTTTCGTGCGATCAGCGTTATACTAATCTTCTTAATGATAAAGAACAGTGAAAACGTATTAGAATATATACTGATTAACAGCGGCTATATGCTTTTAATTGGATTGATTTCATTAGCTTTTATTTTCAAGCAGTTTGATATAAATTTTTTCATTCCGACACGTTATCAAATCTTACGTCAATTGAAAAAAGGCTGGCATATTTTTTTATCAACAATTTCGATAAATATATATACGACTTCCAATACATTTTTGTTGGGATTATTATCTGGGGAAATTGCAGTCGGTTATTTTGCTACTGCGAATAAGCTGCGCGAAGCAGTTCAAGGAATATTCAGCAATTCGGGCAGAACTGTTTACCCGCATTTATCAAATTTATTTAATCAATCTAAGGCCAAAGCTGCTAATTTTGTTAAGAAGTATCTGGAAATTGTCGGCACATTATCATTTTTAGCGAGTTTAATCTGTTTGATTTTTGCTCACGAAATTATTTTCATTTTGGCGGGAGATGAATATGAAAAGTCAGTGTTAGTTTTTCAGATACTCGCATTTTTACCGTTTATTATAGTACTAAGCAATGTGTTTGGAATCCAAGTTATGCTGAATCTTGGATATTCAAAAGAGTTTAATAAGATAATTGCGTTTGCCGCATTAATAAATCTGATTTGTATGTTTATATTTGTCCCATTGTTCGAAGCCGCAGGCGCTGGTCTATCGATGATGATAACCGAGTTATTCGTAACTATTGTGATGGTGAGTTTTGTGATTAAGAAAAAAATATTGGTTTTGAATGCGATTTAGGTTGCAGAGTACCGAATTAAATTATACTTTACGGTATAATACTAAATAGTAAAATACCTATGAGTAAAAAATGAAAAAATCCCCATTTGTGTTTGGAAATATTGTAACTGATATAGCATTTACAAACCGGGACTGGGAAATAAAGAAGCTATATTCAAATCTTACAACCGGAATTAACACTATAATTATATCTCCAAGAAGATGGGGGAAGTCCTCGCTAGTCCAGAAAGTATTTAATGAAATATCAGATCACAAGAACAAATTTAAAACGGTGCATATAGACTTGTTCATGATAAGTAGTGAGGAAGAGTTTTTACAATTATTTGCAAAAGAAGTTGTTAAAGCATCCTCTTCAAAAGTTGAGGATTGGTTAAATAGCGGCAGGGAATTTTTCAAACAAATAATTCCCAAAATATCTTTTGGTATTGATCCAAATACAGATTTTTCGATCAGTTTTGATTGGAATGAAATAATAAAGAATAAAAATGAGATATTGGATTTACCTGAAAGAATTGCTAAAAAAAAGAAAATGAAATTTATCGTTGGTCTTGATGAGTTTCAAAATCTTTCCTCAATTAAAAGTTATAAGAAAATTGAGAATAATTTAAGAGCAGTATGGCAGAGACAAAGTAGTGTGACATATTGTATTTATGGCAGCAAAAGACATATGATGACGGAAATCTTTCAAAAATCCTCGAATTCATTTTATAGATTTGGCGATGTGATGCTGCTCGGAAAAATTAAAACAGAAAAATGGATTGAATTTATTTCCAGTGGCTTTTATAAAACCAACAAGAGGATTGACAAGTCTGCTGCTGAATTAATACCAACAATTATGAAAAATCATCCTTGGTATGTGCAGCAACTCTCTCACTATACATGGAATATGACTACCAATAAGGCAACAAAAAAAGAAGTTCGAAAAGCAGTTGAAGAAGTTTTATTCACAAATATTCCTTTTTATCAACAAGAGACTGAACAATTAAGTAAAACGCAGCTTAATTTATTAAAAGCAATAGCTAATGGTGAAAGTCAATTTACAAGTGTTAATGTAATGAGAAAATATGAACTTGGCACGCCGAATAACGTAAGTAAAAACAAAAGTATTCTTATTAACAAAGATTTAATACAATTTACTGATAAAGGCTTTGAATTTATTGACCCCGTTTATGAGCTTTGGTTTAGAAAGCAGTTCTTCAATTTTTGTATAGATGATTTATTTTAATTAACAATAAATTAAATGTATTTATGAATTACGACTATCTCATTATTGGCGCCGGCTTCGCAGGTTCTGTTATGGCTGAAAGATTAGCATCGCAGCAAAATAAAAAAGTACTTGTTGTGGAAAAGCGCAATCACATTGCCGGTAATGCTTATGACGAGTATAATGAACACGGAATTTTAGTTCACCGCTACGGTCCGCATATATTTCATACAAATAGTAAAAAAGTAATTGAATATCTGTCCATGTTTACAGAATGGCTACCGTATGAGCATAAAGTTTTGGCTAAGTATAATAATGAACTTTATCCAATTCCGATTAATAGAATCACCTTGAATAAATTGTACAACAAGAACTTTACGAGTGAAAAAGAAGTTAAAAATTTTTATAATTCCGTAAGAGAAATGAGACATCCGATTTTAAATTCTGAGGATATTATTGTCAATCAGGTTGGTCACGATTTATTTGAAAAATTTTTCAGATATTACACAAAGAAACAATGGGAAATGGAACCGCGGGAGTTGAGTCCATCAGTTTGCGGCAGAATTCCGGTTAGAACAAATGATGATTGCAGGTACTTTAGCGATAAGTATCAATTTATGCTGGGGTGCTGGGGTAGGGATATGATAAAGCGTTTTGCAAGATAATGATTTTAGTGCGATAATTAATTTATTCCTACTGTTTATTTTCATCCCGATCCATAGGGCAGTTGGGGCAGATATCTCTACTAATTGCTGAGATGCTGATAACTATTCTATGTTCACTTTTGTATGTTAGAAAAATATGGAAATAGTAAAAACTAAAATCGAATATTATATTACCAAGTTGAAAGTGTTAAGCAAGACTGCAAAACTTGTATTATTAACGATACTTACTGTATTATTTTTAGGCATCTTTACCTATTATGGTTTTGGAAAAAATCTTTGGTTGGATGAACTATTCTCTATTCAAGTCATAGATCAAGATGCACCAAAACAAATTATCACCAAATTGTATTTAGGTGCGGATACAAATGCCCCTCTCTATTTTGTATTTCTAAAATTCTACTCAGATATATTTGGGTCCTCAGATTTTTCTCTTAAAATATTTTCACTGACTTGCGTGTTTTTGTCATTGATCATTCTTTACCGAGTTTTTAGAAATTTTGGATTTAATGAAAGCGATATTTTATTGGTTCTGTTTTTTTTAATATTATCACAAGCGATTTCAACATATTTACTTGTGGAGATTAGGGCTTATTCTCTTTACTTTTTACTGTCAACACTAACAGTATTAATATATTTAAGAAGTTTAGCTTCGGATTCTGTCACTGATTATTTTCATTTAATTTTCATTAATACCGCTTTGCTTTATACACATTATTTTTCATTCTTTTTAATTTCCGCAATAACTATATATGAGGTTTTGTTCCACAGAAGAAAAAAATACTTTCTTAGTTTGTTATTTAGTTTTTTGCTGTTTTCTGTTTGGATACCTGCTGTACTAAATCAATATTCTATAGGCAAAGGTTTGGTGCACCATTCAATACCCTCAGTTATAGATGTTGTTTTTTCTTATAGATTTTTAATTGGATTTGGAGGGATTATTATTCTTTTTACGTCATTAATTTATTTAGTTTTCATTGAGAAAAAACGTGAACTGAACAGAATTCTTGTTTTTGGAATAATTCTTAGCATCCCACCCTTTCTTAATATCATTTTTTCAAAGGTTGGAATAAGTGTTCATAGCCCAAGGTATTTCATTTTTTCATTAATTGGGTTATCAATTATTTTGTTGTACACAATTAATAAACTTCAATTTAAGATAAAAATAATTTTAATAATAATTTTAACTGCATTGGGAGTAAATCGAGTTTTGGCATACTCGGCATATATATATGAGAACCGCAAATACGTTGAGAAACTCAATGAAAAATCGCTAATTGATTTTCCTCTAGTTACTGAGAGTCCTCATATTTATTATCCGATCGACCATTACAATGAAAAGCAAGATGTATTTTTCTTACTAGATTCTTTATCAGCATTCGCTAACGGTAACATAAAAAATGCACCTTATGACTATTATTTGTTGAAAAACTATAAACGATTTTACTTTTTGCCGAACATTTTACCTATAGATAATTTTTTAAAAATTCATAAAAAATTCTTTCTAATCAATGAGAATGAGCGGATGCTTTATGAAGTGAGATTTAAGAATAATAGCAAATATGAGATTACAAAAATGGATTCTATCATTTATAAAATTGAGACTAATGAAATATGATTATTTAATAATAGGTGCGGGCTTCGCAGGCTCAGTTATGGCTGAAAGATTAGCATCGCAGCAAAATAAAAAAGTACTTGTTGTGGAAAAGCGCAATCACATTGCCGGTAATGCATATGATGAATATGATGAGCATGGAATTTTAGTTCACCGCTACGGTCCGCATATATTTCATACAAATAGTAAAAAAGTATTTGAATATCTATCGTTATTTACAGAATGGATACCGTATGAGCATAAAGTTTTAGCCAAGTTCAATAATGAACTTTATCCAATTCCGATTAATAGAATCACTTTGAATAAATTGTACAACAAGAACTTTAAGAGTGAAAAAGAAGTTGAAAATTTTTATAATTCCGTAAAAGAAAAGAGACATCCGATTTTAAATTCTGAAGATATAATTGTCAATCAGGTTGGCCATGACTTATTTGAAAAATTTTTTAGATATTACACAAAGAAACAATGGGAAATGGAACCGCGAGAATTGAGTCCATCTGTTTGCGGACGTATACCCGTCAGAACAAATGACGATTGCAGATACTTTACTGATAAGTATCAATTTATGCCGAAAGAAGGCTACATAAAAATGTTTGAAAAGATGCTATCGCATAAAAATATAGAAATAGTATTAAACACTGATTACAAGAAAGTAATTGAAGATATTAAATTTGATAAAATGATATATACCGGACCGATTGATTATTTTTTTGACTATCAATTCGGCAAGCTGCCTTACCGCTCGATTCGGTTTGAGTGGGAGACACTTG
The DNA here is from genome assembly GCA_021740785.1 of Melioribacteraceae bacterium. Lineage (GTDB taxonomy): Bacteria > Bacteroidota > Ignavibacteria > Ignavibacteriales > Melioribacteraceae > JAIOZI01. Next base: position 23,311 of record JAIOZI010000040.1, read on the forward strand.
ATTTGGAATTTTATCAAGAAACAGCTCAAGTTAATTATACTGGTCCGGAGGTAGCTTTCACTAGAATAATTGAACACAAGTATTTATCGGGTCAGAAAGCAATTAAAACAACAATAAGTAAAGAATATCCTAACTCAAACGGTGAACCATTTTACCCAATCCCAAATGTGAGTAGCCAAACACTATACAATCAATACAAAAAAGAAAGTGAAAAAATTAAAAATGTAATCTTCACCGGTAGATTAGCTGAGTACAAATATTATAATATGGATCAGGTGGTAGCTCAAACCCTCAATCAATTTAGGAAATTAGCCACAACATGAATCCCTTAGTAACAGTAAATATTCTTTCATATAATCGAATAGAAGAACTGCGAAATACATTGACAAAAGTTTTTGATCAAGATTATAAAAATATAGAAGTAATTGTAGTTGATAATGCTTCTGCAGATGGCTCTCCTGAAATGGTTGAGAAGGAATTCCCAAATGTAAAGTTGATAAAACTTGAAAAAAATATTGGTATAGCAGGGTGGAACAGAGGTTTTGAAATTGCAAAAGGGGAGTTTGTGTTGGTTTTGGATGATGATGCTTATCCTGATATTACCTCATTGAATCTGGGGGTGTCTTATTTAAAATCAAATTGTAGTTATGGAATAGTGGCTTATCGAATTGAAAATAAAAGATATCATTTATCTGAAACGGCTAATTTTTTTGATCCCCCCAAAATGTTTGTCGGTTGCGGTGCCTTAATCTCAAATTCTGTAATTAATTCGATAGGTTATTTTAATGAGAGAATTTTTATTTACTATCATGAACTAGACTACTCAGCACGTTGTTATAATGCCGGATATAAAATCAAATATTTAGATAAAGCTAAGATATATCATCTGCAATCTTCGTCAGGAAGGAATGATTATTCAATAAATCCATTTATTTCTTCCTTTAGATTTTATAACTATTTTATCAGCTTTTCAATTTTCCTTTTTAGTTATTTTCATTACAGACATGCGATAAAATATTTTGGTAAGTGGATAGTAAATCGTTTGATTATTTGTTTCCGTTACTCGTACTATAAAAGTTTTATAAAAGCCTTAGTATATATTTTCGCGAATATTAGAGGAATTGTCTCTGAAAGAAAAGTCTTAGATAAAAATGTACAACAGTTTTATAATAATGGAAATCATGCATTGGTAGATCGTCTATATTTCCCTACTTTCAGAAATGTTTTTAATAAAACTTAAAAATATACTCGCCGTAAGTATTATATTTTTTTTGAAAATTTTATTTAGGGTAAAGCTTACTTCTAGTGTAAAAAATCTTATAGTTTTTAAACACGATAAGTTTCTTGGTGATTTAATAATTGCATCTATATTTTTCGTTAATGCTGCAAAGTTTGATAAATTTCAAAAAATAATATTTGTTACGGATAGTAAAAACTCAGAGTTATTCGAGGAATATTCAGGGAATATATTAATATTAAAAATAGACAGTGCTAAGTACAAGAGAAATATTTTCTATAAGATAAAAAAAATAATAGAAATTCGGTCACATCATCCCACACATTGTATTAATCTAAATTTAAGAGTTGGAATAAATATTGATGAATTGCCATTAGTTTGTGGTGCAAAAACTCTTTATGGACTAGCTGATTCAAATTCATCAAAGCGTACTCTAGGAAGTCTAACTGATAAATATTATTATCAACTGTATAAAAATAGTAATCAAATTTTGCTTTATCGCTATAGATATCTACTAGAAATGGTCGCGGATGAAAAAATACAAGTAAAAACTATTATTCCAATGGGAACAACAACCCAAGGAACAATTGATACCATATTAAAGAAGATTCAGAATAAAAAGATAATTTTAATAAACCCATTATCATCCAGAAATGTGAAAAATTGGTCAATTAATAATTATAAAATGTTATTAAAAGAAATTATTTTGCTTCGTGATATCCATGTCATTTTGCTGGGCACTAAATCCCAAGAAAGCCAATTAAATGAACTTGTTTTAGATGTGAGTTATGTGAGGAATTTAGCAGGGAAATTATCTCTTATTGAAATCGCAAAGTTAATGAAACATTCAGCAATTTTTATTGGCAATGATTCCGGGTTATTTCACTTGGCGAATGCTATAGATATTAGTTTTATTATTTTAATAGGTGGGGGTTCATATGGACTTTTTTATCCATATCCATATTGTAAAAATAAAATATATTTATATAATAGTCTTCCTTGTTTCGGATGTGAATGGCATTGTATTTATACAGAGCCAAAATGTATGACAGAAATAAAAGTTAATGAAGTACTAATAAACGTAAAAAAAATATTGAGTAGAGAAAAGAAATGAATGCTTAATTTTAGGAGTAATTCGGAAAATAAGTTTAATACAAAAACAGAAGTTATGCAAACAGTTATTCCGTGTAAAATGCGAAATTTAATAATTTATGTAATTAAATATTATATGTAGCGTAATTATCACTAAAAAAGAATTATGTCAATAAATAAAAGATATATTTTAATATATGTTAATTACAAGATAGATTTTGATTTCTTTTCAAGATTTCAGTCAGCTGTTGAAAAAATAGATTATAAATTATTTCTTATTTCCAACAAAGTCTCCTTAAAATTCTATGCCAAAAAGAAAAACATAAAATTAGAACTTATAAAAAGTAAATATAAAATCAATACCAGGGTGGATATTAGTAGGTCAGTTGAATTTTTAAATAATTGGATTACCGAGTCTCAAGGTATATCATTATATAATTCAGTGTACTCTACTGCAAAATCAATAATAAATAAATTTAATATTGATTATTTGTTTTTATTAAATGGAAATAATATTCATGATATAGCGTTAAAAGAGATTAGTGTTAATTTTAAAATCAAGAAAATATTTTTTGAGCTTTCTAATATCCCTGGAAAAATTTTTATCGATCCTATTGGAACTAATTCACAATCTAGCATCTTCCAATCAATTAATTTATTAGATAGTTATAAACTTGATGAAAATAAATATAAATTATGGTTAGCAAAGTATAAGGTTGCAAAGGAGAATTATTGTAAAGTTCCACAAGGAATATATAGATTCAAAATTAATAATCCCTTATTACTAATTGACGAAATTGGATTTTTGCTCCTTCGAATTCCTAAAAATAAGAACGAAAATTATTTGAGAAAATTGTTAGAAAAAATACCTTCATTTAAATCAAATATATTTGATAGCTATGATATAGAGAGGAGAAGATATGTGTTTCTGCCCTTGCAATTACCTTCAGATACACAGCTGCTCATAAATAGCAAGATATCTAATGATGAGGCAATTTGCAGAGCTTCACAAATTGCCAAAAATATGAGTGTAGATCTTGTTGTAAAGCTTCATCCAGCAACGATATCACATGATTTTATCAAGGAAGTAATGTTATTAAAACAGAAAATAAAGTTTTATTTAGTAGATATAAGAACAATAGATTTAATTAAAGCATCAGAAAAAATCATAACTATAAATTCAACGGTTGGTCTAGAATCCATGATTTTTAATAAAGAAGTCGAATTTTTAGGGGAGTCCATTTATACCGATTTTAATAGTAGCAGATTAAAAAAGTACATATGCTCTTATTTAGTTGATATAGATTATTTTTCTGATAAAGAGATTGAGTTGGAGTATCTGAATGATATCTTGCAGAGGGTATAATAAATTATAAAGATGTAGGATCGAGAATTAAATTGCAAAATACTATTCAAATATCTAATTTAACTTTAAGCTTATCAGATAAAGAAATGCTTTTTAATTTAATTATTAACTCAATTAGAGAAAATAGTTATCAAAATATTATTGCTTGTGATTTCAGGCATCTCCTATATTTCCAAATTAACGAAAATATTTTTAAACAAAACACGTTATTCTATCCAGATTCAAGCGGCATATTTTTTATATTAAAATTATTTTTTCATAATAGAACAAAGAATTTTAAAAGATTAGTAAGTACTGACATTCATTATAATATATTGAAATATTGTACAAAGAATAAATTAAAATTATTTCTACTTGGAGATGCAAGCGATATTTTAGAGAGTTTTATTAAACAAATGAGACTCAAGATGGGAGATATTCAAATTGTAGGTTTTGCAAATGGCTATAATGATTTAAAAGAGAAAAAATTGATAGAAAATATTAATAAAAGTAATGCAGATATCTTAATGATTGGTCTAGGAGTTCCAAAACAGGAACTTTGGTTATTGGATCATTCAGATAAAATTAATATTCCAGTTAGGATTACTGTCGGTGCCTTTTTTACATATTACAGTGGTAAAATTAATCGAGCGCCAACTATAATAAGAGCAGTATATCTAGAGTGGTTTTTTAGATTTATTAAAGAACCGAAAAGATTATTCATAAGATATTTTTTTGATTTTCCGAAAGCAATCTTATTACTATTATCAATAAAATGGAAAAAATAAATATTGCAGTCATATGTCCAGATGTAGGAATTGATTTTGGTAGAAGCAAAATAATTTATACTTTACTGGAAAATTATAACTTATTTGAAAGTAAGTATAATCTGTTTTTGATAACTAATAAAGAAAGCAATATAAATGCTTTTGAAAATATAAATGTAAACATAAAATTTATTCCGATTGTAATTGAGAAAAGAAATCCTATAAATTTTATTATTTCTTTAGTCAAGCTATTCACAATAGCTAAACACTATAAAATAAGCTTGCTTCATTCACATCATAGATATTCAGACTTAATGGCTTTTTTGGTATCTAGATTTTTAAAAATACCAACTTGTTCAACAGTTCATTCATTTACTTATGGTAATATAAGAACAAGTTATTTAAATGATGAAATAATCTGTGTAAGTCATTGTATTAAAGAGCATCTCATTAAATACTACAATATAAATAACAAGAAATTACATGTTGTTTATAACGGCACATTTATTCCTAAAAAAAGTTTTCGGAGCATATCTAAAATGAACAGAATTCAAAGTGAGTTCAAGATATTATGTATTGGTCGCTTTGATTATGATAAAGGTCAAGACGTTTTAATTAAAGCTATGGAGATAATCTGGAAGACTAAAAATAATATTGTACTAACTCTTGTTGGAGAATATTCTAGAAATACTATTAAATATATGAGAAAAAATAATAAAATAGTAAAATCTAGTTTTCAAAAATCATTCCAATATTTACTCAAAGAGAATTATTCTAGAATTAGAATTGTAAAATCTGATAATACCCCTTGGAATGAATTAATTAAAACTGATCTAGTTGTGATCCCTTCACGAATAGAAGCATTCGGATTAGTTGCTATTGAAGCAGGCGGCTTAGGTAAATGTGTAATTGCTGCAGATACTGGTGGTTTAATGGAGATTATTAAGAACGAACAAAATGGTTTGTTATTTGAGTCTGAAAACTATTATGAACTAAGTGAGAAAATATCGTTTCTTATTAATAACAAAGAACAAATTAATTATTATGGCAGAAATTTGAAAAAGGATGTGTTTGAAAAATATAGTATTGATGAAATGGTGACAGGTTATTTACGGATATATTCAGATATATTTAACTGACAATAAGGCACTCTTAGAATAAGTTTTATAAAATTATAAAAAATGTGAGTAATGCTACTCAAATATTTTATAACAGGAATCAGATGAAATCGCATATTCGTCGTATTTTATTACTTTTATCTTGCTATATTTATTGGAAATTAATAAGAACGACATTTCTTATATTTACAAATGTCTCAAAAAAATCAATCTTCGAGAAAGAATTATGAGAATTTATAAAATCGTCTTCCTTGTATCTCTTTATTTGTTTATTCATGATACGGTTTTTAGTCAGTATAGATTAATTAAAACTAACACTGCGAATAACAAGCTTCACGTTACAATTGAAATTGAAAGTGAGAACTTTTTGTTTAATAGACTTGAATCGCTTTCTCAAAGAATTAAGGAAAATGATAGCTCAATCCCCACTTTTGAAAATCCGTTCTTTCTCGATCTCTTTATAAATCTGCCTGAAAATGTTGATGGATCAAAAATAACTACATTACAAAGAGAATCAAAACAAATTGATATTGCACTTGGTGATTATTTATCCCAGCAGGTACTTAATTCATCTAATTTATTCGATTCTAAGAGTAGGAAAATTGAGTTTCGCGGGAATTTCAAGTTCAAGCAATTTATAATGTCTCACATCAGAATTTATCCGCTTAGCTTTAATTCAAACGGAGTGGGGATAAACAGCATTATTGAATTAATTGTACCGTTACCACCGACCAGCAGTCAAAGTACAATTATATATAAACAGCGGAACGGTATGCTGATTACAGATGAATTGAAAATCCAAAGAGCCAAAGCTGCAGAGACAACTTTTGATTGGATCGACTTTAATAGCGATTATTTGATAATAAAAACAAACAGCGATAACATATATAGAATCACAAAATCAGATTTAGAGGAATACGGTATAAGCTCAATCACAATTAATCCCAATGAGTTACAACTATTTTTAAGAGGGGAAGAAATTCCAATATTTGTTTATGGAGCTGAAGACAATTCATTTGATGATGGTGACTACATCGAATTTGCCTCAATGAGAAATTATGGAGGTAAGCATAGAGAAGTTGGTGAATTTGGACAGCCGTATAATGAATACTTAGGACGTTATACAGATACAACAACTTATTTTTTAACATGGGGCATTGCAGCTGGACTGCGAGTAGAAGAAAGATCTTATGATTCCTCCATATTGGAAAGCTTGGATTTTTACCATGAAGTTCTACACTATGAAGTAAATAATTGGTTTGATTTTTCAATGGCGGATATTGTCAGAAGGGAATCACCATATTGGTTGGAAAATAAAACATGGAATGAAGGAAATATTAATGTAGGAATTCGGAATAGGAATTTTACTTTATCGGATGTATATCCGGATGAAACCGTTTATTTATTTGCAAAACTCCAAGATTATGCATCGAACATTAGCACAAATGCCCATGCTTTGGGTTTGAGTATAAATTCGACGTCTATTTATGATACCACAATCATTGATAAATATGAAAAGGTTGTATTACAAGCATCATATAATTCTAATGAACTGCTGGAGGGAAATAATACTTTTAAATTACATTCGTTTGCAACTGAGGCTGTATTAAACGCTTGTATCGGTGATTGGTATGAAATTGAGTATCCAAGATATCTTAAGACATATAACGACACACTCCTGTTTAAATTTCCATATGTCGCGGTTCCAACTGATTACAAAGTAAGCATTACCAATACCGGTTCTTCCGATTATGTAATTTGGCAGTATAAAAATGGTTACAAGAAATTTATTACACACCGGCAAGACGAATCAATTTACTTTACTGATAATATTCAGTCTGAAAACAAGTATATAATTAAATCCGCTGAAAAAATTAGGAAGCCGGAGTTTGCTTTTTATGGAAAAATAGAAAATTTAGGCGGCTCAAATTTACAAGCAGATTATTTACTAATTACTCACCCAAATTTCATCTTACAAGCAAATGAATATGCTGAGTTTATTGAAACAAGCTATTCGGTTTCGGCAAAAGTGATCAATGTAAATGATATTTATAATCAATTCAGTTACGGTTTTTTTAATCCTGAATCAATAAAAGATTTTCTTAAAATTACTCATCAAAATTGGGAGCTTCCTCACCCCGAAAATGTGTTTTTAGTAGGTGGCGGGACGTATGATTATCATTTAAATAAACATATTCATCAAGGCTATCCGATTGTTAAAAACTATGTCCCGTCATTCGGCGCTTCAGTTAGTGATAATTGGTTTACTGTATGGGATACGACTGGAGCATTTATCCCGCAAATGAATATTGGAAGAATCCCTGTAACTACTACCGTAGAATTTGATTGGTATTTTCAAAAGCATCAGCAATATGTGTCACAAGAATTCACTTCATGGAATAAAACATTTTTATTCTTTTCAGGTGGTACAGGGGATGATCAATCGCAGTTAGATCAGTTGAGAGGAGTTAATGAATTCATTATTAATAATTACACCGCTGTACCGCCAATTGCAGGAAAGGTAAATCATTTTTATAAAACCATTGATCCTACTACTAATTTTGGTCCGTTTACAGATGAAGAGGTTGAAAGCGCTATTGATGAAGGTGCGTTGTTCATTTCTTATATCGGGCACAGCGGAACCAGAACTTGGGATAATTCGATAACCGAACCTTACCAGTTGGAAAATGAAGTAAACAGATTTCCACTTGTAACCGATTTCGGATGTTCAACCGGAAGATTTGCAGAACCTGACGTAACTTCCTTTGCGGAATTATTTACTCTGTCCGGGGATGGACAGGCAATCTCTTATGTTGGAAATAGTTCACTCGGCTTCCTATCGACTGCGACTACTGTACCGCGAATATTTTATCGTAAGATTCTAGCTGATTCAATTTATAATATATCCGAAGCATTAAATTCTGCTAAACTTGAATTGATTCAAAATTACGGTAACACGGGAGTTAACCAGTTATTTGGTTTAACAAATACTTATTTTGGCGATCCTATATTGAATATTGCACTGCCGGATAAACCTAATTTAGAAATCTCATCAACCGGTATTGCTTTTTCTACCCAAACTCCGTCTGATAATTTGGATAGTCTTGGTATCCAGATTGTTTTCAATAATTTTGGGATTGTAAGCACTGATTCATTTAAGGTCAGTTGTAAACATATTTATGAGGGAATAGAAGATTCAACTTATATATTTAATAAGACTGTACCATGGCTGAGTGATACAATTTCCCTTTCAATACCAATTAAATCCAAAGCCGGTGAACATTCATTAGAAGTAGTTCTGGACAGTGAAAATCAAGTTGATGAAATTTATGAAGATGATAATAATATTGTCGTAAATTTCGAAGTTTCATCATCCTCTTACAGACCTCTACTTGGTTATGAAACTGAAAGTACGCTGAATAACCAAATTAATATACTGAATCCAACAGCGGTTGCATCATCAACAACCTTACAGTTGGAAATAAGTGATAAACCGGAATTTCTGACATCAACTTTATTAGAAAAATCCATCTCAAATATCCAAACACAATTTGGTTTAGAAAGTTTTGATTATGACAGATATTGGTTTCGCTTAAAGGGCAACAATCAAGAAGTTTATAGTAGCAGTTACACATTTTATAAATCTTCAGATGGAATAGCTTATCTCATTTCAGATTCACTCTCAATGGGAAAATCAACATTTCTAAATCTACGCAATAATGGTAATCAAATTGAATTAGCAAATGATTCGATTAATTTTTCCGCTTTATCTGCCGGATTTAATGATGGAAGGACAGTTCTAATTTTGAAAAATGGAGATAATTTCATCCCGGAAAATACTTTGCGTGGTCATCATATATGTTTATTCGATACAAGTAATTATAAATTTGTCAAACACAAACATTTTGATTTATTAGGCGGTGGAAGTACAGCAGCTCAAGAATATATTCAGTTCTTAGATACTTTAACTAGTAAATTTATCACAATTATTGCAATTAATGATGAGGGTCGTGTAACGAATGCGGAATTACGTAATCAGATAAAATCCATCGGCAGCCAATACATTGATAATGTCGGATTTCGTTATTCATGGGCTATTATTGGTCAAAAAGGAGCGCCAATCGGCTCAGTTCCTGAAGCTTATACAGTACCGACATTCGGCAGCGTAACGATTGATACGACAATTGTAAAACAGTTTAATAACGGGACTCTTTTAACAAGTCTAATTGGTCCATCTCGAGGTTGGAAAAATATATTTATTGAGGATTCTGTTTATTCAAATACATCCTTAACTTATTTCCCGGTCGTTTATGATAATAATATGATGCCCGATACATTATCTCCAATTTCATCCACAACAAACTTATTTGATATTACCGGTATTGATTATAAGCAGTATCCGAAAATGAGATTGCTTGCAGAATTTAATAAAAGTGTGAATTCAACTTCTCCAAAATTATTTTCTCTTGGAGTTGAGTATGATGAGACAGCTGAGTTAGCTACTAATTATCAGGTAGCAGCCGTTACATCCGATTCTGTATTTCAAGGGGACAGTGTTTCTTTTAATTTTGCCGTATATAATGTTGGGGGCTCAACAGCAGATTCATTTAATGTTTTGCTGAATTTGATCAAGTCCGACAATACAAAGAATAAATTATTCGATACTCTAGTTACTGATTTATCACTGAATAGCCGGAAAGAATTTCTCTATAATTATCAATCAAATTATTATGACGGTTATGGAAATATGGCATTTGAAATTTCCATTGATACTTCGAACAGAGTAACCGAATTTTATGAGGATAATAATTACTTTAAGCAGCCATTCTATGTTATCCAAGACACAATTACAAACATAAAATCAGCAGAGATTGATGTAACATTCGATGGAATGAAAATTTATAATGGTGATTTTGTGTCGGACAAACCGGAAATTAAAATCTTATTGCAGTATCAACCTGAGTTTCCGTTCAGCGATACCAATGCTGTTCAATTTTTTCTAGACAGCAAGCCACTTTATTATACGGTGATGGATACAATCGGATATGATACAATAAAACGACAGGTCACATATAGTTTATCTCCTTCACTGTCGGATGGCGAACATCTATTGAGGATCGAAGGGAAAAATTTATTCGGTAATTTACAATCCTTGTCGGGTTATGAAGTGTCATTTCAAGTATCCAGCGAGGCAAAACTTCTATACGTTTATAATTTCCCAAATCCTTTTGGTGATCAAACATTTTTCACATTCAAACTAACTAAGATCCCGGATGAATTGAAGCTGAGAATTTATACAGTAGCCGGCAGGTTGATAAAAGAATTTTTAATTCCACCATCGGAACTCAATATTGATTTGAATAAAGTGTTTTGGGATGGACGAGACGAAGACGGTGATTTAGTGGCAAATGGAGTTTATATCTATAAATTAATTGCTGAATCCGAGGGGAAAACAATCTCTCAAACACAAAAATTGGCAGTTGTTCGTTAAATGAAAATAATTACTACTGTACTAATATATTTTTTTCTATTTACTAGTATTTCATCACAGTCAAATTCTTTTGATGAAACCTTACCGGTTGAATTAGTTTATTTTGATGCAATTGACATGACTGATTCCATTTTAGTAATTTGGGGCACAGCCACAGAACTAAATAATTATGGATTTTACATACAAAGATCTTTTGAGGACAGTTTGAATTTTACCGATATTGGTTTTGTATTAGGTCACGGAACTTCATTTTCACCAAAAGACTATGAATATGGTGATTCAACTATGCCGGAATCGGGCACTTACTATTATCGATTAAAACAAATTGATACTGATGGATTATACGAATACTCCTGGATTATCTCAATCGATTTTGTTACGGATTTACCTGACATTGAGGAATTAATTATAAAAGATTTTTCACTTTTTCAGAATTATCCTAATCCATTTAATCCTTCTACGACAATCTCTTTTGAAATTGCAAAAAGAGAAAATATTAGATTGGAAGTAATTAATAGTCTTGGGGAAACTGTCGATGTGGTTTTCAAAGGTCGTTTGTCTGCCGGAGTTCATGAATTTAATTTCAATGCGTCCGGTTTGACATCAGGTGTTTACTTTTATAGATTGAAGTCACAGAATCATTCTCTAATAAAAAAAATGATTCTCTTAAGATAATTTTATGATATAAACCGGAAACTAAAATGAAAAAACTCATAATCATAATTTCATTATTTACAGCAGTATCGATATTTGCTCAGTATAATTCACTCCGTCAGAATGAGGGAGTAATCGGCGGGGGAGCAGGCGTAACCTGGATCAACGGTCAGCCCTTCTATTCAATTCATATCAACCCGGAAATTGCATTTGCAAATTTTGGGGTGGGACTTGATCTTAATCTTGAATTCGGCGCTGACGGAAATTTGAGAACGGAAAACTTCAACGAGTTTTCGGATTATGCCAGTATTATCCGGTATGTTAGATACGGTCAAAAAAACGATCCCGTTTATGCCCGGCTCGGCGCTTTGGATTATGCTTCATTGGGTCACGGAAGTATAATGTATTTGTATAATAATAGTCCGAGTTATGATACTAGAAAAATAGGATTGGAATTCGATATTGATTTTTCCACGTTCGGATTTGAATCAGTTTACGGAAGTTTCGGTGAAGCGGGTGTTGCCGGTCTGCGCGGTTATGTTCGTCCTATTCAATTCACACAATTAGCAAGTACTCCTATTATCGGTCAGTTGGAAGTTGGCGCTACCTTTGCCGGTGATTTTAATGATAAAGCCGGTGTTATTTCTGGTGCTCCTGATCCTATAACCGGTGAATTTAAAGCTTCGTTTGATGAAGGCAGTACATCAATAGTTGGATTTGATTTGGGATTGCCTATCATTCGCACAAGTGTGGTTGGGGTAGATCTTTATTTTGATTATGCGAGTATTGTCGGTTTCGGAAGCGGTACTGCTGCCGGAGTGAAAATGGGATTTAGCGGCTTGGGACTTGTGACTCTTCAAGCAAAACTTGAGAGAAGATTTAATGGGGATAATTATTTGCCATCCTATTTTAATGCGATGTATGAAATACAAAGATTTAATTTGAATGAATCAACCGGGGTGGTTAACAGTAAAATTCAAAACGTAAAATTCGGAAGCGCTGTAGGAGATGGATTTTACGGTGAACTTCTTGTTGATGTTCTCGGTGTGTTTGATATTCTCGGCAGTTACCAGCGGCTTGATGATCATCCGCAGAGCGGCATGCTTCATCTTTCGTCAAATATTTCACCCGAAGGTTCTTCTTATGTTTTGCGCGCGGGTTATGATAAGGTGAATATCATTGATGAAAGTGATTTGTTCAAACTTGACGATCGTTCATACTTATTCGCTGAAGCAGGTTATAAACCCATAGAATACATTTTAGTATCATTAGTATATAATTGGACTTTCACACCGGTAAGAGACGGCGGTGATAATGTAATTGATTATGTACCTCAAAAGAAAATTGAACCGCGGGTAACTTTTATTTATCCTTTTAATGTCGGCGGATAATAAAATGGAGAGTTTACCGCTCTCCGTTTTTGTTTATAAACTTCAGCAATTCCTCAACTGAATAAAATTTGTTTTTGATGTTCATCAGTTCGAGTCTTTCTTTTGCATAACTGTCCCACATAACTGCCCCAAAGTCAACTCCGGCATCTTCCGCAGCATGAAAATCTACAGGCGCATCTCCAATCATTATAACTTTCTTCTTATCGAATTTGTGTTTTTCTAATATCTGGTTAATTCCATCGGGTGATGGTTTGTGATCTTTCACATCATCACCGCTGTAGATTTCTTCAAAGTAATCACTATATCCCAAGCGTTTCAAAGTAATATCGGTGCTCTTTCTTCCTTTCCCGGTAAAAACGAAAAGTCTCTTATTATTTTCGAATAAGTTCTTCAATACCTCATCCATCCCATCAAAAGTTTTCACCAGTTTATCATGATTGTTTTCATAAAATATGAAATAATCATTCTCCGCTTCATCATATTTCTCTTTCATCATTTCTCTTAGAATAAACTCCTCGGTCGGTCCAAATAATGAAATGATTTCTTTATCGGAAGGATCATGTCCTAAATATTTATTGGAAACGAATCTGAATGTTTCAAAAATAAGCTCGTTTGTTGATGCAAGTGTTCCATCCACATCAAAAATATAAGCATCATAATTTTGCATAAATCTCCTTAATCGAATTTAAATGTAACTATTTCCCCGTCAATGTTTGAGGCAGCATAAATGTTATTATTCAAATTAATAACTGAATTTACCGGTGAATCGCCCATGAATAGAATCGTCATATAACGATGCTTTTCATTAATCCTATATACCTTCCCGTTTTCACTTCCGATAAAAATTTTCTTATCCCAATCCAAAGGAGGAAAAGGAGAGTTGTCATTTCCGAAACGGACCGGCACTTCTCTAACCCAATTTCCATTTCTTGCCGATAAAATATGAAATTTATTGCTCTTGCCTTTAACCAATATCGTCTTTAAATCCTGTGATATTCCAACCGAACTCCATGGATCATATCCCTTCTTCCGCCAGATAGTTGAGCCGAGAAGTAAATCGATTGAATAAACATAACCGTCCCTTGCAGCAAGAAAAACTTTATTACCATCCGTTACCGGAGTGCATTCAACCGGGTTCTCATCAAACTCTATTGAGTTTCTCCACTTCCAAATCAAGGAACCGCTAAGAGCATCAACGCAGTAAACGGTTCCGTCCCAGCTATTAAAAACGATTTTGTTCTTTTCGTACAAGGGTTCAATTGTTACTCTGTTTTCAGCATTATTGTTTACCCAAATTTGCTGAAGCGTTTCTAAATCATAACAATAAATTTTTCCGCTTTCTGTTCCGATCACAATTGCAGCTTTCGATTCGGAAGCTTTCGGAATCATTAAATTCGGATCGCCATCATAATTAAAAACTACTGGTGATGATGTGATTGATTCATTGAACCCGATTGTCTGAATAGGTTCTCCGGTGAATGCATTTAATGTAACCAAATCACCCTGCACAGTAGCTGCGGCAAAGTAACCGTCGGCGACAACAGGTTTGCGGATTATATCACCGAATGCAAGGTACTCCCAAATAACTTTCCCTTTGAAATCCAAACATGTTATTAATCCCGATTTGTCCGCAGCATAAATAAAATCGCGCCATTTAATTATCGGCGCTTCCATTGTGAACCCAATAGACTTTTTCCAAAGAACTTCGGTTTCATAATTTTTAAAACCGGAAGTATCAATCTCGACCGGTTCGGTATTAAATGATTTTCTAAATTTATCTGTCGTTTTACTTTCAAGATTTCTGATGGTAACCGAATCAGGTTTATTTATTATCTCGATTAGTGAAGTACTATTCTTATCGGCAAATTTGAAAACCGGAATTTCATTTATTCGTTCACTTGAGGATATTTCAGCGCCGCTTGAAAGAATAAATCGCACGTTATGATCTTTAAGAAGATTATTCAATTTGTACCAATTCATAATTTCATCATTGTATGAATTCGAAAGGAAGATAAATATTTCACGAGTTTTGGGAATTGTGCTTAATTCTTTCTCCAGCCATTTAAGGTCTTCTACGGCAAAGTGATTTTGTGATGTAATCCAGGGTAGCGATGAATTAAGTCCGATGATTACCAAATCATTTTTTTCAATAAGAAATCTGTCATCTCGGAAATATTCGCGAAACCTGGCATTAGATGTACCCGATAATTGAATATCATCATTCCCGGGAACCAATTCATAAGGGAATTGGAGTCTCTTCAAAAATTCCGAACTGATTTCAAAATTATCAATTGATCCATTCCCGGTTATATTTCCGGTTGTAATTAATAGGTCGTAATCCGGAGCACGGGTTAATTCGCGCAGCAGTTGCTCGGAATTCTGGGGAATTCTTGGATTAATTACCCAAAGCAATTTCAGTTCCTGTGCATTGAGCGGAAATAATATCCCCAAAATGAATGAAATAAATAATAGTTTTGTTTTCATAGTTTATTCATTATGATTAGATCGATTGATTAAATAACAAAATTAAGATAATGTTGATTGAATTTCCATTAACCTATTGATATATTTCCTAGCTAAATTAATTTGAAAGTGTATGAACCAAATCAGAAATTTTTGCATCATCGCTCATATCGATCACGGTAAATCCACAATTGCCGATGGTTTGCTTGAGTTCACAAAGACCGTTTCTGCCCGTGAAGCGAAGGAACAGCTTCTGGATAATATGGATCTCGAACGTGAGCGTGGTATTACTATAAAATCTCATGCAATAAAAATGAAATATTTACATGAAGACAAGAAGGAGTACATCCTAAATTTAATAGATACTCCCGGTCACGTAGATTTTTCATATGAAGTTTCCCGGTCACTTGCCGCTTGCGAAGGCGCTCTTTTGGTTGTTGATGCCGCACAGGGTGTTGAAGCTCAGACAATCAGTAATCTCTATCTAGCTATTGATGCGGGACTGGAAATCATTCCTGTTATTAATAAAATTGATTTACCGAGCGCAATGGTTGATACGGTTAAATCACAAATTGTTGATTTAATCGGATGTGATGAGGATGATATAATTTTAGCAAGTGCGAAAACTCGTGCAGGGATTGAAACTATTCTTAAAACAGTTGTGGAAAAAGTTCCGCCGCCGGTCGGAGATCCGAATGCACCGCTGCAGGCATTAATTTTTGATTCCATATTCGATGCATACCGCGGAGCAATTGCATTTATTCGTGTGAAAAACGGGACGCTTCGTGAAAGGGATGTGATTAAATTTTTTGCTACCGATAAAGAATTTCAGGCAGATGAAATTGGAGTTTTGGGATTAACCCGTGTTAGGACAAAGGAATTGGGCACCGGGGATGTTGGTTATCTTATTCCAAATGCAAAAGATGTTCATGATTTGAAAGTCGGTGATACGATAACTCACATAAAAGGGGGCGCTGAAAAACCGTTGCCGGGATATAAAGAAATCAAACCAATGGTTTTCAGCGGATTATACCCAACTAACTCAGAAGATTACGAAGATTTACGAGACGCGCTTGATAAATTGAAAATGAATGATGCCGCATTACTGTTTGTCCCCGAAACTTCAGCCGCTCTCGGGTTTGGATTCCGCTGCGGATTTCTCGGCATGCTTCATATGGAAATTATTCAGGAACGGTTGGAACGTGAATATGATCAGTCGATTGTTACAACACTTCCGAACGTTGAATATTATGTTTATAAAAAGGAAACGGGAGAAAAAATTATTGTTGATAATCCCGCAGAGATGCCGGTAATCGGTGATGTTGAATTTGTTGAGGAACCTTACATCAAAGCTCAAATCGTAACACCGAGCGAGTATGTTGGGAATGTTATGCAGCTATCGATGGAGAAGCGGGGAGTTTATAAAAACACGACTTATATCGATCCCACTCGTGCTGATTTGGAATTCGAATTTCCTTTATCGGAAATAATTTTTGATTTTTATGATAAATTAAAATCTACCTCCCGCGGTTATGCTTCGTTCGATTACGAGTATATTGGTTATCGTGAATCCGATTTGGTTAAACTGGATATTATGTTGAACGGTGAACCGGTTGATGCATTATCGGTGATTGTACACAGATCAAAGTCGTATGATTACGGAAGAAAGGTTTGTACCAAGCTGAAAGAATTAATACCGCGGCACATGTTTGAGATTGCAATTCAAGCTTCGATAGGAAATAAAGTTATATCCCGGACAAACATTAAAGCAATGCGAAAAAACGTTCTTGCAAAATGTTACGGCGGCGATATTACGAGAAAACGAAAGCTGCTTGAGAAGCAAAAAGAAGGTAAGCGGAGAATGAAGCAAGTTGGGAATGTTGAAATTCCACAAGAAGCGTTTTTAGCTGTTCTTCAGTTGGAAGAATAGGGGAACCTAATTAATAGTAACTTTGTAAGATTTTAGTCGTCTAATTTTTTAGTTAAACAAGAAGAGAATATGGGAATATTGAACAAAGAAGATAATAAACCAAAGAAGGAAAAAGTTTTACCGAAAACACCTCAGCAGAAGACTGTTGAGTTTTTAAAGAATTTATTTTTTGCACTGATAGCAGCGCTTCTAATAAAATCATTTATTTTGGAAACATCTCGCGTACCGACCGGTTCAATGGAAAAAACAATTATGGTCGGTGATTTTTTATTTGTAAACAAATTTATATACGGATCTTCATCACCAAGAAATATTCCTTTTACTAATGTTGCTCTCCCTTATTTTCAACTTCCGGCAATTAGTGAACCGGAAAATTATGAAATTGTAGTTTTTGAATATCCCGGCGATCGAGATCAATTGGTACCGACGGCAATTGATAATTATGTGAAAAGATGTATCGGTATTCCCGGTGATACAATCGAAATAATTAATAAAGTAGTTTATGTAAACGGCGAGGAATTTAAAATTCCGCCGAACATTCAATATCTGCAGCCTTATGTCGTGCCGAAGGGTGTTCCAAATCCCAGGATATTTCCGAAAGGAAGCGGATGGAACGAAGATAACTATGGACCAATTGTTATACCAAAGGAAGGAGAAACCGTTAATCTAAATGCCGGCAACATTGAAACTTACCGTACATTGATTGATCGAAGTTACGGAAATAGAGTTGTAACCGTAGAAGGTGACAATGTCTTAATCGAAGGGAAGCCAGCCGAAACGTACACATTCAAACAAGATTATTATTTTATGATGGGCGATAACCGTGACGACAGCGCCGACAGCCGGTTTTGGGGATTTGTGCCGAGGGAGAACATTGTTGGTCAGGCGTGGATGATTTACTGGTCGTGGAATCCCGATATTTCATTTGCTGAATTTTTTAGATTGCTCGGTACGGTAAGATGGGAGAGAATAGCTAAATTGGTTCATTGATTTTTCAATTTTTTTTCTTTTATTGTTTTTGTAAAATTGTTTGAAAAAATAGGAACCGATGCAATATTTAATCATCATCTTTATTTTATTCTTTTTTAGTGAAAGTCTAACCGCTCAATCAAAATACTTTATTTATTTTGTTGATAAAGGGAATCCTGATTCGGAGATTATTAATAAATCATCTCAATCGTATCAATCCGCACTTAATTCACTTTCGACCAAAGCTATAGCACGCCGCAAGCAATCGATGGGAAAGGATGAAATCATTTCATTCGAAGATATTCCAATCAAGAAAAACTACATAAATGAATTGGAAAATTTGGGGATTGAGATTATTCATCAGCTTAGATGGTTTAATTCAGTCAGTGCATATCTATCCGACTCAGAATTGGAAATTGTTCGTGAACTAAAATTCGTTGAAAAGGTTGAAACTGTTGGCAAAATTATTTTCAACCGGTCGAATGAATTTACAGAAGAGATTTTTAACCGGCACAATAATCAATTACAAAAAAGTAATAACGGTGATTATGGTCCGTCCCTTATTCAATATGCGTTGTCGGAAATTCCGGAAGTACACAATCTTGATATAAACGGCGAAGGCGTATTGATCGGGGTTCTCGATACCGGTTTCAAATGGAAAACACATCCGGCGCTAAAAAACATGAACATAATTGCTGAACGTGATTTTGTTTTCGGTGATGATGTAACTGAAAACGAAGCGCTGGATCAAATTAATCAGCATGATCACGGAACATACGTCCTCTCACTAGTCGGCGGATACGATCCCGGCAATATCATCGGAACTGCATATGGGGCGTCTTACATAATCGCTAAAACCGAAGATGTGAGAAGTGAACGCAACATTGAAGAAGATAACTATGCAGCTGCTATTGAATGGATGGAATCGTTGGGAGTTGATATTACAACTTCATCAATCGGTTACAATGAATTTGATATTGGGCAGTCTTCATATACTTACGAAGACATGAACGGAAGAACAAGCATTGTAACCCGCGCATTGGAATTAGCCTACGAAAGGGGAGTAGTAACTTTTGCATCAGCCGGAAATGAGGGAGGAAATGATTGGCGGCATATTATTTCACCCGCTGATGGTTTCAACGTTATTGCCGTGGGGGCTGTGAATTCTGCGAATGAGCTGGCAAGATTCAGTTCTATCGGTCCGACTTATGACGGACGCATTAAACCTGAGATAGTTGCTGATGGTGTTACCGTTTACGGTGCACGCGCTTATGATAATACATATTCTACACAGTCCGGAACCTCAGCTTCAACACCAATTGCAGCCGGTATTGGCGGACTTCTTTTATCAAAATATCCGCATTTAACAAATGAACAGGTCCGGAGAATAATTTTGGAATCGGGTGATAATGCAGCAGATCCGAATAATCAAATTGGGTATGGCTTGGTATCGGCAAAAAAAGCTTTGTCATTTCCCAACTTAAGTTTTGACGGCAGTCGATATTCACTTAACAAAATGATTATCGATTCAAACGGTGTAAATACTTCAACAGTGAAAATTCATTATGCCGTAAATGGAGAATCTTATATTACATCTGACTTAATTTATGATTCTGATAATGTGTTCGGTTTTGATTTCCCTTCACTGTTTGATGATGATTCAATTTCGTTTTATATAACTTATTCTGATTTATCCGGCTCCAATTTAAGAGCTCCGCAGACCGGAGAATATAAATTTGTTTACGGTTCTATGGATATTTACAATGAAACCGGTCCCGGTGTTTACCCAGATAAACCATCAAGTTATAAATTATATCAAAATTATCCTAACCCGTTTGCTGTAAATTATTATAACACTACGATTATAAGATTTGATTCAGAAGAAAACGTAAAAGCAGAGTTTTACTTATATAATTCGCTGGGACAGTTAATCAAACAATCGGTGATTATCGCAGCTGAAGGGATGAATCTAATTACCTGGAATGGAAAAAACGAATCCGGAAGGGAAGTTGCGGGCGGTGTTTATATCTATCTTCTTAAAATCGGGAATGAGATTTTTTCGAATAAACTTGTTTTATATAAATGATGGGATTGGAATGGCTGGATAGTTATTTGGTTAATAAGTTATTCAGTGATTGAGTTATTCAGTGATTGAGTTATTCAGTTATTCAGTTATTATGATATTAAAATGATAAGATGTAAAAGCGCATAGCGCAAAGAGCAGAGGGTGAAGGACAAAGGGCATAGAGGGTAAACGGTTAAGGGTGAAAGGTAAAGGGCATAGCAAAAAATTCTAACAACCATCAATCCATAAATCCGATAATCCGGTAATTCGTAAATCCACTCAAAGCATCTTTCTCGCAACGGCGCAGCGAACGCAACATAATGGAAAGACAATTGATCATCCAGTATCCTGCATCAAGCATCCCAAAATTCGCTAATCCGCAAATTCGTTAATTCGGAATTCGTTTATCCACAAAATCGTAAGCCGCAAATTCGCCAATTCGCCAATCCGTCAATTCGCCAATTCGCCAATCCGCCAATTCATCTACGTACTTATACTGATTTTTTACATCTCAAAATTTCATACATTCCGAGTGAATATTAACCAGGTTATTAAAAATAATAAACGACTCGTTTTTTTTTTGATTTTATCATTAAGTTGCAAAGTAAATGCATGGGTCATCATTTAATTGAATTTATAAAAACAGATTCGTGCATTTAAATTGGAGGCGGGAGTATGAAAAGATATTTGGCGATTTTAATAACATTAGCAGTTTCATTTCTATTGATTCAAAGCTGCAAAGAAAAAGGCACAGAACCGCAGCCGGAACCAAAACCTCCGGGTTACCAGGAAGACATTCCCTGGCCTAGTTTGGCTGATTCGCCGTGGCCGATGTATAGAGCTGATCCACAATCAACTGGTAGAAGTAGAATTCCAATTCCTTTTATAAACACAGCTAAATCATTGAATGATTCATTATATATTTCTACCGGAATAGTGATTGGAGAAGATTCCACACTTTATGCCGGAATATTATACAATATTGAAAATAGTGATCCTTCTTCAGGTCTAGCTGCAATAGATCATGAAACAGGCAAAATAAAATGGCTATATGAATTTCTAGCAGTTGCCGGGTTTGAACCTTCTACCCCGATAGTGGGAAGAGATAATATAATTTACATCAGCAATCCTTCCGATAAAAGTTTCATAGCTGTAAATCCTGATGGTTCACTTCGATGGTCATGCTATGTTGGTGCAAAAATATTGCAGACTGGAATTGTCATTGATAAAGAGGGTAACTTCTATATGGTTGGAATAGATGAAGAGACATGGAATCTATATGGCGTTTCTAATACAGGTGAATTGATCTTATCAGAATCCGGTTTTGGAATTTGCGGTGATTTTTTGAACGGTATGAGTATATCACCGGATAGTAAAACTCTTTATATCCCAGGATGTTTAGATGGTGAAACTATAATAGCCTATGATCTAATTAGTAATTCTGTGAAGTGGAGTTTTGGTGAAGGAAGATTAATCTATTCTGCAATTCCTGTTATTAGTTCTCAAGGAGATGTTTATATAATTTCAAAGGATGGAGAAAAAGGAGCAGTATATTGTTTAAAAAGTGATGGAACGATAAAATGGAAATATCTTTTGAAAGAGTATTATTTTATGCCTGGTTATCAATTGTTCTCATTGGATAAATCGGGAAATCTAATTGTAGGACTTTCTCAATTATACTCAATCAATTACGAGGGGATTTTAAATTGGGTAGATTCTTCATTTAGTGCAAATGAATATATTGTCTCACCAATCATTACCGATGCCAACAATAATATTTTACTCTGTCATGGAATATCTGAAAATATTAAAGTAACACTGCTTAATCAAAATGATCAAGCAATAAGTTCAGTTGATTTAAATAATAGTTCGGGAAACTATTTGTTCTCCTTCTCTGTCGGGTATAATAGCATTTATATACCAACTTATTTAATGAAACAAGTGTTAAAAGTAAATTAGGTGAAAGAATGAAGATATTATTGATTTGGTTGTTAACGATAATAACCATTTTGGGGCAAGAAAAATTTCGCGCAGAAATGGAGATTGTTATAGAAAATGGAAGTGCAAATTCTACCTATGAGATAAGTCTACTCAAAATAAATAACATAGCTTACTGTTATGAAATTGATGATCTAATTAATTATTCTTTCGTTGAATGCGTAGAATGTACGACGGGATGCGATGAATGCAATGGCGGTGTTATAAATCTCGACACAGATTCAAATGGCGACTCTGGAGGAGGTTCCGGATTTGGGATTTGTTCACAAGGTTCTTCAACAATCTCTCCACATTTTGGATTTAGCTGTTACGTTTTAATAATTACTATTCCTCCTCCTAATTTTTCAAAAAAAATTATTTATATTGACATGAGGGATGATAGATATAGTTTTCCATGGTACCCTGATCAATACGAAGATGATTTTATAATAAAATTTGTTGATGACAATTATTTTAACTGCTAGTCTGCTTTAGTCAAGTGATTTTTGTAATTCATTCAATGGTTTTGGCGAAGTTACAACAGACTGCTGTATCAGTCTGTAAAACAGCTTTCCTCTATAGGTTGATAACTTTCTGTTAAAACGAAA
>JAIOZI010000114.1 GCA_021740785.1 Melioribacteraceae bacterium
GGGGTTGAACATGTTCTTTCATATTCAACCACTCCGTGGTTGATGTTTCCCTTTTCAATATAGGCTATTCACATTGAACCCCTTCCGGGGTTCAAAAACATTTTAACCCAGCCTCTCTATGCCTTTGCTCTCTGCCCTCTGCGCAGTGCTCTCTGCCTTTCACCCTTCTTCTTAAAAAATAGATTGTTTCGTAACAGACCGCAGATAGAAATTCAATGAGCAATAGGTTATAGTATTTACGACTTATTTCACTAAGTTGACAGCATTGCTTAGCAAGAGAAGGGGGAGTTTAAAAGTCCCTCTCTTTTCAAGACCTGCCCGACCGGTAGGCGGGGAGGGATTTTCCCATAGGGATGCCTGCGGCAAGGGTGAGTTTGAATTTAAAATGGATTTTTTATGAGTCTCAACAAAAAGAAAGAATTATCAGAAATCGCGAAAATTATATGTCGTGAGTTAAGAAAGAATTCAACAGAAGCAGAGAAAATTCTTTGGGATAAATTAAGAAACAGACAAGTAGATGGTAAAAAGTTTTTACGTCAGCACCCGGTGTTGTATGATTTGAAAGGGTTGGAATCTTTTTTTGTCGCCGATTTTTTTTTGTTTTGAAAAGAAATTAGTGATAGAACTTGATGGCAATTATCATAAATACAGATTAAAAGAAGATGAAGAAAGAACTGAGATATTAAATTTACTGGGATTAAAAGTTATTCGATTTACGAATGAAGAAGTATTGAATGATGTTGATAAGGTATTAAACGTGATTAGGGATAATCTTTGAACTCAACCCCCTAGCCCCTCGTCAGAGTCCGATCGTCAGGTTGAACGGAGTTCGTAGAATCCGTTAGATTCTATCCGACAGACCTCGTCGGTCTGTCGAGACCGACGGGCGGAATCTAACGATCTGTCGACCTTCTCTTATCAAGAGAAGGGGGAATTAAAGGGGGATGAGTTTTTAATAATTCACATCTGAATTATTGGAGATAATCTATACTGGGGGTCATGGTCCTACCGTGACCCATATAACCAGATAGCCATTGACTCTCTTACCAGTGCGGAAAACTTTTGTGCCACGGCATGACCGTGTCACCCAGCTCAATAAAAAATTCAAGAACCATGAAAGTGTTCAATAAAAAATTTAATGAATAATAACTATTTTGTTTCTTCCGCATTAAAAGAATTCAGCAAGTACTTTGTTTTTTTAATAAATTTATACTCGAACTCAGTAAGTTGTGGGGATTTGGAACAATAGATGAAAATTAAAACTCTTACGCCAAAGCAAACTCTAAACAAAGCCTACCGGAAAGCGACAGTGTTCAGGGAAGAATTCGAAACTTTTAGAAAAAATCTTACCTTATTACTTAACAACATCGACAGCGAAGAAAGAGAAGAAAATCATAAGATACACTTGAAGAATTTTCTCGATGATACCTATTACAAGGGCAAACATTTAATAAATTCGAAAAATTCTACCGACCTTGTGATTTATCTCGAGAACAAACAGAGCAGCAACGCCGGTGTGCTTCTTGAAATAAAGAGACGTACGAACAAACATGAGATGATTAACCTTGACGACATTAATAAAAAAGCTTTCCACGAACTTGTTCTATATTATCTTCAAGAAAGAATCGAACGTAAAAACGATGAAATAAAATATTTAATAGCAGCCAACATATACGAATGGTTTATCTTCGATGCCGTAACATTCGAAAATCTTTTCTATAAAAACAAAAAGCTAACGGGCGATTATACGAAGTGGAAGAATGATCAAAAAGTTTCCGGAAGTACAGACCACTTTTACAACGTAATCGTAAAACCTTTCATTGAAACTCTTGACGCTGAAATTCCATTTACTTACTTCAACTTGGATAGTTATAAAAAAATTCTTAGCAAGACAGGCGGAGAAATTGAAGAGAAGTTAATTCCCCTTTATAAAATTATATCGCCGGTGCATCTATTAAAACAGCCGTTTGCAAATGACAGCAACTCTTTAGATAGAAACTTTTATAATGAACTGCTTCACATTATCGGACTTGAAGAAGTAAAGGAGAAAAATAAAAAAGTAATTAACAGGAAAGAAATTACGGGAAGAGATGACGGTTCTTTTATTGAGAATGCTATTCAGATACTTAAGGTCGATGGAGCGCTAGACCGCATCAAAGAACCGGAAAAGTTCGGAAGCACCGAAGAGGAACAGCTTTATCATATTGCATTGGAGCTTTCACTCACGTGGATTAACAGAATTCTTTTCCTGAAACTTCTCGAATCGCAGTTATACAATTATCATAAAAATGATGTTTACAAATTCCTCAACATAAAAACCATAACCGATTTTGACGAACTCTATAAACTTTTTCATTCTGTATTGGCGGTAAGAATTAATGATAGAGTAGATAAAATTAAAACGAAGTATGCCGAGGTTCCCTATCTAAATAGTTCATTATTCGAAATTACCGAACTCGAAAACCAGGCAATAAGAATCAATCAGCTTGATGACAGTCTTTCGCTTAAGATTTATAAGTCCTCAAAGTTAGATAAGAATAAAAATGATAGACCGGGCACACTGCAATACTTATTTGAATTCCTCGATGCATACAATTTTACATCGGAAGGTAAAGAGAAAATTGAAGAGGAAAAGAAATCGCTTATTAACGCTTCGGTGCTTGGATTAATATTCGAAAAGATAAACGGTTACAAGGACGGTTCATACTTCACTCCCGGTTTTATTACGATGTATATGTGCAGGGAAACAATCCGCAGAGCGGTAGTGCAGAAGTTTAACGATAAATATGAATGGAAATGCGAAACGTTTGACGATCTTAAAAACCATCTATCCGGCAAGCGAAACACGAAAGATATTCTTGAAGCTAACGAGGTTGTAAACTCACTTAAAATTTGTGATCCGGCTGTGGGATCGGGACACTTTCTCGTATCGGCATTGAATGAAATAATTACAATTAAATCCGAGCTAGGAATATTGGCTGATGATAAAGGAGTTATTCTAAGCGGTTACGAAGTAAGAATAGAAAATGACGAACTGATTATAACATATAACTACGGCGAGGAAATTTTTGAATATCACCCGCCTAAAAACAGCAAGGATAAGGCAAATGAAACACAAAGAGTTCAGGAAATACTTTTCACGCAGAAGCAGACAATTATTGAAAACTGTTTGTTCGGCGTTGATATAAATCCCAACTCGGTAAAGATTGCACAGCTTAGATTGTGGATTGAACTGCTTAAGAATGCATACTACACAAAAGAGAGCGGTTACACGGAACTTGAGACGCTGCCGAATATAGACATCAACATTAAAGAAGGAAATTCACTTGTAAGCAAATTTAATATTCAGCAGGATATCTTCCCTTACGGAAGCAGAAAAATTTTGGATGTTTATAAGATAAACGTCGGCTTATATAAAAATGAACACAACCGTGATAAACGGAAAGAACTTAAAAAATCTATTGAAAGCACGAAAGAAAGAATACGCGGGTTTGCTGTTGACCCTTTGAAGAAAGAAAACGAAAAGATAGAAAAACTAACCGAAGAACTTCACAAGCTTAATACGAGCGGACTCTTTGATAAAGAATTGACTGGTGAAGAAAAAGAGAAGACCGATAAGAAGCGGGATGAAATATCGGTAAAATTGAATAAAGCAATTGAACAAAGGAACAGCAAAGTAGAGGAATATAAAACACTATACTCCAATGCGTTTGAATGGCGGTTCGAGTTCCCCGAAGTGCTAGATGAGGAGGGAAACTTTGCCGGGTTTGATGTTGTGATTGGGAATCCGCCATATTATTCACTTTCAAAGAATAAAGATATTACAAAATATTTAGAAGAAGCTAAGTTCAAAACCTATTCAAAGTCTGCTGATATTTATTGTATTTTTTACGAACGTGGTTTTCATATACTAAGAAAGAATGGATTGCTGACATATATAACTTCTAATTCTTGGATAAGAGCTATTTATGGTAACCCGCTCAAACAATTCTTTGAGAAATACATGCAACCAATTTCGTTGCTGAATATTGAAGACATACAGATTTTTGAAGAGGCTACCGTCGAATCAAATATAATAATTCTACAGAAATCTGAAACTATTAATTCATTCCTTGTTGCTAATCTCAGTAATGATTACTCATTCGGTTCATCGATAGCCGCCTATTTCTCAGATAAAAGTTTTGATTTTACTTTACCAGCAACAACTGACTGGGTAATAGGTGATGAAGGAGAAACTAAACTAAAACAGAAAATTGAAAGAAATAATGAACACCTTGGAGAGCTGGATGTTAGAATTAATTTTGGTATTAAAACCGGTTACAATGCTGCTTTTATAATTGACGAAGAAACAAAAGATAAACTCATTTCCGAAGACAAAAAATCAGCAGAAATAATCAAACCGATTCTTCGTGGAAGAGATTTGAAAAAGTATAGTTATGAGTTTTCCAACTTCTATTTAATAAACGCACACAACGGCTTAAAAGCTAAGTCAATTGAACCAATAAATGCTGAACAAGATTATCCGGCTATTTATAAATACTTAGAAACTTTCAAGCCTAATATCGTTACTAGACAAGATCAAGGAGATCATTGGTCAAATCTAAGGAATTGCGCGTATCTTGAAGATTTTGAAAAGCCCAAAATCATATGGGGCGAAATCTCGGACGATCCGAAATTTGCCTATGATGATCAAAAATATTTTGCTGAAGCGACAACTTTTTTAATGACTGGTGAAAACCTAAAATATTTGTTAGCAATACTTAACTCAAAAGTCTCTGAGTGGTATTTTAAACAAATCGGCACCACAACCGGTATGGGTACAAACAGATGGAAGAAATATAAGATTGAACTGCTGCCAATCAAAAAAGCTTCCAAAACTGAAGAAAAGAAAATCGAAAAACTAGTTGATAAAATAATCACCCAAAAGAAAAAAGGCGCCAAAGCAGACACAACCGAATTAGAATCCGATATAGACCAGATGGTTTACAAGCTTTATGGGTTGACAGAAGAGGAAGTGAAAGTAGTAGACCCCGCCTTCGCATTAAGCGAAAAAGATAATAATGAATTTAAAATTGAATAATGCTGCAGCGGGCAAGCCGGATATGGAGAAGATAATTTCTAAAGAAAAGTACTGGAAGTTTGAGATAGAATAGAATGTGAAGTGTGAGAGATAATATGTTAGGATGACAATTTTAATTTATAGGTTTTTATTATGATTACAAAGATTACATTAAAAAATGCTGCTACATATGGAGAGGAAGAAACCGTAATTGATTCACTTAAAAAGATTAATTTCTTTTACGGCGGTAATGGAAGTGGTAAAACTACAATTACAAAAGTAATTTCAGATGTTTCCAATCACCCTGATTGTAATATTGAGTGGAGAAATAATCGTTCATTGAAATCAATAGTTTTTAATGAGGATTTTGTTAAGGAGAATTTTTCTCAACCGGATTCCTTAAAAGGAATATTCACACTCGGTGCAGATGCAAAAGAAACTGAAAATAAAATCCAAACCAAGAAAACAGAAATAGACACATTTACAGAAAAGATTGATGCGTTAAAACAGACTCTTACTCGTAAACTAACCGAAAAAGAACAAGAGGAAAATTCTTTCAAAACAAAGTGCTGGAATATAAAAAAGAAATATGATGAGGAGTTCAAAGATACATTTACCGGAACCCGGAATAGTGAAGAAAAATTCAAGAAAAAAATAATTGAAGAATTTTCTCACAATACTGATGAATTGAGAGATTTGGAATATTTAAAGAATCATGCTCAAATTGTTTTCAAGAAAGATTTACAAAAAATTGATAATGTAGATTTATTTGCCGTTGATGATCTTGAAGATATTGAAAAAAATGAAATAACTAAGACCAAAATAATTGGTAAGCAAGATGTAGACATAGCAAAGATGATTCATAAATTACAAAATCACGACTGGGTTAAACAAGGGAAAACATTCTATGATAAAAATTATGATGAAGCTGCTAACGCTTATATATGCCCTTTTTGTCAAAGTCCAACAGATGAAAGTTTTCGAAAGCAATTAGAAGATTATTTTGATGAAGCTTATTCGAAAAATATGGATATTCTGGAAAATTTAATCACTTCGTATAAAGAAATGGAGACAAGCATTGTTGATTATCTTAATGGGCTTTCGGAAAATAAGAATGATTACATTAGCAATAAGACACAGGAAATTGAAGATAAAAAGCAAATAATATTACGAACAATTAAGAATAATTTGCAGTTATTAGAGAAAAAGGAAGATAATCCCAGCATTTCAATAGAATTAGAAGCATTGACTGAGATGATTAATTCCGTCAATAAAATTATTACAAGTGTAAACAACAAAATAGATGAACATAATGCGATTACAGAAAATCAAGGGGAAGAACAAGAAAAGTTAAAATCATTGGTTTGGAAATATATTACAAATGAATTGGAAATAGATTATGATAATTATATTACTAACATTTCAGATATCGAAAAGGCAACCAAATCATTAGAAGATAACATTAGAAATGCTGAGACAAAAATCATTGATATTAAAAAAGGAATAGGGGAATTAGAAAAACAAATTAAAAGTATAAAACCTACCATAGATTCTATAAATAAGATTTTATCCAATTCTGGTTTTAAGAATTTTCTCCTTAAACCTACTGCCGATAAAAAGCATTATATAATATTGCGTCCCGATGGAAACATTGCAAAAAAAACTCTTAGTGAAGGTGAAAGAAGCTTTATTGTATTTCTTTACTTTTATCACTTACTTGAAGGTGTGTTAAATGTCGAAGATAATATCAATGAAGATAGAATAGTCATTATTGATGATCCTGTTTCTAGCCTTGATTCTGAAGTATTATTTATTGTGAGTACATTAATAAAACAAATCTTGGTTAATGCACGTAATGATAAAGGGTCGATAAAACAAATATTTGTTCTTACTCATAATACTTATTTTTTTAAGGAAGTATCTTTCATTTCAAATAGAGATTCTCAAAACGACAGAAATGATACAATGTATTTCATTGTCAGAAAAATCGATGGCTTGAGCGAAATTGATAATTATGCGGTTAACCCGATCAAAACCACATATCATTTACTTTGGCAAGAAATAAAAAAGGAGAGTATAGATTGTATTTCGTTGCAAAATTCTATGCGTAGAATTCTCGAACACTACTTTAAAATTCTAGGTGGAATAAGTATTGAAAAGATCATCGATCAGTTTTCAATTAAAGAAGAACAGTTAATTTGTAGAAGTTTATTATCCTGGATTAATGAAGGTTCTCATGAGGTATTTGATGATATAAACATTTCTATGACAGTGGAAAATAGTGAATTATACAAACAAGTATTTAGAAGAATATTCGAAATAGAAAAGCAAATCAATCACTATAATCTAATGATGAATAGTCAATGATTATTGTTAGTCGGACAGATAAATAGGCTGGTCGCAATCATCTTAAAGCACTCAGCTTATCCGAAGCAGAACGAGAAGAAGTTTATTTAGCAACCGCCGAGCTTGTGCAAAATAGGTTGAATAAAGCGAGGAGTGTGTGATGAGAGGTTTACCTTTACAAGTAAAAGAATTACTTACAAAAGCACGTGAAAGTGCATTACTTGCTGTAGAGATTTATAATAAACCGGCAGTAAAGTTTAAAACCGGCGCCTATATTTCGTTAATGATAATTGCCTGGACAGCATTATTTCACGCCTATTACTTGAAAAAAAGAACTAAACCGTATTTCAAAAAAGGTAGAAGATTTGAAAAAATAATCGAAAAGATTGGAAATAAAGAAATAAAAGAATATAAGTGGTGGGATCTTTCCAAATGTATAAAAGAGTATTTCAAAGGGTCTAATCCACCGGAAAGAAAGAATCTTGAGTTCTTTATACCATTAAGAAATATGATTGAACATAGAAATTTACCAGAGCTTGATATTAGTATTTTTGGTGAGTGCCAATCTTTAATTACCAATTTTGATGATTTTATTGAAAACGTCTTTGGTAGGAATTATATGCTTGGTCAAAATTTAAGTCATACACTTCAATTCTCATTTTCTCAAAAAAACTTAATGGAATTTAGTAGGAATGAATTAAAGAAAAAAAGTTTAACTCAAATTGTGAATTTTATAAAATCTTATCGCAGTTCACTATCTACAAACATTTTTCAAAGCGATAAATTTTCTTATAAAGTTGTACTTATCAAAGTTGGTAATCATAGCAGTAGGAATGCACTTCCATTGAAGTTTGTGAATTACAACGACCTATCAGAAGAAGATAAAAAAAAGCTGCAAGAAACCGGAATAGTTTTAACTAGGGAAAAAGAAATAAAGATTCCTGAAGATAGATTATTAAAGGAATATAAATTACAATATGAGGAATTATGTTCTAAACTAAAGGATAAATTTCCTTCATTTAAGAGAAACCCACAATTTTATTCAATAAAGAGAGAAATCATTGCCAATAAGCCAAATTTAGTTTATAGTAGAAGACTCGATCCGAAAAATCTTAAAAGTCAGAAGAAAGATTTTTATCATCCGAATATCTTGAAAGAGTTTGAAAAGTATTATTCTGCTATTAATTAGGAAAGGATTCAGATAAACATAATGGTTTATAATCTGTATGAATTAACATGTGAGGAAGTTAAGATAATAGACCCCGCCTTCGCATTAACAGAGAAAGAATACCTGTCCGGTGACCTGTCCACCAAGTCGATTCTCAACGAAGGTGGGAGCCGTTAGTGGAGAAGGTTGAAAATTTTGGAATAGAATAAAAACAACAATTCAGCAGGCAATAATTTTATTTAATTCTTGAGGTTTATAATGGAATACACTGATGAAATAATTGATAACCTTATAAAAGAAAAGAAGATCATATCTACTCCGCCGCGAAGAGAGTTCAAATTAACCGGTATGC
>JAIOZI010000041.1 GCA_021740785.1 Melioribacteraceae bacterium
TAAAATGTTTTATTAAAACATTTTATGTTGCGGGATTAACCCCGACAATTTGTAAGAAAAATATTTTACTCAAATAACGAATTCCAAAATTTCTATATGGCTAAGTATTTGATATTTCTCAACTTACAAATTGTCGGCCGAAGGGCAGATTTTCCAATGGAAAATCTGGGTTAATAATATTTTGTGGGGGTTCTTTACTATAAATGAAATATCCCCAAGCAACAATTAAATAACTACTTCTTCTTAAACTGCTGAATATAATTTTTTGTAAAATCGGAAAGCACAAGCCTGCCGCTTATTTCAGCTCTTTCTTCAAGAAGTGAATCCCAGTTGTCTGTCCCTTCCCAAAATATTTCTTTTAATTTCTTCATTGCCTCCGGGCTGCTGTTGGAAAGCTTAACGGCAATTTCGTTTAATGATGCGTCAAGTTGTTCAACTGAAGAGAATACATCAGTGTACAACCCTTTTTCCTTTGCCCATGATGAATCACGCCAATCATAATCGATTGACATTGCGGTAAATGATGCGGTGCCTACTTTTCTTTCAACTGCGGGACCAACGACAAACGGACCTATCCCAAGAGCAAGTTCACTCAACTTAACCGAAGCCGATTCATGTGCGAATACATAATCAGAGGATGCCGTTAAACCAACTCCGCCGCCTACAATTTTACCATGAACGCGGGCGACTATAAACTGCGGACATTTTTTCATTGCATTAATTACATTAGCAAAACCCATGAAGAATTTTTTGCCTGTTTCAAAATCTTCTATTGCGAGCAGTTCATCAAATGAAGCGCCGGCACAAAACGCCTTATCACCTTCACTCTTTAATATTATTACGTTTACATCATCTCTGTCCTTCAATGATTTAAATTCATCCGCAAGTTTAGTCAGCAAATCACCGGGGAGCGAATTACTTTTCGGATGAAAAAAAGTAACAGTTGCAATTTTATCTTTTACATCGGTTTTCACAAATCCGTTTTCACTCATTGTTAATTCCTTTCATTGATACAATGTTTTTCAATTCCAATAAATTTTCTATTATAAAATCAGGGTGCTCGGCTTTAATCTGATCAATCTCTCGGTAGCCGTGTGTTACGGCACATGTTGATGCACCGGCATTTTTGCCGCATTGAATATCTTGTTCAGTATCGCCAATCATCAGGGTGTTTTGCGGATTGATTTTTAACTCGCCGCAGATGTTCAGTAACGGCGCCGCAGAAGGTTTGTTCGGGATGCCGGGTTTGCGTCCGGCTACATGATTAAAAAACTCTTCCAGCCTGAAATGTTCGATAATTTTTTCAGCTTGATCCTGACCTTTTGTAGTGAGCAGTGCGATTTTAATCCCGCTTGATTTTAAATAAGATAGAACTTCTTCAGTGTTTTCATATAAAGTTGAATGTGAAATGTAATCGAAATAATAATTTTTATAAATGGAAATGAACTGATCAAAATCAATTTCCGGGAGTTTGAAATAAAGGAATATTTCTTTGAAGTGCATCCCGATCATATTAATAAATTTGTTCTTCGAAATGTTGTGTTCAACATTCATTTCATCAAGTGCCGCAGAAGTAGAATTGTAAATGGTTTCGTGAGAATTTACGATTGTACCGTCCAGATCAAATACAGCTAGTTCGAAAAATTTACTTTTCATGCCCTCTCAATTATTATTTCGGGTAAGATAAAAATAGAATTGATTATATGCTGAAAAATATTTGTTACGGCATTTAATAAAGAGGAGAAATTAATAGTACTATTATTACCAGGTATAAAGGATTCGTTTTTTGTATTGTCCTGAATGATGAATCTAAAACTGATTTATGGTGGCATCAATTTAACCGGAATTATGCTTTAGAACATGATACAGAAATAATATCATTATAAATTGCGCCGTCATTTTTTCGTAGGAACGCCTATGGCGATGGCGGCGATTCATTAAAGATAATGGAATGCGGGCTTTAGCCCAATAACCTTTTGGGTTAAAACCCGATATACTCGTTTATCCATTATTCACGGCGCTGAAGCGTCCTGCTATTATTCTTATTGAATAATCCATGTTTAATTCTACGGGGATGAGATTGTTGGATATATTTCCAGTGTGATTTTTTGTGATGAGAAATCTCAAGATATGTATTAATGAAGGAAAGCTAAAAATTGTTTGGAATTATTCTTGGTCTTTTAACCCGAGAAAATCTAAAAGGTTATCGTGAGTTTTATCATCCACTTCAACATTATACATTTTGTAAAATTTAATGGTTGATTCAACCGAGTGGAAATAACTTTTACAATTATCACAATGATCAAGATGTTCTTTTATTGCGACACATTTCGGCGAGTTCAGATCTTCTCCAAGATTATCACAAATGTGACTCATTACATCTTTACAAGTCGGTTTAGTTTCTTTCATATGCAAAAGTTTTATTTAATTCGTTTCTTAAAAATGCCCTGGCTCTGTGAAGCCTTGATTTAACTGCAGGAATGGATAAATCGGTAATTTTTCCTGTTTCTTCTGTTGATAATCCTTCAATATCTCTCAAGAGAAAAACAATCCTATAATCTTGAGGCAGTTTCTTTATGGCTTCATCCAAAATTTCTTTTAATTCATTATTTTCAGTAAAATTACCCGGAGTTACTTTCCAATCGGCGATATCTTTTTCATCGATAAATGCCTCATCGTCATCAAAAGAGGTATGACCGAATTTTTTCTGCGATCTTGCAAGCATTAAGCAGTGGTTTGAAACAACGGTATAAAGCCAAGTTGACAATTTCGATTTACCGTGAAACTGACCGATATTTTTAACCATACTCAGAAAAGTTTCCTGCATTGAGTGTTCGGCGCGGTCTTTATTGCGGCAAATTTTAAAGGCAAAATTGTAAACCGTCTGCTCGTAAATCTTAACAAGATCGGCTAAAGCTTTTCTGTCACCTTTTTGAGCTTTGCTTATTAATTCTTGTTCGTCTATGTTATTTGATGATTGCATAAAAAAAAAGATTCACTTCCGGGATAAAACCACTTCTGATATTTGATGTAAATTGATAATTAATTCAAATGCAAAACACTAATTTAATACAATAAGCTGTTAAAGCCAAAAACTACAGACGGGCATCTATTATGCTAATTAGTTGACGCAGGTCAAAATGGAGCGGTTCTCTATATAATTGTGAACGGGAACATAGTATTAAATGAATATAATAATTAATATATCATCGAATTATTCAATGACCCCATGGAATTAAACGGCTAATGTGGTATTAAATTGCATTTACCGTACTTTTTTATTAATGTTGATATCATTTATAGAACGGGATATATTGATTCAATTTGCTAGTAAATTATCCATCAAATTTTATACAATAAGTAAGAATCAAAATGGACAATCAATTACTAACAGCGTTTAAGAATAACTCACTTTTTAAAGATATTGATCTTAGCAACATCGATTTAAGTGAAGTTAAAGGGAAGCTACATTCTCTTAATGAAGGAAATATTATTTACGAAAAAGGAGATTCTCCGGGGTCAATATATCTTGTTATTGATGGTCAGGTGAACCTGTTAAAAAGAAAACCAGATGGATCTTCCGAAACGATCTCTGCAGGTCCGAACATGTTTTTCGGTCAGAATGAATTTTTCGGGGACTCGCCCCGCAGCCAAACTGCAGTTGCTGCCAAACAAACCTACCTCGTGGAATTAAATCAACAGGAATTAATAACCTTAATAACGCAGGATGATTTAATTTCAAGAAATTTGAGGGGTGGTGTAACGGAAGAGGATAGTTTTTCAAATGAGATTGAGGTGCAGCCTGATGAATTTGATACAGAGGAAAATGGGGTTACCGAAACTACTGATCTCGATTTAAATATGGAAGACAATACCTCTGAACCGGAAAATACAGATGATTCAAAGTTTTCCGAAATTCAAGGAGATGAGGATGCGGCGTTTTGGAAATCGATGGAAGGGGATAAATCAGTTGATTTTAATGAACCTAAGATAGAGAATGCTGCAGAAAAAAAAATTAATGAACCGGAAAAGGAAAATATGGAAACTAATAAACATGAAGATATTGATCCGGATAAATTAGCAAAAGACATCAATGCGGAAATAGAGGCACAGTTCAATTTTCCAAACAGTGATGATGAGTTCAATTTGGATGATGCCGTCAAAACTGAGGAAAAAGGAAGCGATGAAGATTTTGATAAAGATACGCAGAAAGAGAAATTAATTGAAGCGACTAGACAGCCGTTAAGAAATAAAGAAGGCAAACTCATATTAACCGCTGATCATTTGGAAATGATTAATCGTGCCGCCCAGATGGTGAACACCAATATTAAACTTGATGAATTGTTAAAGAATATTGTTGATGTTGCTTCCGAACTTACCGCTGCCGATAGGGGCACTTTGTATTTAGTTGATAAAGAAAAAAATGAGCTGTGGTCAAAAGTACTTCAGGGAAGTGAACTTAAGGAAATTCATCTGAAAATTGGTGAAGGTATTGCAGGATGGGTAGCACAAAACGGAGAAGTAGTTAATCTGAGTAATGCGGAAAAAGATAAAAGATTTAAGTCGGATTATGATAAATCCAGCGGTTACCGCACGAAAAGTATGCTGGTGTTTCCTGTAAAGAATAAAGAAAAGGAGGTAGTGGGAGTTCTTCAATTGTTGAACGATGAAGAAGGTCATTTTAGTCGTCTTGATGAAGAATTTTTAAATGCACTTTCAATTCATGCGGCGCTTGCGCTTGAGAATTCCGAACTGCTTGAAAAATTATTAAAAACCGAGCGTGTTAATACTCTTGGTAAAATGGCAAATTTTTTGATCTCGGATATTAAGAAGCCCGTCTTGGTCAGCAAAAGATATGTTGAACACCTCAGGAGTAAAGAGATTCCTAAAGATATTATCCAGGTGCTTGATATGACTCTTGAGCAATTAAATCATGTTGCAGACTTAGTTCAAACGACTTCAAATTATTCCGAAGGGACGAAAATTCTTCGTGCAGTAAAAACAAGTATTAATGAAGCGCTTCAGGATTTCAGCAACCGGGTTTATTCACTTGTGCAGACGAAAAACAGCCAGTTGTTAAATGAATTTGCGATGGATGTATATGTTAAGCTCGACAGGAAAGAGTTCTTCCAAGCATATAATCACATTATTAAAAATGCATGCGACGCAATGCCGGAAGGCGGCACGATAGAAGTAACTACGGAAGTAGAAAACGATTTGGTTAAAATCTACATCAAAGATAGCGGTCTAGGAATTCCGGAAACAATAAGAGACAAAATATTCGAACCGTTTATGTCGCATGGTAAAAAGGAAGGTACAGGTCTTGGACTGGCAATTACGAAAAAAATTGTTCAAGATCACGGCGGTTCAATAGATCTTAGAAGCGAACTGGGCGAAGGCACAACATTCATTATAGCATTGCCTACGGTTCCCGCATAGTGCAGCTTTAGGATGTGTAGTTATAACATAGTTACAATTCTAGGACCAACAGCAGTCGGTAAAACTAAACTTGCCTCCGAATTAGCTTATCAATTTAACGGTGAAATAATCTCCGCAGATTCACGCCAGGTTTATAAGAGAATGGATATTGGTACAGGCAAAGATCTCGAGGATTATATAGTTGCCGGCAAAACAGTCCCGTATCATCTGATTGATGTATTTGATCCCAAGGAAGAATTCAATCTCTTCGAATTCAATAAGTTGTTCAATAAATCTTTTGAGAAAATTACAAGTGTCGGAAAGCTGCCATTCCTCGTTGGCGGAACAGGTTTATTCCTTCATTCCATCCTATCACAATATAAATTAAAGGATGCGGGAATTTATAAAAAAGATAAATCGCAATTTGATGATTACAGTGACGATGAACTGATCAAAAGACTGAAGAATACTAATGCAAAATTACACAACACAACTGATTTGAATGACCGAGAGAGAATAATTAAAGCGCTGCTGATTTCCGAAAGCAATGGAAATGTTCTGCGAAAACCTGAAATTAATTCATTAACAATCGGG
The DNA here is from genome assembly GCA_021740785.1 of Melioribacteraceae bacterium. Lineage (GTDB taxonomy): Bacteria > Bacteroidota > Ignavibacteria > Ignavibacteriales > Melioribacteraceae > JAIOZI01. The sequence continues at coordinate 6,013 of JAIOZI010000041.1, forward strand.
ATTAAACTGCCGAGAGAAGAAATAAAATCAAGGATAACTTCACGATTGAAAGGAAGACTTGAGTCCGGTATGATTGAAGAAGTTAGGGCTCTGCTTGAATATGCGGGATTCGAAAAACTAAATTTCTTCGGATTGGAATACCGATACATTGGTCTGTATCTTATTGGCGAATTAAATTATAACGATATGTTTCAAAAGCTAAACAGCAGTATTCATAAATTTGCAAAGAAACAAATGACATGGTTCAGGAAAATGGAACGCGAAGGAATTAATATTAATTGGATTGAGGGACCGGATTTTAATTCGGCATCGGAACTGATTGAACGAAACATAACTGATTTATAATAGATGATTGCAAAAAACGATATTGATAAAAAACTGGTTCAATACTTAAAAGAACAAAACAACAGTAAATGGAAAGTTTGTACTGCCGATAACAAAAAGTATCGTGTTATTGTAGTTGTTCCTGCATTAAACGAAAGCGAATTTATAAATACACTTCTGGATTCAATTCGTCAACTTGATCACAAGTATTCTGAGAGAACACTTTTCTTATTTGTAGTTAACAACATACGGTCTGCTGATGAATTAATCAGAGAGAACAATCTAGAAACAATATCCAAGCTGAAAGATTTTTCGCAAAACTCGTTTTGGAATGCTGCCTATATTGATGCGGCATCAAATGGAAACGAGTTGCCGAACAAATCCGGCGGTGTGGGTTATGCACGTAAGCTCGGCATGGATAAAGCATTGGAACTTTTTAATAATTTTCTGGGAAGTTACCTGGTTTGTTTAGATGCCGATTGCAAAGTTGATAAAAATTATTTGAATGTAATATTCGAAAAAATTATTCCGAATAAGATATCAGCCGGTTATTTTAGATTTCATCATGAACTGCCGGAAGATAATAATTCTAGGGCAGGAATAATATTTTACGAATTATTTCTTCATTATTACATGCTTGGTTTAAAATTAGCCGGGTCACACTTTGATTTCCACACAATCGGCTCAACAATTTTCTGCAGTGCCGAGATTTATCTGCAGACAGGGGGAATGGTGAAAACTAAAGCCGGTGAAGATTTTTACTTTCTTGAGAAACTTGCGAAAATCGACAAGATCAATGTTGTAAAGGAAACATGCGTATACCCGGCTGCACGGATATCCGACCGCGTTCCATTTGGAACAGGCGCAAAATTAAGAAAGTTTGATTCCCAAAATCATCATCATTATGAAGTTTATAATCACAAAATATTTTTACTGGTAAAAGAATGGTTTCAATTCTTCAATAATAATAACAGGACTGATAATATTCTAAATTTTTCCAAGGAACTGAATAAACACTTGTATCAATTTTTAGTTGATAATAATTTTGAAAGTGACTGGAATAACATTTTGGAAAATTCGATTTCGGAACGGCAAATTGAAAGACAAAAAATATTTTGGTTCGATGCCTTTAAGACGATGAAGCTGATACATTATTTAAGGGATTGCGAATATAAAAATGAAAACATTTTTTCGGCAGTGAAAAAGTTAATGATGAATTATGATTATAATTTAGAATTAATAGAACCTAAATTTGAAATCCCGGATGAAAAAAATCAATTAGTATATTTGGAAAAGATAAGAAATTATGTTTGGGAAATATTATAGATAAGCCGGAGTGATAATGGAAAGATTAAAATCATTTTTAAAGACAACCTTTTTAGGAGGAGCATTAGTCGTACTCCCGGTGGTATTATCAATATTGATATTCACCTGGATGTTTGAATTTGTTTTTGAAAACATCGCTCCGTTAACAAATGTTTTGATTGAAGCTACTAGTATAAATAAAATCATATCTGGTTTTATAGCTTTACTCCTAATCATTATTATCTTTTTCTTAGTTGGATTAATAATCAAAACTCGTTTCGGAAATATCGGTTATAAATATTTTGAAGAAAAAATTTTATACCGAGTTCCGGGATATAAAATAATTAAAGAAACGTTAAGCCATATTTTTGGTGAACAAAAGACATTGTTTTCTTCAGTCGCACTCGTCGATTTGTACGGGAGCAGAACCTTGGTAACAGCTTTCGTAACCGGCGAGTACGAGGATGGAAGCTGTACGGTTTTCGTACCATCCGGTCCGGTGCCGACTGCGGGATTTATCTACCATGTGAGGAAAGATCAAGTGCATAAAATTGATTATCCGCTCGATAAAGCAATGAGAACGGTTTTAAGCCTTGGCGCCGGTTCAAAGGAGCTGCTGGATAAATATAAAAAACAAGTTAATGACTGATACCCGGATTAGAAAACTCTTAATTGCGATAAATATTCCTTTCGAAAAAATCATCTGTTCATACAATAAAATCTTCCTATATACGTTTACTGCAATAGGAACTCGAAAATTAGGTTAGGTATTGGAAAAAGAGTTGATAACAAAATGTAAAAACGGAGATGCCTCGGCGTTTCGTACAATTGTAAAAAGTTATAACCGGCAATTGTTCGGCTACCTTTTCAAACTTACTTATAATCGTGAAACTGCCGAGGATTTACTGCAGGAAACTCTTATGAAAGTTTGGCATAATATAAAATCTTATGATGAAAAAAATAGGTTTGCCTCATGGCTTTTTACAATTGCTCATAATGTTGCAGTTGATGCATTTAGGAAAAAGAAATTACCGCAAGAGGAATACAATGATAATATTGAATTTGAAAATTCATGGCGCAACAATCCTCATCAAGAATATGTAGTAAATGAATTGACCGAGCGACTTAACATAGCAGTGGCAAAGTTATCCGATAAACAGAAAAAGGTCTTCCTTTTAAGACAACACGGGGGATTGTCTTTTAAGGAAATTGCGGATCTAATGAACGAGCCGCTGAATACTGTTTTAAGTCATATGCGGTATGCTGTGAAAAAAGTAAAACAAAACTTGAGGACTCAAGATGCAATATGATACTAAGGAATTGCTCGAAAAGTTTGAAACTGAAATCTGGCTTCTGATTGACGGTTCCCTCGCTCCCCGGAGAAAAAGCTTTTGGGAAAATCTGATAGAAAACAACTCGGAGATAAAAGCATTTTATGACCAGACGATTGAACTGCTTAACACATACGAGAATAATTCTGCTATTGAGTTAGAACAGTCAAAATTAAATAAAATGATTGATAAAATTATTGAACCGGAATCAGTATTTAAGAAGATTAAAAAGTTTCTATTGATTAAAAATGGTTCCGAAGGATTTGATAGTAACGGGTTATATAGGATTGCATTTGGCAGCGTAATGGTTGTCTGCGCTATAGTTTTGTTCATGGTTTCCGAGAAGCCGAATCCGGTTAAAAATATTTCATCCGGGTTGCTGGAGTGGAATTCGGGTGAGGTAGCCGCGCAGCTAAGCGAAATAGAAACTAAGATATTCTTTATGCAGAATGAAAAAATCAAGCAGTATATAATGTACGAAAAGACCAAGGATCAATGGTCCCGTGAAATTTATTCGATTGAGCAGGATATAAATTTATTAATAGAAAATGCAAATGATGAATCATTATAAAAACAATAGCGGGGTAAAAAATGAAAACCAGTAAAATTTTTTTGATGTTCTTAGTTGCATGCGTATATGCCGGGAACATTTATGCACAGCATGAAATCGAAGTGCCGAGAGCGCCCGATTTATTCAGTCATGAACTTTCCAAGGAAGAGGAAGAGGAGTATCTTAAAAATGTAGATGATAAATTAAAACAGCAGTTGGCTGAGATAAAACAACAGAATAAATCAAAGTATAATAAACTGTTGAGGGAGTTATATTTTAAGCAGCTCAACTTCTCATTCCCTGGCAGCTCCACAACTGAAAGCAGGGAATTGGCAAAAAAAATTTTGGAATATGAAATTTACACGACAGCGCTTGCCGGAAAATACAAATCAGCAAACAATACTGATAAAGTAAAAATAAAGGAGGATATGTCCCGGCACTTAAGCGAACTCTTTGATCTGAAAGAAAAGGAAAGAAAATTAGAAGTGGAAAAACTGGAAATGAAATTGCAGGAATTAAAGAAAGCAATTGAAGTAAGAAGTAAAAATAAAAGTGAAATAGTTCAACGTAGAATGCAGGAACTGTTTGGAGAAGGTCAATACCTGGATTGGGAATAGTTTATTCTGTTTCAAATACACTTGAGTCTGCAGGCATTAAAAACTGACTATATGTATTTCTGTTGAAGCTCGGATGTGACTTGATTTGGATCCTTGACGTTTGCATAAAATGAAAGTATTTTATTCAAAACATTATCAAACATTGCATCCGGGCAGCTTGCCCCGCTGGTTAAAATGATACTAGTTTTCTCTTTGTTTGGAAGGTATCCGTTGGTTCTAATCCCGGCTTTCTTATGAATATCAAAATGGTTTATAATTTCCTTTGATTCAATTTCTTTTTCGGATGAGATAAAATATGTCGGGAATTTACTTTCAAGCAATTCCACAATATGAGAAGTATTGGAACTGTTATATCCGCCGATTACAATAGCCAGGTCCGCATCTTGATCCATTAATCCAAAAGTAGCTTGTTGGTTGTCGTTGGTTGCATAGCAGAGTGTATCGCGGGTATCAGCAAAATGATTTCCAATATTCTCCACGCCGTATTTTTGAATCATAATCGATCTTAATTTATCGGCAATTTCCTGTGTTTCCGTTGCAAGCATAGTGGTTTGATTAACTACACCAATTTTGGTTAGATGCATATCCGGATCAAATCCTTTTGAAAATTTACCTTCAAAAAAATCATAAAATTCTTTACGCGAAATTTCCCCGAGAATAACTTTCCCGAGTATTTCTGTCTCTTCCAGGTTTCGCACTATAATTGAATTTCCAAATTGATTACTGTGAGAAAAAGTTGCCCGAGTTTCTTCGTGGTTATGTTTCCCGTGAATAATTATATTATGATTCTTTTTAGCGAGAGAATTTGACCGGTTCCAAACCTTTTCAACAAACGGACATGTGGTATTGTACTTAACAGTATCAATCCTTTTTTCTTTTAACATGTTTTCGATTTCAAGCGTAGTTCCAAATGCCGGAATAATAACAATATCATCAGAAGAAATTTCATCCCATTGATAATAATGATTCCCTTCCGTATCCATAATAAAATAAATTCCATGCGAGCGAAGATCGTCATTAACAACCGGATTGTGAATCATTTCACTGAGTAAATATATTTTCTTCCCCGGATTTTCATCAATTGTCCTGTAAGCAATTTCAATTGCATTTTCAACTCCGTAACAAAAACCGAAATGGCGTGCTATATAAAATTCAACTTGCCCGAAGTCTAGTTTTGTAGGAGTAAAATCTTTTTTACGAGGATCAGCAGTTTTTCTTATTTCTTTAATTCGGGAAATAATTGAACTTCTGTAATAATTTGGTATTTCAAAACTTTTCATTTGTTAATCTAGATCACTCAAAAAAATTGGTCGTAAAACATAGTTAATTTTCTGTTTAAACAAAATTTTGAGCAATAAATGAGCCTGCTTTAAAAAGGTAAAATTACTATCAGAATTCTTGGATTTTGCAATAAAATCGGAATCAAAAATATTCAAATTGAGCTTTTTAGATTCGGCTCATAAATTCAATTGGCAGTAAAATAAAGTTAAGTTTACTATTGCTCCTATTGTAATAACTAAAACGCAATACTTTTACCGCTACGTTGGTAAAACAAAGGGGGAAAAGTCTGTTTCATCTGTACAAATTAATGGATAAATGGATGCATGGATGTATGGATGACTCCCTTCGCTGAATATTATTGTTAGAAAATATAAGTTAATTTTAGCTCTACCTCCGGTAGACAAGTTCGGAAGTTAAAATTGGATGGTTGGGAATTCATCCTTTTGGATTAAGGCAACGAGTAATTTTTTAGATTTTGCTTTAATTCTTCAGTATATTTAAAGTTGTTTTTTTTAAGAGGTTGGAATGGAATTTATTAAGAAATTAGAAAGCGTAAAAAATAAATACGATAAAATATATGAACAACTGTCTGATCCGGAAATAGTTTCGAATCAGGAAAAGTTAATTTCCCTCAGCAGGGAAAGAAGCGAGTTGGAAGAAATAGTTACTTATTATAATAAGTATCAGAAATTGACAAAAGATCTTGAAGGCAACCGTGAGATTATCGAAACATCCGGTGATAAAGATTTAGTTGAAATGGCAGAGATGGAATTAGAAGAGCTTGAAGAGAAGATTGAAGAACTAGAGCAGAAAATAAAATTTCTTTTAATACCAAAAGATCCAAATGATGATAAAGATGTAATAATGGAAATAAGAGCCGGTACCGGGGGAGAAGAAGCCGGTCTTTTTGCCGGAGATTTATTAAGAATGTATTCGCGCTATGCTGAAGTAAGGGGCTGGAAGCAGGAAATGATCGATTTAAGCGAAACCGGAGTTGGTGGAATTAAAGAAGCGGTATTTAGTTTAATCGGGAAAAGTGTTTATGGCGATCTAAAATTCGAAAGCGGTGTGCATCGAGTTCAGAGAGTTCCTCAGACCGAGGCGAGCGGACGTGTGCATACATCCGCCGCATCCGTTGTTGTTATGCCGGAAGTCGAAGATGTAGAAGTTGAAATTAATCAAAATGATTTAAGGATTGACGTCTATAGAAGCGGCGGCGCCGGAGGACAAAATGTTAATAAAGTTGAAACCGCAATTAGAATTACCCATATTCCTACAGGACTTGTTGTTCAATGCCAGGATGAAAGATCGCAGTTGAAAAATAGACATAAAGCGATGAAGGTTTTAAAAACCAGGTTGTATGATATGAAATCTCAAGAACAAAATTCGGAAATTGCCGCTCAGAGAAAATCTATGGTTAAAAGTGGCGATAGAAGTGATAAAATCCGTACCTACAACTATCCGCAAAATAGAGTTACTGATCATAGGATTGGTTTAACCCTCTACAACCTTTCCAATATTATGGAAGGTGATCTGGATGAACTTGTTGAGAAATTGAAAATTGCTGAAACAACGGCAAAATTAAATTCAGACTGAATTAGGCTTCCTTAAAGTTCTCCAGGAATCGAATTAGAAAAACCAATACAAAGCCGATCAACGATAAGAATATATCCCCGCTCTCAATTTTAAAATCAGGCTGCGTCTTTAATACATATGCGAGAAATTTGGTTATAACCAGGATTGAAAAAAAAGAAACAAATCCAAGTAAACCGGAACTTATCGGTTTAATAAAATATTTTTTAACGTTGTTAATCATATTGATATTTTACTTAGATCCAAGCCCTATAGAGAATCCAAATAAATTATCCCTCAATTTTTATGAGTCAATATTAAGAAAATAATTTCATTTATGTGTGATTAGATTCACAAATATTTTGAGCAAAGAATAATAGGATGTCATTATCCAAGTAATTGAGGTTCGATGTATGCTTATCATTTATAAACAATTAAAATAATCTGAGAGTGGCATAAATAAGTCGGTGCATAAAAATTCGGTAGAAGAAAACTTTATGCAGATATATTTTCTAAAGATGATCGGTTTTTAACAGCCTATTTTCAGAAGAATTTGCGATGCCGAAATCGAATCCCTTTGAAAGCGAAAACCCGCCGTACTCACCGTTTTTGTTGATTGCAATCAATCCAACTTGATTCTTGTTTTCTTTATTTTCAATTCGTTTATAAATTCTTTGGATTGCAATTTCACAAGCCTCGGTCGGTGAGTAACCTTCCCGCATTTTTTCAACAACCAGAAAACTTGAAACCGATTCCATCACAAGTTCGCCGAGACCTGTTGCGCAAGCGGCGCCGATTTCATTATCTACATACAGGGCGGCTCCTATTATTGGAGAATCTCCGACACGACCCGGAAGTTTGTATGCAGCTCCGCTCGTCGAAACTCCTCCGCTGATATTTCCATCTTTATCAATCGCTAATAACCCGATTGTATCATGGTTCTCACTTGAATCGATCTCTTGTTCATGCTTCCACCTTAACCAATCTGCTTTAGCTGCATCCGATAATAAATTTTCTTCTTTAAATCCATGAGATAAAGCGAACTGTTTTGCGCCCTCTCCCACCAGCATAACATGATCAGTCTTTTCCATTACGAGTCTGGCAACCGAAATGGGATGCTTAATATTTTTAAGATAAGCAACAGAACCGGCATTACCGTTTTTATCCATTATTGATGCATCAAGAGTAACATTTCCTTCGGCGTCGGGGAAACCTCCGTATCCGACTGACATTATTTCCGGATTGCTTTCCGCTGTATGAATTCCAGTTTCTATTGCATCCAAAATATTTTTTCCATTTGATAAATAATCGTAAGCTGCTTTTGTAGCCGGAACACCATGCGACCATGTTGATATTGCTATTGGAAAACTACTTTTTTGATCTTTGGCTTTAGTCGATAAAATCGATGCGGCAGTAGAGTTTGATAATGCAATTCCTGAACTTAAAACAATTCCGGACTTAATAAATTTTCGACGTGTTTGTTTCAAAGAAATCCCCCGGTGTCATTTTGAAAATTAACAGTAAAGATAATTATTTTAGTTTTATTTTGGACATATTTTCTTTCCAACGAAATGGGTTACGCCATTTAATCCAGGAAGATTGTAACCGTTCCAATTCAACTTTTTCATAAAACTTGCTAAAATAGAGAATTATCGGAAATATAATAATTAATCCGAATTTTATGATCACTCGTAAATAAATATTCAATTCAGTAAATAAATAAGAGATTCCCACCAGCATTATTCCGATTGACAGCATTTTAATGATTTTCCCAATTTCATAAGGTACCGGGTATAAGCGCATCGAATAATGGCGGGTAACAACTATCATTAATGCAATTGATATTATCATTGCTATTGCGGCGCCGTAGATAGAAAAAATCGGGACTAACAAAAAAGTCAGTGCAATATGAATGACAGCGCCTCCTAAAACGATATAAGCATTATACTTTGTCTGTTTCGTATAATGGAATCCCATTATAAAAACATACTGAATTCCTCTGAGAACAAATGCAAATGCTACAAAAGGGACTACCGTATAGGCGGCTAAGTATTCTTTGTTTGAGGCTAATAAGTTAATTACTTCTCTACTGAAAAGTGATAACCCGATAAATGCGAGCGTTAAAACAAATACAAAATACGTTAAGGTTTTTGAGAAATACCTTTTCGCTTCCGGTTTATCAAGCATTTGGAATGCTATCGGCAGGAAACCTAATTGAAATGAATGAAGCAAAAAGACGTTGATTACGCTGGCAATTTTATACCCGAGTGCGTAAATACCCAAGCTGGAATAATCCAATAAAAATGGTAAGATATAGCGGTCGCCAAGAGTAAGAGCCATTGCTGAAACCGTGGAGAATATTAAAGGAAAGCCATAAAAGAACATTTCTTTAAGAACCCCAAAATCGAATTTCAGGTTAATGTTTTTAATAGTTATCGGGATTGAAAAAACAAAGAGAGCGAATTGACCGATAATCTGTCCGTATATAATTCCAATCACACCCAATTCAAGAAATGCAACAAAATAAATATTGAATCCAAGTATGAGAATCAGCTTTAATAGATTCAGAGAAACAAATAAAATTGACTTTTCACGCAGCCGTGTTAACGCAAGCGGAAATTTATTAATTATTGCGGTACCGATAAGAATAAACAGCCATTGAAAGTAGTTTATATATTTATCATTACTAAAAAAGATTTGAGAAAAATTATTGCTCAGCGGATATAATAGTATTGTCAGCAATCCTGCCAGAATGAAAATCGAAAAAAATGTAGTAAAAATAATTGACTTCTCTCTGCGGGGATCTTTTTCCTGGGTACACCATCTCAGCATTGCAATGGGAATATTAAATGCGAAAACTTCGATCATTATTTGACTGGTTGCTTCGAGAACAGCAAGAATACCATACTCACTTGTTGTAAGATGATCGGTATATAACGGTAGCAAAATAAATCCCACCAACTTGGAAGAAATATTCCCGATACTGTATATTGCAGTGTGTTTAAATGTTTTTTTTATTTTAGCGAGCATGTATTACAAATTCACCGGTGATAGTTGAAATCAAATTGGGAAAACATAATCTTAAGTATCTATCTGATGTTATCATTTAATCCGATAGATTTTTTTTGAAATTTATTAATAATCATATCCACTTGCTCAAGCGGAAGAGATATAAAATTATTTATATAATAATTAGTATTCCTATTATCCTGAATTTGATGTACACTCAAATCAAAATCTGAGATATTATAAAGCTTCGCGTTAAAAAGAAAAAACAACTCATATTTTATTGAATGAAGAAGGTTTGTGACCTTTTGTATTGCATCCGTATAATGTCTATTTTCACTTTCTATTAATAATATGGGTCTTTGTTCGGTAATAGTTTTCAGCATTCCTTCCAATGCTTTCAGTTCATGTCCTTCTATATCAATTTTAATAAACCCAATATTTTCCAACCTCATCTTGTCAATTGAAGTTGATTTTACTTCGCACTCTTCAATGTTATCAAACCCGGTTAATAAATTTTCGCTTTCAATAGTGGCATTGCCGGGATTATTTTGGGGAATTCTAAATCTGACAGTTTGTTCACGATCAGATACAGCCATATTGAAAAGTTTTACGTCATTATAATATTTAAATGATCTCTTTAAGAAAGAGTGATTAGTTTTGTTCGGTTCAAAGCAATAAACCATTTTTGAGTATTTTTGAATAAGGTACGTATATCCCCCCCAAAGAGTTCCAATATCAAGGGAGAGTTTTTCCTTATCACAAAGAATATCCAAATAGTTGCTTTCTTTATCTTTGTATCTAACATAGAGGCTTTCTGAAATTGTGTAAAAACGGGGCAGAATTTTTATAATAAAATTTTTTATCGAAGGATGCTTTATAATCTTGCGAATAGTACGCACATAAAATTTTGTTAGTAAATATAACAAACAATCACCTGTATCAATTGGGGTTCATTATGAATTAAAGTATTTGATATATCTGTAACCTGTTATAGTTGAAAACATTTATTATATAAAAAATAATTTAGTAAATTACCAAAATAAACTTCAAATGGCTTAGCAAATTCTTAATGACTCCGAAGAAAGTTGCAATTATACAAAATAGAATCATCCGCGGCGGTCGATTCCATGTGATTTCCGGTTTAGTAAAAGTTTTAAACGAGTTGGAAATTGTTCCCGATATTATTACTCTTAAATCAAGAGTTAATGAAAAAGATGCAGAACAATTTTACGGTGATAGGATAAAATTTAATCTAAAAGAAATTTTTATTGATCTTAGAATTCCATCGGACTTCCATATTCTATTCTTCAATTCACTGGTTAGATTATATATTAAAAAATACGATTTAGTGATAAACAACAGCAACTCATCCTATATGCTGCCTGATTGGTTGAAAATTCTTTCCTATGTTCATTATCCAAGAAAAGACAGGTTGTTGTCCGATAAATTATCAATTCATTTCCCGGATGGTGAAAATAAAAACTGGTTGAATCCTTCACATATATTTTATAATAGTTGTGCATTGTTATATAGATTTAATAACCGGTTGCCAACTAAGGAGAAAGTAGTAACCAATTCGGAATTCACTAAAAATGCATTCATTAAAAATTATGATGTAAATCAAAATCATATCGATGTGATTTATCCTCCTGTGTGGAAAGAAGAATCGTCTGTTGATTTTTCTAATAAGAATTTCAATGTAGTTTGCAGCCTGGGACGATTTGCGAAGGATAAACGTCAACTCGAACAAATAGCAATTGCTGAAAAGCTGCCGAATTTCGAATTTCATATCATGGGTTTTGCAAAAGAAGATGATCCTTATTTTATTAAGTGTAAAATGTATAAGGAATCCAAAGGGTTGAATAATGTTCATCTGCATCGCAGCATTAATTTTACGGAGATGAACAACATATTTAATGAGGCAGGATTGTTTATTCATTCTTTGCGAAATGAACCGTTCGGAATTGTTACCGTTCAGGCTATTGCAAATGGTTGTATTCCAGTTGTTCATAATTCTGGCGGGCAAAAGGAAATTGTTAATATCGATGAACTGAGGTATGATAATGCTGAACATGCCGTAGATGTGTTTAATCATCTTTCATCAATCGATAAGATTAGAATTCAAGAAATAACTCACGTACTACGAGAAAACTCAAAAAAATACAGTTATTCTAATTTCAAAAAAAAAATAAGTCCAATAATTCTTAGTCAATTAGGTGATAAATAAAACCGGATTTCATTTAAATGAATTTAAGTAAAACTATCAAAAAAATACTTGATGCAAATAGAGAAGTTATAAATTCAATAATCCGCAGCAAAAAGATTTATGATAATAAATCGATTGATTATGAAAATCTTTACAACGAAGTTCATCAAAATGCAGCCCCGTGTTTCGTTTTATCCACGGGCAGGTGCGGCACACATTTATTAACAAAATTACTAAGCAGACATCAAAAGCTTGATGTTCACCATACTCCGAATCCGGAATTAGTATATTATTCCAACTACGCTTACGAAAACTATAATAAAAAATCCGAAACAATTGAGAAGGTTTTCGATGCAGCAAGGTACGAATATATAAGAGATGCTTTTCTTCTTGATCTTCAATTTGTAGAGACGAATAATAGAATTACATTTTTTGCAAATCAGATCTCTAATGTATATCCAAATGCAAAATTTATTCATTTAGTAAGAAATCCGTTGGCATTTGTAAAAAGCGGGCTAAACAGAAGTTGGTACAGCGGCAAAAGTGATCACGATGAGGGTAGAATAACTTTAAAATCAGAAGATTGGGAAAAATATTCAACCGTACAAAAAATTGCCTGGTTATGGAATGCAACAAATGTTTTTATTGAAGATTTTAAATCGAGCATTGACAGCGAGAAAGTAATTACTATCCGATCGGAGGATTTGTTTAGCGATTATAAAGTAGCAGTATCGATATTTAACTTTCTATCACAGCAATCACTTAGGAAAAAAGAAATTGAAAAAATAATTGGAAGACCGACAAACGTAAGCAGAACAAAAAGTCGGAAAACCGATTCTCAAAAAATAATTGATGAGATTATACCGATCATTAAACTTACATCAAAATATAATTATAGTGTATGATAGCACACAGAAATAAGTCGTAATTATCTTAAGCTGAGAAGTAGAATTCTATTCAATATATAATTTTTAAAACTTTCCTTAGGCGCTCTCTTAAATATAGAAGTGTTGTTTGGTGTAAGGATATCATAATCATAATCATTAAGAATAAAATCAAAGAATTTATTTATAATAATTATTTCAAAATCGCTTATTTCATTTTTCCAAACATCTATGTTTTGTGATGAGACGCCGTTAAATTTTTTACCCCTTATGCTGTTGCCTTTCCAATCTTCACCTAATATGGTCGGATTCAGTAATTGTTCATCATATTTAATCTCCAAAAAATCGGCGATTCTAATCATACTTGTTTTAGTATTGGTAAGTAAATCTTCATACTTTACTACTAAATAATTGCTGTATGTTTTTAAGTTTTTATACAAATCATTGTAGGAATCGTACATCGAATTTATTGGATTTAGTAAATGAGGAAAATGTAAATTCTTTTTTTTCTTTGATGAATATTTTCTCAACGAAACAATATTTGAATATGGATTTCTAAGAATATGTACAAACTTTGCATCAGGGTAAATAGACAACCAATTACTAACAAACTCACTGTTTTCTACAGATTTTTCTACGAATCTTTTGTTCTGAGGTGGTGATTCGCCGAATAAACTAAAATACAAAGAAGTGTGAAATAGGTCAGATAATTCCTTTAGATTATTCACTTCAGTTTTCATCATAAGCTCAGTTAGTTTTTCTAAATTCCATTTGTTCTTTGTAAAACCGTCTGCAATCAAATCCTCTTTCCTATTACGGTAATCAATCCAATTAATTAATCTTTTTTTCTTTTCCTCAATTGTTAATTGTATATTATTTGTTTTTCTGTAGGTGTATTTTACACCAAAGCCAATGTTTGCGAAAAAATGAGTTTCTGTTGGTACAACAAAAAGCTCCTTGTGGTCATCAAGTAAATTTCTTAGTAAAGTGGTCCCTGATTTATGACATCCTAGTATAAAAATGGGTTTTGCTTTCATTAGAATATTTAGATTGCACCTATGATTTTGTTAAATTTACCTGTTCAGAATTATACATCGTCGTAAAACTAAATCTCTTTTTTGGAAAACAAAATGCTAAAAATAATTATCCCGAAAAAGTTTATTAACGAAAAAAAATACATCATTGAGGTTTTCTTTGAATGGATTTTGAAAATTGAATATGTGGTGGAACTTGGTGAAGCGGGTAATTACATTATACAATTGTCGAATGGAAATGAAATAGAAATTGCTGATTTCTTTTTCGGGAATAATGATGAATCCCAATCATTATCGAATGATGTTTTCCTACCCGGAAATATTAAACAACTTCACTCGGAATATGCTTTTGAGGAGAGTACTCCGATATTGTTCGGCGAAAACAAAATTGAGAAAATTGAAAAGGATGATAATTTTAAAAGATTTGTGTTACATGGTGATTTATTCGGTTCGGCTTTTTTTATGTTAACCAGATTAGAGGAATTTATTAAGCCGGCTGTAGATGAGCACATTCGTTTCAGGGGAAGAAGTTCCTTTGCATTTAAGAATCATTTTATTAATCGCCCGGTTGTAAATGAATATGCTGAATTGATTTGGAATATAATGGTTAATTTAGGTTGTGATGAGAAATTAAGAACAGAAATCGGTTATAAGATAATACCAACCCATGATGTTGATAAAGTTTATTATAAATTTTCATGGATTAATTTTTTCGCAGATGTTTTTCTTGATGGAAATATCAACCGTGCAATTAAAAGATTGAGATTAGATAAACACAACTACTGGGATACTTTCAACTGGTTGATGGATCAAAGCGAAAAAAATAATCTCAAATCAATATTTTATTTTATGGCGGATTCATCACACAAACTGGATAACAGATATTCATTAAAGGACCCGTTCATTTTAGAAAAAATTAAAATTATAAAAGAGCGAGGGCATGTGGTTGGTATTCACCCGGGATATGGTACGATGGACAATCAAGCTGAATGGTCGAGACAAAAGAAATTGCTCGAGGATACTACGAATTCTTTTATTAATGAATCAAGACAACATTACCTCCGGTTTAATATATCTGTGACCGGTAGAATTTTAGAAAATGAGAAAATAAAATATGATTCCAGTCTTGGTTACCCCGATGTTTTAGGATTTAGATGCGGTACATCTTGTGAATTCCCATTATATGATGTTGTCAATAGAAAAAAATTGAATGTGATTGAAAGACCTTTAATAATAATGGAAACGATTTTGAGAGATAGAAAAAACACAGAGGATTCAGCAATTAATTCTATTGAGGTGTTTGATTATTATAAATCGATGTGTAAGAAGTATAAAATTCCTATTACAATTTTATTTCATAACAACAGCTTCGATCCGATCAGGTGGAACGGGTGGAAAAAGATATACGAAGAAAATGTTTTAGTCTAATCAGAATTTCTTCTATAATTAAATATCCCAAATCCAATCAGTCCGAGAATTATAATATTCCCAACCCAAACGGTTGTTATACTTGTATAATATGTTCCCGGTTCAAATGTAAATGTTAATGTGCTGTTTCCCGCCGGAACTCGAATTCCTCTTAAAATATGATTGGTTTTTATTATCTCTAATTCCTCGTCACCTATGAATGCTTTCCAGCCTGCAGGATAATAAACCTCGGATAATACCATAAATTGTGGCGACCCGGTTTTTATATCTATTACTATTTCATTTGGAGTGTAGGTCTTAACTTCTATGGTGCCATCAGCAGAAAATGTTTCCGGCACTGAATTTTTGTTAACAACCAATGCAAGGCTATCCGGTCTAAATTGCGGCTGATTCATAAACAGAACTAATTCTTCACGTGTTTCAAAACTTTTTACTTCTTTTACAAACCATGCTTTCGGTTGAACGTTTTTGTTCTCGTACAAGATTTCTTTTCTTGCTGTTGACTCAGCAGCTTTCCGGAGAAACGGTTCCGGCAAGGGCGATGAACTTATAATGTACTTCCCATTCAACATGTTAATTACGTTCCAATTAATTCCGCCGGATCCGTTTCCTTCCAGCAAATTATGTTCGTTAATATCTTGAATCAACTGTAATTTAATTGCACTGTACCCGTTAATTGTGGGGTAGAAATAAGCATAATAGTTGCTCTGAAATTCACCGCCTAACGCAATTGCACGCATTTGACTATTCTGCTTGCTTAAGTAACTCGTAATTTCCGTCTGTTGAAAGATCGATTGTTCAATTTCACTTGGATTTATAGTCTCGATTTTACTTACCTGCCTGTTGGTAATTGCAAAAATTTCTATAAATATAAGTAACATTGTAAGAATTATTGCAGCTTCCTTCTTGATTTTCTTAAAAACAAATCCGGCTATAACCGCTGTTGTTAGTGCAACCAAAATCAGTACACGAATTGTATCTGTAGTTAAAGCCTCAATGCGAATATTCTTAATTATTTCAAGGGTTTGAGGATTATACCTGCCCGCTTCATTAGATCCCAAATAATCAAAAGATCCTTTCATCAGCAGCATTAACACAAGAAATGCAATTCCTCCACCGAAGACGTAGAAGAGAGTTTTATAATCTTTTTCTTTAATGTCTTCAAACAATGATTTCAATCCAAAGCCCGCCAAAATAAACGTAGCAATAAACGTAATATGTGCAAACATTACGGGAACTCTGAATTTCGAGAAGAAAGGAACATATTCGTAGAAGATTGAATAGAGGAATGGTAAGTGTCTACCGAGTGCAAGTAAAACGGAAAATACAATAAATATTCCTAGTGCGGTTACAAATTTATTCTTCCTATTTTGGATAAACCCAAATAAAGCAAATAGGAATAATATCATTCCCATTGCATCATAATTATCAGTGAACGGCATTTGTCCCCAGTAACCCGGAATTTGTCTGCCTTTCAAATCGGGGTATTCATCCCCGTCATAAATTTCCGCAGAAGTTCCGCCGGTAAAACGAGGAATGAAAAAATCAATAATTTCCCTTGGTGCAAGCGACCATCTTGTAGCATATTCAAAACTTACTCCGCCGGATCTTTGTGCGCTTTTAGCTTCATCACCAAGCTTCACCGGGTTACCGCCGCGTGTTGAGTATTCGGCATATTCATAGGTAGAAAGCATCGGTTGAGCCGAGGTCATAACCGTAAGAACAATTGCAATAACGAGTTTAAGTACTAAACCGCCGAGTTCCTTATAATGTTTTTCAATCAACAGTTTTATAAAATCATAAACATAAAGAAAGAACAAGATTAATATCCCATAGAATACGATCTGAAAGTGATGGGTTCTTACCAGAAGAGAAAATGCAAGCGCAAACAGCCCGGTTGAGAGCCACGATCTTTTTTCAATAAAATAATCAAAAGTGAAGAGCAGCCATGGCAAGACCATTATTGCGCGTATTTTTGAAAAATGTCCGTTGCCTATCATCGCCTGCCAATCCGGAAGCATAATAAATGCGACTGCAATTATTATTGATATATACCACGGAATTTTTTTCTGCTGCAGAAATAGGAATAACCCGATACCTCCTAAAATAAAATACCAGAAGAATTGATAAACAATTTTGCTGAGAATCGAAATGAATGAATCGACATGAATCGTCATTGGTGAGATTCTATTGTAGAAAGGCATTCCGCTGAAGATGGATGGATTCCATAGCGCATCTTCTCCGGATTCCTCTTCATACAGCTTCATCAAATGGGTATTCCCTTTTGACCCGATAACATCGGAACCCGCCGGTTCCTTTCCATCAAAAATATATGGCGACATGAATGAAAGAATCGGTATTAACATCAAAATTATTAAGGCAAGATACTTTTGATAAGTTTGGACATTATCCAGAAAACTATTTACCGGAACTGATTTTTTTACTTGTTTTTTCTTACTCATTTATCCTTCTCAAACTTTTTTCTTTAATAAACTTTCGCAACCGAATGCGATGAACTCTCTTAACCGTGGAATGCTTGGTACTTTTACCGGGCTTACTCCAAATCTAATTTTATATATCGGTCTGAACAAAAACAAATCTTTGAAAGCAAATTCAAACGAATACTTATTAACATAATTTTCAAATTTATGTAAACTTAGACCAATTTTATAATTATCGATAACATGCTCAATTAACTTTTCGCTTTCATCAAACGATTTACCCAAAAATCTTATTATAAAAACCGGCAGTAAATGAAGAAACGGAATGTATCTGAATATAGATTTCCCGTTCTGCTGATGACCCGCGAAGCCCGAAAACCTTGGTGGAAAAGTAATGAATAAAAATCCATTATCAGCAAGTAAAGAATTAAGATTCTTAAACGCGGCATCACGATTGGGAATGTGCTCAATTACATCGCGCATAACTATTAAATCATATTGATGCGGAATTTTTTCACCGATCTTCGGATCTGTAATATCAGCTTGAATAATATCAAGTTCCGGAGCTTTTTCCTTTGCAATATCTACCCGGGATTGTTCTAGTTCCAATCCTTTTATTGACATTCCTCTTTCGTGCAATACTTTCACAAATCCGCCTTCGGCACAGCCAACTTCAAGCACTTTACATGAATCAAATTTTGGAATGTGTTTTTCGAATAACGGAATCAAGTATGATTCTGTAAATTTTATTTGTTCGTAATAATGTTTTTCCGCCATCGCTTTTATAATCTTCTGATTTTCTTTAATGCGTTAAACTTGACTTTATACATTTTCAATGCATTTAAAAATGTATCCTGTTTAGAGAATTTCTCCAAATACTCCGCAAAGATACTTTTATTTGTCAACTTATACAGCATATCAAGTTGATTAATGTGCAATCTTTGATAACCAATAGTTGCCGGATCAACCTGGGGATACCAATCCGCTTTGCATAAGTTGTACTTCGACCAAAATCCTAAATCAAATTGCGGAAGAATATTTTCCATGGTATTTATCCCGTTTTCAAATAAATTTGATGCGATTTTATTTTCGGGGAAGACCCTTTTGAAATCGTATAATCCGCATAATGCGAAAATCATTCCATTCAAAACCAGCGTAGGAACGGATGCTGTGTACTCTTCATAAAAGGAGCCAAACTCAGTAAAGACAGTCACACCGCCTTCATTAAAGGGAATATTAAATGATATCAATCCCTGCTCAGCGGTTTTAGCGTATTCTTCATTCCCGGTCAATTGATACCCGCGCAGCAAGATTGAGATTGCACGGCTCTGCGAAAAAGCAGATTGCCATGGACCCGGATTTTTATATTGAGGCAGCGATACATCGGTAAGCCAGCGGGCTCCAAGTTTTTCAGTATAATCATAATTCGAGGGACTGTTAAACCAATCCGCAAATTTTATGAATCTATAATAATCTTTTTCCGATTGCGTTTTTAGGTAAGTGTGGAATACTGCCAAACCCATCTGACCGATTGAAATAGGAAAGTAAACATATTCCTTGTCGGCAACATCAACATAGGTTTTGTTTACCGGGATACCGTTTTCATCGAATTGTTTAATCAATCTTTGGTTCTTACCCGAGGCAACTAACTCTTCATCAAAGATAAAATAATACTGACCAAGTTTTTGTGAATGAAGATCATCCGAAATTTTATAGTGCCTTTTGGGTGATCTTAAATCGACACATAATTTGTTCAGCATGAATATTTTATTTTTGATCTTCATATTTGTGAATCGAAAATTGCCGCTAATTTTTTTGTTAAATTTTTCCTCGTGAAAACCTCGGCATTATTATCAACTTTTTCTGATTTATTATTACTCCACTGATGATATCTTTTTAAAATTATTTCTTCAGGATTATCATTAAACTCAACCGTTTCACCGCTGTGTAAGTTCTTAATTATTTCTGCCGCATCGCCATTCGCAGGTCCAATACAAAGAATGAAATTTTTCGTCCCGATATACTCAAATAATTTCCCGGTTAGTATACCTTCATTATGCGGTACATTCGGAATCGTCAACAAAAGCATCTCCGCATTTACCATTTTTGCTATTACCTGATCGTGCGGTAAATAATTGTGAAACTTAACGATACTGTTGAGATTGTTTTCAGTAATAGATTTAATACAATCCGGGTGAACCGTGCCGAAGAAATTCAATTCCAACTTACCAATTAATTCCTTTTTATTAAGTGAACTCAAGGCTTCAAAAAATTTATGTGGTATTTGACTTTCTCTCAAACTGCCGGAATAGACAATCCTGAATTTATCCGAGGGGCTTTTTTCAATTCCTTTAAAATCATTTTCATCATATCCGTTTGGAATTATATGATAATTGTTTTTAACCTTCCGTGAGAGCAGCTCAATTATAGATTTACTCACAGCAACCACACCGTCCGCCCTCGTCAAAACTTCATGTTCATAACTCTTATCTTTTTTTATTGCATAATTTGTTCGGGGTAGATCTTTCTGCCAAAATCCATCGGTCCACGGATCACGCAAATCAGCAATCCACTTAAGTCTACTTTTTTCTGCCAGCTTCATTGCTCCAATCTGTAATGAATGCGGAGGCGATGAACTTAAAATGATATCGGGCTTTTCTTTTTCAATTATTTCCAAACCGTTTTTTACAATTGATGAAATCCATCCTGCACGTGCGTCGGGAATAAAAATATTAGCGCGCGCCCATTTTGACGCTTTTTGTATAAAGCTTTCCGACGAACTTTTACTTAACACATGAGTCGGAATATTTCCTTTGTGTCCGGTCAATCCTTTGTAAAGTAAAAACGGCTCGAATGTTTTTGTTTTGTATACTTTCAAACCGTCGGGGATTTCGTTAAGCAAACTTTTGTCAATAGCTGGATACTCACCATTCTCGACAGTAAGAATTACAGGTTCCCATCCGAATTGAGGTAGATACTTTACAAACTTCAATACCCTTTGAACACCGGGACCTCCGGCAGGCGGCCAATAATATGTTATAATTAATACCTTTTTCAATTTACCAATCACCCAATTTTAACTCCCGAAGCTTTATTAAATCAATTTTTCATCTAATAAGATTTAGCGTAGGGAGTCACCCAATCACCCAATCAGCCAATCACCCAATCATTCAATCACGCAATCCTATCAATAGAGTAACAGATTGTATGATTGAAGAAAAGCTTTATTCTACATCAAACTATTTATAATATTTTTTTACGAACCCGGTAAATTCATCCTGCTTAAGAATTACTCTTCGAATATAGGCAATAATAAATCCCAAACCGTAACCAAAAATTTGAGTGGGAACAATAACCGGAATGAATAAGAAAGTTCTGATGTCTTTATATTTAATTGTGCCGTGAAGTCCCATCATTATTAGTATTATTATTCCGGCAATTATGAGCCATATAAATATTGAAGGGAAAAAGAAAGTAAGCAGAATAATGAATAAAGAAATTAGAGTTCCAATCGAAGGCAGAAAATGAACAGGCTCCAGCATTCCGCTATCGATTTTATACAGATTAATTCTTGCAACTCCCCAATTGAAAACTTGGCGGAAAAATTTTTTAATAGATGTTCTTCTTTTATGATAAACAACCGCATCGCTTACCTTAATAACGGGTTCGCCTGTGGATAAAATTCTATGGCTAAATTCAATATCCTGACCGTGGCGCAGCTTACCCATTCCGCCAATTTTTTGCACTACATCGGCACGGACACCCATATTAAAACTTCTCGGATAATATTTTGAAATTTTCTTGTTGGAATGACCTCTTATTCCGCCGGTTGTGATGAAGGAAGTCATTGAATAGTCGATTGCTTTTTGAA
The DNA here is from genome assembly GCA_021740785.1 of Melioribacteraceae bacterium. Taxonomy (GTDB): domain Bacteria; phylum Bacteroidota; class Ignavibacteria; order Ignavibacteriales; family Melioribacteraceae; genus JAIOZI01. The sequence continues at coordinate 27,866 of JAIOZI010000041.1, forward strand.
CCGGACTAAAATCAGGCAAAACCTTATCCGGACCGCCGAATCCTGCAGCTATTAAATCTTTAGTTGCTTTGTAAAAAGCGGTTAGCCAATTTTCATCAGCAATACAGTCGCTGTCGATAAAAACAAAGTAATTGCCATTTGCTTCATTCATCCCGTAATTTCTTGCCGTGCCGGGACCTTTATGATCCTGCTTCAAGAAAGTTAAATTGAGCGAAGTATCATTTTGAAAGCTTGTGATTAACTCTTCTGTATTGTCTGTTGAACCGTCGTCTACAATCAACACTTCAAATTCATCCTTCGGGAAGGTTTGATTAATTAAAGAATCGAGAAGTTCTTTTAATTCCCCCGAACGGTTAAATGTTGGAACTATTACTGAAAAATGAAGACGCTTTTGAGGCATTTAATTTCTCGCTGTGATATTACTTCTTTTCCTTAACAGAATATTCGGAATCATCTTTGGAATTGTGGACCATGAATTCTCCTAACAATCCAATTGAAAAAGATTGAATACCGACAATAATAAGTAAAATACCGAGGAATAAAAGCGGGCGCCGGCTCAATGAAATATCGCGGTAGATCCATTCGTAAGTTAGATATAAATTAATCAGAAAACCGACCATAAAAGCCAGAGCTCCGAAAAATCCGAATAAATGCATCGGGCGTTTGATATATCTGGTCGTGAATACAACCGTGATAAGATCAACAAAACCTTTAAAGAATCTTGATATTCCAAACTTAGTTTTCCCGTACCGCCTTGGGTGATGCTTTACAGGAACCTCTGTTACCGAATAGCCCTGCCAATCAGCGAGAACCGGGATGTACCTGTGAAGTTCGCCATAAACATGAATGTTGTCTAATACTTCTTTACGGTAGGCTTTCAATCCGCAATTAAAATCATGAATTTTGATACCAGAGAAAACCCTAGTTGTGTAATTGAAAAATCTTGAAGAATATTTTTTTATAAACGGATCATATCTTTTTTTCTTCCAGCCGGAAACTAAATCATAGCCTTCCTGTAATTTTGAAAGCAGGGTCACAATTTCGGAAGGATCATCTTGAAGATCGGCATCCATTGTAATAATCGCATCGCCTTTAACATTATTAAATCCGATTTGGAGAGCAGCCGATTTACCGTGATTTTTTCTGAAACTTAAGAATCGAATGTTCTTATCTATATTACATAACTCTTTTATTATTTTCAAAGAATTATCCGTGCTGCCGTCATCAACAAATAAAATTTCATATTGAATGTTAATTTCGTTAAGAGACTTTTTGATTTCATTATAGAGAGGTTTTAAAGATTCTTCCTCGTTGAAAAGTGGAACAAGAATAGAGACCTTTTTGAAGCCACTAAACGCCAAACTCTTTTGACGGTTATCCTGTTTATTTTGATATTGCTTTTTCTTATTCCTGTAATAATATCTCTTTCTTTGAGGTTTTGGATTTTTTTCTTGATTTCTTTGTTTATTTTGATTTTCAGAATCGCTCATATTATAATTTTCTTCGTATCGTTTTGTAATTGTAATTAAATAAGATTATTAAAATAACATTAATATTTATTTTTTGACATAATAAAATATATTGATCTAAAATCAACGGGTAACTTATGGGTAGAATAATTTACTGGACGCTAATACGACTTGCAATCTTGATACCGGCATTATGGATTTCTGCAGATTGGATGGATTATAAATTTTGGTGGTCGATTGCAATAATTGTTTTCTATCTATTTATTGTTCACCCATCATATATCCAGTATAAAAAGTTTATTGATACAAATAAAGAAGTAATTTCCGATACAATTTGCGGGCAGTGCAAACACTTTGATGAATCGGCAGTTCTCTGCATGCTTTATGATAAACATCCGACTGTTGATGATATACCTTGCGGCGGTGTTGATTGGGAGCCGGACAACTAATTCACATTTTGGATTTTATATTGTCTGCCAGGGTTTTTAACGCTTCAGCAAATCTTGGACCGGGGCGCAGTAATAGGTTTGGATTAATTATAAACACCATTTCATTTTTGATAGCTTTAAGATTTTTCCATTCAGGATAATTGTCCTTGATATCATTTTGTGTGAAAACATCATCAGCAGGAAAAATTATCATATCAGGATCACGTTTTAAAACTTCCTCCCTGTTAAAGATCGGATAATTCATTTTGGAATCTTCGGCAATATTCTTGATGTGTAATAATTTCAGGAATTCATTGAGGAACGTATTATTGCCGGCAAGCATTACAGGTTTAAGTGCGACGAGTATCATTGCCGTTTTACCTTTGAATATTGATGTGTCGGTCACTACGCTGCTTATGGAATTGTCCCACCCGGATAAAATTGAATCCGTCATCTCCTCTTTGTTAAAGATTTTCCCAAAGTCGGAAAACGTTTTTTTTATTCCATTATAATCTCTCGGATTCGAAACAAAGACTTTTATATCTAGCTGAATCATTTTTTCATAAGATTCTTTATTGTTCCCTTCGACTGTAATGAAGACGAGATCCGGGTTTAGGGAAAGGATTTTTTCATAATTAACGGAAAGCATATCTCCGACATTTGTGATTCGTTTTGCCGCCTCAGGGAAATCGCAATAAGTTGTATTGCCTATCAATCGATTTCCTTCATTGATATAAAAAATCATCTCAGTCAAGTTTGGTGCAAGGGTAATAACTTTCTTGGGAAGAGAAGAAAAAACCAACTCCTTTCCAAGATCATCTGTCACAGAATAGTTAATTTCTTTTGATTGAGGTTGTTCATTATCCGAGCAACCAATAAAAAGAACGAAAATCAAGAACCAATTACAAAGCACTTTAATCAAAATAGGAATCCATAGAATGATAAAACATAAAAGATAAGTCCAAAGCCGATGAAAAGCCAAAAAAATTTTGTTGAACCGCAAAAATTCTCTATTTTTGCAGTGCATCCTTAGCTCAGCTGGCAGAGCATCTGACTCTTAATCAGCAGGTCGGGGGTTCGAATCCCCCAGGATGCACAAAAAACCCCGATTACAAGCCATTTTCGGGGTTTTTAATTTTAAAGAATCATTTAATAATTAAGCAATTTACCCCATTTAACCCCTATTTTACCCCCTTGCTATTGCAAAAACTATTGCAAAATTATTTGCAGCATCAATAAACAAAGAATCTTAAAGATTCATTGTCATCCGCTAGTAAGATTTGCCGATCTCCGAATCCTTATCGAAATCTTCCTCAAAGCAATTTTTATAGGAATAGCCCTTGCTTTGAAGATATCTACGGCTGTTTGTTCAATCAGTATGTCTTCTGAATAATCGTTTGGCATAAAAGTAATCAGCTATAAAATTGTTAATACCCAGTCCCTGAATCTATCGATGTGCTTCTTTAATTTGTCAATGTCTTTCCGGACATAAATATCACCGCTGTAAGAAACAGAATTTTTATGCGCTATTATTTTATTTAATTGTAGTATCGCTTTCTTACGTTCCTCGGAGTAGGCAACTTTATCTTCAATTAGATTTACCAATTGTTGGTGATCTTCACCTTTGCTTTTTACCCCTCCATATTTAATGGTAACGGCGTCACCATATGCAATTGCTGCATGAACTATTAAAACGCCGGCTGCATTCCAATATTCAAACTCAGCGGCAACTTTTGCTCCATTATAAAAGTTATCTGCGACTACTTTGTAATCCTTTGCTCTGTGCCGTTCAACTGTTACTGTTTTTGCTCCCCTAGGCATTAATTATCCTCTTAACCGGGTCACCAACAATTAATTCTCCTTCTTTAATTATTTGTTTAACCGGGGATTGTCCTTTCCTCGCTTTGGCTATAAAATCTTTTTTACTTATATAAAGTGGAGATAGACTGACTCCGTACTTCTGATATACCTTTGTTGAAAGATTGTTAATAATCTCTTCTAACTTCTTGAGGTTTTTTGAAGTATCATAGATTAAACATAGATCCAAATCGCTCTCTTCGGTTTCTTCTTTACGTACAACACTCCCAAATATTATCGAACTAACCACTTTGCCTTTTAAGACGGATTTAATTTCTTTCTTAAGTGATTGTTCAAAGTCATCTTCGCTTTGCAGCAACGGAAGTATTGAATTCTGAATTAAATAGTTTTTTCGATTCAAAGAAAAAAGGTGCTCTCTTCCGCCGCGAATTCTGTTTACTAAACCGAGGTCTTCTAAGTGCGTTAAAGTATTGATACTATTTTTAGGAGCCATCCCGGAAATTCTTGCAACCTCTCTTCCGGAGATCCCGGATGAATAATTTTTCAGTGCTCTCAAAACTATAATGCTTGTTCTGCGAGAGAACACTTGATCTAAAACTTTGTTTATTATCATTGCTTAGCTCCGTTACCTTTAGGGTACATATGTTTCCCTTTGGTAACAAAGATAAATAGATTAACTTTTACAAACAACCGGTCAAAGAGTATTTCTCTCGGAGTGTTCCTCAAAAGCCTGTATTATAAGGTACACAACCGAATCGATATAATCCTGACATATGCATTTGTTGGTCCGGGTACTTCCTTGTCTATTGCTGGAAGTGACCCATTCGCTCTCATTGCGAGATACCGGGGGATCGAAATTAATTACTATTTGGCTGGATGGACAGGGTATCATGAAGATAAGCTGCATGTTCCCAAAACGAACTATAGATTAAAAACACATTTAATTGCTTTTTACTAAAGCGGCTATGTCATTGTCAAGATATGGAGTAGAAAAATTGACAAAGTTTTTACGCTCTTCGGTTACATTAAAGTTGGACAAAGCAAAATCAATCTTCCCGGATTTTAAAGCGGGGACTAAACCTTCGAAATTCATATCAACAAATTCAATTTTCTTATTCAGCAGTTCGCCAATCCGCATACCCAATTCAATATCAAAACCGGTAATTGAATTGTTATATATAAATGTCAGGGGTTCGGCTTTCGCACATGTCCCGATTTTTAGTGTTCCGTTCTCACTGCTTGATTCAATATCCGGTAATCCCGGGACTACCGTAAATCCCGGCTCGATCCACTTTTCCTTCATTATTTTCAATGTGCCGTTATCCGTTAATTCATTCAATGCATGATTAACTTCCGACAGTAATTCTATCTTGTCTTTATTAAACGCAATTGCAATATCAACTTTTGAAACAGGTTGATCCAAAATTATTAATTCAGAATCCTTTTTAACTATACTGCGTAGAACACTTTTATTATGAACAAAGGCTTCTGCCTTGCCAACCTTAACGCTGTATGCTGCATCTGCTGCAGCTATCATATCCATAAAAACTGCATCGGGAAATGCTTCCCTTGCCGCATTATCACCGGATGAACCTGTTAATACACAAATCCTTTTGTCACTTAATTGTTTTATATCCGTAATCTTCTCTTCTTTTTGAGAGCATGAAAATAAAATTGATACGGCTAATAATAGGGTTAAATTTTTACTCATTATTTCCTTTCTCTCTTTTGATAAACATGCTTAATTTATTTTTATCCTTTACCCGGTTAAACTCAATACTGCTTGTCATATTTTTAACAATCATTAAACCAATTTCATCCTCGTTTATTTCATCAAGGATATTCACTTCTTTACCGTGGTTTTCGAAAATCACTTCCAATGTATCGCGCTTTTCCGAATATGATAAGGTTAGACTAACATCATTTAGAAGTGAAAGTGAATCATACATCACCAATATTTCTTCCACAACAAGCAAAACATTATTGATTAATTTCTTGGGCAGAATATGCTTTTCGCAAAACTGTTCAATCTCTGCATTCATCGCATATAAATCATACTGCGGATTTTCGATGAGATAGTGAAGGCTTCTAACTCTGTTTATAAAAGCCCTGGTTTTTTCTTTCTGTGGATTATCAAATATCTGCTGAGGCGAACCGTCTTCATAAATTAAGCCTTCATCCATGTATAAAACTCTGTTTGATACATCGCGGGCAAAATCCATTTCATGTGTTACAATCGCCATTGTCATTCCTTCCTTTGCTAAGCGGCGAATTACTGCCAATACTTCACTTACCATCGTAGGATCAAGTGCTGATGTCGGTTCATCAAAAAGTATGATTTCAGGATCCATAGAGAGGCAGCGCGCAATCGCAACCCGCTGTTTTTGTCCGCCGGATAATTCATCTGCAAAACTTTCAGCCTTTTCAGAAAGCCCGACTAGTTTAAGAAGCCGCATTGCTTTTTCTTCAGCTTCTTCTTTTTTTCTGCCGAGCAGTTTTATCTGTCCTATTGTTAAATTTTCCATTACAGTGAGATGATGAAAGAGATTAAATGACTGGAAGACCATTCCCATTTTCTGACGAAGTTTCGGTACATCAGCGTCTTTATTTAATATGTCGATCCCGTCAATTAATATATTTCCTCCGGTCGGTGTTTCCAAAAGATTGAGGCAGCGCAAAAAAGTACTTTTACCGGTTCCGGAGGGACCAATAATTGAAATGACTTCACCTTTTTCGATATCAACATTTATCTCTTCTAGAACGGTTAAGCTTCCGAATTTTTTTGATAATTTTTCCACATGTATCATATTATTAACCCCGCTGAATTTTATGTTTAGGATTTGTTAACCGTTCCACATATCCTAGTGAATACATCAGCACCCATGATATAATGAAATAGAGTACGGCAACCATAATCAAAGGGAAAAAAGCATCGAAGGTTCGACTTCTTATTATATCACTCGCCTTTGTTAAATCTTGCACGGCAATATATCCGACAATCGATGTCATTTTTACCAACGAAATCACTTCGCCTTTATATACAGGTAAAATTCTTTTAACAGCTTGCGGAAGAATAATATAGATAAACGTTTTCACCTTTGTGAAACCCATCGCAATTCCGGCTTCGGTCTGACCTCTGTCAACTCCCTCTATTCCCGTCCGGTACATCTCGGAAACATACGCCGCAAAATTTAATCCGAATGCAATCACTGCAACTATAACAGGATCAATATCAACTGAAGCAAATACAACGTAAAAGATTATCATCAAAACAACCAATACCGGTGTGCCGCGAAGGATTGATATATAAACTTTTGCCGGTATTAATAAAATATTTTTCTTCGACATTCTCATGAAGCAGATTAATCCGCCGAGAATTGTACCGAAAAGAGTTGCAAAGATAGATATAATAATGGTCGTTCTAAGTCCATCGAGTATCAAAATATACCGGTTTTCCAAAATAATATTGCTGTAAAAACTATTTAAGATGTCTTGAAAAAATGATATTGAAACTTCTTCTTTTTCCTCTTGTTGAGGTTCAATTTGACTTTTACCGGATAGATTACTGTTTAAAACGAGAACTCCGGTTTTGAACATATTGTAACTGTCTGAGAATGCAACCTGCTTTTGTCTTTCTTCGGTTATTGCAATTCCGTCGGCAATCATGTCAACTTTACCAGACGATAAAGCTGCGATCAAAGATCCAAATTCCATTGTAAGTATCTTAAGGTTGTAACCTCCGCGCTGAGCAAAAGTTTTAATCATTTCAATATCAAACCCGACATGCTCGCCGTTCAATATTGCGGAATTAGGCAGGTCACCAACGGCTGTACCAAGCTTAATTACGGGCTGAGTTTCATCGAATTCAAACTTAGGCATTACTGCTTTTTCGGGATCATCGACAAACCACCTTTTATAAATTTCATCAAATTTACCGTCGGATTTTATACTACTCAAAAATTCATTGAACTGTTTTCGCAATTCAGGATTGTTTTTGCTAAAACCAATTGCAACCGGGAGATCAAGTGCATCTTCACTTAATATGCCGATATCGGGATTGGATTTGAGCATCACCTTCGCCGAGGCAAGATCAATAAAGGCTGCATCAATTTTGCGGGATTTCAAAGATAATATTATATCCGAAGGTGTATTGAATCTATTAATCACGGCGCTAGGGAAATTTTCTTCCACAAACGCATCGTGGATTGTCCCTGCATAAACTCCTACTGTTTTGCCGTTAATATCATCGAGCGATTTGAGTTTTGTACCAGGAATTGATTCAACGTTATTTTTCAAGGCAAAGAAACTTGCGCTCAACCTGTAATAGGGATCGGAGAAATCTATTTGTTGCATCCGCTCTTCGGTAATCATAACCGTACTTGCAATTATATCAACTTTATTCGCTGCTGTGGCGGCAACCAAACTTCCGAATTCCATATCAAGCAGTTTTACCCCTTTCCCTAAAGAGGCGGCAAATCTTTCAGCTAATTCAATATCGAATCCGATCATTTTATTGTCTTTGATAATCGTAAAGGGCAGACCTTTATCACTTACAACGCCAACTCTCAATTCACCGTTTACATTCGATTTATCAATTACCGGCATTTGGGATTCACCGTTAATAATCCATCTTTTGTTCATGTCATCAAATGTGCCGTCGGCTTTAATCCTCTTTAGAAATTTGTTGAACTGTTCCTTCAAGTCGCCATTGTTTTTATTAAATCCTATTCCGATAGGTACGGTAAATAATGTATCACCGAAGACAGTTAAGTCAGACTCACCGCGCAGGATTTCTTGTAATGTTTCGGTATTATATATTGCTGCATCCACTTTGCCGGACCGAACAGCGAGTAATAATTCAGGAGGATTTTTATACTGTAAAACTTCTGCATCGGGAAATTTTTCAATTGCATAAGTGTCGTGAACAGAGCCAAGCAGAACCCCGATTTTTTTATTTTTGAGATCATCAAGCGATCGCAATTTAATATCGGTATTCTTGGATTCTTCATTTCCGCCTTCGGCTTTCTTTACAAGTACCACTTGTGAATTGGTGAAATAAGATGTTGTGAAGTTTACTGATTTTGCTCTTTCCTCGGTGGCTGTCATTCCTGCAACTATTAAATCAATTTTCCCGGATTGAAGAGCGGGAATGAGAGCGGAAAATTTCATATCATAATACTTTATGGGTCGATTTAATTTGGAACCTAATCTTCTAGCCAGCTCACCGTCGTGACCGGTAACCCTCTGATTTTCATCAACAAAACAAAATGGTTCACGTGTAGCGCTCGTCCCGATTTTTAATATCTCTCCATCTTCCGGGAGAATGATGTCAACTTCTTCATAAGGGGATAAATCATTTTTCAGCCAACGCCGTTTCATATCTGCTAATGTGCCGTCGGCTCTAAGTTCAGCAATGATTTCATTTACATCTTGAAGAAGTTTTTCATTACCCATCTTTACCGCAATAGATGTGTTTTCGTAATCGACGGGTTCTTCGATAATCATAAACTCAGGATTGTGTTTACATACATTCAGTGCAGTAGGGAAGGCGGTTATTACTGCATCAATTTGTCCCGATTTTAAAGCCGCAATCCCGTCCATAATATCATCGAAACTTTTTGTTTCTGCCTCCGGAAATCTTGTTTTAGCCAGATGCTCACCGGTGGAGCCTGTCATTGCCCCGATGGAAATGTCTTTTAAATCTTCCAAACGCGTTAGAGTTTTGTTTGTCTCACTGCATCCAAATGCCAAGATTAATAAAATGAAAGAAGATAGAATCAAGAGGAAGTGTTTTCTCATAATTATGTTCCTTATTCTCTAACCAATGCTGCAATTCCGCCGATATAATATGGTTCGGTGAATAAAACTTTTTGTGCCCGTTCCTCCGTTATTGTGATGCATGCCCCGATCATATCCACCTTATTGGATATCAACGCCGGTATCATTGCTCCAAAATCCATGTTAATAACTTTAAGTTCTTTTCCCAATTTTTGGGCTAATAGTCTAGCGATTTCAATATCCAGCCCGACAATTTCCTGTGTTCCGTCAATAAATGAGAACGGCTCCGTTACGGCTGATGTACCGAACTTCAATATTCCGTTTTCTCCTGAAAGTGTAATGGCGGGCATTGCTTCCGGTGAGCCGCTTTCAGGCAGCCAGCGTTTAAGCATTTCATCATATTTTCCTGTTGATTTCAAATCATTAATCAAACTATCGGCGGCTTTTTTCAATTCTGCATTTTCCGGGTTTACAGCAAAGCCGTATTTATCAATAGTGATCATATCTTTAAGCACTTTTAAACCGGGATTTTTCGCTGCGATATTTTTTAAAATCGGTTCGTCGTAAGCTGCTGCATCTGCTTTGCCTGATTTTACGGCAATACATGCATCTAAAACACTGTTGAAATACTTGAACTTTGCTTCAGGGAACTTGGACAAAACCAATTTGTCTGCAACTGTTCCCGTGGGAATGGCAAATTCTTTCCCTTTTAATTGACTTATATCTTCAATCTTTTCCCTTTCGCTGCAGCCAATAAATGCAATTGATAATAAAAGCAATGAAGCTTCTAATAATTTCACTAAAATTTCCTTATTCATTTCTAATTCCTTCTGTTCAAAAGATGTTTATGAAAGTTTTTTTTTGATAGCTGGATTACGTGCAAAATAATTTTGATTTGTAATTTTCATAGAGTTGAATGCTTGGTACCTTCATAATTATTACTGCTATTAAAATAGGGATATTGCTGTTAAAACACTAGCATCGCACCGAACCGGGGATGTCATAAATCAGAAAATTATCCTTGCGGAAAGGGTTACGTAAACCTAATAATCGATTTATACGCTGAGGTAAAATTACACTGCCCCTGTTCGGAATGCTGCGCCGGGATTTTTCCATTTTGAACTTATCGATTTTGAAATCGGTTAATGAGGTAAATTATGGAGAGAGAAATTATGTCGGGATTATCTGATGTTGGACTTTTGATTTTTCGGATTGCAATCGGTTCTATAATGCTGTTTGGTCATGGACTTGGTAAATTTAACCGGCTGTTGAGCGGGGGTGAAATTAAATTTTTTGATCCGTTCGGAATTGGTGAATCATTTAGTTTCGTGCTTGCTGTTTTTGCAGAATTTTTTGCCTCAATTCTTATTGTACTTGGATTATTTACCCGGGTCGGTTCGTTATCACTCGTGATTACAATGTTCGTTGCCGGCGTGATTTATCACTTTGATGATCCATTCGGCGGAAAGGAAAAAGCCCTGATGTATATGTTCAGCTTTGTCCTATTGTTTTTTACCGGGCCTGGTAAATACAGCCTGCAAAAATATATTGATGACAAAATCAAAAACATAAAAGGAAGTTGGAGGTTTTTTCTTGAATGATCCGGCTGCTCTTTTTGATTTTGAGGGCGCACAAAATTATTTACGGAATGATAGAATAATTTGATTATAATCTAACTTGCAATTTGTGCTAGCTCGTACGAGTTTTCTATCTCTAATGATAGGTAGTAAATGCTGAGGTCGCACATATGAAGATCATTAATGATTTGTTTTTTTGTATTGCTGAAATATTTTTTTGTTCCGCTAAACAATTTGTAATAATAATTTATTCCGTCTCTCAAGTTATCGGCGAATTTAAGCAAGCTCAATTTGTGTTTAGCTGAATCGGTATTTTCTTCGGAAATTTTTTCTTTGAGAAAATTAATATAAAGCCGGAGTTCTTTAATAAACATGTTCGGTCTGTCTGTTCTGGTTATTACATTCGTTCTTCCGTAAATATGATCTGAGATTTCTTTCAAACTCATAACTCGTGAGAAATATGCCATGTTAGGACCGGGGCAAACAGATACGCCGCTGCCTTCAACCTTTGTCCCGATATCATTTACAAGAAGCGCAGGTGTTCCTAATCCAACGCAGATACACGTTTTGTCAACTATCTTATCATATTTTTCGCGGTACATTCCGGGAGTTAGGTACTCTTTATTTAACTCATCAATCTTTAATTTCTGATACTGTCGTGATGCCGTGCAGATTGATTTTTCCGTAAACTCTACATTTGAAATGAGAAATTTTTTAGGACACGAACTTCCGGGTCTTCCTTTTGCTATTGAAGACAATTTATCCAGATCCTTGCTGTTTCCTTTAAGACTGTTAAAACGAACACCCAGCGGAGAAATATGACTTAAATATAAATCCTCTTCTTTCGCTTTACACAACTGAAGTCTTGTGGCTTCGTCAACATTTGTCACTTCCGGTACGAGTAGAAAAGGAGTTCCCCAGCCAACGGAATCGACATTGTAGTTATCAATTAAGAATTGATGTTCTTCCGCCGTACCAACACCGCCCTGAACGGTAACTTTTATATTCAACTTATTCTTTGGTACTGCTCGATTCTTATCTGCAATTGATTTTATAAATATCTCATGCATTGTTTCGGTCAACTCTTGTCGTTTTTCAGTAAACTCGCTCAGGATGGGTCCGAGCAAAAATCCATCGGTGGCAAAAGCATGTCCGCCGCAATTCAATCCGGATTCAACCCTGTATTCCGAAACCCACAATCCTTTTTTAGCAAGAAATTTCCCTTGTATTAAAGCTGACCGGTAATCACTCACCTTTATTACAATTTTCTTTTTTATGTATCCGTTTTCATCGGGATAAAAATCTTCAAATTGTTCAAGATAGCTGTATAATCTAGGATTCATTCCGGCAGATAAAATAAGCGAGGAATGCAGTTCACTTTCAGCGAAACCTCTTAATGCTGCATGAGCATCGTTAAATTCAGCAGTTAGCTTTTCGCCTTTCAGATAATTCGCTTTGTCCAGCTTTGTCATAATATTAACATCAATACTTCCCATCGAAAGGTTTTCATCAAGCCATTTATTAAATTCGTTTTCATTAATTAGACCATCTAACATTTTGTAATAATTCATTTTAATGACTGAGTTATCCGGAAGCAGATCGAGAAACTCAATAAATTCAGCGCCTTTATTGATGGCAGATTGTTTTAATTCATTAAATTTTTTGCATGCTAAATCATTTATCAAATTGAGATATGATTTAATTCTCTCAGCTCTGAAGTCAGGAGTTTTATCAGTTATTTCATCGTAATTGAGATTGTTTTTGCTGCAAAAATGGGCTCTCAATTTTTCAATCAAAATATCATCTACAAGTGATATAACCGAATCAATCCCCAGGTGGGAAACCTTTAATGGTGTGTCTATCGTAAAACCGATTCCCATAACTGGTATATGAAATGTATGTGTGTTGATCATTTTTTTGTTTTCTAAATTATTTCAAAAATTTAATTGTGATTCCTATGAGCAGTATTGGAAGATATTTTTAGTTCATCGGCAGAAATGTATTTTAATCAAAACCGCAGAGTTGATTTCTCTAGTTAATAAAGAATAACTGTTGCTTGAGAATCTTCTTTATGATGAAATAATTATACGCGAATCAGATTAATCCTTCTACTCATTTGGAAAAAACAATGAATTAAAGTATGCTTTAAAGAATAGAGATTCCATGCAGGGGAAAGGTTTTACAAAAGTTTTACAATACAGTTTATGACATAAGGAATAGAATTCTGTCAATTAGATAACCGGTGCTCTAAATATGGAAATAATTCTCCCTCAATTAAATTAAATAGGAATATGAAACAATAAGCAAAATCATTTAACCAATCCCAATGCTAAGGCAAGAAATCCGAAGGCACCGAAAACAAAATGAATAATTATTGAGATGGTAGTGTTCTTTCTTATCTGGACGATCAAAGGAAGAATAAAAAGTATAGGCAGAGCAGAGAGAATAAGATCGATTCCCATCGGCAGATGCCATGCAGCCCATAGAAGTCCGTGCACCAGCCACGTGTGATTTTTATTCAGCAGCTCCTGCCTCGGTTGAATTAATCCTCTCCACAAAAATTCCTCGCCGAAAATATTAAAGAAGAAAAACGCCAGCCAAGCATACAAAATATAAAGATGGTTATCGTCGAGAGGCATATTCTGAAAAAAGAAAGGTGAGGCATCTATGTTAAAATTTGGAAGGATGATTTTCGCAATTAGGAATGAAGTGAGAGAAAGAAAAAGGAAACCTAAAATTGTATAAATAATATCAACGCTTGTCAACCGCTTGATTCTCATCCTTTCGAAAACATCTGACAATTTGATAGATTTAATTTCCTTCATACTTAAGAATATTGCTGAAAAGAACATGGGCATCATCACAAGAAGTCCGACGCTTAAAAAGTATGAAATTTCAATTGGGAATAGTTTTAAGTCATTGAGAATTGGAATTACAATTCTGCATGCAATAAAATTAAGCATGGTTGGTATTGCAAACAGTAAAATTAATTTATACCAAGAGAGTGGTTTTAATTTATGTGTCAATTATTCCCCAAGCTTTTTCTATATGATCTTATAAATCAATAATTAGTTCCTTTGCAGAATTAACCGGCATGGATCAAATATAATTAATTAGAAATCCGCAGAAAAGCTGATCCACCATTGAGCAATTCTAAGGAAATATTCAAATTCGGGTTCAAACATAATTCTCGCATTTAGATCATCTGTAAAGTAAATATTAAATCCCGCGAGCAAACTTGCTTTATCTTCGGTTAACTTTTGATCCGGGTAATGATAAACTTCCGATAAATTAGATTTATCATCAATTACCCCGTTATTATTTCTGTATCTGCTATCGATGTCTGCTCTCACTTCATCGGTGATTTCCCAAGCGTCAACGATTCTGTTTATCCCGGCAATAATTCCGAAGTTTTTAGAGAAGTCGATTTTAAAAATAACTGGTACTTGCAGCGACCAGCAATCGGTAACCGAGTTCCATATTAATGTTTTTGTTTCCCGCTCTTCGTGGAATTCAGTTCCGCTATCAGTATTGCCCGTTGTTGATGTTCGTTCGACTCTAACAGGTTCCCGGCTGTGGATTTTTTCCTTTTCATTTTTATAATATATCCCGGAAGTTACCGTTGTGCTAGCGGTAATCTGCCAGTTGAGTGAAACGGAAATTTCATGACGGTATATATTTCTTTCCCCCTTTCCGTTTCGTGTATCTTTGAAATAACTATTACCGTTATAAGAAGTATAATTATCATATACATCTCTCCACCTGGAAGCATAGAGGTTTGTATCTATAATTGAGGATGAATTCATTAGATCGGTAGAATTATTTGTATAGCGATAGTATAACCTTGCCGATTTATCCGTTCCAAATTCCTTTTGCAGATTAAAACCTGCATACTTTGTACCGCCGTCTCGTTCCCATTTCTGTTTTAGTGAATAATACTGTTTATAAATAGAATACTCTGTGCCACCGGTATCATAGCGGTATTCAGTATCGTTGATATTTTCAGTTGTATAACTTTGATCAGCATTACCCGATAAATATCCTGCCTTAACGCCAATTGTAAAATCCTTCATTAATTTATATTGAGCGCCGCCGTTAAAATCGATGTGAGTATATTCGATTAATTTATTCTGGGAATAACTGTATATCTTTCTTTGAATGTAATTATCTGCGGGATAGTTATCTGTGCTTATATAGTCTGATGATTTTTCATGTGACATGAAGTTTGCGCCAAGCCCGATGCTCAGGTTATTTGAAATGACCGTCCCGGTGTAAAATGAAATAAGATGTGCATTAGTGAATATTTCGTCCGCACCGAAGTATCTCTGGTACATGCTGAATTCTCCCCTTCCTTCATAATAATTGCCAAAGGCATCCTGAGCCGGAGAGAAATTATAAATTGGATAAGGCGAGTTATAGTAATCGCCATCCTTTCGAATTAATTGGTAACTGCCGGTAAAAAACAACTTGTCATCTATCCGGGGAACCGGGAATAAAATAAATCCGAATGATACAAGAGGCTCCGGTTCAATGACTAAATGCGGTCTGTAAGTCGGATAATAAAAAGGATAAACATAAGACCCCGCTTCTGCATACGTCGGAACAACATAATCAAAACTTTCCGAATATTTTGACCGGTCGCCCCGGAAATCTATATATATTTTAAAACTCTTTTTACCAAGATCAGGAATTGAAGCAGGATTTAAATATAGATTTAAAAACGGGTCGTCAATCATTCCTACGGACACATCCTTAAAATTATAGATGCCGTATGGATTAAGAAAATGACTGTTGAAATAAAACGATGAGCTTTCAAAAGTTTTTTCGTTTGATGTTTCCCTATTATATTGAGCTGTAATTAAAATAGGAAGTAAAAATAAAAGAATACCAATCAATTTCGATTTCATTTCCGCCTCAATCAAGTTGTGACAAATCTAATGAATTTAATTATTCTTGTAAATCCAATTAATTATACTCGGACGGAAAAGACATTTTGATTACAATTTTAACCGATTTGAATAAATCCCAAAATAAAAACTGGAGAGGACTAAAATTTGTAATGATGGAACCACCTGCTTTTATTGTGGATAGAAACGGTATTTAAATCAATGAATTGGTTAAAAAGCCCTTTAGCAAAATCTATTTCTATCTGTATCTCAACATCTTCAATGAATTATTCGGCGGTTTCATAAATTATCTTAACATTTTTCCATCTTTTTTGATATTGCTTTTCTTTTATTCTCTTATTGTATGTTTTGATATCAATCCGTTTTGGGTTGCGTCTTATTATCAAATTAAAAAGATCGTCCAATCCATACGGGGCAATTATAGTGATATCTCTGCCTTCAGTTTTAGTAATGCCGATGCATGTACACGTTTCCGGGAAAGTTGAAACGGCGTCATCGATGTTTTTCAACGGGTCAACTTTGTACCCGAACTTTTTATGATACCACAAATGAACTCCCGCTTGATTAGTAACCTCCCATGGAATACCCGGCATGAGTTCTTTTAGTTTTGATTCATACATTTTATCCGTCTCGTATGAAGTATCTTTGCTATTGAAATATGCAACGTCAACATCACGGATTGGAGTCGCCGGTACATTCTCAAGATAATCAAAAACAATACTTCGGATAACACCCGCGCCGATACACCACTGAGGCAGTTTCAATTTACTAACTGTTTCGAGTGCATTCATAAACCATGAATGTGATTTCAAAATTTTAAGAAGCCGCTTCTCCTGTTGTGAATCAATTCCGGTTTTATCCATAATTTGAAATTTTATTCTCTTGCCATATCTTATATTCTATACCTTTCAAAAAAAAGATATTATTTAGCATCTCTAAATTTTCGTACCAATTGAATTGTATGATGAAGCAATTGTTTATCGCCGTACCCACCATGTCCGGGAATAACAATCTCGATATCCAGGAATTCAATTAAAATCTGCTCAATGGTCGAATCCCATTCTTCAAGAACTGCTTCTTTAATATACCCGAGATTTTTTGAATATGCACTTTTGACCAAACATCCGCCGAATAAAATTTTCGAGCTGGGGAAATATACAACGATATTATCGATTGTATGACCGCCCCCGAAATATCGGCAGATTACTTTTTCGCCTTCGAAGTAAAAAGTCAGTGAATCCCGAAACGATAACTCCGGCACCGGTAAATTTTGATTCATGCAAATAGCTTTTGTTTTTTCTCCAGATAAACTTTCAACATTCACCGACTGCAGAAATTTGAATCCGCCAATACAATCTGGGTGCGAATGACCGGGAATAAATTTTGAGATTTTTGTGTTTAGAGAATCCTTTAAATATGTATACAGCGTATCCATCTGTTCATTTGAGTTTGGTGTATCGAGAAGAAGCGCTTTCCCATTCTTTGTGAATATTAAACCATTCGAGGGGAATCTGCCGAATTCGTCGGACTCAATCCATGTTGTGTGAATGAAAAAATTGTCGTTCAATTTTATCAGTTCAATATCCGGAGTTATAGTGATGTGATTTTGCTGTGCAATGCTTTCGCTCATTAAAGTAAGTAGAAAAAATAAAACCAAAATGGTTGATTGATAATTTGTTCTTTTCAAAAGGACCTCATTTTTGAATTATTAAGCAAAGAGGAATTTCAAATATATTTTAAACCGGTAAAATTCTCAATTCTTTTTGAAGATTTTTGATTCGTTCTTCTATTTTTTCTTCTAGTCTTTATTCATAAATAGCATAACATCGTGCACTCATCGATATAATACAATCTTATTAACTATTTATAAATCCATCTTTTTGAACAATTTAGCGTTTCACATATTTCTGATACTCTCCAATTATTATTGAATAACTCAATTGCTCTTTTTCGTATTTGCTCTTTGCTTTGATTTTTTGCAATTGTTATCCTCTTCTTTTTGAGGATAACATGTTTATAATTCTTAGATTAAACCCAGATTTTCAATTGGAAAATCTGCCCTTCGGGCCGACAATTTTTAAGTTGTGAATTATCAGATACTTAGTCATATAGAAATTTTGGAATACGTTATTTGAGTAAAATATTTTTCTTACAAATTGTCGGGGTTAATCCCGCAACATAAAATGTTTTATTAAAACATTTTATGAGCGGTCAGCGGCAAAAAATTCGTTTCCAATGAATTTTTTGGGTTAAATTAATATTTTCAATCACTAAGTTTTGTGCACGATGTCCTGCAAACTCTCAATTATTAACTAAAGCGCAATAAAACTCAGGATGTCATCACTTAACCCAACTTGGCAAATCGGGGGTATAAGTTGTGTAAAAACAACCACTTAAAGATTTCAGTGGTACACTACATATTTTTTGACTGCTTTTTGAGTCTCTTTACATAGAGCTGCATCATAAATTTGTTTGGCTTCT
>JAIOZI010000042.1 GCA_021740785.1 Melioribacteraceae bacterium
GGGGTTGAACATGTTCTTTCATATTCAACCACTCCGTGGTTGATGTTTCCCTTTTCAATATAGGCTATTCACATTGAACCCCTTCCGGGGTTCAAAAACATTTTAACCCAGCCTCTCTATGCCTTTGCTCTCTGCCCTCGGCGCTATGCTCTCTGCCTTTCACACTTCTTCTTAAAAAATAGATTGTTTCGTAACAGACCGCAGATAGAAATTCAATGAGCAATAATTTCACTAAGTTGACAGCATTGGTTTATATAACTATTTTTCTTGAAACACATGAAGCTATTTCTTTTACTGCGGTTATCTTTTTTGTTTTTTTGATTATCTTCTCACCGGTATAACGAGATAATTTAGAGGAGTGGAATCTTTCAGAAAACTATTGGGAATTATCTGCCCCGTTGATAGCCGGACCTGATCCCACTGTTTCTTATCGGGACTTTATACTAATTAAAAAGGTTTTATCACCTTGCAAGGAACAAACTCACCTAACACTCGCAATTAATCTAATAGCTTCAACTTTATCGTTTCCCAACCCATTAAGATCTTCTAATGATATGAGTCCCCCGCGAACAAGTATCCCGAATACTCTAATTAATTGAGAATAGCGGTAATCAAACTTAAAATCGATATCCTTCCTTTTTTGAACAAGAAAATGTTCTAAGTTCCAGACTTCCTCGTTGCTCATATCTTTCGATACTCTGTTCACCAACTCAGCTTTCAAATTTGCCATTTCATTGTTAAACGCTTTATCAAAGATGCTGCGTGCGAGCTTCTTCTCAGTTGGTGACCATTTAAATTCCCGGCTATTCATAATTATTCACCTAATATTTATTAATAAATAAAACCGTACAACCCATAAGTTTTTTACCTTGTTGGTTTTTAACTGGCTGCCGCTCGCCGGTAATCAGACTCCGGCTATGTTATTCAATTCTCTCAAAATAAGAAATCTTCTTTTAAACACACATTCGGTTTTTTCAATAGTGGACATCGGCAGCGTTTGGATATATTGCATATTTATTTAATTACATAAATTGTGCTTTCGTCAAAAACTAAATTTGTATTTATCCCATTTTCATTTTTTGAAAAATCTCCGATTTCAAGTTTATACCAACCGGTTTCATTTAATATTATTTCCAAATAATAATCATAAAATTCATCTTGCCTTAATAGTTTTATATTCTTTTCAAGTCGATAAATCTTTGCAATCTCCTTAGAGGGAGTTAATTTAATATCCAGCGGGACTTCAATATTCTCATTTATTTTTACAGATAATTTTAATGAATAATAATCAGCTTTATGATATGTAATTACCGGTTGAATATATTTACTACCGGGAATATGCCGAGAATAAGATTTTGTGACTTCTGTTCTGAGAAAAACTATATCAGTAGAAATTATTGAAATCGCAGAAATTGATTGCGCACTTATTTTTTGCGAAATAACAATTGCAGAAATGAATAAGATTATTTGAAAAACTTTAATTCTCATATCTTACCTCATTTTAACAATGTAACGATTTCCATCTTTCACCTTAAAAAAATTGTGTTTACACACCATATTTCGGGTGCGCCCTTTTACCGGGAAATAAGTCTTTAGTTGCCACGTTCCACAAATTTAATCACCGCTGCTCTTTTAGAAGATTTATCCCAAAAAATTCATTGGCGATGAATTTTTGCCGCTGACCGCTTATAAAATGTTTTATTAAAACATTTTATGTTGCGGGATTAACCCCGACAATTTGTAAAAAAAATATTTTACTCAAATAAAGAATTTCAAAATTTCTATATGGCTAAGTATTTGATATTTATCAACTTACAAATTGTCGGCCCGAAGGGCAGATTTTCAAATGGAAAATCTGGGTTTATTTCTATCTACTTTCTGTTGACCATAATCGGAACAACTGGTTATCGGATTATGCCTCGGCAAGTTTACCAATCGAAACAGTCATTTGCATAGGTTGGCTTCGGCATTAATCCTTTATTACATTATATGCTAATAATCTTTGAAAGATATAGTTTATTTATTATTACTGTCTTCAGACTTATTTTCTTTTATTTTATTAAATATCATTGCTAGGGGTCCCCATATTAATACTATGTGTGTCAAAACACCACCAACAAGAATATTTTGTATCTTATCATAGCATTCAGTTCCTTTTAATGCGAAAGAACAACCTAAAATCACCGCACCCCAAATAATGGCGCTAGCAATAGTGAAAGAGCCTATTGAAATTATTTTCTTATCCATTTTGACATCCCATTAATTGTTTAATACAAAGTGTAAATTTAAGTAGAGTTAACATTTATAACTATTTTTAATTTCCATGGGGTATAACGTTGTGCATAAGCCGAAGCTCGCTAGTCGTCAGACCACGGTTATGTTATTCAATTCTCTCAAATTTTAGGGATCTCCTTTTTAACCCAAATTCAGCTTTTTTCGATAGTGGTCATTGGCATGAGCTTGTCGGCATAATCAAAAAATAAAAGAGCTGCTTTAATTGCCATAGCTGGGAAGCTGCTTCTTCTTATTTATACCTTATGAAAAAAAGATTCAATTTATATCCCAAATTATGGTGCTCAGCAAACCAATCAAAACATACGTTTTGTTTTGATACTCTTTGAAAATTTTCTGTGATTTATAATTGATTTTTAACACAGAACCTGGTTATGCACGTTTTAATTATCATTTATATTTCACTCTACTTTTACTATATTGTTAATAAAGAAAGTGAATTTATGACCATGAAAAAACCAAAATTCTCCTTAGAAAAAGCTCGAAATGCAGTTGAAATATCTTCGAAAATTGAAGGACACAAAATTAAAAGCAGAAAACCAGGTCAACGAAAACGAGCTAAATCTAAATCGAAAAACTAATGTCTTAGTATAGCCAAGACAAGAATTACATTTACTTCGAAAACACAGATATTCCAATTAACAAACTCAATATTCGCAATCTGCAAACACTTGAAGAAGTAGAAAGAAAACTTTTACTAAAAGGTTACGAATACTTTCATAAAAATTTATCTGAAGATACAATTTTTGATGAACAATATTTACAAGAATTGCACGGTAAAACTTTCAGCAAACTTTACGATTTTGCCGGAAAATACAGGAATGTAAATATTTCAAAAGGATACTCTACATTTTGCCAAGTCAGATTTCTTGAACAAACATCCAATGGAATTTTTGATAAGCTAAGAAACGATGAATACCTAAAAAATTATTTTGAAAAATCGAAAGAAGAATTTGCTGAAAAATTAGCTTACTATATGTGTGAATTAATTGCTCTCCACCCATTCTTAGAATTAAATGGTAGAATCCTTCGATTGTTCTTTGATATGATTGCCACTTACAACGGTTATGAATATATAGATTATAAAGATTCTTTGATAATCGAAGATGGAGATAATAAATATATAAAAGCATCAATCGATTGTATGACCGGTAAAGATAATAAAATGTACCAGATAATTCTGAATGGATTGAAAAAAGCGAAATAACTTTTTTCCCTCTCTTATATTTCATTAAAACAAAGAACAATTTGACATGTGCATAACAGCGCTGCCCATAAGCCGAAGCTCGCCAGTAGTCAGACCACGGTTATGTTATTCAATTCTTTCAAAATTAGAAATCCTCTATTAAACACATATTCAGTTTTTTCAATAGTGGGCATTGGCATGAGCTTGTTATAAAGCGCTCTATACCTTCAAATAATTTATTTCCTTAAATAATACTCTAGAGCAAAAATATCTTAACCTTGTTAAAAGTCTGCGTTCATTATTGTTTAATTTAGATTTGCCTCGATGAACAATTTGGGAACGGATTTCATAGATTTCATTAAAATCCTTTAATATATTTTGTCTTTCTTCATCGTTTTCACTTATTAAATAAGCGCATCTATTTCTTAACAATTCACCAATACCGATAATGTCAGATTTTGATTTATCTCCAAGTAAGATTTCTAAAACAACTGTATTTTGAATAAAAGAAAGTAATTCGTTATTCCCAGACATACCTTCGAAAAACCATTTGCTTGCTTCTAATATCTTCTGTGTTTTAGGTAGACCAGACAATAACTTTCCAATTAACTGAACGTTATATGTAAGAAAATCTTTATTTATATTTTCATTAGGACCAATAGGATTATTTACAAATTCAATGTCATAAATACATTCTTTTAGATCATCAGGAAGATTATGGTAACTATCATAAATCCAATTACCATCAATTTTCGAGAATGTTTTTATGCCATCGGATTTATTGGAGCTATAATTACTATTGTATCTAAATAATGAACGAGCTAGACCTAAACCATATAGATATTTTATAGTATTAATAGAATCGGATAATGTTTCAGTAAAGTAGTAATCGCAGTTATAACCTTTAGTAGTAATTTCTAAATAGAGTTTGTCCTTTTCTAAATAGTTATGGTCTTCTTGCAAATCAGCAAATCTAAACTTAAAAATACCTTCAGTTATAACCTTGCTAGTAGTATCCAACTTGGTATTAATTATAAAATCATCAGTAAGCTCAATAATTCTTAGGTTATCGTTAAAAATTATTTCTTTATCATAATACTTTAACAAGGTATGGAAGCAATCAGGTATTTTTATAAATAATTTATAATCACGTGGTAATTTTTCAAAGTCGTCTATGAGTTTATTCGATAACGTTTCCAGATTAGGTTCAGGTAGCAATTCGAAATATTTTTTATCTTTTTCATCTAGCTTGTATTCATAATTCTTTAATGGACGCTGCATTTCCTCAATTAAGAAAGTATAAAACGGTGTTTCATCAATCATATTCTGATATTCTTTTATTACCTCACCTTTCACTGGTAATATTCTATCAATGTCATCTAAATTGTAGGTTGATTTATAATTAACATATTTGTTGTTAGATACAGTTATTTCAGGTAAATATTCAGTTAATTCTTCGAGCAATCTTTTTTTACATTCTTTGTGTAATTTCATAATTCCTTAGCTTTATAACGGCGTTGCAAATAACCCGCTTGTCTCGACGATTTTTGTCGGGCCGCCCAACATTACTATATTTTTTTATTATTAAAAAATGTTTAGAACTGTAGCCTTGTTTAACTTTCGTAATAAACAAGGCGGAACTAACTTTTATACATATACTAATTTAAAGAGCACCTTACTTTTATCTCTTCACTTCAGAAAATCAATCCGGCCGCTTTTTCTCGCGGTCGGGTTGATTTGCTTGTTATACAGTTTTTAAAAGTCTATTAATAGTCCCTTTCTCTTTTGCAATATTTTTAAAGTAAGTCAAAGGTATAGCAACAAATTTATGTCCCTCAGCAAAACAACCGACTTGATATACATCAAATAATATTTTTAAAGTATTCTCAGTGATAACAAATTTGGTAAAATTCTCTCTTACTGGTGCCGCACCTCTTTTAATCCATTCAATTGTTGCATCATTTTGTTCGGCGTGACCAATTAACGTTTTACATAATTCTTTAATACAATAATTTGAAATTATATCTAAATAATTAGAAGCTTCATCAAATAAATCTTCTAACTGAATAAAAAGAGTAGGTTTTATTTCAAAATTATATGTTCTCTGATAACCGTTACCATGAGCAGCACCAATTGATTGAAACCAAAGATTAAATGAAATGCTTATCAATTTATTTGATAGATAGACAATGTCATAACCAATATTCATTTCTTCCTGCATTGCAGTTTCGCCGTATGAATCTTTCAATTCTTTATCAGTAATAATTTCTAATGCTGATTTTCTAAATGACTGAATATTTTCAAATATAAAACCAGAAATAATCTGGTTTACTTCTTCGAAGTTTTGATCCCCTTTTAATTCTGGATATTCACAATGAATTTCATAAGAGAAATATTGTGTTTTTTGTTCATCAAATTTTTTAGTAATAATCTCATACTTATTTGCTTTGTTAGGAATATCTATATTTAGCTTTTTAGAAGTATACTCAAGTGATTCAAGCAACTTATCCCAACCATTAGATTCATATAAGTTTGTATATTGGAACGAAGAGAGCTTTTCTGGGACTTCACATTCATTTATTCTGACAGGAATTAAAAAAATATCATCTTCTAACTTTTCTTCCCAAATTCGGAGTGCTTCCCTTATTTCTCTTTGAACAAATCCTCTTTTTCTTGATGAATTAGTACTTAAAAAAACTATTATTACATCTGATTGTTTTATTGCAGACCAAATAAAGTTTGCCCATTTCATACCAGGAATGATATCTTTTTTATCCATCCAAGGTTTATAGCCGAGATTCTTTAATTTGTTGTAATATGGTTCTACTAAAGAATAATCCTCATTAGCATAACTTAAAAATATTCTCATATTTTCTCGTAATTTATAAAAACTGTATAACTGCGTTGCCCATAAGCCGTCCGCCCCGAACTGCGGACTTGCATAAAACGCAATGCCAAAAATTTGCAGCCGTGCTTAAATTAATCAACAAGCACGGCGGAACTTTGTTTAATTAAAAGAACAACTTTACACTGCAATGTTTACTACTGCACTTCCCTCACAGCAAATCGAGTCGGCCAGAGTCGAAGACGGCGGTCGGGCTTGTCCCGATGTTTTTTATCGGGGTTGATTTGCTGGTTAGGCAACCATTACCGATAAACATTAAAAACATATCTAAGACCAAGTCCCAGCTTTCTAACAGAATTAAAACTGAGGAATAACATAAACTGCTTATTTATTTTATAACTACCGCCAATACCAATACCCGTAATTGTTTCTTCTTTATCAATTAAATGATAACCACCTTCATCAAATCTGTTATCAATATAGTTTGTGTAATATTTCTTTTGCCCGATAGACAGTTCAATAAAGACTACTAAAGTATCAATGATTTCATAACCATAACCAATATCAATTGTATAAAACTTATCTCCACTTCCATCTGTGGTTAATCCATAATTTGATTTTCTTTCGGATTTTTCCTCACCTTTTGCGTCTGTAATTTGATATGTACCACCAAAATGGAAATAGTGATCACCTTTATTATAGAAAAAGTCTCCAAATACAGTGGATTCAATTGATGCTCCAAGACTCATTCCCCAATTTTGTGAAAATGTATTTATAGATAGAATGAAGAAAAAAGGGATTGCTACTAAAAAACTAAAATGCTTACTTTTTGTTCTCATATTTGCACCAAATTTAGTTGCCTAACGGTGTTGCAATTAGCCGGCGCCCCAACACTGGAATGCCGCTTAAAAGTACACCGCTAATAATTTAGCAACCGGTTTGTAAATTTCGCGATACAAGCCGGTTGCAACCATTTTTTTTATTAGTGCACTGCCAAAAGCAATGCTGTTTAGTTCACTATGCTTAAGAACTACTCATATGCCACATTGAAAACGGCGCGCGGCTGAGTTGCTGGTTATGTGTTTCACATTCTGCTAATTAATCTCTAATGTATTTCCCATCAGTGATTGCACCTAGATAGCCTTCTTCAAATGCATCCGGATGCTTTTCTGAAAAAGAACTTGAAAAGTTTGCCTTGACAGCTTCTTCATTTATATAGAATGAAGCTTCGTCAAAACCTTCTTTTTTAATAATCTCGAAGGCTATTAATGAAAGAGAATCTACTTTTATTTTTGTATTGAAACTCGGAATAATTATATCAGCATATTTTTTACCATTAATTTGATTTACAACATCGTGTATTTTGTATTCTGGAAGAACAACTACTTTTTCGGGTGTTTTCTCCACTTTTAGTTGCTCACTATTCCTTTTTTTGACTTCACTATCACAACCTATTAAAACACTCATCATAATTGAAACGAGAAACCATTTCATTCGTCCACCTTTATATAGTTTTAAAACAAATTCAACCTAATAGCAGGATAAAACAAAAGACATATAAATCTATAGTATTTTACCCGCCACAAATACGGCGGATAAATCTGTAAATGATCAAAAAAAATAAAGAGTTGACAAAATTTAAAGTTTCATTTGCAGAAAAAATACAGTTGCCCCAAAGGGATAAATGCGAAACCATCCCGCCTTGTATTATGGGGATTTAATCGCTTTTTATTTTTTTTAATAAAACATTATTTGTCATGTTCGTAATTTATCCTGGTTCGATAACTATCCGTCTAACAGCTTTCCAATTTGCCCCAATATTTGCAGTAGTGTATAATTAATATTCACTCCTCAAAACTAAACGCTGGCTGCCCGGCAAAGTTTGTTATCCACTTAATTGCTGTATGTAAAAGATTATTATCTATAAGATTAGTTCGGTTAATTTCGAAATGTAAATCAAGAAGAAAAGTAAATGGATTCAAGTTCCAACTCCCCTTGTGTTGAGAATTCAGTACAACATAAAAGAAATCTTAATTAATTTCAATTCTTTTTTGTCTGTAATCAAAATTGGTTTTACGCATAGCGCAGAGAGCAAAGGGGGGAAAAGCTAAGACGTAAGAAGTAAGACTTAAGAAACAAGTAGCAAGTAGCAAGAAACAAGTATCAAGTATCAAGTATCAAGAAACAAGAAACCGGCAACCAGAGACCAGAAACCAGAAACAAGTATCAAGTATCAAGTATCAAGAAACAAAAAGCAAATGACAAATAAATCGCAAAAAACAAGTATCAAGTAGCAAGTATCAAGTATCAAGAAATAAAAGAAAAAAAACAAATAAATCTCAAAAACCAAAAAGCATAAAACCAGGAACCAGCAACAAGAAACAAGAAACAAGGAACAAGGAACTCCACCTACGCTAAAACCCAGCTTCCACCTACGCTAAAAGTCAGCTCCGGTGGGCAAGTCGGTGGGCAGGCCCGTCTCTACCTATCGGTAGACAGGTTCGTCAAAAACCGACTTCGCCGTGGCAGGCAGAAACCAGAAGCCAGAGACCAGAAACCAGAAACAAGTAGCAAGTAGCAAGAAATAAAAAGCAAATGACAAATAAATCGCAAAAAACAAGTATCGAGTATCAAGTATCAAGAAACAAGAAACAAGAAACCGGCAACCAAAAACCCAACCTACGCTAAAACCCAGCTTCCACCTACGCTAAAAGTCAGCTTCGGTGGACAAGTCGGTGGACAAGCAGAAACCAGAAACAAGTAGCAAGTATCAAGTATCAAGAAACAAGAAACCGGCAACCAAAAACCCAACCTACGCTAAAACCCAGCTTCCACCTACGCTAAAAGTCAGCTCCGGTGGGCAAGTCGGTTGGCAGGCCCACCTACGCTATAAGGCAGCTTCCACCTACGCTTAAGAACCAGCTCCCACCTACGCAACAATAGCTTCGGTGGACAAGTCGGTGGACTAGCAGAAACCAGAAACAAGTAGCAAGTATCAAGTATCAAGAGACAAAAAAATAGAAGGTACAGGGTAAAAGGTACAAGGCAAAGGGCATAGCGCAGAGCACAAAGGGTGAAAAGCAATGCGGTTTATCTTTCAATAATTGTCAATAGTCATTCATCAATCGTCAATCATAATTCATCAATCGTCATTCATCAATCATCAATCATCATTCGTCAATTTTAATCACCGTAGCTTTAGCGTAGGTGATAGTCAATAGAAAATTGTCAATTATCAGTTTCCAGTCCCTTAATAACTTAATAACTCAATAACTCAGTAACTCAGTAACTCAGTAACTTAATAACTGAATAGCTTAATACTTTCTCCGTGTTTTTCCGCGTTGTCCGTGTCGTTCGTGTTCTATCAAGTGCTTCGATTTCACACAGAGACAATGGATTTGAATAGATAATGTATTTCGCAAACTTTATGGTGAATTTTTCTTTGCTCAGCTATTTGTCAGCCAACCTTTGTATAACTCCTGCCGCCTATCCGGTAAGAATAATCTCCTTGCATTGGATTTATTAATTAATTCCAAATCAATTTCACAAATCAGAATTTCATCTTTTCCGGCAGCCGCTCGTGAGATTACTTTACCTTCCGGGTCGCATACGAATGATTCACCCGAAAATGTGAGGCATTCTTCTTCCCCAACTCTATTACACAATGCCGTAAAATACCCGTTCTGAAATGCAGCAACTCTCATCTCCGCTTCATATAAACCTTCGGGCCATTCACCAACGGCTCCGGCTTGGGGGACGAACACAATCTCAGCGCCGTTAAGAGCTAATGCCCGCATATATTCCGGGTAGTGCCTATCATAACAAATTGCAACTCCGATTTTCCCGAATTCCGTTTCATAAACTGGCACGTTGGTATCACCGGGATCGTAATAACCTTTTTCATGGAAACATGCATAATCGGTAATGTGAATCATTCTTGTAATTCCGATGATCTCTCCGTCCGTGTTAATAACCGGGGATGAGTCGAAGGTTTTATCGCCGTCTTTTTCGTATAGATTCAAAATTATTACAACGCCGTATTCTCGTGCAGCTTCTGCAAATCGGTTTGTTAAACTGCCCGGGATAGGTTCAGCCAGTTCAAAATTATTTCCGGCGGATTTCTTCTGAGGATAAAACGGTGTGAAAGCAAGTTCGGCAAAACTGATTATTTTTGCCCCTGCTTCAGCCGCTTTTCTTACCGAGTTTAATCCTTTCAAAATATTTGCTTCAACGTCTGATGAAGCTCTCTGCTGAATTAATGCAATTTTCATATTATTCCTAAAAAGGTTTATAAGTTTGGATCAAAACCAAGACCGGGATTATTCGTTGGGTAAAGCGTTCCGTCTTTCAAAATTACGGCTCCATTCGCGGGATCACCGATCAAATCCAAATGACCGTCAAGATCTGCATATTCAACGTTTGGGCGTGCCAGTGCATAATGCAGTCCTGCTGATATTGCGAGTGCTGATTCATCCATACACCCGACCATTACTTCAAGTCCCGCCGATTTCGCAACGGCATTAATTTGTAAAGCTTCGTTTATTCCACCGACTTTCATCAACTTCACATTAACAGTATCAACAAGTTCTTTTCTTGCCAGCCGGAATGCATCGCGCAGATTCATAAGACTTTCATCTGCCATAACCGGGATGTGAACGCTGCCGGTAACCCTTCCCAATAAATCTGGTTCACCCTTAGGAGTGGGTTGTTCAAGTATTTCGATTTTTACATTTCTTGTTTTTTCCACAAACTTAATCGACTGCTCTACCGTATAACCTTGATTTGCATCGAAACGAAGGAGAATTTGTTTCCCGATTTTCTCCCGTAATTTAATCATCCTCTCGATGTCATGGTCGACATTAAGTCCACCTTTTATTTTCAATATCTTAAAACCGTCTGCGATGAATTCATCGGCTCTTGCTAAGGTTTCCTCGACCGGTAAGATTCCGATCGTAACACTTGTTTTCATTCTGTCACGAAATCCACCGAGTATTTTATACAAGGGAATCTGTGCTTTCTTACCGAGTATATCAAACATCGCCATATCAAGCATTGCAACTGCAGAGGAATTTCCGGCGATAAAGTTTCTTATCTTTTCATGATGCAGCATAAACCTTAATGGATCGACTCCAATAATCATCGGTTCAATAACTGACTTGGTAAATTCAATTACCGTTTCGGGAGTTTCGTTGGTAACGGGAAAATCCGGCGCCGCACATCCGAAGCCTGTTATCTTTTCGTTAGTACTGAGTTTTATAAAAATATTATGCGCTTTCCCGACCGTCTCATAAGCAATTGTATAGGGCTCTTTCAAATTCATTTCAACAGGTATTATCTCAACCGACGTAATTTTCATTTAGTGATTCCATTAATATTTTTTCTGATGAATCTCATCAAGTGACATTGCTTTTAAGTCCTCTACAAAAGATACAAGATGAGCGATCATCACTCCCCAGATTTTATTTCCTTTTTCAACCGATGCTTTTTTCGGGTCACCCATTACTCCGCTCTCCGATATTTTTTTCGTCTGAGCATACCACGGTACGCCGCGCAATGATGAAAAATTCAAATATCGGCTGGAAAAATTTAATATCGAGCTGCCCGATTTTTCTATATGAACAAGATGAGGACGTACGGCAAGAGTCGTGCTTGTTTCAATTTCACCTGCATGCACATCGTTTGGAGTTTCTGATATGTCGTCAATATCAACATCGCTGGTTTCCCCGGTATCAACTGCAATAAAGATTCCGGCATCACGGTTAATCATTTGTGCGGCATAGCTTAGGGTCGGAGCATTATCTCCGTGTCCGTTTATTATCAGTATTTTTTTTATTCCGTTGCGGGCGGCAGCCATACCAATGTCATAAATAAAATTTGATAGTGAATTATTTGTAACGCTGATAGTGCCTTTAAAATCATCATGATGGTAAGCTACACCATAAGGAACCAAGGGTAAAACCAGCGGCTTCGGATCACTGCATGCTTCTGCAACTCGTTTCGCCAAATAGTCCGCATCAAATGCATCAACATCAACGGGCAAATGAGGACCGTGTTGTTCGATAGAGCCAACCGGTAAAATTGCAATGTCGGTCTCTTTTAGTCTCTCTTCTAATTCGGGCCAGGACTGTTCCGCCCAAAGGTGAGTTTTTTGAGAGATTCTAATCTCACGTCTAATCTTTGTATCAGTTTTCATTCCCGCCAGTTCAAACGGATACTTCTCTTCGATTGCCGGATCCTTTAACGGATTAACGGACTGCCATTTTCGACCTACTTTTCTTAAGGCGCCCAGTGCATATTCCATGTAAATTTTATATAAACTTTTTCTCAGGTTTTGAGGTATTGCGATCATCGGCGAACGTTCGGTATCAAAACGCAAATGTAAAATTTCCGTTTTTTCTTTTACCTTTTTCTTTTTTTTATCATCGAGAGTTATTTTCCCCATCTCGCTCAGCGTATGCAGTAAATGATCGGCGCTCACCGTTTCTTGATGAATCCATTTCGTTTCAAGTAATTTTAAAGCTTTATTTATTTGCTCATCATTATACCCGCAATGTTTCGGGTCTTCGTTAATCGCCGTGAGCATCCCTACAATTCTCCGGCACTTTTCACATTTACCGCAGGGATAAATTCTATCTCCTTCTTTATGAGCAGCATGACATGATACTTGATGAGCCTGCAGCCTGGGATATCGTTTAGTTAAAATTGTTTCAATCATCATTTCGGAAAGCGGTCGTAAAATTGAAAATTGGGAAATCGACCAACCCTTCCGCATATAATACCTGCTCATTGCTTCATCAAAAAATTTACTTTGATCATAGAGCCCGTCATAATGAGTGATGCCTTTATAATTCTTGCGCATCGTGGTATCATATTCATCCCCGATAATCATTCTCCCGATCCCTCTTTTCTTCATCAGCGGCAAAATACCAAAAAGGAAAACGGCAACTGTCCATAACCTGATTGGATATTCATCGGCGCGAATATCTTGAAAGTCTTTTCTAATAAACGGCATATGTCTCAACATCCACGGAAAAACTCTATCGGAATTAACCCAAACCCTGCCGGTGTTGGGAATGTTTTCTTTGAAATATCTATAAGCATTAAGAGCGGTGAACCAATGCCTTCCGGATTCATTCACAAAAAGCGGATGAGTTTCGTAACCGAGTTCATTTATCAATCCATAGCTTAATAGACTATCTTTCCCTCCGCTCGATAGTATGCAGTGACTGTCTTTACCGGTTGACCAATATTCCCATTTGGTTTTTACAGGTTCGGGATCAATATCTGGAAACTCCAGAATTGCCCTGGAATAATTTTTTTGTTTTACAACAGGAAGCTTCGCTGCCTCGCCAGTAAGAAACGGGTTGTGCTCAATAATTTTTTTTACATATATTTCACGCGCAGTATTTTCAACTGCATCCGAAAGAAATCTTTGATCGGTATGATCATAAATACCTTTAAAAATGATTTTCTTACAAAACAATCCGTAGTTTACAGCAACTTGAGATGCAATCATTGAAGCAAGATTGATTGAAGAATTATCCGCCGGATCAAATACATTTTCTTCATAACTATAGATTAGCTCTGTTGTGTCTTCTTTGCCGTTATTAATGATTTTATAGGGCGCCGAAATTCTATCCTTTGATAATTTTACCGGTCCGACTTCCAAAACATCGAACACTTCTAATATTGAAAGCGGATCATTCTTTTCGTTTATCATTTCTTTTCCGTTTCGGATTTATTTCAAAAAAATCATATAACTTCTAATTTCATTAATCACTTTTAGATTCCCCTCATGCTGTCTTACTCCAAAAGATAATAGACTTTAAATAAGTCAGCGGATATTTAAGTGATTCTTTATAACACCCAATAATTTTTCCGCACCTTGAACGAGCACATCCACAGCAGGCAGACCGGTTTCCTTTTCGATTTGTTCGCAGACAGACGGGATTTTTTCATAGGGAATATTTTCATGATTAACGGTCACAGCAGCGACAGGTTTACCGGAGAGCATTTCGATTATCTTTATCTGTTTCTCCAACGATTGAATAAAGTAACCGGGGAAACCGTCATATTCTTTTCTTGCCGGTGCGTGCTGTAAAATAATGATATCTGGTCTGCCGGCAGCAAGAATTTCAAATCCACCCGGGTAAGCGGGATTCATCAAACTACCTTGTCCCTCGATAACAATTACATCCGGATTTGATTCTTCCCATGCTGAAAAAACGGCATTCTCAATTTCACCGGAAACAAAATCATTTATCAATGAATCCATAATGATACTATACTTTGCACCCTGCAGCCATGCGGTTTGACCGGTTCCGATCATTTCGGTTTTAAATCCGGCGTTACGCAGCGCATGAACAACTACCCATGCCGTAGTCCTTTTGCCAACAGCCGAATCCGTTCCCAGTACTGCAATTTTCAAACAATTCACACGTTCAATTTTCCCGGTAAAAAAGTGAAGTTCATCGCGGGAAACCGGTTTCCGGACATCGCGGATTTTTACGCCGGCTTGAAAAGCGAGATCAACAATTTCAGGGTCATCGGAGAGAAAATCATGCAGACCCGAATCGAGGTGAAGCCCGAATCCAATTGCTTTCAACACATCGACTCGTGCATCAGGATCAAGACGGCCGCCGTCGGGTGCTAGTCCGATCACAAAATGAGTTGCCGGTTCTCCTTTATCCTGTGAGAATTTAATTGCATCTTCAATAGATGCAAAGATAGGAATTCCATTTTCTTTTTTATCAAGAACCTTGCCTGCATCCTGCCCTTCATATTTTGAATCAATAACCGAGTGAACATTGTAACGTTCGGTAAAGCGTACAAGTCCATGTGCTGTTTTGCCGTTAGTTGTGTTGAATGCCCCTTCAGAGTAAATAATTGCATTTCCGTTCGGCAGTATATTCATGATTTCCTCCCTGTTAATAAAACCACATATCTATCACTTGGTAAAACATCCTTTTTATGTTTTTCTATTAATGCATGTAATCCGGCGGTTGAAGCCGGCAGAACAAACAGTCCTTCTTTTTCACGTATTAATTTGGATAAAGCAGTCATTTCCTTATCAGTAGCGGAACCTGCCCAGCCTTTGGTATTCCTTATTGCTTCCAGGGCATAATCTCCGTCGAAAGAATGCCAATTTACAAGCGGCTCATTTACTTTAGTTTCTTTTATTTTCTCCGGTCTAAGATCTTCGCACTTTTCTTTATTCAGAAGAAAAGCTTCAACGATAGGATTTTTTTTGATGGATGATCCCGCAATAATTTTAGGCATCCGAGATGTTTTGCCTCTACGATAAAGACTCAGAAAACCCCTGTAAACTCCGGCTAATGTAGTTCCATTTGAAACGGGAATTGAAATTGCACTCGGGGCATCACGAAGATCGTCGTAGATTTCATAAGCAATTTCACCGTAAGCTTTCAATTGTAAAATTGTATTGTCGCCGCCCGGATTTGCATCGTACTGTTCATTTTTCAAAGCGAATTCCTGAGAAATAAAAACTGCATTTTCATAATCACCGGGCTCGCGAATAATTTCAGCCCCTAGATCGGCCATCTCTTTGATTCGTTTTGTATGATAATTTTCCGGAATATGAATTATACATTTAAGTCCGGCAAAATTAGCCGCCAATGCAATAGCGACGCCGTAATTGCCGCAGGTAGCAAAAGTGATTGTATCATATCCGCGGCGGAGAGCGTCGTTACACTGTGCAAAAGCTATTCTATCCTTTTGTGTACCGCTTGGATTTCCGCCTTCATATTTCAGGTAAATTTGCCGAATGCCGAACTCTCTTTCAATATTCCGGGCGCGCACCAGGTTCGTATCACCAACTTCAGAATCGATAATGTCTTCATAAGCTGCGATTCTTTCATCCAATGTCAATGATTTATCAACTGCTACTTCGCGTTGTTTTGTTAGTTCGCGATAAAAATCAAAGACTTCAGCCGTTGCCCCGTCAATTAAATCGTATGGCTGCTCGGTGTATTCGATACGATTAATATTTTCGTCATGCTTTTCATTCATAATTATTTTCCTTATTCCCAAATAGCTTGCGGAATATTTTCATCATCCAAATAAAGAAGCAGCTTTTTGATTTCACAAATTGGAATATCTTCCCAAATAAATTCATTGCCCAATTCATCAAGAATCATGAGATCCCATTTACACTCATCAGCTAAATCAATTGTAATGTCAATCGTGTCTTTATAAGATAATATTAATGAATCAAGAATATCCTCCCCCCAAACTTCATCTTCTGCCGGAGAGATGTAAATTTCATAAACATCAAATTCAGTTTGATTAAGCAGTTGAAATTTGTGCTCTTGTGCCGATATTATTCCACCAAATATCATGCTGCAGACAACAAACAGTATCAATTTATTCTTCATTTTATCCTCAAAAAGAAAATTAAAAATTGAGTAAACTCTAAATCTTTCCTTTCGATTTGCCGCCGTTTAGAACTCTTATCTCGTAAAGGTCTGTCCGCCTGTCATTCCAATTAAGAGTAGTGCCGGTAATTCTGTGCCTGTTAAGCAATTCGAGATCAACATCATGAATTACAACCGTTTCAACATTGGGTGTACATTCGGCAGCAACACCATCCCGGGAAAAAGCAAAATCAGACGGTGTAAAAATTCCCGATTGCGCATATTGAATATCCATATTTTCAACCTGCGGTAGATTCCCGATATTTCCTGCAATTGCAACGTATATCTGATTTTCAATACATCTAGCCTGTGAACAATAACGAACACGGAGATAACCTTTCCGTTCGTCAGTACAAAAAGGAACAAAAATTATCTGGGCGCCTTTTTCAACTGCAATTCTTGAAAGCTCGGGAAATTCAATATCATAACAAATTTGAATTGCAACCTTTCCTACATCTGTGTCAAAAACTGAGACTGCATCACCCGGCTGAACTCCCCACCACTTTCTTTCATTTGGAGTTATGTGCAGTTTATACTGCTTATCGATTTTCCCATTCCGCTGAAAAAGAAACGATACATTGTAAAGTATATCGTCTTCCTCAATAAAATGCGAACCGCCTACAATATTGATATTATACCTGACAGCCAAATTTGAAAACATTTCCAAATATTGGGATGTGAATCCCGCAAGCTCACGGGCGGCAATTCCGGGACGTTTATTTTCAATAAATGATAATAGCTGCGTGGTAATAATTTCAGGGAAAAGAATAAAATCGCTTTTATAACCGCTTGCCACATCAACGAAATATTCACATTGATTTGCAAACTCATCAAAGTTTTTTACTTTTCTCATTCCGTATTGAACACAGCAGATTCTCACCGGTCGGGATGCGTGATAACGAGTATGCGGATGCGGTTCGTAGTGTGCGTTCGTCCACTCCATCAATACTGCATAGCCGGATGATTCTTTATCGACAACTAAATAATCAGGCAGAATCCTTTTTACGATAAATCCATTTGCAAGCTGTGAGGTGAGCACCGGATCATAGACTGATTTATTCTCAACTTTTTCAATGTATTGTTCAGCCGTAAGTTTGTCTTTATATTTCCGGAACCCGGGAATTCTACCGCCGACTATTATATTCTTAAGATTCATCTCGCGGGCTAATTTTTTACGGGCATCGTATAACCGCCGGGCTAATTTCATCCCGCGGTAGTTCGGGTGAACCATTATTTCGATACCGTAAAGAGTATCGCCGTTTGGATTGTGAGTGCTTAAATATCCTCTGCCTGTGATTTCAGCAAAATTGTGAATGTCATCATACATCTCAAAATCAAGAATTAAACTGGAAGAGGATGCAATTATTTTTCCCCGGTAAACAATACAAAACTGTCCTTCGGGAAAAATTTTAATATGACTTTTAATTTGCTGTTCGTCCCACGGCAGCATACCCGGAAAACATTTCAGCTGCAGACTTTTTATCTGTTCGTAATCTTCCGGCTGAATATTTCTCAATGTAATTTTCTTCTGAAACTGATCTAAATTTTTAATACCCATATTGCCCTTAATGTTTTTAAAATTAGCTAGTGATAATTATACTTTTTCCAAACCTTAGTAAAGTAAAATTTGTCGGGTTAACACTTCGGCACAAAATTCATTTCCAATTAATTTGTTTGGATAAAACAAAGAGACTATCTCTAAGGTCGATAATTGTCATGCTGAACATATCTGTCGAGTGTGTGTGTTGAAAAATCGAAATTTGTCATTCTGAGTTCCTACGATTTTAGTAGGAACGAAGAATCTTAGTTCGAAAAAGAAAAAATATTTATTCCCCGAAACAAATCCCGAGTTCACGGGCAGTCATAACTGTATCGCTATCGACCGGCACACATTTCATTCTATTCGTAGCTTGTTCTAAGGGAACATAATTAACAGTCGGCGGAGCGAGCGCAACCATTATACCGTTTTCCCCGGCAGCTAAAGCCCTTACAGCAGCAGCGCCGAATCTCAATGAAAGCAATCTATCGAAAGTGGTGGGGGAACCGCCTCTTAAGAGGTGACCCAAAATAACAGACCGGGTTTCAATACCTGTTAGATACTGAATATCACTTGTGACCTTTTCACCGACTCCGCCCAGCCGTTCGGCTCTTCCAGCCTGTTTTTCAACAACAAAAACATTTCCATCCTTAGGTTTTGCTCCTTCTGCAACAACTACAATAGCATACCCTTTCTCGGATCTTATTTTCTTTAAACATGCGGAAACTTTTTCGATATCGTAGGGTATTTCTGGAATTAAAATCGCATCTGCCGAAGCCGATATTCCGGAATTAAGTGCAATCCAACCGGCATAACGCCCCATTACTTCAACAACCATTATTCTTCCGTGAGCCTGCGCAGTAGAATGTAATCTATCTATAGATTCAGTTGCAAAAGATACGGCTGTATCGAAACCAAAAGTTATTACCGTTTTATCTAAATCGTTATCGATTGTTTTGGGAACGCCGACAACCCTCATTCCTTTTTTACAAATTTTATTAGCCATAGAGAGTGAGCCGTCTCCGCCGATTGCAATAAGTGCATCGATATTATTTTCCCTGAAGCCTTCCATTATTTCATCAGATCTATCGATCTCAACAATTTCCCCTTTTTCATTTTTCATTGGGTATGCAAATGGATTTCCTCTGTTGGTCGTACCGAGAATAGTACCGCCTAACGGTGTAATATCGGCAACTCTTTCCCTTGTTAAATTCATTAATCCTCCTTGTGGATAATTCTCCTCCAAAAAGATTCCATTATATCCATCCCGTATACCGACAACTTCCCAGCCGTTGTTAAGCGCTGAGATTGTTGCTCCTTTAATTACAGCATTTAAGCCCGGGGCATCGCCGCCGCCTGTGTTTATTGCAATCTTTTTGATCTCTTTCACTGTAATGTGTCCCTTATAATTTGATGTGTAAAACTATCTTCCCGTGAAATAATATTTGAACCCGATTGTATAATTCATTCCGCTGAAAGCATTACGGAAATAAACAACATCCTTCTTAGCATGATTGTATTGTGCTTCCCCGAAGATTGAGAATTCGGATTCCTCAAAATTCTTTTCTCCCATGACTCCGGCAAAATAACCAAGAACGCCTTCATTATCCAATCTCTGAATCAAAACGCCGCTTGAGCTGTAAGCTTCATGATTGACGAAGGCATAAGTCATGCCTCCATTCAACCCGAGTAAATAACCGTTATAATTGAATAAATTATACATCAATCCGGCATTCATAATTAATTGACTAAAATTTGCGTTCGCACTTTGAAGTTCATTTACAATTTGAAAATCTGAGCCGGTATTCATCGCGGCGGGATCATATACATCATAATTTGATTTGGAGAAATATGATATCTTTCCGTAAAAAAATATCTTTTGATACAGCGGAATCCCTGTTCCGATGCTGAATGCAATCGTAGTGCTGTTTCTTTCGCTTAAACTCTTACCAAAGTTTGAGTTGTAACTTCCAATCCCGCCGAATATAAACGGTTCTCTTTCTATTAACTGTGCATTTACAGTTAAGCTGAAAAATGCCAGCAGAAAAATCGATGTCTTAATTAAATTCATTGTCTTCCCTCAAACTTAATAGGACAACAATTTTCTAATAATTTTAGTAAAAATCAAATGTGATTAACCCTGCGGCAAAATATATTTACGATGAATGTTTTTTGGTTTGGCTTTCGGGTTACGTTCAACTGTTGTATGATTATTTATTGTGAGTAAATTTATGTCAACTTTCTTTACATCTTTTTAGAAATTTGTTGCTATTATATTCTGGGTGATTTTAAGCGGAATAACTTGTTAGAATGCGTCATGGGATAAATTTTGTTAATTGTTTTATCATATTTCCCAAATCATCAGTATTAAAAACAGCACTCATCGGAATAGTTGGACAACCTTCACTATTGTACCACATAAGCCAATAAATATCGTCATTCCCATCTTTATCAATAACATACTCAAGCCACAAAGTGTGATCATTAGAATCTATCAAAGGTTCTTCAAACACGCTCCCTCTTGAATTAGAATATAAGCTATGGTTTAATCCCTTATTAATATTGGTTGAAAACCTTTTGTTGCTACAGGTATAAGGTAATGGTTCACTACTCGAATTAATCATTATATTCTTGCAACTCATAAATACGCCTAGTTAATTGTGATTGAAAGACTATCAGACAACTCTTCATTGGTAGAATTATTTTTTAAAGTAAATCCCAGAAAAGTTACATATGGCTTAGGTATCGTTTTCGATAATTTAAATCGATATGGGAAATTACTTTTGTTTGTCTCTCCTGAATTTAAGACATAGTATTTATCATTAAAATCAGTTAGAAAGATGTTTGAGTCAGAAGTGGAAATTTTACCATATAATTGAACTTGTTCTCTACCAAAATATTTAACGAAAATATTTAAATTATATTCTACCGCTGTACCGTGATCAAAATATTGAGATACGGTATAATAATCTATCTGATAGGTTAGTATGCCGCCATCGCTTTTATATTCTGGATCGAATGGATTTGAGTGTTCAAATTCACTGCAAGAAATAAATAATATCATAAATATGAAAGAAAAGGTTAGTAATATATTTCTCATATTGGTACCTCAAAAATCAAGCTTAATATTTAGCAGAGTATAATCTCTATAATTGAGATTGTTTTTTGAATCCATTCCAGTTAACTCAAATAAATTATTGAATGATAGTACATCTGTATAATTATCAATAATACTATAAATAATCACTGCCATTGAGACTCCAAAATAAATATCGCTCTGTTTAAGTTTATCATCAGCATCCTTATAAAGTGTCTCTGCCATATATGCATTAGTTGCTAATTTATAATCATCATATATTTCGTTGGCTTTAGCTCTGGTTGAAATGCCCAAGTATGAAATTAATGAGAACGTTCCTAAATGAATTATCCCCTTTGTTGTTTTACCATTGATAATCTGGCCCAACCCAGGTATTATTGAATAAAAACTAGTTAGCGGAGATTTTTTAAAAATAGAAGTTCTATTATAAATGATTTTTTCTAAGCTATTATCATAATTATATGCGGTACGAAAGTTTTGGGAAGCCTCATCATATTTTTCTCTATTCAAGTTATCTTCTGCAATCCTTAGATAACAGTCTGCTTTTAAGGGTGTAATAGACATTATTAATCCTTTATTGTATTCAACAGCCTTATCAAAATTTTCAATTGCCAGAGAATATTTGCCCGTTGATTCTAATTTAGTTGCAACTTGATAATATGCTTCCGCAACTTTATGGGAATGTTTTATTTTACTATCTGGGTCAACAAAAAAGAGATAAGTATATTTTGCAATACTTTTTTTATAATCTGATTGATCAAACAATCGTTCAGCTTCCTCTAATAATTTTTTATTTTTCTCAGCAATTTCTTTTCTCTTTTCTTCAACACCAGGAAGGTCAGCAATCTGCTTAACTTCCCCGAGAATTTTCGTATGAATATCAAAAGCTCCTTTAGGAAGGTTAGTATATAAAATATTCCATTCTTGCCCACTATCCGCACCAGTTGAGGGAAGTTCGTATTGTGGAGAATCCATTGGTATA
Source organism: Melioribacteraceae bacterium (assembly GCA_021740785.1). Classification (GTDB taxonomy): domain Bacteria; phylum Bacteroidota; class Ignavibacteria; order Ignavibacteriales; family Melioribacteraceae; genus JAIOZI01. The sequence goes on from JAIOZI010000042.1 coordinate 22,373, forward strand.
TAATTATCAAATATAGTCTTAATAGTAATACTTGCAGGAAAAATTTTCGGAGTCAATGCACCAGAATTTGGATTTTTATAGATAATGTAAAAATCAGAAATCTCTTCGTAATATGAAGTGCTAACGCCTCGAAACCTCCATTCTTCTACAAGACCTTGAAGTAGTGAATTAATTTGTGTCTTTGAGCCCAGATTCCATACAAATATGTTGAGATTAACAGAAAAATAATTGTTGCCTTCATAAATCCGTCTAATATCTTTAACTTTAAAGCGAATCTGGGCTGATAGAGTTGCGCACATAAAAAAGATGATAAGAAATTTTGTTTTCATTTTTCTACCTATTTTTGAGCAAGTAGGCGTTACAAATAACCGGCGCCCCAGAACAGGAATGCCGCATTTACAAATTATGCCAATAAATTAGCAACAGGTTTGTAACTTTTTCCGTACAAATCGGTTGCAATAATTTAGTTCATTAGTGCACGGCAAAACCACAATATTTTATTTACACCGACATTAAAGAACTACCCACATACCGCTTACATTGCGGCATCCGTGTTGATTTGCTTGTATGTTTAAGCTAGCAAAAAAAACTACACATATTGATAATAATTTTTTACTGTTGGGAAGAGAAGGATTATTCGCTGGGTTATTATAAACCCGTTAACAAGTTTTTTCCTTCCCATCGGGTTAAAGTCGTGGAATAACTTGTTATGCATTCTATAGATTACCGCAGAAAAATCTTTTGTCATCATAATTTCTACCAGGTTCCCAATAAACAGCACCACTTATTTCTGTTGGGATTTTATAAACAAGTTTAGTAGTTTTAGTTGTCAAGGGATTGATCCGATCAAGCATAGTTCCCCATCCTTTTAGCATTATTGTTTCAGATTTATCATACTTATACTCTTTGCCATTAAAATTGATATATACAGACCCGTCTATAAACATTCTGCTCTCATCATCTATATTTTTAAAAGTTATATCTAGAATAAGAAATTTATTACCAGGTTCTTCATCAAGATCGGCAAACTGATTCCCAGTATTAACTTTTGTGTCAACATTTGCTTTGTTTAAGGTAATCTGGAAGTAGTCTGTAGAAAGTGATTCCCCAATTGTAGGGAATGCCTCTTCAACTTCTTCTTTTTTGTTTTCATTTGCTTCAGTTTTAACAATGTTTCCGTCATTTGAAGGTGTTTCATTTGAATTGACTGATTTTTTACCAGAGTTTGCTATAGCTATTACGACAATTACAGCAATAAGCCAAAACCACCATTTTTTATAAATTGGTTTTTTAGGTTTAGTTTGAGGCGTTGTTTCTGACATAATTTGCTCCATATTTAAATTGATGTATGAGAAGATTTAATTATATTTTGCATTCTATAAAGAAATTAGTTTAAATGCCTAACTCTATAAATTTATATCCGGAATCGGCAAAAAAACATTAAGAGTCAGCATAAACTCAAAGCTTATTTCCCAATCAACAAACCAGTTAATTCATCCCGCAAAACGAACTCTCAATTCCCATCCCAATATTTGCTGTAGTGTATAATTTATATTCATTCCTCAAGACTAAACGCGCACTGCCGGCAAAGTTTGAGTCCGCTTAATTGCTGTTTGTAAAGGTTTATTATTATCTATAAGTTTAGTTAGGTTACTTTCGAAAGGTAAATCAAGAAGAAAAGTAAATGGGTGCAAGATTCAACTCCTCTTATCTTGAGAATTGGTTACAACTTAAAAGAAATCACAACTAATCACAAATCTTTTTTAAACTAAATTTGTTTTCTGCCAGGCTGTCACAGTCGTAACCCAATGCTGTCAACTTAGATAAAAAATGTGGCTAAAGCCACTTTGGGTTTAATTTTTTAGTCCCGTTGCCTAAAGGCAACGGCTATTATAGTTTTATATAGCCGTTCGCTTTAGCGAACGGATTTAATATCCGAAAAATCATTCGGCTTTAGCCGCATTCTTAGGTGTACTAAGTTGACAGCATCGGTCGTAACCTGACGGAGGCAGCATCATTGTTTCGGTCATGGTGAGACAATAACCGCCAAGTGAATTTATTGCTGTCAACTTCGTGTATACTTAAAGCGGGATAACTTGTCAGGTGTAATTTTTAAAAGCAGTAAATCGCTACGACAAAAATTTATCTATGTCTTTTTTGAAGATTTCGTAGACTTCCTTTGAATTCTTCACTAAAGGTTCCATTCTATCCGGGTATAAATCGAGCGCATAGGCGTGACTAAAAAAATGTCTAAAAGCTAAATACTGAGCTAAACTATTTTTGCAATCTTTCGAGATAAAATCTTGTGAAAATGCTAATTCAAGTAATTCTTTGTGCCAAGATTCACCTACAGTTATTTCTAATTTGTGCGATAATATTATTTGCTTTAAAATATTTTCAATTCCATTGTAAAAATTATGTAACAATGCCGCTACACCGGCTAATTCTAATGTTGATAAATTGGGAAGCTTTAAATATGAAGGCATCTCATTGAAGATTTCGTCGATGTTTTCTAATTCAGCTTTAATTCTTTGAGAAAGTTCACCCATAAATAAGGACGCCTTCTGTTCTAATCATTTTGTTAAATAAAGTTTTCTTCCTTAAGTCAACCAAATCTACCGGTTTAGAAAGTGCAAAGATTAATTCGCCATAAAATTCAAAATATCTTGAATCCGGCACTCCATCAACGGCTAAGTCAATATCCGTTCCTATAATGTCTGAATTTAATGTTGAACCAAAAAGATAGACTTTAGAAACATTATATTTCTTAGCAATTTCTAATACTCGATATTTATCTTCGCTTGAAATCATAAATCAATTTAATTTTTAGATAAATTTATTGCAAACTATTTCTACACGCTAAGGGGGCAGCATTATTGTTTCAGTCATGGCGCAACCATGACCGCCAATTGAATTTATTGCTGTCAACTTCGTGTTGAATTTAAGCTGGATAACTTGTCATGTGCGATTTTAGTATTACCCATTTATTCCAAGTTGTTCTGCAAAATAGTTAATGTCTCTTACTTCGATTTTAGGAAAATCAATAGTTTTTAAAACTTGGAAATGTTTATCGTTCGTAACTAATAGATGACAATTTGAGTTCAACGCGCAATCTACAAATTTATTATCATCTCTATCTTCTGAAATAAGATTCCAATTATAATAGATGGATGTTTTATGGACGTTCGGTAAGATTAGAAGTGATTTTATTACATTGCGGGCAACAGTATAATTATATTTTTTTGAAATGATTTCTTCATATTCCATTAAAATTTCATTTGTAATGAATAAATCGTATTCATCAGAAACCAATTTAGTATATATCCAATGATATTTTGATTTCGATGATATTGATACAAGCAAAACATTTGTATCGAGAACGACTTTAAGTCTATCCTTCATTTAACCAAGAATCCATAGTCTCATTTGAATATTTTTTGTTATCCCAAATTTTGTCAGCTTCTTTGGTCGCTTTATGTGAAAAATATTTTCCCAACACTGTTTTTAGTTCCTTTAATTCTTCCGGGGAGAGATTTTGGGAATAAAGTTTCAGTAATTCCTCTTGAACATTACTTAATGGTTGTGACGACATAACTTATATTTCTCCGTCTTATTTTTTGCTTGTTAAATGTAAAAACATAATAGGAAGATTTCAATAACAATATAAGCGCCTAATAGCGTAGTCTCTATAAAAAAAGTCCCAGTCAAAGTTCTGAGGGATAAAAAAGAAAAACAATTTCATTTGATCCTGTATTTGTTCCGGTAATGATGCGACCATGACCGCCAAGTGATTTTATTGCTGTCAACTTTGTGTTGAATTTGCTAGGCTGTCACGGTCATACCGTGACAGGGTCAGCATCACATTGTTTCAGTCATGATGCGACTATATCCGCCAAGTGAAATCTCTAAGTATGCGGTAAAATCTCTTTTGTTTTTCATATGGAAATAGATTCACTTTTGATACTCTGACTTAATCGAGGTTTTAAAGCATCTTTCATCACTAAATCGACATTTAAATGAAGTTGGTCGGAAAGATAATTTTTCAACGTAATAAATTTTATTAAGCTTGGAACTTTGTTAAAAGAAACCAATAAATCCAAATCACTTCCAAGAGTTTGCTCATTTCTGACATAAGAACCAAAAATTTCTATTGAATTAACATCGTAATTTTGTCTTATGAATGGAAGCAACTCTCCTAATTTTGATAATATTTCATTGAGTTCGTTTTTCATACTTAAAGATGATATTTTTCATCCAATTATTCAACTTATATCGCATTCATTACTAAAATGTAAAACGGCGCAGTCTGAAGAAAAGTCCCCGCAAATAATCACCATTTCTGCTTAAGTGTCGAAGAAGGAATGAGGCATCACTACATCTTTTGTATTAAATTAATTGCTATCAACTTTGCTAGGCTGTTACGGGGGCACAGTGTCTGTGTCAGCATCACATTGTTTTGGTCATGGTGCGACCATGACCGTCAATTGAAAGCGGGATAACTTGTCACGTGCGTTTTATTTTTGAAAAACTTCTAATTTGAGATGCTTTTCAAATGGCTCAAAATCTTTATCATTATGCAATAGTATAAAATCATTTTGGATGCAAAAGGTTGCAATCATTACATCTATTGTCTTTCTAACGGTTATTCCTTTTTTCCGTAAGGAGCGATAATTATCTGCACTTTTTATTGCATTATCTTTTCCGCCGATATCGTAACAAGGAAATGAAAGCAGAACCGTTTTGGCTTCCTGATATTCTTTCTCTTTTTTAAATCCTTGTAATACTTCGGCTAAGACATAATCTCCGATTACAACTAATTCTTTTCCGAGGATTGAATCGAGAACTTCAACTTGCCAGGTATCACTATCATTGAAATAATCAATTAATACAGTCGAATCTAAGAATATCATTTATCCGTTCTCATTTTTTCAATATCACCTTCCCAATGCAATTTACCACGAAGTGATTTTAGCTTGCTTTGATTTTTGATTCTAATTAATGTTTTCAATCCTTCTTCAACAACTTGCTTCTTAGTTTTTAAACCGGTTGCTTTAAGAGCAAGGTTCATTAATTTATCATCAATAACTATATTTGTTCGCATCATTGACCCCTTTTGCCATGTGTATTGTTTTCTTAAACATACACATCATTGTTGTAATTCACAATAAAAAAAACGAAGACGCGATAGACTGCCGGAATATGATTATACGGAAGATAGTTGTGGTATTATGTAATAATTTGCATAACAAACACATTCATCATTCCGGCAGAATAAATAATTGAAAAATGATTCTGATTGAATTGGGATCAATTGTAATTAATTGTTGGAATGAAATCCCAGATCATTTCCCATTTACCAGATTGGACGAATTTATTATAATGCCTAATCATGTCCATGGAATTATTATCATTGACCACAATAAAAAAATTGATTTGAGCAACAATGTAGGGGACGAAAATTTTCGTCCCCTACAGCACAAGACCAATTTATCAAATATAATTAAGGGTTTTAAAATCGGCGTTACAAAATGGTGCAGAGATAATCACTATGATAATTTCAAATGGCAGAGATCATTTTATGATAGAATTATCCGTACCGAAATAGAATTATTTAACATCAGAAAATTTGTCCGGGAAAATCCGCTGCGGTGGGACATAGATAATAACATTGATAATCTTGATCTGTAAGTGTTGATATTATTCAACAAACATCACTATCCTTAAACAAAACATTCATCTAGAATAAACCAATAAACTCTTCATAATTCTTTATATTTCTTGATAATGTTTGCCGCCTGGGTTATTTTGGTTTTCCATAATCAGGCAATATTATTCCTAAAATTATCTATTAGAGGAAACAATGAGTGATAAATTAATTGAATGCGTACCAAATTTTTCCGAAGGTAAAGACGCCGCTGTAATTAAACAGATAACCGATGAGATAGAAAAAATTGAGGGGACAAGGCTGCTCGATGTTGATCCCGGCGCTGATATGAATCGTACCGTCGTTACATTTGTCGGTAATCCCGAAGCAGTGAAAGCGGCGGCATTCAATGCGATAAAAAAAGCGAGTGAATTGATTGATATGTCGAAACATAAAGGATCACATCCCAGGATGGGTGCAACGGATGTTTGTCCGTTCGTCCCGGTCAGCGGAGTTACAACAGAAGAGTGCATTGAATTATCGAAAGAAGTTGCAAAGCGGGTTGGAGAGGAATTAAAGATTCCCGTTTATCTTTATGAAAAGTCTGCCGCTGTTCCCGAACGTCAGAACCTTGCGATAATTCGTCAGGGTGAATATGAAGCGCTGCCCGAAAAGTTAAAGAAAACGGAGTGGAAACCGGATTACGGTCCGGACGAATTTAACGCGAAAGCCGGGTCGACTGTAATTGGTGTCCGCGAATTTTTAATTGCATACAACATCTCACTCAACACGAGAGAAAAACTTCATGCAACCGATATTGCCTTTGAACTGAGAGAAAAAGGAAGATCATCAAGACGCCCGGTTACCAAGCCTTACTATTTTAAAAGTGAGGGAATTGTAAAATATGCCGAAGGCAATTATCCATGCGGCAGTTGTGATTTCGACGGGAATACTATTGCTGAAACAGTAAAACACTGCAGAGAGGAACATGATTATGATTTGGTTCACCTGCTTAAGTTAAACGGTATCGACCCCGAACATCCCGAAGGAGAATCCACGAAGAAACCGGGAATATTTAAAGAGTGTAAAGCAATCGGCTGGATGGTTGAAGAATACGACCGCGCACAGATATCAATAAATCTTACTAATTACAATGTAACATCAATGCATCATGTACTCGAAAAAACACGTGAACTTGCTGCCGAACGCGGACTTGTAGTAACCGGCAGCGAAATAGTCGGGATGGTTCCATTTCCTGCATTGCTTGAAACGGGTAAGTTTTATCTGAAACGACAGGGCAGATCGACCGGCATACCAATAAAAGATATCCTAAACACTGCGATTTATTCACTTGGATTAAAAGATGTAAGTGATTTTGTAATTGAGGAAAGAGTGCTTGGTTTACCTAAACCGGAAAAGAACGCATTAGTTGAAATGAAGTTGAATGATTTTGTTGATGAAGTATCGCGTGAATCTCCGGCTCCCGGCGGCGGATCAATTGCCGCATTGGCGGGCGCACTCGGAGCAGCATTATGTTCGATGGTTAGCAATCTAACATCAAACACGCGGGGCAGCGAGGAGGTAGATAGAATATTAAACGAAGCGGCAGTTGAATGTCAGGAAATCAAAAATGCTCTCGCCAAAGCAATTGATGACGACACAAACGCTTTTAATGCTTTTATGGATGCAAAACGATTGCCGAATAAAACGACGGAAGAGAAGCAGTTGCGGCAGCAGGCAATGCTGGACGGATTAAAACAGGCGGTTATGGTTCCGCTTAACACGGCAAAGTTAAGCCTAAAAGCTATTGAAATTGCGGACAAAGTTGCGCGTAACGGTAATCCGAATTCCGTTACTGATGTTGGTGTGGGTGCTACAGCCGCTTATACCGGGGTGATTGGCGGTATTTATAATGTGCTAATTAATTTGAAAACAATCAAAGACGAAGAGTTCAATAAAGAGATGCGTGAAACCTGCGCCAAGCTTAAGCATGAAGCCATCGAAAAATTAAAAGTAGTGCAGGATTATGTGGAGGGGAAATTAAATTAGGTAGATACCGGGTTGACTTCCACGAAATCCATGTTTATATTTTAAAGTGTAAACTTTGGTAAGGGGTAAAGATGGTTTCAACTGCAAAAGAATTAAGATTTCATACAAAGGAACTTTTAGAATCTATTTCACGAGGTGAAGAAGTTATTATAACCTACCATGGGAAACCTTACGCTAAATTAGTTCCATATGATAAATCTGAAAACGATAATAATAAAACCGATGAACTTTTTGGTATGTGGAAAAACCGCAAGGAAACTGAAGACGTAGATGGCTATGTACGCAAACTAAGAAGGAAAAGATATTAATGTTAATGATAGATACGGATGTAATCATTTGGTATATGAGAGGTAACAAAAAAGCTAAAGATAAAATCGAAAAGCTAAATGGTTTTTTCGTTTCTGTTGTAACTTACATGGAATTAGTTCAGGGCATGAAAAATAAGAGAGAACTTAATACATTAAGAAATGCCTTTCGAAAATGGAATGTAAAAATACTCTTCATAAATGAAAATATATCCGCTAAAGCCATGTTTCTAGTGGAGCAAAATTACTTAAGTAATTCTCTTCTCCTAGCAGATGCATTAATTGGATCCACAGCAAACTCCCATGGATTAAAACTATTAACAGGAAACACTAAGCATTACAAGGTTATAAATAATCTGGAGATTGAAGAATTTAAACCGGCATCAAAAAAGTAAAATTCATTAATCGCCTTTAGCAATAAAACATCATGCAAGCTTAACAGATTTTTCAACTGCGTTAAGAATTGAGCCATCCACAACCATACATAAAACTTTTTGTAAGTCGTCATGAATTACTCTGTCTTTCCACAAAGGTTTTACCTGCTTTCTAATTTCGACATATGCTTGTCTAGTTCCCTTTCCGCATTTCAACGGTTTAAGGAATTCAATACCCTGAGAAGCAGTGAGTAACTCAATTGCAATTACCGTTTCAACATTTTTCAATATTTGGTAACATTTACGCGCCGATATCGATCCCATTGAATTATGATCTTCTTGATTTGCGGATGTGGGAATTGAATCGACACTTGCAGGATGAGACAACACTTTATTTTCCGAAACAAGAGCAGCGGCTGTATATTGAGCGATCATTAACCCGGAATTAAGTCCGCCGTCTCTAGCAAGAAATCTGGGTAAATCACTGAGCGAGCCGTTGGTTAATCTTTCAATTCTGCGCTCGGCTACATTTGCAATTTCGGAGAGTGCTATCGACATGAAATCCATCGCCAATGCAATCGGCTGACCATGAAAGTTTCCTCCTTCGAGATGATCCCCGTCATCCGGGAATATCAACGGGTTATCATTCACGGAATTCAATTCAATTTCAACGCGCGAACAAACATAATCAACCGCATCACGGGATGCGCCGTGTATCTGAGGCATACATCTCAAAGAATATGAATCCTGAACCCGCGAATCGCCTACCTTATGCGATTCTCGAATTTCACTGCCTTCAATTAGCTTCAGTAAGTTTTTGGCTGTATCGCTCTGACCTTTAAACGGACGCAGGTCATGCAGCCGGTGGTCATACGCTTTATCGGTCGCGCGTAACGCTTCATGTGTTAACGCTCCGCTGATATCTGCCAGTTTTATTAATCTCTTTGCGCGGCTGCAAATCAATGCGGCGTATGCGGTCATCATCTGCGTACCGTTGATAAGTGCGAGTCCTTCTTTCGCAGCTAACCGGACAGGCTGCAATCCGAATTTCTTCAATGCTGATCCGGCAGAAACTATTCTAGTGTTATTATCTTCAATATTTTTAATCAACTGAACCTTTCCCTTACCGAGCATGGCTAAAACCAAATGAGCCAACGGTGCCAAATCACCGCTGGAACCCACAGAACCTTGCGACGGAATTACCGGGATAATATTTTTATTAATCATATCAATCAAAAGCTGCAAAGTTGAGAGTCTTATTCCCGAATGACCGCGCGCCAATGCATTCGCACGAAGCAGCATCATCACCTTTACAACTTTCGGCGGAAGATTTTCCCCCACACCGGCTGAATGACTAACGATTAAATTCTCTTGAAGTTTTTCAATATCCTGTTTGCTTATATGAACATTTGCAAACTCACCGAACCCGGTCGTCACTCCGTAAATTATTTTACCGGATTCCACCCATTCATCAATAAGCTTTCGTGCTTTGTTAACGCGCTTCTCAGCCTCGGCCGATAATGAAACGGAAGGAGAATTATTTATAAATTTATCAATCTTATCAAGAGTTAAAGATTTGCCGTCGATTTTTAGTTTCATTGTATTTTCCAGTGTTCTAAAAATTGCATCACTAATTTATGAATAATACTTTTTAACCTCATCATCTAATAATGGATGAATCTCTAATTTATTTGGATTATTAAAAGTGGCGGGCTGTTCAAATTACATATATTCAACAACCGCGGCAATTGAAGCGGCAATCTCTTCCATTTCCGAAGCGGTTAAGCATCCTACCTTATTTTTGAATCTCTGGATATCCACACCCCTTAATTGGAGAACATCAACTGTTGAAGTCTTTGTTAAACCGTTGGTTGAGGATGGCTCAAGTTTGATATTCCATATATCATTAGTGAACTCTTCTTTCCATCCTCTAATCGGAGCTATTAATTTTATCGGCAAAACCCCAACAGCATCTGAACTTACAATAACTGAACGGCGGGTCTTTTGCATTTCCGATCCCTTAGTAGGATCAAGTTCAACGACCCAAACTTCTCCACGCTTAGGATTGGTTTTAGTACTCAATAATATCTCCAAAAGTAAATTCTTTCCACTCAGCGTTCTCTTTATAAAAAGCAGCTTCTTTTTCTGCTTGTTTTTCTAAAATATCGTCTCTTTTTTTCTTATCTAATTTCAAGAATTCTTGTTTTTCCCTTAATGCAAGATTATTTTCTTTGAATTCATTTGCACCTAATAATCTATTTGCCTGCGAAGCGCTGATGATTTTTTCAGAAAATGCTCTCATTACAGAACTTCTGAATAGCAGCGGTTTTTCAGGTATTAAAGCAGCCGGTTCATTTTTTTTCCAGCCTTTTTGATTTATAATTTGAAATAGCCTGCTTGTATATGATTTAGAAATCACTTCAAGATCCTGCAATCTATAGATCAAAGCTTGAATGCTGATTCCATAATATTTTTTGTAGTGAACTAATTCAGCAAATTGTAAAGAAGATCTTTTACTGCCTATTAATTCATAAATAGACTCTCTAGGCGCAAGAAAAGCAGCTCCAAATCTAAAAGCAGCTTTCTCTTCGTCAACTTTTAAAGCGACTTTTAATACAATATGACCGAGTTCATGCGCTAAATTTAACCTCTGCCTATCTCCAGGAACACCTTTTCTTGAAACTACTGCAGCGGCAATTAATTTATCATTATTATATTTGGTTAGGGCAGAGATTCCATCAAATTTTGTAGGAGTGTCCTTTAAAATTACATGAATTTTGTTCTGCTCAAGAAGCGCTGTAAGATTTGCGATCGGATTTAATCCTAAATTCCAGAATTTCCGCATACTCTTTGCCGCATCTTCCGAATCCGCTAAATTATTAACTTGATATGTTTTGATGGGAAGGTTTAACTCTTCTAAAATTCCAATTTTTTCTTGTAACTTTATTCTTTCTTCAAGTTCGGTTTTTACAAGATTTTCAATGATACCCTTTTTTTTCTTTCCTAAACCGGATCCTTTTCTATAAGCGATAAACTCAGTTGACAAATCCGGCGGATTAGTTAATTGTAGTGCTTTTATATTAAACGCTTGGGCTAATTTTGTTAAAACACTAATGGAAGGCTGCATCAATCCTCTTTCATACTTTGAAAGAGCATTTTTCGACACTATACCCCCAATTTCTGCAGATAACTCATCCAATGACCAGCCCTTGGATAGTCTAAATTGTTTTAATCTTTCACTTAACATGATTTAACTCTATTGTGTGGTTTACAAAAATAAGATAATTGTGTGTTCTTGTAAACCATAAAATTATCATAAATGTTCCGGGATGCCCAGTTGTACACTCTTTAGGAGGTGGAATAAAATAAGTCAACCGCTTATATTTCAAATCCCGCATACCCCTTCGGTTTATTTTTGTGCTTTGACCGTGTGTTATATTTTTACTGTTTGGAATATTCACAACTTATTTTGTCATAAATATTATTTTAAGTTTGAGTTGTTAAGCAAAACCTTACAACTGAATTTTGGTCTAACTCCATTTTTAACAATATGTTGAAGAATTAGAGAACAATTATTTATTTGAGGTGTAAAAATAGCATTAAATTAAAACAACCGATATACACATTATTTTTCTTGACTTTATTGTTAACAAAATTCTATATTATAGAACAAGTTTGAAAAAGGTTCCGCTCTGATAACAAGAACCCAGGGGGTTCTTCCGAAAGGATAGTCAGAGCGGTCGTATTTTAAAGCTAATAATATTTATTAACACCAGACCAAAAAACATCAAATTCGCTTGCGATTGCTTCTTTTATAAGATCATAGTTTTCCAATTTATTTCTTTCCCATTTGCGAAAAATTGACCAATTAAAATAATCAACAATTTGCAAATTGATATCTGATTTTGAAGAGTAATGAAAAATCTTGTATTCACGCACAGAATCTTTTATCCACCGACTTACATACGATTTAATTGCTTTTTCTACATCTTTCTTTTTTCTTTTAACAGGGATTTCATCAGTAATAATAAAAATTTTAGAAAATTTATTTTTGTAACGGGTAAGAATGTAATTAAAGAGAATATCAAATATTTTTATGTAGAATTTTGCATGGTCCTGTAGAGAAGGGTGTGTTTTATTTTTCTCTACAATCACACTATCAATTGTAAAATTGGTAATATTCTCTGATATCAAATTGAACACTTCATTTCGAGTTGTGTAAGTATCCTCAGTAGCATGAAAATATTCAAATTCAATATCTTTTTCCCATAAGTCATATTTTAAATTTACAAGAGGTTCATAAATTACAAATGGTCTAACTTTCGATAGTGCTGTTAAAGTAAAAAATTTAGTCCCCTTGTTGGAAAAATCGAGATTTCCACCCTCATCAACAAATATGTAAAGAGTATCATTCATTAACTATTTCTTTTTCCTTTAATGGCTCTTCTTTTCTTTAGCGAAGTGAATATCTCTTTCTTGTTCTTCTTATTGAGTTATTAAACATTCACACAATGTCCTCATTATGAAAAACTCGGGCAATAGAAATAGTTACCTTCGTTTCACAAGTCCCATTATCTTTTCGTTATTTGGTTTATCTGTCCGGTAAAGTATGTTCACATTGTTGTCTTCATATTCAATTTTGAGAACATCAGCCAAATCATGAATTTTAGAAATTATTTTGGATTCCGAATTAGGAATTTGAATTTTATTCTCCACAAAATTCTCTTCATAAATTTGAATTAGTTTATCATTCAATTTCCCGATGTTCATACCGCGCTCTGCCGAAATCGCCAAACTGTTGGGATATTTATTCAGTACGTATTCAATTTTTGAGCGGTCTTCGAGTGCATCAACTTTATTAAATATTTTTATTTGTGCTTTTTTATCGCTGTCAAGTTCTTTTAATGTCTCGTCTACTACATACATGTGATCTTCAAAAAACGGATGTGTTACATCAATAACATGCAGAACAACATCCGCATCGCGAACAACGTTAAGCGTACTTTTAAAGGAGGCGATTAAATTATGCGGCAGTTTTCGTATGAATCCAACCGTGTCACTTATAAGTATCTTTTTATTTTTATCCAGTTCAAACGAACGGGTGGTGGAATCAAGTGTAGCAAACAATTTGTTTTCAGTCAAAACGCCTGCATCAGTTAGCCGATTCAGCAATGTGGATTTACCCGCGTTTGTATATCCAACCAACGATGCCCGAATAAAATCTTTCCGTTTTATACTTTTTGTAATTTGCTGCGATTCAATTTTGCGGAGCTTCTCTTTAAGCTTACTAATCCTTGTGCGGATTATTCGTCTATCCGTTTCAATTTGAGTTTCACCGGGTCCTTTCGTTCCGATACCGCCGTACTGTTTCGAAAGGTGAGTCCACGCCCGCGTTAATCTAGGCAGCATATATTGAAGCTGTGCAAGTTCAACCTGTGTTTTCGCTTCGTTGGTACGCGCGTGTGAAGCAAAAATATCAAGTATGAGTCCGCTCCGGTCTAAAATTTTTCTATCAATTAATTTCTCAAGGTTTCGTACTTGGGTTGGATTCAAATCTTCATCGAAGATTACAAGTTGAATATCATTCAGTTCAACAAGCTGAGCAATTTCCTCTGCTTTTCCTTTACCGATAAAAAATGCCGGATCAATTTTACTCCGGTCTTGAATAACTTTAAACAGAGTTTGCGCCCCCGCTGTATCTGCCAGCATTTCCAACTCGTCGAGATGTTCTTCAACTTTTGAAATCAGCTCCGTGCCGCGCTTTACAGTTACCAGCAGAGCCTTTTCAATACTATTTGATTGAATTTCCTCCATATATCCTTTCTCTTATTTTACGATTTCCGCCAAATCCTTTTTCGCGCTTCTTGAAATAATCATTTCGATTAATGCCAGCAGCAGTGCTATAATCAACATTATTTTCCAAAGCTCGGATCCAAATCTCGCCTGCTTAATTTGTTCATTAAATTTTGATACCGGATCAAGTTCAAAATGAACTCCGTTAAAATTTATTTCAGTCAAATATTCTTCCATACTTTCTTCCGTTAAGTAACTCAGAATAGATTCGTTATTATCAATATTTACCGCTCTAAAATCAATTAGGGTTTCGTCTGAATAGAATTTGTAAATACCGGAATTTACTGCATTCTTATAGTTAAAAAATGCCTGCCCGTTATTTTGCAAATCAATATATTCTTCTGTTGAATTCGGCATTACAATTTTCAATTTCGGCACAGACAAATTACTAATATTGATCGAAATACTTTCACCTGCTTTAACATCATTATTTTGATTTGTATTGGATACGAGATAATAAACCAGCTTATTAATTAAAGGGGCAAAGATTCCCTTAATTGGAAAGGTACTCCACCTGAGGTCGGGCGCTGTATTGAATAAAATTACTTTCCCGTTTTCAATATTGTACTCGCCTAAAAAATCAAAATGATTTACAAGCTTAATCACACCCTTTCCTTTACCGCCGGAGTTGATATTAAGTGAATAGTAAATTTCCGGTGAAGCAATTGAAGGTTCCTTTACACCTTCAAATAGATTTGTAAACACGGGATGTTCAAAATCAACCTCATCGAATGTTTGGAATGAATTACCCTGCAATTTATCGCCGGAAACGGAAACAACAGGCGGAAGCGATAACGAACTTAAAATCTCATTATAACTCTCCATTGTCGCCGCAGAACCCGGCATTAGTATCAACTTACCGCCGGCATTAATAAATGAATTCAACCGGGAATAATTCTCACTGCCGCTTCCGCAGATAATAACCAAATCATACTTCTGCAAATCAATTGATGATATTTGTCCTAGTTTAAACTTATTCAACTGTATTCTTTCCTTCTCGCCGTTTCCCAAAAGTGCCGTTTCCAAGAAGAGAATATCTTTAGGATCATTATAAAACAGTGCGGTTTGTATTTGTCCGGGAACTTCAAATGCGGCAAAATATTTATTATCATTTGCAATATCATCATCTTCAATTTCTGCGAACACTTCGATCAACCCGGCGTTGTTTAAAGTCGTTTCGAATGTGATGTTTTTTGTCTCGCCTGCATTTAGTTCAACACTTTGCTGGGCTCTTCTATTTCCGTTGATAAACAATGAGGCTACTGTAGATTGATTTACTTCGGAATAATTTCTTACAGCCGCAGTAAAACTGATGGGTTTATCAATTTCGAAAATCTGGTTGTTAATTTGCAGACCGGTTAAACCGAGATTTACAGCTTCCTTCTCCGAGAAATCAATTGTGTAAAGCTTTACATTTTCCTCGAATAAATTTTTGTTTTCCAACGATTCATCTTTATCGCCGGTCAGCGTACTTGTTTGAAAATCGGATAGAACAAATATCTCTTTGTTAAAATTATTAGACTGCTCCAGCAATCTGCCCGCTGCAAAAATAACTCCGCTTAAATTCCCTGCGGCATCAGCAGTTTCAATATTATTGACTGCAGTTTTTATTTCATCGATACTTTTTAAAAATTTTGCATCCGCATTATTTCCACCGGTAGTTATAACCGCTGCCTCATCGCCGGATTGGAATTCCTCCAACAGTAAAACGGCAGACTGCTTTGCCCGGTTGATATATGAACCATCATTAGTAATCAAATTCATACTGAAACTATTATCGATAACAAAAACCGAAGACGTTTTAGCCGATGACGAAACTCCGCCGATCGAAACACTTTCAAGAGTCGGACGCGCGAACGCAAAGACCAAAAATGTGATAATCAGAACCCGGATAAGAAGCAGCAGCCATTGCTTGAATTTCACCTTCCGGATTTTTGTTTTCTGCAGCTCCTTTAAAAATGCAAGCGTGCTGAATTCAATCCTTTTAAGCTTTCTTAAATTTAGAAAATGAATTAGTATCGGGATTGAAGTGGCGATTAAACCTAATAAAATTGCGGGATTAAGAAATACCATATATAATCAATTCTTCCTTACTCAATTATTTTTTCTGTTAACTTCTTTATACAGTTCAATTACATTTGCCGTCAATACCTTTGAATCAAATAAATTTACCGCCCGGCTGCGAGCCGCTTTGCCGAATGATTCTCTTTTATCAGCTGAAACTATTAATTGTTCCAGTTTCGCGGCTAAATCGCCAGCGTCTTGTTTCCGAAAAAGATATGAAGTTACACCGTCAACCGCAATATCCAAAACGCCGTCTGAGTTTGAACAGACCGTTGGTAACCCGATAGACATTGCCTCAACTAATGCTATTCCAAAAGCTTCTGAATGCGACGGGAATGCAAATATATCCATCGATGAAAGAACATCCGGAGTATCGCTTCTGAATCCTGTAAAAATCACTTTGTCTCGAATACTTAAATCACCGGCAAGATTTTTAATTTTATCCGCATAATCTTCTTCGCCCCGGCTGGCTTCCCCGACAATCATAAATCTCAGCTTATCGAATTTCTCAACCAGTGTCGCCGCTGCGTGTAAAAATTCCTCATGACCTTTACCCCAACTGAATCTTGCAAGCATCCCGATCACTAATTCATCACCCGGTATTTCAAATTCCGACCGTACTTTTTTCCTTTGGGCTTTTTCGGGATCGAATATTTCGGTATCGACCCAATTATGCATCAGTTTTATTTTGTCATTTGTAAGCGGTGTAGTTTCAATCAAATTGCTTTCAATTATTTTGCTTATCGCAAGCGCGTATGTTACTCTTTTATACAGCCATTTATGAAGTAAATCTTTTTTAACAATAAATGATCCGACCTGTTTTGTAAGTATAAGCGGAATCTCTTTTTTGATTAACTTCAAAGCGGGAACCAGCGTCCATAAATCTTTCGACGCCTGCGTATGTACAATATCAAAATTTTCTTTTCTTGTCAGATTTGCAATCTTTAATGAAATGAATGGATGAAAATAACCGCCCGCTTTAAAAGGATGAGTTACAATATTTTTCTTCTCCGCCTCAATATGAATTCTTGAATTCTCGAAACATATTAACTCTGACTCAATTTTATTTTCATGAAGTTTCAAAACGGCATTAACGGCAAACATTTCCATGCCGCCCCAGCTTTTAGACAAACATGAATATAAAATTTTCATGAGTAGATTCTTTGTATTGTTGCACCTTTAAAGTAATGAAGGAGAATTTCATCGAACTGGTAACCCTGCTCACCCATAACTGCAGCGCCTATTTGACACATGCCCACGCCGTGTCCCCACCCGGCGCCGCTGATAACAAACTTACGGGGAACATTATCTCTATAATCATATTTATCAACGACAAAAGCTGAGGAATACAAATGCGACTTTGAAAGCACACGCCTTATTTCCAATTCCTTGCCGATAATCATTTCACGGATTGACCCGGTAATTTTTAATCTTATTATTCTTCCGGAAAATCCCCTTTCGAGAGGAACTAAATCAATTATATCACCGAAATCAATTTTTGTTTTTTCACAAATTATTGATTTTAATTCATCCTGTGTGTACTCTACTTTCCACCGGTAAAAATCCGGTGTCTTCAGATCGAAATCGACCAATACCTGCGAAAGTATTTGGTTATCCGTTGTATTGCAAAATGCCTGGGGTCTTTTTTGTATCCACCGGGAAGCATCTTTATCGTTATCCAGTTGTCTCTCAAATTCATCGGGTTCGTACCTGTAATCAACAATACTTTGGAGATAGTCGTGTTTAACCGGTTCCCAAACATTTTCGAATGATTCTGTTATTCCGCCGCAGCATTTTGAATAACGCGTATCACAGATTCTATCATTTTGCTTCAGTACCAACCCGCGGGTTTGATCAATTGTTTCAAGCACTTTGTCCGTAAACGCTTTTTGTAATCCTTGGTATCTTTGACAGTGATCATCGGCGCAGACATCAAACAATTTATGATCTTCCCTGTCATACCATTTTACAATTTCATTTTCATCTTCAATGAACATGTGTGCTGTCGATTCCTGCTTTTCCTGGTATCTCTTCCTTTCAATTTGGGATAACAGCCAGCTTCTAGCTACAACTGCCTGACTTTTTAACAACGCCATCGAACTCGTTCCACTCATCTCCGAAGAGATGACAGACATTAAGTAATCTTCAATCGATATAACATTGATTGCATTAATTTTCCCGTTGTCGATTATCAACTTAAGCGAACCGAAAAACCTGAGATCACGTTTTTGTTCCCAGTGGAAATCTATCCCGATTTTAACTCCCTTCAACAAGAAAATGTTGCTGTCATATTCCGTTGGCGTGAGATATACGATCTTCTGAGGCGGGTAATCATTTACACCGTCATTCATCACAATCTTATCGCTAACGATCCGAGCAGTAAATTTACCGGTCAGTTTTTCATTAATTATCCTGCAAATATAATCGCCGGTTAATTCAAGCTGAATTTCGTCATTTGTTAAAATCGATACGTGTATATCAGGTTCTGTCATATTAATCCCAAAAAATTCATCGGGAATGAATTTTTTACCGTTGACCGCTCATAAAATGTTTTAATAAAACATTTTATGTAGCGGGATTAACCCCGACAATTTGTAAGAAAAATATTTTACTTAAACTACGAACACCAAAATTTCTATGTGACTAAGTATCTGATATTTCACAACTTACAAATTGTCGGCCCGAAGGGCAGATTTTCCAATGGAAAATCTGGGTTTATAATTTTATTTTAGACCTCTAATATAATTATTGCGGATTCAAGATTCGGTAAAATTTTGGTGAGTTGATTTGGAATATAAAACTAATCATACTTACCCGGAATAAACATACGGTAGGGACACCACGGCAGGTAAACCTACCACGGTAGGTAAACGCGAGCAAACCCTACAACCAATCATGTTAACTGAATTATTATTATTATTACCAAAAAAAATGATCAACAATGTAGGGGACGAAAACCTTGCCTGCCGGAAGGCTGGTTTTCGTCCCCTACGGCTTTTGATTTTAAGCCACAAACAGCCGCTATGAAATAATCTCATGCAGCTAAGAAGAAAGATTAAACCGCTTAGAAGCGATGTAGAGCAGCTAAGTACCGTGGAAGAGCAGCTAAGTACTGAGAGAGAGTAACTAAGCACCGAGAGAGAATAACTAAGACGCGAGAATGAGCAGCTAAGTACCGAGGAAGAGCAACTAAGTACAGAGGGAGATTAACTAAGTAGCGAGGAAGAACAACTAAGTAGCGAGAATGAGTAACTAAGACGCGAGGGTGAATAATTAAGTAACGAGATCACTTGAAAAATTTGCGGAGCCGGAATTGCTCCGGCTCCGGGTTGTTTTTATTCCTTCGTGAATAACTTATACAGAACCGGCACAACCAAAAGAGTAAGGAAAGTTGATATCGTTAAACCGCCGATAATCGTCCAGCCCATCGGACCCCAAAGCGAACCCCCGGAGATTGTGAGTGGAAGCAGCCCGCCGATGGTTGTTGCAGTAGTTACAATAATTGGTAAAAACCTTGTTTCAGCAGCTTTCATTAAAGCATCTATCACCTTCATTCCGTCTTGCTTCAACTGGTTTGTATAATCTACAAGTATAATCGAATTGTTGACAACTATACCTACGAGACTGGTTAATCCTACAAACGCTAAAAATGAAAAAGAAAACCCTGTGATCAATAAAAATATTATTGATCCTATTATCGCAAGCGGGATTGCAGAAAAAACTATAAACGGTTGTCTCAATGATTTGAATTGAAGAACCAGTACAGCCAATATTCCGAGAATTGCAATGAGAATTGCTTTCGACATATCACCAAATGAATCCTGACGTGTTTCCAATTCACCCGCTGCATTGTAACTATATCCTTTCGGGAAATTAAAATTATCCATCTTCTTCAGTATCTTTTGTGTTGCTTCATTTACCGACTGTCCTGAAACCACATCCGCGGTTACCAAAACATTTCTATCCAGATTATAATGGTTAATTGCAAGCGGGCTCGACTCAAATTCCACCGCAGCAATTTGTGATAAAGGCACATGTGCACCGGTCATCGATGAAACGTATATTTTGGAAAGGTCTTCAAATTTCGTTTTTTCATTAACCGGCAAACGTAATACAATATCAAACCGTTCTCCGTTTTGATTGGAAAATTCCGAGATCGTTAATCCATTGATCGCAGCCCTTACCGTTTTATCGATTTCAAAAACCGGTACACCAAGCATGGCTGCTTTCTCCCTGTTTATTTTAATTTTCAAATCAGTCTTAGTTGTCCGCAGAGGATTATTTACATTAATTACCCCTTCGGTATTTCTTACTAATTGTTCCACATCAAGTGATATCCTTCGAAGAACATCTATGTTTTCACCCATCACACGAATTGCAATCGGGGCATCAATCGGCGGACCCTGTTCAAATACTTTCACTTTTATATCTGCGCCGTTTATTACACTTAATTTATCCCTGACTTCATGCACTACTCTTTCCAGTATTTTCTCACCGAACCGGTTCAGCTCAACAAAGACCTGTGCATAATAGGCTGTTTCATTTTTTCGTATTGCGTTATAGTAAACTCTCGGATTTCCCTTCCCCACGTTCGATGCATACACTTTAATTTCATCAAATTGTGATAATACTTTTTCAACCTTCCGTGTTATCCTGTCGGTTTCATCTATGTTAGTTCCGCTGGGCAATTCAATATCAACCATAAACTGAGGTCTATCTGATTTTGGAAAGAAACTAACACCGATCAACGGAAACAAGCCCAGGCTGATCAGGAAAACAAAAATTGCAAGCGATACAATCAATTTCGGACGCTTGAGAGAAAATTGCAGAGTCCTCCGATATTTTGTATCAATAAATTTATCAAGTGCCCGCCTTACAAAATTCCTCTTTTTCTTCGAAGGTCTGATAAACTTACTCGAAAGATACGGTGTTAGAGTCAACGAAAGCAGCAGCGATGAAAACAATGTATAAATAACAACCAGCGGCATGCTTCTTATAAAATCACCGGTAACATCGCCTATTAACATAACGGGTACAAAAGCCAAAACGGTTGTTACAGTTGAACTAGAGATCGCCCAGCCGATCTGTGAAGTACCTTTCGCGGCGGCTTCTTCGGGTTTATAACCTTCACTCATAAATCTGTCGATGTTTTCCGTTACAACAATCGCATTATCAACTAAAAGCCCAAGTGCAATTACAAGTCCCGCAATTGATATCTGCTGAATGCCGTAATTGCTCATATCAAGAAGAAATATTCCCATTAAAATTGAGATAGGAATTGCAAACATTACAATTGCAGCGGGACGAAACCCGACTGAGATAAAAACTATCACCCCAACAAGAAATAAGCCTTGGAGAAGATTTACAAAAAATCCCGTTAACCGGTTTGTAACATTTCGAGATTGATCAACAACGATTTCCATATTCATATCCCGCGGTAAATCTTTCTCAAACCTTTGCAACTGTGATTTCAATCCATCCGTCACATCATAAATGTTCGTATTCGGTTTCTGGGTTGCAGTAATGAAGATACTCCGCTTACTGTTTGTACGAGCCGAATATTTGATATCTTGATAACCGAATTCAATATCGGCGATATCTTTTAACTGGATAGTCTTTCCACTGTAGGAACTAACAACAGTATTCTCTATCTGCTCAAGGTTATCATAGCTCCCGCTTGTTTGAATATTGAAATGCTTTTTTCCTATATCAATGCTTCCGCCGGGAATATTCGAATTTTCACTTTGAACTGCTCGAATAACTGAAGAGAGCGTAACGTTTAGATTTTTCATTCGTTCCAAATCAATTGAAATTCTGACTTCCTGTTCGGGAAATGCCATTACATTAACTGCTTTCACGTTTCCCACTTTTTCCCACATTGATTCCAGTCTCTCAGCTTCGTACTGCATCTCGGAGTATTCAGCATCTTCAGAAACTAATGCAGCCTGGATTATTACAACATCGCTGCTCTCCCATTTGATAAAATCGAGCGAGTAAATTTGGTCCGGCAAATCGCTTTCAATTGCGTTTACTTTTTGAATTACATCGGAATGTTTCTTGTCCGAATCACTCCCTACTAAAAATTCAATGCTGATCATAGCAACGCCGTCAGACATCTCCGATTTTATTTGCTTTATATCATCAAGTTCGTTCAGTTCTTCTTCAATTTTATTAACAACAAGTTCTTCCATATCTTTTGGATTTGCGCCCGGGTAAATCACAATTATATTCGTGCCGGGAGGCGATACCTGCGGGTCTTCACTTCTCGGCATTGATATAAACGATGCAATTCCCAGTGCTATTAACAGTACAAAAAGAATAACTGTAAACTGATGATTATCTATTGCTAATTTTGGTAATCTCATTTAGACTTGCCCTTTAAATTATTGCTTCTCAACTATTTTTATTTTTGATCCATCATGTAAATATTCTGCCCCGGATGATATTATCATATCACCCTCTTCCATTCCTCCGGTTACTGTAACTTTATCGCCGATAATAGAACCGGTTGCTATTTTAATTTTTTTAGCCCTTTTGCCTTCCGGTATAAATACATATCCTGATTTCATTTCGGCATCAACCAACGCTTCTATTGGAATAAAGATGAACTCGTTTTTTGACTGGGGGAAAATTTTAACTTTGCAGATAAAACCGGATGCCAGATTTTTTGCCGGGTTTTTAAGTTTAAGCGTAACCTTATAAGTGCCAGTGCGTGGATCGGCAGCCTGCCCAACTTCCGTTACAACCGCGTTAAAATCTGTGTTCGGAACAGCGTCAAAATTCACTTTAGCCATGTCCCCTGCATTTAATTTCACGATTTCCACATCTGAAACCGAAGCATTTATTTCCCAACCGCTATCTGCATTTCCGAAACGAAGTAACGGCGCTCCTGCATTAATAATCTCATTTTCCTCCATAAATTTGTGCAGTATTCTTCCGTAGGACGGCGCTTTAATTACTGCATGTTCTTGGTTGAATTTTGCTATACGATAATCGGATTCGGCAACATCCAAAGCTGTTTTACTGTTTTGCAATTGCTCAAGCGTTACAACATTTTCTTCAAAGAGATTTTTAATTCTCTCATAATCTCTTTTGGCTTTTTCCACTCCGTTTTTTGCTTTTGAAACATTCGATTCAATTTCGGTTGGATCAAGCTGCGCTAAAATTTGATCTTTGTTTACTTTATCTCCTTCCTTCACTTGTATGGATTTTATTATCCCGGGAATTTTAAAAGAGAGATTCGATTCCTGTGCTGAGGATAATTTCCCGCTGCTTATTACCGGCACCGATGTCATTTCCTTCGCTGCCTTTGTAACCAATGCTGTCAACTTAAGCATTAGATTGCTCTTTTTTTATTCATCGGGTATTTCAGATTTCCTTTCTTCTTCCGGGGGAATGATCTGTTTTTTATTACTGCTATTTTGTGTTTCTTTGCTTCTTTAATCAATCTATTAT
>JAIOZI010000043.1 GCA_021740785.1 Melioribacteraceae bacterium
GCTTTTGTAGATCTTACTTTTCCCGCGTTGTGGTCTTTCGGACGTGATATTATATTACCGGTTGAACCGAAATAATATCTCTTGTGCTCTATGCTTCTTAAAATGTACGTGTAAAACATCTGCGGAGAGTCAGGGATTCGAACCCCGGAAGGGCTTGCACCCTTAACGGTTTTCAAGACCGCCGCATTCAACCACTCTGCCAACTCTCCGAAAAATTTGAACTGTGAATTTAACGAATTACATTCATTATTTCAAAAATATTATTTGTAAATCGGAAATCTTAATCTCGATCGCTAAAACTGCCTCATTGCTTTTGCTATTTATTTTAACAACCCCTTAAAAAATTGCATAGATAAAAGGTGCAAGTGCAGAGCCCTGTGTTAAGATTATAAGTCCGCCAAGCAAAACTAAAAATGCTAAAATAGGCAGAAGCCACCACTTTTTTCTAATTCTTAAAAATGCCCACAGCTCTGATAATATTGATAACTTACTCATATATTGATTCCTAAAATTGTCTTTCTGTATCGATCTTTTCGTAACCCTTTATTTCGCGGTAGTTCCAGTATGATTTTTTTTCTCTTTCAATTTTTCTATCAAGAAAATCTTTACCGGATAACCTTGCTATTAAACCTATCGGTGTAACAATTAAATAGAATAGAACACTTAAAATTACGCGCGTCATAACAAAGCCGAGCAGAACAGCTATTGTCATCCAAATTATCTGGAGAGGTTTAAGAATACTAGGAATTACAAAAGCCAATAAAATAAATGCCGCAGCAATTGACGCTAAAATGATATACGCACTGCTTTCGACGTAAAAAAGATAAGCAGAAATCAACAAAAGGACTATGCCAATTGTTATACCGAATTTCCGGATTTCTTTTTTATCACTTTTAATATTTTTTATTTCTTCAATAAGCATTAGTCAAGCTCAAATTCTTGTTTCCAATCAATGTCATTTTCCAGCGGCTTCTGATCTATTTTGTGCAGCAAGTACGGACCCATTACAAGATAGTCCATTTCCGTCCGCATAAAACATTTATAAGCATCTTCAGGCGTGCAAACTATCGGTTCTCCCCTAACATTAAAAGAAGTATTAACAATAACCCCGCAGCCGTATTTCCTATCGAATTCAGAAATCATTTGATGATAAAGCGGGTGTGTTTTTTTACTCACCGATTGAATACGCGCCGAATAATCGACATGAGTCACCGCCGGAATATCAGAACGAACAACATTTAACTTATCAATTCCGAACATTTTATTTTGATCTTCACTCATCTCTTTTTGGCGCTCCTTCTTTACATCTGCAACCAAAAGCATGTACGGGCTGGGTCGATCAATCTCGAAATAATCACTAATTCTTTCTTCAATAATCGAAGGTGCAAACGGTCTGAAACTTTCTCTAAATTTAATTTTCAAATTCATTACGGACTGCATTTTAGTCGACCGTGCATCACCGATAATTGATCTAGCACCCAATGCTCGAGGACCGAATTCCATTCTCCCTTCAAACCAGCCGACGACATTTTCATAATTCAACAAATCTGCAACATGTTCGGCAATTTTATCATTCTCAATTTTCATATATGGAATCTTATGTTTCTCAAGGAAACCTTTCAGCCGGTCTTCTTTATATTCCGGACCTAAGTATGAACCTTTTTGAAAATCATTTTTATTATCCGCTTTCCTCTCATTGCCCAGGTACTGATACCAAACGAACAATGCCGCACCTAAAGCTCCGCCTGCATCACCTGCCGCCGGCTGAATCCAGATATCTTCAAATAAATTTTCTCTTAAAATTTTTCCGTTTGCTACGCAGTTAAGTGCAACTCCCCCGGCAAGAACTAAATATTTTTGATTCGTTTCTTTCTTTATATGGCGTGCTATTCTCAACATAACTTCTTCGGTAACATCCTGAACCGACCTGGCTAAATCCATCTCCCGCTGAGTTAATTCGGATTCCGATTTCCGCGGCGGACCCCCGAACAGATTATGAAATTTAGCATTGGTCATGGTTAACCCGGCATTATAATTGAAATACTTCATGTTCATCTTGAATGAGCCGTCTTCTTTAAGATCCAGAAGATGTTCATAAATTAAATCAACATATTTCGGTTCGCCGTAAGGCGCCAATCCCATTACTTTATATTCACCTGAATTGACTTTGAATCCGGTATAATATGTAAACGCCGAATAAAGTAATCCAATGGAATGAGGAAACTTAATATCCGCGGTTATACTCAATTGATTATTATTTCCAACACCGTAGCTCGTTGTTGTCCATTCGCCTACACCGTCAATAGTAAGAAATGCAGCCTCTTGAAACGGAGATGGGAAAAACGCAGAAGCTGCGTGCGATTCATGATGTTCGGGGAATAACACTTCCCCTTCGAAACCAAGTTCGTTCTTAATCAATTCCTTCATCCAGAGTTTCTGCTTTATCCACAGCGGCATCGCTTTTATAAATGATTGGATTCCTATAGGAGCATAAGAAAGATATGTTTCGAGCAAGCGTTCAAATTTTAGGAAAGGTTTATCATAGAAGGCAACATAATCTAAATGTGCTGCATCAATATCAGCCTCCTTTAAGCAGTACTTAACAGCTTGAACCGGGAATCTATAGTCGTGCTTTTTACGCGTGAAACGTTCCTCTTGCGCCGCAGCAATAATGTCGCCGTCTTTAACCAAACATGCAGCGCTGTCATGATAAAAAGCAGATATACCTAGTATGTACATATAATATTTTTTTCTTAAAATTAGCTTGTAATATACTAATTTGGAATAACGTAAAAAACTTTTATAAAATTCAATATTCATGCATGGATGCGCACTTTTTTACCAACTCAGAATGCCTTATATTTTGTAATCGAAAATGAAATTAGAGGATGTGATGAAATCAAAAATAATTTTGACGATTATACTTTTTTTGACATTAATAATCGGCTGCACTACAGAGAAAAAAGTTGACGAAGCCCCGCGTGTTCCTGAATGGGCTAAGACTGCCGTTTGGTACCAGATTTTCCCGGAGCGATTTAACAACGGAGACGAATCAAATGATCCGAAATTGATTGATATGGAAGGCGCATGGCCATATGTATTCCCGGATGATTGGCAGGTACATCCATGGACATCAGATTGGTATAAATTACAGCCCTACGAATCATCACACAGTGATAATTTTTATGATGTTGTAAATATCCGGAGATACGGCGGCGATCTGCAAGGTGTTATTGATAAACTTGATTATCTCGATGAACTGGGGATTTCAGCAATATATCTTAACCCGGTGTTTGAATCGCCCTCTCTTCATAAATATGATGCTGCTATGTATCATCACATCGATAATAATTTCGGACCCAGCCCGGAGAGGGATAGACAAATTTGGGCTGAGGAAAATCCGGGCGACCCTTCAACTTGGAAATGGACTTCCGCTGATTCTCTCTTCTTGAAATTAATCGATGAATGTCATAAGCGTGATATGAAAATTATTGTTGATGGTGTTTTTAATCATGTTGGAAGCACGTTCTGGGCATTCCGTGATGTCGTTAAAAATCAAGACAAATCACAGTATAAAGATTGGTTCACGATACATGCATTCGATGATCCGAACACGGATGAAAACGAATTTGATTATGAAGGCTGGTTCGGTGTAAAGGATTTACCGGAGATTCGCGAGGATGAAAACGGGCTGACTGCCGGTCCCGCTGCTCACGTAAAAGATATTGTTCAGCGATGGATGGATCCGAATAATGACGGTGATCCATCGGATGGAATTGACGGATGGAGACTGGATGTTGCCGAAATGGTTAATATAAAATTCTGGAAGAAGTTTAGGACATGGGCGAAAGATATTAATCCGGATGCATATATTACCGGTGAAATATGGTGGGATAATTGGGATGAAAATAAAATGTTTAATGCTTCTCCGTGGCTGCAGGGTGATGCTTTCGATGCAGTAATGAATTACCGTTTCGCCAAAGCGCTTAAAAAATTTATAAGTGATGAAGAAACACAAATTGATGCAGAAGCTTTCTCTGATTCACTTAGGTCAATTTATAATGATTATCATCCCGACAATTTAAAAGTTATTATGAATTTACTGGACAGCCATGATGTGGAAAGGATTGCATCTACAATTGTTAATCCCGACAGGTGGTACGATCATGATAATGTTCCCAAAAATTGGAACGGCTTTTCCATCCGTGCGCCTAATGAAATTGAACGGAGGAAACAAAAACTTATAGTTGGCTTGCAAATGACTTTACCCGGCGCACCGATGATCTATTACGGTGATGAAGCCGGAATGTGGGGCGGCGATGATCCGGACTGCCGCAAACCGATGGTCTGGTCTGAAATGGAATATGAAACAGAAACAACTCACCCGTTCGGGTATGATCGTCCCGCAGATGAAGTTAGATTCGATCATGATTTATTTGAGTGGTATAAAAAACTGACCACCATAAGAAATGAAAATCCGGTTTTAGCTTTAGGCGATATTCAATTTGAAGTTATGGATAATGAAAAAGGATTCTTGCTTATCAAAAGAGTTTTGAATGGTAATGAAATTTATCTTGTAGTTAACAACAATGACGAAGCTGCAAAAATTAAAATTGATCCCGGTGTGTTGAATGCAAAGTCTAGACATGTATTCACCGAATTAATAACCGGCAGTGAAATTAATTTTGACTATGAAACAAAACTTGAACTTCCGTCTTACGGATTGGCAGTCTTAAAGAAATAACAAATAATTATTCCGGAGAATAATTTGGGATTAACCAATAAGCAGAAACATTACATAGCAAAACACCAGAAAAAGGAAAGCGCCGAAAAAATTGCAAAGGATTTGAATCTATCGGTTGATGAAGTTAAATCTTATATTCAAAATTTGGGCGTGACCAAAGCTCCATTTTATTTTTACATTATTGCAGTAATCATTCCTGTGATTTTTATAATATTGCTGGAAGTTTCATTAAGACTTTTTAATTACGGGTATGATTATTCGCAATGGATGGAGGTAACACCTACCACTATTGGCTTAAATCCCGATGTAGGAAGAAGATATTTTTATTCAACTAAAGCTATTCCCGAATCCATACAAGATGTTTTTGACAAAGAGAAAAAAGAAAATTCTTACCGGGTGTTTGTACTTGGCGGAAGCAGCGCCGCAGGATATCCTTTTATGCCGCTGGGTTCCTTTTCAAGATACCTTGAGCAGCGGCTTCAATTAGTTTATCCGGATAAAAAGGTGGAAGTAGTAAATATTTCACTTACTGCCGTTAACAGTTATACGGTGAAAGATTTCTTCAACGGAATAATTGATCATGATCCGGATGTAGTGTTGATTTATGCCGGGCATAATGAATTTTACGGAGCGCTCGGTGTCGGCTCTCTTGAATCATTAGGAACATCAAGAATGATGGTGAACCTTGTGCTATCACTGAACGATTACAAACTTACTCAGTTTCTGCGTGATATTATTCAAGGAACAATGTCTCTATTTGCGGATGAAAAACAGCAGAGCGGAACATTGATGTCACGAATGGCAGATGATCAATCAATCCCGTTGGATTCCGAAAAGTTTAACTTGGGAATAGAGCAGTTCCGCGGAAATATTAGTGATGTACTCGAATTGGCAGAGGAGAAAAATATTAAAATAGTGCTGAGTACGCTGCCGTCAAATCTAAAGGATCAAGCTCCATTCATTTCTAAAGAAGAAAACAATTTACCGTCCGCAGCAGATATTTTCAAAAAAGCCCAAACTGAATTAGCGGCAGGAAATTGTGAGGAGGCAAATAAACTTTTCCGGTATGCAAAAGATTTGGATATGTTGAGATTCCGTTCACCTGAAAAAATTAATACGGCAATTCGTGAACTTGGCGAACAATTTAATATACCGGTTGTTGATGCGGATTCGTACCTGAATGAACAAAGTGATTGCGGAATCATCGGTAACAATCTTATGACAGATCACCTCCATCCGACTTTAAGAGGTTACCAATTAATTGGAAAATTATTTTATGAAACTTTATACAGTGCTAACCTGCTTCCATCTAAATCACAAGACAGTTCTGATTTTAAATTTCAGGACAGTTTAACAGTTGCCGATTATCATTTTTCCGAAATGGATTCTTCAATTGCTGAATATAAATTAATTTTACTCAAAAATGATTGGCCGTTCATTGATAGAAATAGTAAAAAACTTCCGAGCCAGTTGATTAAACCTGAGTCACTGGCTGATTCTATTGCTTTTGAATATGTAATGGATAAAATAGAATGGATAGACGCACACCGTAAAATTGCCGACATCTATTTTCAAAGGGGAGATCTCGATCATTATTTGGAGCATATGGAAATATTAATTGTACAGTATCCAATCGTGTTGGAGTTCTATAACATAACCGCGAATAGGTTAATAGAACAAGAACGCTACCAGGAAGCGATGCAAATACTCAAAAAAAGATACGATATCAAACCGGATGCATTTACAACTAAATGGATAGGAACAATTAACCTATACAACGGGAATAATCACGAAGCCGTTAAATACTTGGAAGAAAGCAGCTCTATAAATTCCTCCGATGCACAGGTGTATTATAATTTGGCGGGAGCATTTGCAAGATTAAATGAATTTGAAATTGCTTTGCAAAATGTTAACAAAGCATTGGAGATAGAGCCTGATTATCCATCCGCACATGCATTAAAATCGCAGTTGGAAGTGATTGTAAAAGGAACAC
The DNA here is from genome assembly GCA_021740785.1 of Melioribacteraceae bacterium. Taxonomy (GTDB): domain Bacteria; phylum Bacteroidota; class Ignavibacteria; order Ignavibacteriales; family Melioribacteraceae; genus JAIOZI01. Next base: position 6,738 of record JAIOZI010000043.1, read on the forward strand.
ATTAATAAAAATTCCATCCACACCAAAAAAAAGCCGGCTTTATTCAAGCCGGCTTTGAACTAAATTCTCTGTATAGAATTATGTTATTACTTCAACAGCATCATCTTCTTTGTTGCCGTGTAGTTTCCTGCATCAAGTTTATAGAGGTAAAGACCACTAGCTAACTTCGAAGCATTGAATTCCACTTCATAAGAACCGGTTGTCATATCTCTATTAACCAATGTTGCAACTTCCTGACCCAGAATATTATAAATTTTCAACGTAACTAAACCGGCTTCAGGTATACTGAAGCTGATTAATGTTGATGGGTTGAACGGGTTAGGATAGTTTTGTGAAAGATCAAATTTGTGAGCAATGGCGTCTAATTCGTTAACGCCAACTGGTCCAGGACCTTCTTCCCACTGATCTTCTTTATCTTCAGCATTTGTCCAGATATCTTCCGGGGCATCATAAGGCTGCTGGAATGAACCAGCGCCGTCTTGAGCAATGTATCTTACTCTGTAGTTAAAAGCTCCGAAGCCTGCCGGTTCTTGAGTAAAAGCATCTTCACTTATATCTTTAAATGCATAACGATATTCGAAACCGTTCCAGGCAGGACCATTTACAGTTAAGGTTCCGGTGTAGACCAAGTCTTCGTCATCATCCGTCAATTGGAAATATTTCATGGTATCTGAATCAGTCCAGCCCATCATTGCAGCGAAGGCTGGTTGTTCAGCGATCCAATACAATTCATCTTCAGCAGGATTAAAAGGAATAGCTTGTAGTTCAGAATCTGTTGCAGGTTCCATATCAACACTGAAAGTAATAGATACTGATTGACCTTCAGGAACAAAATAGTCAGGATGAACATCATCGTAATAAGCCATTCCGGCTTCCTGAGTTTCGGTACCTTCAAATATAACTTGCCTGTTTCCACCGCCTCTGCTAAGTGGTCTTTCGTAACCGTCAACCCAGATAGTTCCGGTATCGGCTACTGCAACAAAATATTTGTATTCTTGTACAGCTTCAAACTGAACCTGTTCGAATGGTACATTAATGCTCCAATAATCAGGATCAAGGAAATCTTGCTGCATAAATGCACGATCAGGATCACTATCGCCCCAGCCGTTAAATCCGGCTCGGATTCTAAGTGAATCGGCAATATTATCAAAAAGACCGGCATCGGTCATCACGCTCATATCAACTTCAAAGAAAATATTACCATCTCTGAAATCTGCACTAGGATCAACTCTATCCCAATAATCATAGAAATAGTTTTCACCGTCGAGTACTAAGAATTCTCGGTTAGGATCACCTTCCCATTGAATTCCGCCATCATTATAAATGAATTTAAATGACGGAGTGTAACCACCGGTTAATGTATCAATAACTACAGTGTAAACACTGTCTGAGTTCTCGTCGGTCATTGGGGTAGCATCGGTTGACCAGCCGTTAAAATTACCGGCAACAAGAACCGTGTGTGAAGCGGGATCAAAATTACCGTCGTTAATAGGTTTGGTCATATCAACTTCAAATGTAACAGTTGCTGCTGCGCCTGTAGCGAATTCTCGGTTAAAACCGTCATTTACAGTAGTATCGGCAGCAGGCATAGGGAACGTTCGGTTTGGATCGTTTTCCCATGTATCTCCATTATTATGGAAATATTTGTAAGCAGGGGTTTCTGAAACTGAAACGACGGCGGTATAAATACCATCTTCGTCAGCATCTTCCATTGCTGTTTCACCCCAATCATTAAAATTACCCCTAACTGAGACTGCATTAGCAGCGGGATCAAAATCCCCTCTCAGTATAGGAACATTCATGTCAACGTTAAAAGTAACGTTAACCTGCGCAACTACTGCAGAACTCAGTGCTAAGAATAGTAGAGCACTGCAGATAGTAAACAGTTTTTTCATCGGTACCTCCTTGGTTTGTTATACAGAGTATTTAGAAAATCTTGTTTCATATTTTAATTAGTTTATTTAAGTATGTAAATTAATACAATTACTTCCATCAATCAAAAGCCTAATATCACACCAAAGCTGTGAATGTTGTCAAGATACTCATATTTTTGATACGAGTAATCAATTCCGATTTTAAAAAAGGACAGACCGCTGTATTTCATTCCGAATCCTAATGATAGACCTTCCTGGCTGTCTTCTAAAAATAATGTTTTATATCCGCCTCGTAAAAAAATCATTTCATTAAAAAGAGCAATTTCTCCTCCGGCATTCACCCATTGTGAGTTATCATTAGGATGAGTTGCATCAACGGCTAAAGTAACCCGCGCCATATCGGAAATTTGAAAATCACGCGAAAGACCTATTTGCAATCTCAGCGGAAGATCGAATTCTTCGGTTCCGAGAAATGCATCAATAGTTTCGTTATTTCCGGAACTAGCGGGATCAGTATCGTGACGCACTAAAAGGTCATCTCCTTCCATTTGCATTTTCGTTCCATAATTGGTAATACTACTTGCAAATTTTACACCATAAAAAGGAGTCTGAAATATGGTACCTATATCGAAGGCAATTCCGCTGGCATTTGAATTAAAAATATCTTCACGAATATATTTGAACGTTGCACCGAGTTTAAACTCTTGGGTGATGTATTTTGCATAGGTTAGTGCAAATGCATAACTGCCCGCAGTAAAAAACTCACCTGTGCCGTCGGGTGAAAATTCCGTAGTAACTTCCATTTCACCAAAATCAACCGCCGTTACACTAATGCCTAAATTTCCAAATTCGCCAAATGGCAATACAACTCCGAAAAAATTCAAATTAATATCCGCAAACATTTTCGTATATGTGAATAAAGCCTGGTATTCTGTTACATCTGCAACTCCCGCCGGGTTCCAGTAAAGAGCAGTTGCATCGTTTGCAACAGATGTAAATGCTCCACCCATTCCGTTTCCACGGGGTCCAATACCGATATTCAAAAATTTAGCTGCAGTTGTCCCGGTTTTAGTAACCTCCTGAGCAACAATTCCGCTGCTTAAAAAGGCTGCCAAAATAATGAACGCTGTTATAAATTTTTTATTAAACACTTTTAACTCCTTGACAATTTTCTAAAGAGTATTTCCATTTTCCAGTTATTTAATTATTGCAAATTTGCCGATTTTTTCACCGATTCCCGGTGCATCAATATGATATACATACACACCGTAAGAAACCGATAAATTATCTCGAGTTAACATATCCCATTCAGCCGTTCCGTCATTTAATTCGGAATTGTGCTCAATGGTTTTAACCAATTCACCGCTAACGGTAAAAATCCTAATGGTACACTGCTTCGGAAGATGAGTAAAATGCAGATCTCTAGGACCTCTACCATTTGAAAATGGATTTTTTGGTTCCCACCTTGCAGTTGCTACATAAGGATTCGGAACCACTTTTATGTTATCAAGATCTTCTCTTGCAAGTGAATTATCAACTTTAGATTCCGAGGCAACAAATCTAAAAATGTCACTAGAAAGGAATGGTTTTCTTAATAGAATTTTTGCCGTATCACCTGCTGCCGGAATTCTATATCCCGGTTGAGTCTCAGCAGCGCTTGGAAAATAGAACCACCAGGTTTTTACAATTATGCTATCGGCATTTGGTTCAAGGAAGACAATTCTATCTCTGTTTGCACCTTTAACCGACAACTTACCTTCGCCTCCGTCGGTATTCAATTCAATAAATCCAAAATCAATAAATCTCTCTTCACTTTTATTATATACTTTGAAGTTGACATCTTTTGCAGCAAAATTATTAGCTCCAACAGAGAAGTCAACGGATGTCCCGAATCCAACTTCATCATCAAATATAATTGTATAATCATTCGGTCTGGCTTCACCTGAAATTGTTCCTGCCACGAATTTCTCGAATGTAAATTCAGGCAGTCTTAATGAATCAGGCTTTTCTTTATCATTCCACCCAGAAGTTGCTTTGTCCAATGCAACTCGTTCCTCATTGAAAAAACTTAATCTAAATCCATCAGTAATAGGTTGCTCAAGATCGGAAGAAAGATATGGACTTTTATCAATTAAAATTTCTCCGGCTGTAGAATCAATTAGAGTAAAATTTTTAGTAGTAAGTGTATCACTTTCATTTCCATTTGCTTTTTTAAGTGTATCTTCAAAAGTTATGTAATATTCATGCCCGTCCTTAATTTCGAATTCATCAACAATTTCGTAGGTGATTTTCCCGGTTGATGTTCCTTTAACAAGTTCAATTGAGCTGAGATCGGCAGGAACATAACCGGCTACCGGTGCTTCGGGAGTTACTACCGCAACGTTCTGACTTGTTCTGACAGTTCCGTCACCTCTGATTGTAATGCTGTAAGGTGATTCGGACGGAATAATATCGCCTTCAGGATATCCTCTATCGAATGAAACCAAAACATAATAGTATGTATATCCGTTAAGCACGGTACTGTCAATAAATGAATGCTGAAGTCCGGTATCATCGCCAATGTAATATTTAACACCGTCAATCCCGATTGGATCAAATCCGTTTATCCCGTTATCATAATCAAATATTGCAATAGGTGTTTTGAACTGAGGTGAACCGTATCCTGAAGTAATGCTTTCAGCATCCTGGAATGCAGGATCGGTTGATCTGTAAATTCTGTATCCTTCAAAATCATTACCGTCTCCGCCGATACCATCAATATAGTTATCAAACGAAGTCTCGGCTACATCATCCCAATATAAAGTTACTTTTTTATCTCCGGCTACTGCGCTGAGAGTAGGACTAAGCGGCGCATTAGCAAACTGGTAATCATTATCATATGTTTCTTGTGCTCGAACTCTTTTTCTTAATATTTCGGCTTTTCTTAACTCACCGTCCGGATCCGGAACCTGCGCATTAGCCAGCATAACAGCAATAGACATTGGTTCTACTTGGCCTGATCTGAGAGGGAAAAAGGAAGAAGAAACAAACAAATCATATTCGCCTTGAATTACCGGGAATGGTTCAAAGAAATTGCCGGGACGCATGAAATCAAACCACATGGTTGCATCACTGTTGATATTCAATCCGCCGGCAGAAGTTTTCTGAGCATTGGTAATACCAATTTGATCGGTTTCGGAAACGTCGGTAACATCAACGTTTGGCTCACCGGGCAAACCTTTTCCTGCGCCGGTAGTAGGAACGCCATCGCCTTCACCAAAATCACCTGTGTTAGCCACACCGTCAAGACCAAGGTCGTCTGTCAACGGATTCCAATCACCGTCATTATCAATGCCGTCGTCACGGGCTTCATCAATCATTTCATCAATACCTTCGTCAATATCCTCGTCAATCGCACCGTCTCCATCGTTATCAATGCCGTCAGAATATGCTTTCCCGATATCTTCATTTTTTACGTCATATAAAGTAATATTAGTACCAGGAACTTTATACCTGTAATAAAGAGTATCTGAAGATGCATCAGCAACCATTTCTGCTGTAACAACCGGACTATCTTCCTCGCCATTATCATTATTATCGATATAATCTTTATATGCAAATCCCAAATCGCTATCCATAACCATGAGTAAATGAACATCTTTACTTGATGACGGATTAATCGGCCACCTCTGCCATGAATCGGCAGCAGCATCTGCAATCATTTCTGCAGTTACAACCGGGCTGTTTTCTTCGCCGTTACCATTTTGATCAATTCGATCCGCATAAGTAACACCTACTTGAACACCGAACGGAATATGTGTTTTATTCTCATCAATTAAACCGTTGCCGTTATCATCGATCAAGTTATCGGCTATTTCACCGACCAGTAAATCTTCGGTAACTTTTTTAGTATTTTCAGGGCTGTCGCCGTCGTTATCAATTCTATCTAAAGCATTACCGGGAGTTTCAAGAAAGGAAACTGCTACAATACCAACCGGATCAGTTCCAAAATTCGGAGCTCTATGATCGGAGTCACGCGCCCAAAGAATATCTTCCAAAAGATCGAACTCAGAGATATCATCCTGAGAGTCTCCGTCGCCGCCTACGAAATCAGCGAACCAAATTGTAACTCCGACTTTCTCAAGGTCCTGGGTTCCATCATTTATAAGGTTATGAATATTAAAAATCACATCCTGAACCAGAACTTGAGACCAAGCCATAACCCGAACATCAAGCAATATTCCTAAACCTTTTCTAGTTCTGTCGGTCGAATCTGGATAATAATTAGAATACCTGTCGTATCTATCATCTGATGCCCGGTAAAACATTTCCATATCGGCAGAAAATCTATTCTTACCGAAATACCCGTTCCAGCTTCCCGGCCAGCCCGGATCTACCTCATCAACTTCTTTATCTGGCCAATTTGGAGGCCAGGTTTCGGGTTTGGTACTTGTGGCAATCTCCTGTTCCGCAAGAGTATTATTAAAATAACCGGGTACAGGTTCAATGTTCCAGCTTTTGCCTTCTGGCGACTGGCGGTAATTCATAACATCAATAACTTTTTGAGATTCACCGGCTTCATCCGTAACTTGAGCACCGACAAACAATCCCGTAAGAGCCAAATAAACTTTACCTGTATTCTTCGGCCATTCATAAGGCGTTTGTTCGGATATGGGAAATTCTCCGCCGTAGCGACCGGTTTGACCATGATTAAAAATTGATGCACGGATTCTATTGCCTTCCATCTGACCCTTAGCTCTGAATTTCGGGTCACCTCTTTCCGCGCTGGGTTCGTGCTGAGCAAATACAATCGAATATGTAAATGCTATTAAGAGCGTGAACAAAATTATTTTCATTTTATGATTCATGAATTTCTATCTCCAAATTGAACAAACTTTATTAGAATGATACTTCAAAACCAAGTTGTATTAATCTTGGTGAGCCATAATGCCAAGGATATTTTAGATATTCATCAACCGTATTTGGTCTGTTAGGATCTTCACCAACATTTTGAGCTTCGGTGGTATAATCGGGCTGCCCCGTATCACCGAATACATTAACAACAACTTTACTATCGAGCAGGTTGAATATGTTCGCAAACAATTTCATTTCATATCCGAATACATTAAATATCTTGTGAACTCTCATATCAACACTGAATTGATTTGGTCTGCGCCTGCTGTTTGTTTGAAGACCGGAAGAAATTCCTCTATCCGAAGTATACTGTGTGATCGAAGGAGTATAAGGCAAACCGGTTCCGTACCGGGCAAGAAGACTGACTCCCCAATCTTCCATCCCAACATAGACGTTTAAATTTGCCAAATGACGTTGATCCCATTCGAGAGGAATTAAGTACAATCTTGGTTCCTGGTCACCTAATTGATTTCCAAACTCTTCTTCTGGTCTGGAGTTTGTTCCCTCAGCAACCTGGTAAGTATAATTAAAATCTATTGAATAATAACGTGAGAATCTTTTGCTAAAATCAATTGTAATACCGCGGACATTAGAATAATCTTTATTTGTATAGACTGAGTACGAAACGCTGTTTCTGGTTAATGTCAACGGACCGGCAGTTATCCAATTTCTGATATCTCTATAAAAGCCGGTAATATCAACATAAAATGATTCCATGAATTCCTGCTTGAATCCAAGTTCATACATGATGGTTTTCTGAGCTTCAAGATCAGGGTTACCGTAAGGTCCATAAGCGCTGCCGGTTTCCCCAACTTCAAATCGTCCGTTCTGAAACAAATATTGGAAAGAAGGAATTTGTAAAAAGTGTCCGTAAGAAAATCTCAACACCCCGGTTGCGCTGATTGGATATGCAATACCGAGTCTCGGACTTAACTGCCATTTCGGATCAGCATCTTTATAATAATAAGGTTCTCTCTCTTTAATTGAAAGCGCCTGCATTTCTTGTCGTAACGGGACATAAATATTCGGATCACTCGGGTCAACAATTACCTGCCCGCGCGAATCGAAATAATCTAATCTTAAGCCCACATTAATAATTACATCGTCATACTCGATTTTATCTTGAAGATAAGCCGAAAGTTCAATCGGATTAGAATCGTATTTCGTTCTATTCGGCTGACTGGGATCGGGGATTGCTGCTTGGAATGGCTCAGCAGGGATTCCATCAATTCTCAGCGGCTCCAAATTAAAGTCATCAAATTTTAATTTATGATACCTGCCTTCGAGTCCGAGTTTAATCATATGTCTATCTGCAATCTGACTGGTAAAATCAAATTTCCCGATAAATGTGTTGGTTTCTCTAAAAAATCTATGAAGATTTGTACCCATCGTTAAAAATGAATAAGCCACTGTGTTCAATGAGTCCGGATGCATATATCTCGGATCCAACGGGTCATCGTACAAATACTCGTTAAAATCTTTGAAGAAATATGATCCTCTGAGAGTATAGAATGAATAGTTAGAAAAGGTATGCGTCATTGTAAAAGTAGTATTCAACGCTTCCGAGTATCTTGTAACATCACCATCCGGGTTCCATCTAAAACCGTGATTATAATTCTGGTAATCTTCCTTTGAATACAATCCTTCCAAATTAAATTTGAATGCGGATGAAACATTCCATGAGATGTTAGCTTGACTCATAATACGTTTGCTCCAATCCATCGGTACGACTTCACCGTCACCGGGTGAACCATCAGGATTAAATTTTCTTTCTCCGTATAAATATCCGTCATCATAAACATATCTTCCGGTAACAAAAAATCTCAGATTATTATTTGTGAAAGGTACCGGTCCTTCCAAACTTGCCTGCATGTTGTAATTGGCAATTGGATTAAGATCATCGACATGAGGGAAATATTCGGTGAAATTGCTTACATAGTCACTCGAGTATAGTTTAATATTTCCATGATAAGACATACCGCCTTCCTTCGTTACGGTATTAATAATACCGGAAAGCGCCTGTCCGTATTCAGCATTGAAGGTACCGGAAATCACCTGAAGTTCCTGCACGGAACTATTGTCGATTTCGATACCGCGGCTGTTGTCGTATGCATCAGTAATGGACACACCGTTAACCCAGTATGCAATCTCAGTTGTTCTGCCTCCGCGGATATGGAAACTACCGTCTGCACCGGTTGTAACGCCAGCCTGTAGTGATAAAATATCATTCAATTCTGCTACAGGGAGGTTGCTTATATCTTCGGCAGAGATTAATGACTGTGATGCGGTAACGTCTTTTCTTAATGTCTCTTTACCTTCGACTACAATCTCACCGAGTTCAACTGAAGCAGATGAAAGCTCAATATCCTGTGTAGTAGTTAGATCGATAGAAATTTGTACTCCTTCGACCACAACAGCTTGGTAACCGATATATTGGTACTTAACGTTATACTTTCCGGGCGGGATATTGAGAATAACATAGTTCCCGTCTAAATCGGTTGCTGCGCCCAGGTTAGTCCCCTCTATTGTAATATTTACAAACGGTAGAGCTTCGCCTGTTGCGGCATCGGTAACGGTACCGGTTAATTTTCCGGTAGTACCGGCATTTAATAAAATTGGAACGAGAATAACCACTATACTAAAAAGGTGTAAAATTCTCTTCATAAGGTGCTCCTTGTTGTGCTAAATAAAACTCTTTAGTATTTAATTAAAATACTTCTCAAGCGTCATTGAACGTAAAACTTTTTCGTTAACTTCAATATCTGCTTTACTGCTAAGTTTATTCAAATGATCATATAAGAGATCATTTTTTCTATTGTTTTTATAATGCTCAAGAACAAGTGGATTAATATTTTCAAACGGTAGAGGTTCAGATTCCTTTTTGCCTAATATTTTAAAAATTCCGTAAAGCCCGTCAATTTCAACCGGACCGATTACATCCAAAACATCCGCATTCCAGAAATCATTTTTAAATATACCAAATTTGCTTAAAGGTGCAAAACCAAGTTCTCCGCCGTTTTCGGCTGACCATTGACGCACAGAATATTCACGCGCAAGTTCACTGAAATCACTGCCATTAGAGATTTTATCATTAATATCGGCAGCTAATAATTTATCTTCAACTAAAATTTCCTGAACATTAATTTCATTAGGCGTTGCGAAATAATCAAGATGCATTTTATACCATTCTTGTAATGTTGAATCCGGTACTGCTGACATTTCCGCAACCGCGCTCTTCTTATATTTTAGATAAACATTATTCTTCATCTGCTCGTAGGTTTTTTTTACATATTTATTCTCATCGTAACCTTTTTCTTCAGCTAAATCGAGAAGTATTTCCTGAATTATATATCCTTTTATGAGAATCTTTAGTGTTGATTCGTCATCGATTTTAAACCTGTGATAAGCAGGTAAGTTTTGAACAAAATTATATATTTCTTCTGATGTTATCTCATCATTATCGTATTTGGCACAAACTTCGGCATCTTTAGTAAATTCGCTAGTTTCCATACTCTTATAAGTTTTCCCGAATTCTTCAACCAAAGCTTTGATAGAATTATCTTTATAAGAAAGTTTTTTATCATCAAATACGGATTTTATAAATTCTTGTTCAGCCGGTTTCTTTTTGCGGATCTTTAATGTTCGTTCAAGATGTGATTTTTTCTTTTGATATTCATATTCTGTTAGTAACGGATGTGGTTTTCTATCCTCAACTTTTATAATGCTGTAGCCGTATGCGGTTTTCACGGGTTTTGATATTTCACCGATATCCATTGAGTATGCGGCATCCTCAAAACCGGGATCCATATCTCCCCAAGTAAAGTAACCAACATACCCGCCGTTATTCTGCAGAACTGAATCCGAAAAAACCTGTTTAGCGAGCATGTCGAAATCAGAACCACTCTGCAGTAGATTGTATAAATTATTTGCTTCTTCTTCGGTTTTAGCATAAAGATGCCGGGCGGCTACCTTTTCATTAACCATTTCAAAAGCTTTCCGCATTTCTTCATCTGTAACTACTAAATTTGCATATACTTCTTGATCTTTCAGGTAAGCCAGGAGAGCTTGTTTCCACGTCCAATCAACCTCTCTCTGATACTCTTCATTTTCGTAAACACTCCGGTTATCATCATAATGGAGAAGAAGAATTTCATTAATCATATTGTTAAGGATGGCAATTCGAGTGCGGTAATTATCATCGGATCCTGTGGAAGCTAGAAAATCAGTGTAGCGGTCTTCGTAATCCGGCAAAAGTATTTGATGATCACCAACGGTAGCAACTACTTTTTCTTCACTGCCGCCGCAGGAGACTATAAATAAGATGATGATAATAACAAAGCCCAATGAAAACATGCGTTTCATTATATCGACATTTGTTTCTTTAGAACTCTTAAAATAATTGTAACACATTTGATTCATCAAAAATTCAAATCTCATTAGATTTTAGAATCAACACTAGGAAATATCTAACTTAACATCATGAAGAGAACTGTAAAACTTCAGCAGCATTCTTCCGTATTCAAGTCCTTTATGTACTTGATTATTATCAAAAATTAGACATTTAATTACTCTCTTACTACTACCTAAATTGAGTAATTTTACCATCAACCAGCGCTTACAAGCGCAAAACCTACATTAATTGAGTGGAGAAATAAATAAAAAAACCAAATTAAAAAACCAGGTTCTTACTATAAAAATCAGCCTGCAATTTTTTGTAAATATTTTGAAAATGATTGTGAACAGAGTCCGATGAAATCTGGAGTTTATCAGCTATTGCTTTCGGACTGTTTCCATTTACCAGGTTTTTTAATACATCATATTCATTCTTATCAAGTGCGTCATTATTGCGTTTAACCGGAGCCGATTTCCTTTTGGAAAAATGACTCAAAATTTTTCTTCCGATAAATGAATTCATCGGTGATTTGCCTTCTGAAATTTCTTCAATTACTTTGACCATCTGCGAAGGTGGAGTTTTCTTTTCAATATAACCGACAGCCCCGCTGGCAAGAGCCTCAAATAAATTCTCACTCTCTGAATAAATGGTAAGAATAATAATTTTATATTCTTCAGTAAATTGTTTTAGTTTTATTATTCCTTCAATACCGGAAATTCCGGGAAGTTCAATATCCATTAAAATCAAATCTGTTTTAATTGACGGGAGATTTTCAATTAATCCCTCGCAATCAGAAAAATCTGCAACACAGCGAAATTTATTTGTATCATTTATGAATTCTATCAATCCTTCGCGTATCGTATTATTATCTTCAACAATTACTACATTTATCATCAAATACCTTTATTGGTAAAAATATTATTAAACTCAATTACATTATTAAAATAGATTTTCCCGGTTCGGATTGCTACACTTCAATTGTAGGTATTTTGACGGGTAATTGAATTAAATATATTGATATGCTACCCAAATTGATTGCGAAAGTTATATCGGTGCAAATTATTGATTGAGAAAAAAGTTTCAACAAAGGAGCATTATTCTCGAGTTGTTGTGCTAATTAGTTCATTCTATTAAAATACTTTTAGTTAGGTATGACATTACTGTGAACAAAGCAAAATCAAAAAATGTTAAACCAGACCTTCTTTAATTGCTTTAACAACAGCTTCGGATTGTGAATGAACGTGAAGTTTTTTATAAATATTTCTAAAGTGAAACCTGACTGTTTCAATACTTATAAATAATGAATCGGCAATTGCTTTAATGCTGTGCCCCTCAACCAGTCCGCCTAATACTTCTTTTTCTCTCGGTGTTAAGTTGGCAGACGACTCATCATGATGAACGATTTGCCTATTCTGCTGAAAGAAATTCACCACCTTACGTGCAATCTGCGAGCTCATGGGAGCCCCGCCGTCGTAAGCTTCGCGGATGGCTTCAAGTAACCTGGCGGGAGGAGTTTTTTTTACAAGATACCCGCTGGCGCCTGCACAGAGAGCATCAAATACTAATTCATTTTCATCATATATCGTCAACACGAGAATTATGACATCCTTGTTCATCTGCTTTAATATCTTGATTCCCTCAATACCGGACATGCCGGGAAGATCAATATCCATAAGCACAATATCAAATTTTAGTTTTTTTATTTTCTTTAGAAGATCTTCGCAATTTGAGAAAGTTGCAGTGCAATTGTAATCATCGGTTCCGTCAATTAGGATTTTTAATCCTTCCCTTATCGTATCATTATCTTCTACTATTATTATGTTGATCATGAATAGAAATCACATTAAGGATTTGAAAAGATTTAAACGTTAATCTAAGGTTTTTTATCGAAAATTAGTAAGGAATAATTAATGTACACTCAGCTTATTTTGCCGCGGAATTCAATTCTTGAACCGTTGTCTTTTCCGGAAGTGATTGTAAGTTTTCCCCCGATTTGTTCTGCACGGGATACCATATTTTTAAGACCGTTACCTTTATATTCATTTCCCGGTTCAAAACCTTTTCCGTTATCACTTAATATCATCAATAAATTTTTCCCGCTCACCTGCGCATCCATTGTTATTTCGGTACAGTTACTATGATTGATGCTGTTATTAATCCCCTCTTTGAAAATCAAAAACAGATGCTGGCGGTGTTCCATCGAAAGTGAAATCTTATCAAGCGATTTAAGATTCTTAGAAGTAAAAGAAATATTTGTTAGTGATAAGAGTTCGGAATATGTATCTTCCAGCCTGAGAATTAAATCGTAAAGTGTATCCCGTTTAGGATTTACCAGCCATACGATATCACTCATATTATCTATCAACGACCGGGAGTCTTCGCTGATTCTTTTTAAACTTTTCTGAACATTTTGATCTTCATTTTTAATCTTCTTTGAAATCACCTCGCTCAGTATTGAAATCTCGGTTAAACTGGCGCCGATATTATCATGCAAATCGGCGGCGAGCTTTGTTCTCAACCGTTCAACGGCTAATAACTGTCGAACATAAGACGCAATAAAGTAAGTGATTAAACCGGCGATAGTGAGAAACACCAATAAAATGAACCACCACATCATCCAATAAGGCGGAAGAATATTTAACTTTATTTCGGTTCCTTCACGGTTCCAAACACCGTCGTTGTTTGAACCTCTCACTTTAAATACATACTCACCTGCTCCGACTCCGGAATAAGTAACATACCTTCTATTTCCCGCCGGAATCCAATCCATGTCGTAACCTTCGAGCATGTAAGCATATTCATTTTTCTTGGGAACCGTGTAATCTAATGCAACGAATTCAAACGTGATTACATAATCATCGTAGGATAAATTTATTTCATCGGTTTCAAGAATTGATTTCTTAAGCGGAGATTCATCGGAAATTGGCAGCGACTTATTAAATAACTGCAGATCCGTTATGTAGACCTCCGGTACATGTTGATTGTCTTTAAGTTCAGCCGGATAAAAAGCCGTAATACCATTAATTCCGCCGAAGAACATTTGTCCCGATTCACCGCCATATGAAGCACCCCAATAAAACTGGTTGCTCTGAAGCCCGTCACCCTCATTATAATTTCTGAAAGTTTCATTATTCAGATCAAATTTTGAAAGACCGTTATTCGTACTCAGCCAGAGATTTCCCCTGTTGTCTCCCAAAATTCCGTAGATGGCATTATTCGGAAGCCCGTCTTTTTCAGTATAATGTTTGAACTCAATTTGCTCTGCGGGTAAACCTGAATTTGAAATCGACATTTTATTCAGTCCCCCGCCGACAGTACCAATCCATAAAATCACATTTTCTTTTGATGATGAAGGATCTTCATAAATGGAGATAATTCTATTGTCACTTAGGCTGTTCGGATCATCGTCACGCTGATATGAGATGAATTTAATTTTTGATTTGTCGGATGGAATAAATTTTTTCAATGATTCAATTCTATTTAATCCCTTCCAAGTTCCGATCCAAAGATTTCCGGCTCTATCTTCGTAAATTGATTTTGATTGAATCCTGTTATCACTCAACGAATTTTCATCTCCCACAGAATGAGTGAATGCAACGAACTCATTTTGACTCCGGTTAAGAAGAGCCAAACCGGATTCCGTCCCGACCCAAAGATTATCGTGTGAATCTTCATAAATTGCCTGAACTGCATTTGAAGGTAAAGAAGCGGGATTGTTTTCATCAAAAAAATAATAATCGAAAGTAACAGATGTTTTATCACCGCTGTAATTTCTCAATCTGTTTAATCCTCCGCCCCATGTTCCGACCCAAAGAAATCCTTTACTGTCTTCATAAATTGATGTTATTCTATTATCGCTTATACCCGGAGAATTCGCAGCTTTCTTGAAATGAATGTATTGCCCTTTTATTTTATCGTACCGGTTCAAACCTCCGCCAAGCGTACCGATCCATAAATATCCGTTTTTGTCCTCGAACAAAGCTCTTATCATATTATTGCTCAAGCTGTTTGAATTGGATGGATCATGCTGATAATGAATGAATTCCTTTTTCGCCCGGTTATATTTATTTATTCCCCCGCCAACCGTACCTATCCATACAATTCCCGATCGATCCTGCAGAATATTGCGAATAAAATTTTTACTTAAACTTGATGGACGTGTTGGGTCGTTTAGGACATTTGTAAATTTATTTTTTTGAATATCAAAAATGCTTAATCCGCCTTCCGTTCCTATCCAAAGTAATCCCAATGCATCTTGATAAATTGAGGTTACATTAGCCGAAACAAGACTGTTTTGGTTATCCGCTTGATGAAGATAATGAGTAAAGTCTTCCGTGCTGCTGTTTAATTTATTCAAACCGCCCGTGTCGGTACCAACCCAAATATTATTTTTATTATCACGATAAAGTGACCAGACAAAATTACTGCTGAGTGAACTTTTATCCTTTGCAATTGATAAATAATGTTTGAATTCTCCGGTTTTCACATTCATTCTGTTTAGCCCGCCGCCGTTCGTCCCGATCCATAAAAATCCTTCGGCATCTTCAACTATTGCCCTGATGCTGTTGTGATTGATGCTGGTCGGGTCAATTTCTTTTCTCTGGTAACGGATGAATTTTTT
This sequence comes from Melioribacteraceae bacterium, assembly GCA_021740785.1. GTDB lineage: Bacteria > Bacteroidota > Ignavibacteria > Ignavibacteriales > Melioribacteraceae > JAIOZI01. The sequence goes on from JAIOZI010000043.1 coordinate 22,519, forward strand.
CGTCGTAAAATTAAATTTATTCAAACCCCCATTATCGGTTCCAATCCATAGGTTATTTTTGCTGTCCTCGTATATAGCCCGAACATCATTATGACTTAAGCTTGCCGGGTTTTCCGGATCAAATTGATATCGTATAAAAATTTCTTTTTCCCTATCAAATTTATTTAATCCGCCGCTGCTTGTTCCAATCCAGAGATCATTGTTGCTGTCCTCGAATAAAGTCCAAATAAAATTATCGGAAATTGATGTGGTATCTTTTTCATTGTGACGAAAAATAACGAACCGGTAACCGTCAAATCTATTCAGTCCGTCCTCGGTTCCGAACCATAAAAAACCTTTATTATCCTGGAGGATACAATGAACATTTGCTTGCGATAAACCCATTTCCGGTGTAAGATGTTCAAATGTAATTTCATTTGATTGAGCTGAGATACTGGTAAACACCGGCAAGATAAGAAATGTGAAAATAATTATTATGAGAAAATGCTTCGGTATCATACCACGTTTATTTATTAAAAGTCGAGTGGGTTGTGAATTTTGATAATTCCCGGTAGTACACATTTGAAACCCATCATTACTTTTTTTCATAAGCTCTGGGATTTAAGGTTATTCTAAATTACTACGAACGACCTATTACAATACATTATAATGAATAATTATTGCGATTAAAATACAAGAAATATGGTAAAACTTCTAATTTATTCATTATGCAAAAAGACTCATCATTTGTCCGGTTCAGAAGGATTAAATCATGTATAGAATTCTTACCATGTAAAAAAATAACTATATTTATTTCCAATATTTCTAAACATGAATTATACGGTTAAGAATTAATGTCACAAAATAATCTCGAACGACAAGCAGCATCTGCTGCAGAATCCCACATAAATGAGTTGAATAAATACAACTTTCAGACATCGGATTTGGAAAAGAAACAGTATCATTATCAATTTGAAGTTAGAAGCGGAAATGAAAAAATAAAGATTCTTGTTTACTTTGGAAAGAAAGGCGTTAAAACATTGCTTCAGGGAAATAATCAATCCCCGCTGTACCAGGAAATTAACGATATTGTTACCGGCAACTTTCTACTCAATTTTAAGCAAACGGATTTTGATGAACCTGCAGAATATATCGGCAGTGATGAAACAGGCAAAGGTGATTTTTTCGGACCGCTGGTGACCGCCGCTGTATTTGTAAACAAAGAAGATTCTAAAATTTTAAAATCATTCGGGGTTCGTGACAGCAAGGAGTTATCGGCTGTTCAAATTGAGCAGACGGCAAAAAAAACATTGTCGGTAATAAAAGATAAATACGAGGTTGTGCTTATTAGTCCGGAAAAATACAATCAACTCTATGAGAAATTTCAAAACATAAATAAAATTCTAAAATGGTCGCACAAAACAGCAATCATGAATCTTATAAAGAGGCACAAAGCCAATACAGTAATAATTGATAAGTTTACGAGAAGAGGTATTGACTTACAAAATGAACTTATCGGGAAGGAAATAATTGAAACATCAAAAGCCGAGCGATACACGGCTGTTGCTGCAGCATCGATAATTGCTAGACAAAAATTTGACGGATGGTTTTTGAGAAAAAAAAGAGAAGGCTTCGACCTTCCGAAAGGTTCTTCGAACAATACTGAAGATATTGCACGGGAATTGATTCAAAACAATCCGAATATTGATTTATCAAAACTTGCCAAACTTCACTTTAAGACCTATAAAAAAATAAATTCTTAATACAGATCGGTTTCATGACAATAATTGATTTCGTTATATTTAGGCTTGCTTTAAAATGTAAAGGAGATAAATGGTAAATCGAACATCAAAAGTAAAGAAAATAGGAATACTTACCGGGGGCGGAGATTGTCCCGGATTAAATGCAGTGATTAGAGGTGTTGCAAAACCCGCACATGACAACGGTTTGCAGGTGATGGGAATACTCGACGGTTTTGAAGGATTAGTTGAAGGGAAAGTCTGTGAACTTTATAACAAGGATGTTTCCGGAATTCTTGCGCGGGGCGGTACAATTTTAGGCTCATCTAATAAAGGGGATCCATTTCACTGGCCGGAAGAATTTGACGGTGAGATAAAAATTAAGGATAGATCAAAAGCAGCTTTACGAAATTATGAAGCATGGGATCTTGATGCGCTCATTGCAATCGGAGGCGATGGAACAATGCATATCTCCCAAAAATTGAGTGATATGGGGATGAACATTGTCGGCGTTCCCAAAACAATTGATAATGATCTCGAAGCAACAGATCAGACATTCGGTCATGATTCTGCTATTTATGTCGTATCGGAAGCAATTGACAGGCTGCACACAACTGCTTCATCGCATCACCGGGTGATGGTAATAGAAGTAATGGGAAGATATGCAGGCTGGATTGCATTGCATGGCGGTTTATCCGGCGGAGCCGATGTAATTCTGGTGCCTGAAATACCTTTTGAGTGGGATGCGATATATGATAAAGTTACATCACGTCACATGATGGGAAAAAGGTTTAGTATTGTTTGTGTTGCAGAAGGAGCTAAACCCAAAGGCGGCGAGATGGTTGTTAAAGCAAAAGATATGAAGCGGACCGATCCGATTCAGCTCGGTGGTATTGGTGAGTTGGTTGCGAAAAATATTTCGGAAAATACCGGACTCGAAACGCGCTTTACGGTATTGGGGCATCTTCAGCGCGGTGGCAGTCCGACACCTTATGACAGAATACTTTCAACTAGATTCGGTACGCATGCAATTGAATTGGCGATAAAGAAAAAATTCGGCAGAATGGTTGCACTAAAAGGAAATGAAATTAAATCCGTATGGATAAAGGATGCAATAAGCAAACAGAAATTGGTTCATAAGGAACATCAAACCTTGCTGGCTGCAAATGCAGTGGGTGTAAGTTTCGGTGTTGAAGAATTGTAAAAAATTCTTGCATTCAGAAGAACAATAATTTATATTTGGAGACGTACTTTTTAAGTATTGGGGTCGTCCGGCTTCGTAAAAAAACAATTTCGCCGTGACGATTTGTGAAATACCTATACAACATGTTCTATTTTTGATTTATTGTTATTTACAAATTGGGGTCGTCCGGCTTCATTGGAATTCAACTTCGCCGGGACTAGCAGTTCAGCCTGTCTCGTCTTAGTTGTTTTTTAACTAAGACGGATTTGGTTAGAATGCCCAAAGAAGATTATTGGGGTCGTCCGGCTTCATTGGAATTCAACTTCGCCGGGACTAGTAGTTCAGCCTGTCTCGTCTTAGTTGTTTTTTTAACTAAGACGGATTTGGTTAGAATGCCCAAAGAAGATTATTGGGGTCGTAGTTCAGTTTGGTTAGAACGCCTGCCTGTCACGCAGGAGGTCGCGAGTTCGAGTCTCGTCGGCCCCGCAAGTTAAAGCCTTGTAATTAAATTAGTTACAAGGCTTTTTTATTTTAAAGGGATTTGATTTAGAAGGACTATAACACTTTTTATAACACTTTTGTGTTTATGTCAAAAATAAATTTTATGAAAAATTCATAAAGGTAATTAAAATACGTTCCATATTTATAACCACCTGATCTCTTATGACAGTTATTTATTTTTTTCAGAAATGAAGTTTTATTTCCACCCTGCTCTAAATCTCTCCACATAATATTTTTATTATGACAAAGTAGATAAATACTTAAAATGATTCTTCCTATTCTGCCATTCGCATCATAAAACGGATGGATGAATACAAATCTTCTATAAAATTCCAATCCGTTTCTTATGGGATCTAAAGCATTTTTTTGCAGTAAAAGTACAGCATCTTTCACCTCACTGCCAATGTTATTTGGATTCGCTCCTAAAAATTTTGGGCTAGCAACCGTCCTTGGACTTAATCCTCCAAATCCGACTTTTCCGTTATTCGGATCATCGATTTTTCTGAAAGAACCAGCATTCTTTAAAATACCATCAAACAGATAAGAATGAAAAAATTTCACATAGATATAAAATACCAGGGGATATATATCATTATTAACTACTAAGTTTTTCAATTGTAATCTTTGCCATTTGATATCAGGCTTATCTAATGTGCTAATAAAAAGCTCAATTTTCTTTTCGAGCTCTTGATATCTGTTTTGAAGAATTAAAAAGGCTTCAGCTGCTGGTAGAGGATCTGGGGGTGGGAAATCTCGGATTAATTCTTCGAGATATTCTATTTCTTGATTAGTCCCCAAACCATTCTTCATAGTGTTTATTTAAACTTTCGTGAGAGGATTCTGAAAGTTTAATAAAATCATTAAATGATTTATAGTTGACGGGCTGTGAACTTAATTCATCAGCAAAATCAAAAAGAAAAGAGTAATGTAGATCAGTTTCAATCGGATAATATTCTTTGTTTTCTTCTAAAGGAAAATTCTTTGCAAAATTTAGGTTCGAATAGAATTTTTTAATATCGATTTCTGAAATCTGTTCATTCTGCTGTGTTTTTATCCAAGGATCATCTTGATGGGTCATAGAAGATAAAGTTAAGGCGGAATAATTGATGTAACTGAAAATAATAAATTCAATGAACTTCTTAGATTGCTCATCTAAATCTATTGAGATATCTTGAGGTACTGGGATTGGATTACTTCCTAGGTGTTGATATTCATAATAAGTTTCAGCATTTGCTGGTCCGTAAACCCATTTAACGAAATTGTCTTCAATAACTTTATTATTTGTTACGATTCCCCAGACATATATATAATACAATAATTTTTGGATTTTTAATGGGGTTATCCCATCAGGGGATAATTTCGTATAATTTTTTATTATTATCTTTGCTAAATCTTTTGCTTTCATGGTATTTTGATAATCGAACTTTTTTGAAATAATTAAACAGTAAATTCCCCTAAAAAGTTTCATCAATCATAAGTGTAGGATATTAAACTCATTAATAATGAATTTTAATAATAGCTAATATTATTCAATAACAAAAGACAAAAATGCTTCAGTATTAAATTGATTGGTTTTCCAAAAAATTCTCAAGTGTTATATCATCCAGTTTTTTCCTGGCGTTGTTTACATTAAAATCAATGTAGTGTTTATCAGTGATTTTAATATCCGCATGGTCGACTAACATGTAAACCACATAAATGTCCATCTTGAGAAGGTTGATCAGGAAACTTATGAACGTGGATCTGATCTGTTTCAAAGGTGTAATTCCCGGATACTGATTTATCACTGTACAGAACAAATATTGCGCGATCCCAGAATAAGAGCGGAAATTTAGAAAATATTTTTTCTAACAGAATTTTTATTTTCGTCGATTAATTTCTTATTACATTTTATCTTCGCTGCATTCTAATACGTAATCTTCAATCTAGCCATCATTTGTTTTAGCTGCAGTTGTTTGTAAAGTGCATCCTTGCATAATGATGTTCCGCACTGCCAGACAACATCACCATTAATCTTCGATATTGAGATTTTTTGAAATTCGGTGAAATCACTTAATTCGGAATAATCTTCTTTTTGAAACAAACGGGTGAAATTATATTCACCCGCTATTCCGTCATTATACTCAACGTAGATTGAATCTTTACCTTTAACTTCCACATGCTTTATACCCGGCATTAGTCTCTCAGCAGCTCCCTTCCGATTATAATTTTTTGAATTTCAGATGTACCTTCATAAATCTCTGTAATCTTTGCATCACGCAGAAATCGTTCAACCAGGTATTCTCTAACGTAACCGTAACCACCGTGAATCTGAATGGCTTCGAGCGCATTTTCAACAGCAACTTTGGAGGAATACAATTTCGCCATCGAAGCTTCTTTTATGTAGGGTTTACCTGCATCTTTTAACGCCGCCGCCTGAAGTGTGAGTAATTTCGCCGCTTCGGTTTTAGTCGCCATATCGGCAATTTTAAATTGAATAGCCTGGTGGTTTGCAATCTCGGTGCCGAATGCTTTTCTTACTTTTGCATATTTAGTTGCAGCTTCTAACGATGCCTGCGCAATCCCAACTGCTTGAGACGCAATACCGTAACGACCACCGTTTAGAGTATTCATTGCAAAATTAAAACCTTTACCTACTTCCCAAATTACATTTTCTTCGGGCACACGGCAGTCCTCGAAAATCAAAGAACATGTATCAGAACTTTTAATGCCGAGTTTATCTTCCTTAACTCCGTGAGTAAATCCGGGTGTCCCCTTTTCAACAATAAAAGCAGTAATACCTTTATGACGTTTCTCCTTATCGGTTTGAGCCATTACAATATGGTAATCAGCAGATAATCCGTTTGTAATCCAATTCTTCATACCGTTAATAACCCAATGATCACCGTCTTTAACAGCCATCGTCTGTTGTTGAGTCGCATCACTTCCCGCTTCAGGTTCGGACAAAGCAAACGCACCAAGTTTTTCACCGCGTGCCAAAGGCTTTAGATATTTTTCTTTAATAAAATCCGATCCCCATTTTTCCAATCCGAATGTTACAAGTGAATTGTTAACCGACATAATAACGCCAACACTCGCATCCACTTTTGAGATTTCGATCATTGCCAGCGCATAACTTACTGTATCCATTCCGGCGCCGTCATATTTAGGATCTACCATCATACCCATAAATCCAAGCTCACTCATTTTCTTAATAATCTCGGTTGGAAATTCCCCGTTTTTATCACGTTCAACTGCGGTCGGTGCAATTTCGGATTCTGCGAATTCTCTCGCGGTTTGCTGAATCATTAACTGTTCTTCTGTGAAATCAAAATTCATGATATGTTCCCTGTAGTTATTTGTTTTTTTGAGGTATTCAACAAAGTTAAACTAAGGAATGCCGAGTGAAAATTCAACAAGAGAAAGTTCAGACCGGTAAAAATGATTTGGTACGGGAATGCTGTGATTATGGTTATTGAGTTATTAGGTTATTGAGTTATTGGGTTATTCAGTTATTGAAATAAAATTAGTTGGAAGGATGAATAATGTTAGTCGTTTAGAAAGTGCACGAAATATTTACTGCGTTTTTATTGAGGAGAAACTGTACTTTTTTTTGAAATTGTTCTTATTTTTAATGCACAACTACCATGGATGATATTTGTTAATTTTCTTTTGATTATTTTTGTACTGCATGAATACAACAAAAAAAATAGAGTTAAAAGGTCTTCCACTCGATGAGTTAAGGATTTTTTTGGGAGAAATCGGCGAGCAGAAATTCCGCGGCGAGCAGGTTTTTAATTGGATTCACAATCATCTGATTGATGATTTCGATTTGATGCTAAACCTGCCGAAAGATCTGCGTCAAAAGTTAAAAAATTTATCCACACTGGAAAGCCTTCAACGGAAAACCGTGCAGCAATCCATGTCAACGGGAACAATCAAATATCTAAATTCAACTAAGGACGGGAAGCATATTGAGTCGGTTTTAATCCCGGATAATAACCGGAACACGCTTTGTATTTCAACCCAGGTCGGATGCCCCCTGGATTGTAAATTCTGCGCTACCGGGTTAATGGGATACAAAAGAAATTTGTCCTCAGCCGAGATTGTCGATCAATATTTGATTTCCGCAAAAGAAACCGGGAAAGATAAAATCACCAACATTGTATATATGGGGATGGGTGAACCGCTTCTTAATTTTGAAAATACAATTAAATCTCTCAGAGTTTTTATCGATGAAAAAAATACGGGATTAAGTCACAATAGAATAACAATTTCCACCGCTGGAATTGCACCAAAAATAATAGAACTTGCCGATACCGGACTCCGGGTAAAGCTTGCACTTTCACTCCACTCATGTTTTGAGGATGTCCGAACACGCATAATGCCGATCAATAAAAAATACAGTTTTAAGCAAAATATTGAAGCCGTAAAATATTATGCGAAACAGACTAAAACCCGTATCACTTTTGAATACACAATGCTCAACGGAATAAACGATCGTAACGAGGATATAAATGCTTTAATAAAACTATGTAAGCAGATTCCATCAAAAATTAATGTCATTCCTTTCAATAGTATTAAGCACATGGACCCGGGCGGTGTTTCGGCTGAATTGGATCCGACACCGATGCCAAGAATTTACGAATTTGTTGAAAAACTCCGTTCAAATAAGATCACTGTAATGATTCGCGATACACAGGGGGATGACATTGCAGCAGCATGCGGTCAACTTGCGGTAAAATATTAACAGGTCATCAAAATCTGCCCTTGTAATGAAATTTGATTTTTCTTAAATTCTTTTAGTACTATAAAACATTTCTTTTTCTCAGCGGTTTCGTAAATAACTAATTAACATAAATTCCTCTTTTGCGGGGCACAAAATATGAGGGAGAAGCTATGAGAAAATTAACAACCATCTTGTTATTTCTTTCGTCCGTTTTATTCGCACAATCCGGAATTATTTCCGTTCAAGTTGGAACCGATTCAATAACTGTCAGACATGACGGTTCGGAACGCAACTGCGGTTCGCTGTTCTATATGGAAGCTGAATTGGTTAATGACACATTAATAATAACCGAAGTTGATACCGGAGACCTTGCTTTCTGCATGTGTTATTTTGATTTGGAAGCAACAATCGGAATGCTTCCCCCGGGTGAGTACAGAGCGGAAGTTTACGGCACCGACTCGCTTTACGGAACTTATTGGGGTGGGACTGATTTCACTATTCCCGGCATCGCAGTCTTTGACGAATATCAATCAGAATGCCTGCCGCTTACAAAAGCCACAAACGACACTGCATTTATTGAGTTGACTGTAGATGGATTTAATCTGAATCTTTTTTGGGATACGCCGCTTATCAACTGCTGCTTGATTGCCGAATGGAGCGCTGAATTAATTGGCGACACATTTTATGTTGTAATGACAGATGTTGGTGATCCGTGCGATTGTGTCTGTCCGTTTGAATTATCTGTTTCTTTCGGTCCGTTTGAACCGGGAGAATATATACTCGACTTTGAAGATGGTGAGTATGGTTATCCTGCTTTCACAATTCCCGGAACTAAAGAATCAGTAGTTGTCGTCGGTTCACAATTTCAGAGCGACTGTTACGATATTAACTCTGTAGAAACCGAAACTATTCCCAAAAATTTCAAGTTGCATCCTGCATATCCTAATCCATTCAATCCGAGCACTAATGTAATATTTGAGATTCCGGAGATTTCTAATATTGAAATTGCTGTTTATAATATTCTTGGAGAAAAGATAAAAATCCTGATGAATGATAAACTGCAACTGGGTAAATATGATATTACATGGGATGGAACAAATCAAGATAATGTGAAAGTCGGAAGCGGTATTTACCTTATTGTAATGAAATCCGGCGAATACCTGCAGACAATTAAAGCGGCATTGTTGAAATAATCGATTCAATATTTGGAGATGATGACTTAATTTCCATCACCGGTTTTCCGTAAACTTTTAACCTGCGAGCGTACTTGCTTGATTGTTAATTGTTGTTCCCTGCAAATTTGCTCCTGAGACCGGTAGTGAAAATGAGAAAGTTGTTCCGGAATCTTTTTTACTATCGACCCAAATTTTTCCCCCGTTTTTCTCCACTATTTCTTTGCATAAAATCAATCCTAAACCTGTACCCTTTTCTTTCCCGGTACCAATTGATGTATGATGAACATCAATTCTAAATATTCTTTTCAAGTCCTCTGTACTCATTCCAACGCCGTCATCCTTGATTTGAACAACCACATTGCCATCACGCTCGTAAGCCGAGATAATTATTAATCCGAGTTCATTAGTAAACTTCAACGCATTGGAGACTAAATTTCTTAAAACCGTGTGAATCATCGGGCGGTCGGCAAATACTTTAACATCAATCCCGATATCCAAACTTACTTTAATATTTTTACTGTTCGCATTGTGTTCAAAAAGCTCAATGATCTGCTGCGTCAAATCTCTCAAAGCAAATACTTCCGGCTCATATTCCCGTCTGCCGGTTTGAAGTCTTGACCATTCCAATAGATTTTCGAGAAGATTATGCACGTTCTTTGCAACTTCATGCATGTTTTTCGTAAACATTCGAATCTCTTCCCCGCTCATCTCTTCATAGTCGTTTTCAATAACTTCTGAATAACCGAGCAGAGCTGCAAACGGACTCTTAAGATCGTGCGCTAATATCGAGAAAAATTTGTCCTTGCTTGCATTAAGCTTTTTTAGTTCATGATTATACTCAATTATTTTTTCATGGGCTTTCTTTTGTTCGGTTATATCTTCAATAGTGCCTTCATAATATAAGATACTGCCTGATTGATCTTGCACGAGCTTGGCGCTCTCTCTTAGATAAACGGTTGTGCCGTTCTTTCGCTTCCATGCACTTTCGAATCCATTAAGTTCGCCGTTTTTCTCCAGCAGTGTTCTGAATCTTTCCCGTGTGCCTTCTTCGGCATAACCTTCCGAAGCAATATTAATTGAAGCCAGTTCATCTAAAGAATTATAACCAAGGAATTTTAGGAAAGCCGGATTTGCATACAGCGTTCTGCCTTCGGGAGTCGAGCGGTAAATACCGACAGTTGCATTTTCATACAGACTTTTATATCTCTCCTCGCTTTCTTCTAAATTTTTTCTTGCATTAATCTGCTCTGTAATATCTTCAATCGCGCCTTCATAATATTCAATATTTCCCTTTTTATCTTTTTGAACCCTGGCGCTTTCTCTCAAGTAAACCAGGTCGCCGTTTTGCTTTTTCCAAACTGTCTCGAATCCGAAAATCTCATTTTTTTCACGAAGCAACGCCATGAACTTATCCCTTGTACCCTGATCGGCGTACCCTTCTTTTGCAATATCGATTGAGTAAAGTTCTTCTAATGAATTGTAACCCAAGAAACGTAAAAATGCCGGGTTAGCGTATGTGATTCTACCTTCTTCCGAAGAGTGATAGATGCCGATTGTGGAATTCTCAATTAATGCCTTGAATCTTAAATCTTCTTCAGACATATTTTCTCCATGAATGCTCATTTATGATTATTTTTTGTAAATTACTTTTTGCAGATCATTATCCAAAGTGTTTTTATTCGACAGCAAAATAAATCCCTATTTATATTATCGGATTAATATTAATCTTTTTTAGAACAATGGACAACCGGAATGAAAAATTTATTCTTTTTAATACTGTTAACTTTTGTTATTACAACTAATACTTACTCCCAAAGCGCGACTGAAATTTGCTCTAAGGGAAAAATTCAAAGATTGGAAAAGCTGCTCAAAGCTTCAGAAATAAATTATCCCGGGGATGAGAATGTTGATATGACTTATTATAAATTAAATCTCAACATCACATTTTCACCTAGCTATATTGATGGAATTATTACCGTACGCGGTAAAAGTATGGTGAATGATCTTTCCGAACTTTACCTTGATTTAACCGGATCTTTTACAGTCGATTCGGTTATTGCCGGTGCAGAAAGCTTATCGTTTAATCATGTTGATACAAGAGTTTATATTACGCTCGACTCACTCCTTTCGCAGAATGATGAATTTGAGTTTGACATATATTATCAAGGCTCTCCCGGTAATTCAGGATTCGGAAGTTATGAAGCTACGTACCATGACGGTTCTCCTGTAATCTGGACTTTGAGCGAACCATACGGTGCAAAAGATTGGTGGCCCTGTAAAGATACGCCAGCCGATAAAGTTGATTCCTCCGACGTTTGGATTACGGCAAATGATATTTTTGTAACGGTTTCAAATGGTAACTTGGAAGATGTAATTGATAATGGTGACGGAACCAAAACTTACAAGTGGGATAACGATCAGCGTATTGCTCAATATTTGATTTCAATTGCGATGACCAATTACGAAAAAATTGAGCGTTCGTTTACATGGGAAGATGTAACAATGCCTGTTGATCATTATATCTATCCCGAAAATAATATTCAGTCACGAATAAAAGATTTGAATAGAACAACAAATATGTTGGAAATTTTCAGTAATCTATTCGGTCCTTATCCATTTCTCGATCAAAAATATGCTCATGCCGAGTTCGGATGGGGCGGTGCCATGGAACATCAAACAGCATCAACAATGGGAGCATTTTTCTCTTCAATTGTTGCACACGAACTTGCACATCAATGGTTCGGTGATATGATTACCTGTAAGGATTGGCATCATATATGGCTGAATGAAGGATTTGCTACATATTCGGAATCTTTGTATTTGGAACACTCTGCCGGCTGGCAGTATTATATGGCTGATGTACAGGGAAATATGAGCAGCGCAAAAGGTGCGGTCGGATCTATTTGGGTTGAGAATATAAATTCTGTTAGTCAAATTTTTTCAGGCGCTAGAAGTTATGCAAAAGGTTCGGTTGTTTTACATATGCTTCGCGGTGTTCTAGGTGATTCATTGTTCTTTGAATCATTGCGAACTTATGCGGATGACCCTGAATTAAAATATGATGTTGCAACAACCGAAGACTTTCAATCCGTTGTCGAGGAAGTAACAGGTGAAGATTTGGACTATTTTTTCAGCGAATGGATTTATGGTGAAAATTATCCCCGGTATTCATACGAGTGGGGTTCAACTAATCAAACCGATGGAACATACGAAGTATATCTCAAAATAAATCAGCAGAGGAATTCCAATCCGGCTTATTTTACGATGCCGGTACAAATCGGTGTAAACACAACGCAAGGCGATACTATTGTAACTGTTTTCAATAATACCGGGCTGCAGGAATATTATTTCACGGTCAGCGGTAGACCGACAAGTTTAACATTTGACCCGGATAATTGGATTCTAAAAGATATCGTAGGTATTACAGAAGTTGCCTACGATGACAAAGGGATTATTAGCGATTATAAATTAAATCAGAATTATCCTAATCCGTTTAACCCAACGACTACAATTAGTTATGAAATTCCAAGTGCATCGGATGTTACATTAAAAGTTTTTGATGTATTGGGAAATGAAGTGGCTACGTTAGTAAATGAACACAAACAGTCCGGAAGATATCAAGTTGAATTCGACGGTTCCAAACTTACCAGCGGAGTTTATTTTTATCAGATTACTGCAGGTGAGTTTTCCGCAACAATGAAATTTTCATTAATAAAATAATTAGTAACCGGTTATCCCGTCTGCTCGGCGGGATAACCGATATCATCCCTTGCCTGAAATTCCATTAAGATAAGCTTACTTTGTTGCAACTAAAATCAGACTTGCTTCCGTTTGAATATTGATATAAATTAATTTTTACCGTTGGGTTGACCATTCTTGCTAATTGAGACAATTACTGTATATCAAAATAAATGTCAATTAAAAATTTACTTACCGTTTGCATTTTTGTTTTCACATCGAATTACGCACAGATGTGGAATCCTTATATCGAACACATTTCAAATGAAAGAGGACTTTCACTTTCTGCCGTCAATGATATTGTTCAAGATAGTACTGGGTATTTTTGGATTGCAACCGATGATGGTTTAAACAGGTTCGACGGTTACGAATTTGTACAGTACACCTTCATCCCGGGCAATCAATCCGGGTTGATGTCCAATGAAATTACAGCTCTTGAAGTTGACAAACACAATTCTCTATGGATTGGAACGGATGGTACCGGTATTTATAGATTAAACCGGGATAAAAATAATTTTACCAATTTCAGAAATATTGAAGGGGATACAAATTCACTAGGCAATAATTTTATAAATTGTCTCGCCGCAGATACAAACGGCAATATTTGGATTGGGACTGATGACGGGTTAAGTAAGTTTAATCCTGGTTCACAGATTTTTGATAGAATCAATCTCCTTAAAAATGATTCAATTGATATTCCTATTGAGATAACTGCCCTCGGTATTGACACCAAAAATAAAATTTGGCTGTGTGATAACAGAGGTGATGTTTCAATACTAAATTCGCAAGATAACTCAATAGAAAAAGTGATCAGATTTCAAACCGCATTTCCCAGTCTGGCTGCATATGATGATATCTGGGTCGGTTCTTCTAACGGGGAATTAATTCAATTCCCTGCAGGAGATAAATATAAAATTCACTCTTTCAGTAAAATTGATGCGGCTATTAATTCGATAAGCAGATATAACAATGAACAATTACTACTTGGTACGGCTGACGGATTGTATCTCTATGAAATTGAAAATGAATCTTTAATTGAAGTGATTGGAAATGAACATTCCGAAATAACGTTGGGAGATTTTACTATTAATTGTTTATTAGTCGACCGTGAAAGAACCATCTGGGCAGGAAGTTATGAAAACGGAATCGGGATTATCAATCAATACAAACAGAATTTTGAAAATATTTCGCTCGGGCCCCTTGAGAATGAAATTCATGATATTTTCGCAATTCTTGAAGATTCTGAAGATAATTTATGGATTGGTACATTCTCAGGTTTACTTCGTATCGATCGCGAAAATAATTTTCACTTATATAAAAATGACCCGGGTGAAAATTCAATCAGCGGGAATCATATTCTATCAATTATCGAGGACTCGGACAAAAATATTTGGATCGGGACTCGAGACAACGGGTTAAATAAATACAATCCTCTCACGGAACGTTTTGAACATTTCAATCATGATCCCTCAAATCCTAATTCAATCAGCAGTGATTTTATCACATGTTTTTACGAGGACAGTTTCGGCGAGCTTTGGATCGGGACATTCGGAGGCGGGCTTAATAAATTGAATAAATCTACAAATCAATTTATAAAATTTCTTCCCGATCCTAATGATTCCAATTCAATAAGCGATTACGATATTGCCGATATTATTGAAGATGATTTTGGAAACCTCTGGCTGGCAACTAACAACAACGGCATTAGTTGTTTTGAAAGAACGAGCGGACAGTTTAGAAATTTTGAGTACAAACCTGCAGATAATCGGAGTGTTAGTTTCAACGAGGTAAACGCACTTCATATAGATTCAGAAGGTACGCTTTGGGCGGGAATTTATGGCGGCGGGCTTAATAAATATATTAAATCAGAAAACAGGTTTGAGTATTATACAACTAATGACGGATTAATCAATAATTCGGTTTACAGTATTATTGAAGATGATAACGGGAATTTTTGGTTGAGTACAAATTCCGGTATAAGCATGTTTGATCAGCGGACTGAGTCGTTTTATAATTTCGTTAATGATGACGGACTGACAATCAATGAGTTTAACCAAGGCGCACATTTTAAAAACGACGACGGTGAAATTTACCTCGGCGGTATTAACGGTGTATTGAAATTTCATCCGGATGAAATTCATTCTTATCAATTGGACTTTAAGCCTGTTATTACAAAGGTCGGACTCCTAATTTCAGACGATCAAAAAACTTCTCAATCACATTTACGATGGAATTACTTCATTAACAATCAGCTTGTCCTACCCAAATACTCTTATTTCGTAGATTTGCAATTTGCAACAATAACCTCGGTCATCCCGAACAAAATAAATTATGCATATAAAATTGATGAACTTAACAGGGACTGGATAATAACCGGCAGCGAAAACCGGCGTGCTATTTTTGCAAACCTAGAACCGGGCGAATACACATTTAAGCTAACAACAGTAATGAGTAACGGTGAACTAAGTGACAATGAAACCGAATTATCAATAATAATAACACCGGCTTTTTATCAAACTGTTTGGTTTTATTTGCTGATTTTAGTTTCGGTACTAGCTGTTATTTATGCTTTTTATAGAAGTCGAATAAAAAGAATCATTGAAATGGAAAGATTACGATTAAAAATTGCGAGTGATCTTCATGATGAAGTTGGAAGTACATTGACAAAAATTTCAATGCGCGCTGAAATGTTAAGTATGCAGACTGATAAAAATAGTGCCGTAAATGATTTAATCCGGATATCCGATCAGAGTCGTGAAGCTGTTTCAACAATGAGGGATATTGTTTGGTCAATCGATACGCGGTTTGATTCGTTTAAGAATTTAACCGATAAAATTAAAGACGCTGCATTTGAATTTTTGGGCGACCGCGGAATTAAAATTAAATTCGATATTTCCGGGATTGAGAATAATTTAAAATTACCAATCACGGTAAGACAAAACCTATTTCTGATCTTTAAGGAATCGATTACAAATATAGCCAAACACTCCAATGCATCAGAAGTTAAAGTGACAATGAAAGGTCTACCGGAAAATTTTGTGTGTATCATTCACGATAACGGGACGAATTTTTCACCGAGTGATGTTTCATCGGGACAGGGATTAAAAAATATCAAGATGCGGGCAAGTAAGATTAATGCAGTTGTTAAGTTTGAAAACAACGAAGGATTTCAAGTTAATTTGAAAATGCCGCCGATAAAATAATTCGTTTATAGCATCAATATGCTATTGATTAAAAGACCTCATGGGTTATTTTAAACATATGAAAAATTTAGCAATAATCGAAGATGATGCGGAAATAAGGGAATTGCTCTCAAGTTATCTTTCGAGTCAGGAAGAATTCCGGTTAATCAATGTTTCCGAATCAATTGAACAATTCATGGATTCAATAAAGGAAGATGATTTTCTGGATATAATTATCTCTGATATTGGACTGCCTGGTATTCAGGGTGATGAGGGGATTAAGTTATTAAAACAAAAATGTCCCGATGCAGAAGTTATAATGCTCACCGTTCATGATGATTCCGAAATTGTTTTTAAGTGTTTGAAAAACGGTGCTGCAGGATATCTATTAAAAAATTCCCCGTTAAATGAGATAAAGAATTACATCGAATTGCTCGGCAGAGGCGGCGCACCGATGTCACCGCAAATTGCAAGAAAGGTGATTGATTATTTTCAGCCGAAAAAGAAAGTTGATTCACCGCTTACGCAAAGAGAGAATGATATTGTACAAGGCTTGGTGGAAGGTTTAAGCTATAAAATGATCGCAGATAAATATGATATTGCATTAGATACTGTGAGACAGCATATCAGGAATATTTATAAGAAGTTAAATGTAAATTCAAAAACAGAAGTAATTACAAAATCTCTGAAGGGCGAAATTTAATTCCCTCTTGTTCCTAAGAAAAAAAATTGAACCCAAAAAATTCATTGGCGATGAATTTTTGCCGCTGCCGCTTATAAAATGTTTTAATAAAACATTTTATGTTGCGGGATTAACCCCGACAATTTGTAAGAAAAATATTTTACTTAAATAACGTATTCCAAAATTTCTACATGACTAAGTATCTGATAATTCACAACTTACAAATTGTCGGCCCGAAGGGCAGATTTTCCAATGGAAAATCTGGGTTGAATTAATAGCATCAAAATGCTATTGCAAACTGCCGTATAACTGGATATAATGTCCTTAAGTTTTTTGAATATTTTTACTCGGAGATTTTTGTTGAGCGGTATATTAAAAACTTTTTTCAAAACGAAAAACGAGGTTGCTACATGAGATACACAAAATATTTTTTGATTTTATTACTTTCTGCGGCATTTATTATTGGATGCAGTAAAGATGAACCCACCTCACCTAATGATGATCCGTTCGATGATCCAATTAACGATCCGCCGATTGATGCTTCCGTTATAAAAGTAGAAGGCTTAGTTAAAAACGCAGACGGCAGCGCAAAATCCGGCGTGAGGATTAGATTAACGAAAGAGGATCCGTTCGATGGGGACTCGACAGCACAGCAAACTACAGGTTCCGACGGAACTTTTTCATTCACCTCATTACCGAAAAATGAGAGTTATTATATTGAATTGATTGACACTAATCCTGATGCCTACCTTAAAGACGAATCCAATTACAGATCTAAAAAGCATGATGTATTTCCAGCTTTTGAAGATCACTATTTTAATTTTACATACGGCATATTTCAGTATTTCACTGTCAGCGGTACTCTTAAAGATGATGAGGGTCTTCCTCTTGAAAATATAAAAGTTGTAATAGATGATGTCTATCCTGCCGATACCCTTTTAAGTAACGGCGATGGATATTTTGAAAAAACAGTGAGAGAAGATGAAGGAACATTTTATATAAAACCGGATATATCCGTGCACAATTTTTATCCCCGTAATGTCAGCACTGGATACCTTGAATCGGATGAAGAGTATGAATTCATTAAGTATAATGATTTAGTAAATGAATGGACGGCAACCTCAGTCGGTGTGAGCCGCAGAATGAGAGATTCGTCTATTTACAGTATTGCAATGAATATTTCAACCGATTATTTACTCTCACGCAGGGAATATAACGTTGTATCCGACCTTGTTAATCAGTATGACAACTACAACGTGTCAATTACACCCAGCACAATTCCCCCTATTCAAAGCATTGAAATAACAGGCGAAGGAAACACTTATAAAGGTATTTTTGCAGTTACCAAACCTTCAAGCAGATGGGAGTTATTATGGGAGGTTGTAAATATTGAAGAAGCAACTCCGCCAACTGCCGAAGACGGATTCGGCAGCACTAACGGGGGCGCAGACAGCACCTACTATATCTCGAATTTTATGATGAAATAATTAAACTTCTTTCCGGTCTGTATTTTTTTCATATGCAGACCGGATTTTTTTATACTCTGGAGAGAATAATGCGAAAAACAATTTTAATTATCCTAGTAATTTTTATTTCAAAAAACATCACCGGGCAAAGTGATTGGTCGGCTGAAGGAAAACTGAATTTAATACTTCCCGGCGGAATGTTCGGTGAGCTCTATTCTACCGGGTTCGGCGGAACCGCTAATCTCTATTACCGGTTAAGCAGCAGCTTCGATCTATTTTTATCAACAGGTTTTTTAACCACAACAACAGACAACGGATATTTCGAAAGAAAAATTGATGAGATATATGGTTATAAAATTACCATCGACAATACTGCCTATTTCAGCATAATTCCGCTTCAGCTTGGAATTAACTTTTATGCGGCATCCGGAAAATATAAACCGTATTTAACTTTTCAGTATGGTTTGTATTATGTTATTGAAGATAATATGTCTCTGGATATAACCACAGGTCAAACCGTTGATATCTCGAAGGAGAGAACTGAAGCTGTTTCAGGGTACGGTATCGGCGCCGGATTATTAATCGATATGAACAAAAACATGTCGATAAATATTTCCGCACTTTACAACGGCAATTCTTATGAATTAAAAGAAAGCTACAAAGTTCAGACTTCATTAAACAGTTACTATTCCGAATCCCGCTCGGAATCAATAAAGTTTATCCGGATAGCAGCAGGATTTAAATATTATCTGTGATCTTCTCGTTATATTGTTAAATGTTTTTGATTCCATATATGGCTAACTGCTTCACATTTGCCGTATACTTCGAAGAGATCATGAAATAAATTTGTTTAGAATTCTTTTTTCTAATCTAAATATTTACTAGATCGCTTAATTAATTGGTCCAATTAATAGCAAAACTTTTCATTTAGCATGTAAAATATTTTTTGCTATCTTCAAGTACACAATCTTATGAAGTTAAAATCACTACAGGGAAGGGCTGATAAATGACAAACAAGATACCTGTGGAATGTCAGGTGTGTGAATTCTACGAAGAACTTGTACAGCGTTTAGCTTTTTTTCAAAGTATTACAAATGAAATAATGGCTAAAAAACCGCTTGATGATTTGCTTGATGATATTATTGAATCTAGTAAATCGTTGTTAAGCGCGGAAGCATGTACGCTGTACCTTTACGATAAAGAGAACAAGAACCTTTATTTTCATATTGTAAGCGGACCTAAAAATGTTAACGTTGATAGAAAAACCGTTCCCATTGGCGAAGGCATTGCGGGCTGGGTCGGAAAAAACAAAAAGCCGCTTTTAATAGATGATTGTTATTCCGATGAAAGATTTAATGCGGAATACGATAAACGAAGCGGATTCAGAACGCACAGCATGCTGTGTGTTCCGATGGTTAAGAATAGAGATCTGGTCGGCGTTCTCCAGTTGATGAATAAAATTGATCACGATTCATTTACTGAAATTGATCTCGATTTTTCAAAGGCTTTAGCTTCACAGTGTGCAGTTGCAATTGAAAATGCAAGGTTGGTTGAAATTGAATTAAAAGATGAACAGCTTAAAATTGAGTTGGAAACTGCTCGAAATATTCAACAGAAAATTCTTCCTAAAAAACTTCCCGCTTTTACTGATATTGATATCGATGTTCAATTAATTCCCGCGAAAGAAATCGGGGGCGACTATTTTAATGTGCTCAAAATTGCAGATAATCTTACTCTAATGTTTATTGTTGATGTCACAGGCAAAAGTGTTTCCGCCGCTCTTATTGTATCAACTATTTTTTCATTTCTTCAAACATACCTTTTGCTTAATAAGGATGAATTTGATCTGAATAATTTTGTTGATTCACTAAACAAATTTTTGATTACCGCAACAACTCCCGATAAATTTGCAACGGCATGGTTCGGACTTTACTCTCACGACTCAAAGAAATTGGAAAGTATCAGCGCCGGACATAATCCAACCTATCTATTTAAAAAGGGTGAGATTACAGAATTTTCAAAAGGCGGACTTTTTCTCGGAAGTCTTGAACTCCCTTATGAAACTGAAATTGTACAACTTGAGAAAGGCGATACGATAATTTTTTACACTGACGGAGTTACCGAAGCAATGAATGATGATGAAGAGGAATTCGGTGATGACAGATTTTTAGAAATGATTAAAAATTTCCCCAACGAAAACTCGGCATCTCTTGTCAGCGGAATTGTTAGTGAAGTAATTAAATACAGAGGTTATGCCGATCAAAGTGATGATATAACCTGCGGCGTTTTTAAAGTGCTTTAATTACCTTAGCAATATCATCTTTTTAGTCTCTCTGAACTCGCCTGTTTTGAGTTGATAAAAATATACTCCGCTTGCCAAACCCGAAGCGTCAAATTCAATTTTATGTCTGCCAGGTTTCATTGGCTGGTTTATCAATGTTTTTACCTCACGACCTAAAACATCGTATACAATTAACTTGGTTTGTAGAGCGGACTTCAGTTCGCTCATATTTGAGCGAGATAAATCTAACTTGCCTCGGCGGTCGACAGACTGCGTCGACTCTGACGAGTAGACGGGCTCTACATTGGGAATGCTAAATTCTATTGTTGTGGCTGGGTTAAACGGGTTTGGATAATTTTGATACAGAGTAAATTCATTCGGAACAGATGAATTTTCATCATCAACATTCACAACCATTCCGCTGTAATAAAATTCTCTAATCTGCTGAGCATGTTCTTTCAGTTTGGTAACACTGTTTAATCTATCGGTACCTTTTGCAGCATGAATTGCAATAACTACTTCCTGTGTATCGCCGGGCGATAAAGAAAATTTACCCGCAGAAATTAAGAATCTTCTATCAAGAGGATTCGGTCCGCCTTGCCATCCATCGCCTTCGTACCATCCTGTTCCTTCAACCGGATCTCCTGCCAATGGGAATACAGTTTCTTGCGAAGTATTAGGATCGATATACGGTTCACCGTCCCAAACTAATCCTTGCTGGTAATTATAAAATTCAAGCGTGCCTTCATATATTCCTTGCTGGGGGTCTCTATAGCTGGATGCGCTATTTATATAAAATGCGAATGCAGTAATTGAAAGATTTTTATAATCACTTATCCATTTACCTTTAAAAAAGGCGCTGTCTCCCGGTGATGTAACAATTGGTCCTTGAATTAACATGTGTCCGACAGCCGGTGGAGGAGAATAGTAATCTTCATCATATTCGTCAGCATTGTATGTGAATCCTAAATCCATCAGAGTATCGCATCCAACGTAATCGTCACCGGGATATCCTAAATCGTCATCAGCCCAATAACTTAAAATCATATCTGATATTTCATTATCACCCTTGTTAATAACCAAGTACTTCTTGAAAACAACATCCTTCAAAAAATCATTGGTATCATATCCCCATGTTGTAGTTTGGAACTCCAAACCCATCGGCAGGGATCCATAAGTAAATTCCGTTACTGCCGTATCCAGATCGTTTGCCACATAAAATAAAACCTCATCGCCTATAAAATCAGGTTCATCAATACTTTGTGTAAATTCGCCGTCTTCATCAACATCAATATAGGGTGCTCCAAATTGACCGGGCCAATTGATATAATCATTTTCATAATTATCACGTATTATCCCGGGAGGTAATTCTTCCCAATTTCTTTTTATTTTGTACACCCTGTAAAGTTCTTGATCTACACTATCGGCATTTCCTCCATCAAGTATTACTCCCGGTTGCAATCCTTCTCGATGAGTATTACCATTAAATCTTATCTCGCCGTCAACAACGCCTCCATAAATTAAACCGTCATCAAATATTGCAGAAACAGTTGCATCTCCGTCGCCGGGCCAATAAAATCCACCACTGTTAGTAATTGGATCATGCGAACCGTCTCCGTTATTACCAATCCACATTTTAATCTCATTAATATCTATAAATTCATATCCCGTGTAGCCTTCGAGGATTGAAAATGCAGTGTCATTTACTGCATAAAGTTGAGGATTAGAAGCGGATTGTATTTTCAGAAAACACTCGGAAGCGGTAATGCCCGGAACTTCCCAAGTATAACGCTCGGCAGAAGCCTCGATATCGCCTTCAATCAACTGCCATTCACCGCCATCATAAGAAACAAAAATATCTAACCGGGAAATATTTGTACTAAACCAATTAATCGTGTAGTCGCTCAACATATAAATTTCTTCATCCGGTTCTGGCGCAAGCAGTTCAATTTGATAAATACGTCCATCCGGATCGGCTTTAGCAAAATAAATATTATTATAATTATAAGAGCCGCTGATAATTTTAGAACCCTTTACTGTTTCATCCATTGTTGTCGGCTCACCCTGTAATTCATATTCCCATAATTCATCACCATCATTATCCAGTTTCACTAATCTTTGATCTCTTGTTAGCAAATATCCATCCGTGGTTTTCAAAACATCATTATCATATATACCCCCATGATTATAATTCCACACAACCTCCAATTCATTATTTAGTTTTGTAAGCTGCCCTCTTCCAAGAGCAAGAATTTCATCTTCGTAGACTTTAATTGAATATTTGAAAGTATTCAAGTACTTTATATAGATAGGTTCAAATTCAAGGGTAATTCGATTAAGATATTTACCTGCAGTATAAAGTAAATTGCCGTCACTACCCATACTCACTGCGGTTTGATCGGCAAAATCGCTAGAACTAAGTACTCTAACTCATAAAATCGATGACGTATTTATCATCAAGCAGCATGGTTTACATTTTCACTGTACTTTTTAATAGAAATCTTTTCTAACAGTTCGGTTAAATTTTTGCGGGTGAATTTCCATTCAAAGGGTTTTGC
>JAIOZI010000044.1 GCA_021740785.1 Melioribacteraceae bacterium
GCGTTGTAATGAGGAAACAGTATTCAAACGGAAATTGGTCAAGCTCATTTTATAAATACGGTACGGATGTTCAGAACCCGAATATCAATAATTTAACCGGTTCCACATCTAATTATGCCTTCGGATGGAGCGAAGTATCTAACAGCGCAGTAAAATATGTAAAGGATCCCTATATCTATCAAACTTTATCATCGGGATTAACCGGTAATTATGTGCAGCTATCAAATGGGGATAACTTTCAAGAGATGTATATAAATTCGTTTAATAATAGCTCGCTGCCGTACAGTTTCGATTTAACAACGGTAGAATCCACTACTAAATCAAGCACAATATCTCAAAGATTCGGCAGGGAGGGAATTCTTAGTTACGGCAGAACCGAGTACTACTTTGCAGTTGCGGATATCTTAAACGGTGAAGATGTAATTGAATTTGTAGATTTGGAAGACAGTCCTGTTCTAACCATAAATGAATTAAATGATGCCCTCTACACAAAAGCCTTTTCAGTAACGGAAGGAGCACCTGTGTATTTCAGCGTGATGTACGGAATTGCAGATACAACCGGCACGGCGGATTTAAGCGAAGAGGAATATGTAAATTACACTGTAGAATTAATTGATGAATCAACCGGTGAAGTAATAGGTGAATATGATAATGTAACCTACGATGCTGAAAATACATCAGGGCGCAAACTGGTAGCATACGAAATTAACACTGAAGGAATGGGCAGCCGTGAAGTAAGATTACGCTTAGCCGTAAATACTAATACCGATGCAGTTTACACATTGGGAGAATTAGTAAACGACGACCAAATAATAACCAAGCAGGGAACAAAAACAATCTCCTACGCCGGAAGTTTGGAAGTGAAGGAATATGCATTAAGTCAAAATTATCCCAATCCTTTTAATCCTACAACAAACATAATGTATCAACTTCCGAAAGAGGGGAGAGTAACAATAAAATTATACGACATACTCGGCAGGGAAATACAGACACTTGTAGATGAACACAAATCTCAAGGACGATACGAGTTCACCTTTGACGGCAGCAAACTTTCCAGTGGTGTTTATATTTACAGGATTACATCGGGAGAGTTTACGGCTAGTAAGAAATTCATATTAATGAAGTAAGATACGGCTTGCACTAATTTAACGGATGACGCAAATTAACCGGGGAAGTATTCCCGGAAGAAATGCGTCATCCGATTTTTATAAAGCAATTAATAGTTAATTTGTCAATCCGAATTCCATGCAGCCGCGAATGCGCCAATTCGTTAATTTTTACCAACCGTAGCCTTGGTGAAGGTTGGCACCAATCCGACAATCCACTAATTCGATAATCCGCAAATTCTTTCCTCCACACATCCACAAATCCAACATTTCGAATTCTCATTTGGGCTGAAGCCCGAAGGTGTTTGTTTTTCTTAAGAACACCGCCATAAATGGCGGCGCTATTGAACGGCAATAATCACCGGATTTTAAGAGTCTAATTTATCTGCCGGAGGTAAAACCTATTGTCAGAAAATATGTTTATTCACAAATCAATTGAAGCCGCTAATACGCTAATTCGAAAATCCGCCAATCCGTTAATTCGAAAATTCTCTAAGGGCTATTGTGTTATGGCATAGCCATGCCTATGGCATTAAGTTATTGGGTTATTAAGAGGGGGGAATTGACTATTGACAATTGACTATTGAAAAACAGACAAACACAAAAAAACGGGGTAAAAATCAAGGGATAAGAATTAAGACAAAATGAAAAAATCAATCACTCAATCATGCAATCATGCAATCATTCACTTTTAACTCCCATAACTTTATTAAATCAATTTTTCACCTAATAAGATTCAGCTTAGGCAGTCATGCAATCATCCAATCGTCCAATCATCCAATCCTGCAATCGTCCAATCACTCAATCCTGCAATCATCCAAATTTAACTCCCGATTTATTCACCGGAGCGATTAGTGTGTAGGTGGAAGCTGGTTCTTTAGCTAGGTGGAAATTCTGGTTTCTTGTCACTGGTTTCTTGGCTCTGGTTTCTGCCTGCCACGGCGAAGTCGGTTTTTGACGAACCTGTCTACCGATAGGTAGAGACGGGCCTGCCCACCGACTTGTCCACCGAAGCTTGAATAAATCAAAATTTCATACATAAATTTCAGCGTAGGTGGGGTTTTTGTGGTTTATTTGTCCGCAAAGCGAGATCTCGCCAAAGGCGGATTTTTTGTCATTTGTTTATTGTTTCTTGATACTTGCTACTTGATACTTGCTACTGGTTTCTTGCTACTTGCTACTTGTTTCTTGAGATTTATTTGTTGTTTGATTTTTTTTTGATAACATGAACCTATTTCTATTCAAGCGGAGAATTATTATAATAGTCTTTATAATTTCTAAATATCCAATCTACTAATAGGGAACACTTCATATGTCACTATTAAAAGCCGGCGGACAAAAAAAACTAAAGACAAAAGAATTAAAATGGGAATGTGATTTAAAATGTTTCGATTTTGAATCCACGAACACAGTAAAACCAATTGAGGGAATTATTGGTCAGGAGCGTGCAATCAAAGCCTTGAAAATCGGGGTGGATATGAGAAGCCCCGGGTATAATATTTTCATAAGCGGACTTTCCGGAACGGGTAAATATACTACGATTCAGAGGATGCTTGAATCTATTAGACCGCAATGCCCCGAGTTATATGATTATGCTTATGTAAATAATTTTGAGGATGAGGATCGTCCGCTGCTTCTTCAATTTCCTGCTGGGAATGGTGTAAAGTTCAAAAAAGATTTGGGCAGCGCTATAAAGTTTCTTAAAGAAAACATTCCGCAGGTTTTACAAAACGAACCGTTTGTTTCCAAAAAGAAAAAACTTGTTGCCGGGTTTACGGATAAGCAGCAAACACTGATGCAGACATTCGAAAATAAACTTCGTAAAGATAACTTTACATTGGGACAGGTTAAGGTTGGTGAAATGGCTCGCCCGGAAATACTTGCAGTTGTCGAGGAGCAGCCGGTGTTTGTAAATCAACTTGACGAGCTGGTGAGAAAAGAAAAATTAACTCAGCAGAAAGCAAAACAGTTAACAAAAAAATATGCAACCTATCAGGATGAACTCCAAACCGTATTCCGAGAAAGTTTGAAAATTAGTCAAAATTTCCAGGAGCAGCTTACTGAGTTGGAAGAAAAAGCAGTTGCGGATATTATTAATATTACAATCGGCGACTTAAAGAAAAAATATAAATCAAGCAAAGTGGAAAAATATCTTGATCAGGTAATTGAAAATGTTCTATTTGATCTTGACGTATTCAAAGGACAAAAACCAGTAAGAGAAGAAACCGAATCGGGTGTTTACGTTGATTACCTTAAAAACTACGATGTTAATATTCTACTTGATAATTCCAAAATAAAAGAGTGCCCTGTTATTATTGATACATCCCCTACTTACAACAATCTATTCGGTACAATTGAAAAATATACAGACGGGAGAGGCGGCTGGTTTGCAGACTTCACCAGAATTAAAGCCGGATCATTGCTGAGAGCAAACGGCGGTTACCTGGTTATTAACGCTACAGATGCTTTTACAGAACCAGGAGTTTGGAAAGCGCTGAAGCGTGTAATGCTTTACGGGAAACTTGAAATTCAGGATTTTGCGAATGTTTACCTTTATTCGCCGAGTATTATTAAACCCGAACCGATTGAAATAAATACTAAAATTATCCTGATGGGCAACAATTATATTTTTTCCGTACTATCTTCCTATGAAGATGATTTCAATAAAATATTTAAAATAAAAGCCGAGTTCGATTATGAGATGAAGCGGACTACAAAATCGATTGTCCAATATTCTCAGGTAATCAAAAAAATTATTGCGAGTGAAAATTTATCAGAATTTACCAAAGCCGCAATCGGGAAAATAATTGAATACGGCGCTCGTTATGCCGGCGAAAAAGATAAACTCACAACAAGGTTTGCCTACATAGCAGATTTAACACGCGAAGCAAATTTTTGGGCAAAAGATAACGGAGATGAAAATGTAACTGATTATCACGTTGACCAAGCTTTTGATTCAATGCGCGAAAGACATGGATTATATGAGACCAAACTTCAGGAGATGTTTGACAACAATACAATGCTTATCGATACCGGGGGGAAACGAGTCGGTCAGGTTAATGGTTTAGCTGTTTACAGTTCCGGGTTTTATTCGTTTGGTAAACCGACACGCATCACCGCTTCTGCCTCACTCGGAAACGGTAACATAATCAATGTTGAACGAGAATCCGGGTTAAGCGGAAATACACATAACAAAGGGATGTTGATCATCAGTGGTTATTTCAAAGAAAAATTCGGTTCTAAAGTACCGCTTTCTTTTAGTGCAAGCTTGGTCTTTGAACAGGGCTACGGACCTATTGACGGCGACAGCGCTTCTATTACGGAAATTTGCGCTCTTCTTTCGGCATTATCGGGAATTCCTATTAAGCAATCATTTGCAATTACCGGGTCGGTAAATCAAAAAGGAGACATTCAACCAATCGGCGGTGTTAATGAAAAAATAGAGGGATTTTTTGATGTTTGTAAATCGAGAGGATTGAATAAGAACAAAGGAAACGGGGTAATTATTCCTGTCCAAAATATAAAAGACTTGATGCTGAAAAAAGAAGTTGTAGACGCAGTTGAATCAGGTAAGTTTGCAATTTATTCCGCATCAAAAGTTGAAGATGCAGTTGAACTTCTCACAGGAATTAAAGCCGGCAGTATAACAGCAAAAGGTCATTATGAAGTTCGCTCTGTATTCGGGCAAGTAGAAAAACGATTGAAAGAAATGCGCGATATTATCAAACCCGCACCAAAAACAAATAAGAAACCGGCTCGAAGGAAAAAGAAATGACAAAAAGTTGGATGACAAAAGCTGAGTTTGCGCGGACAAAAATTCTTGCCACTCTTGGTCCCGCGACTGATTCAAAAGATAAATTAAAATCGTTAATAAATGTTGGTGTTGACGGACTAAGACTAAATTTTTCTCACGGTTCGCATGAATACTTTGATGCATTATTCAACCGGATAGAGGAAGTGTGCAGTGAAGAATCACTCAACATTCCAATTTTGCTCGATCTTCAAGGACCCAAAATTCGATTGGGAGAATTAAGTGAACCTGAAATTGAAATTGAAACCGGCGGCACAATTGAAATAACAGTTAATGAATGTTTGGGAACGGCAGAACAAATTAATACATCCTATGAGCTGCTTCCATATGATGCATGCATCGGTGATAAAATTTTAATTGACGACGGACTAATTCATCTTCAAGTAAAAGATAAAACCGGGAGTTCGGTGTTGTGTGATATTATTGAAGGCGGCACACTAAAACCCAGAAAGGGAATGAATTTACCGGGGATGAAATTGAGCACGGCTGCAGTTACGGAAAAGGATATTGCTGACCTTGAATTTGCACTTAATTATAGAGTTGATTTCATTGCACTTTCTTTTGTCCGTTCGCCGGATGATATTGTTAACCTAAGAAAATGGCTGCACGAAAAAGGATATAAAATTCCGATCATTGCAAAAATTGAAAAGCCGGAAGCGCTGGAAAAATTTGATGAAATACTAGCCGCATCTGATGGAATAATGGTTGCAAGGGGAGATCTCGGCGTTGAAATGAATCCCGAAGATGTTCCGATAATTCAAAAAAATATAATTAGGAAATGTAAAGCAGTCGGGAAACTGGTAATTACCGCAACACAGATGCTTGAATCAATGATCAGCAACCCGGTGCCTACGCGCGCAGAAGCTTCGGATGTTGCAAATGCTGTTTGGGACTGCACTGATGTTGTTATGTTGAGCGGTGAAACTTCGGTTGGAAAATATGCGCTTCAAGCTGTACGTATGATGAATAATATTTTGCTTAAAACAGAAGCTCAAAATCAATTCATCAAAAAAATTGATTTCGAAGTTCCGGAGAAATTAGAAGATAATCTTTTTGATTCAACCGCGAAAGCCGTTGTGAAAACTTCTAAACAAGTAAATGCAAAGGTCATTGTTGTATTTACTCATTTCGGAAGAAAAGCAAAAGTGATTTCAAAATTTCACCCGCAGGCGCCGGTAATTGCTTTTTCTGAGAAATCTGAGACAGTTAGCAATCTTAATCTTTATTACGGTGTAATGCCTTTCAAATCAAAATGTATTGATGATGACGATGAGTGTATTGAAGAGGCAATTGAAAAACTAAAGGAGAAAAAATTGGTGATCGCGGGTGATGTTGTTTTAATCACGGCAGGCGCTCCTTACACAGAGAAGGGAAGAAAGAGCTGGATGAAGTTTGTTGTAATATAATGTATCTTTAGAGAAGAATGAGTAATGAGTATAAAATAGCGAATTGGTGGGAAAAGCAGGATAACGGAAAAATTCTCTGCACGCTTTGTCCGCGGTACTGTACAATTGGCGAGGGACAAAAAGGATTTTGCTTTATTCGAGAAAATATTAACGGTACTCTTTATTCAACAGGCTACGGCAGACCTACGGGTTTTGCAATTGACCCGATTGAGAAAAAACCGCTCAGCCATTTCTATCCCGGGTCCCAGATTTTAAGTTTCGGTACGGCAGGATGCAACCTGGGATGTAAGTTTTGTCAGAACTGGACAATCAGCAAAGCAAAACTGGATGAGTCAAATTCTTATTATGCCACACCTGGGGAAGTTGTAAATTTAGCAAAAAAACATAATGTTAAGTCGATAGCATACACGTATAACGATCCAACTATTTTCGGTGAATTTGTTATTGATATTTCACGTATTGCCAGAGAAGAGGGAATTAAATCTGTTATGGTAACCGCCGGGTATATTGATAAAACTGCAAGGAAGGATGTTTATAAATATATTGATGCGGCAAACGTTGATTTGAAATCATTTAGTGAAAATTTTTATCATAAAATTACATTTTCTCACTTAAAAGAAGTTCTTGATACTTTGGTTTGGTTAAATAATGAAACAGACATTTGGTTTGAAATTACTACACTGCTTATCCCGGGGGAAAACGATTCTACAGATGAAATTACCAAAATGTGTGATTGGATTGTAAATAATTTGGGTGATGAAATACCTTTACATTTTACAGCTTTTCACCCGGACTTTAAGATGCGGGATAAACCAAGAACCCCTGCTGCCACGCTTAATAATGCAAAAGCGATTGCCGAAATCGCAGGAATAAAATATTGTTACGTGGGAAACGTTCATAGTATTGAGGGGCAGACTACATATTGCCCTAATTGCAGGGAACCGCTGATAATCAGAGATTGGCATTCTGTTCTGGATAATAAGCTGCTTAATGGGAAATGTTATAATTGTAATAAATCTATTGCAGGTGTATTTTAATTTCGATTAATTTACTATATTAAGACTCACAATCACTAATTTTTGAATTCATGGGGAGAACATCATGTTACGTACGATAATTTTAATATCGTTCTTATCTTTAATATTCTCAGTTACTGCATTCGCTCAATTATCTGATGAAATCGTTGGTAAGATATATGACAAAACCGAAGCCGACGAATTATACGGACCAGTGCAGCGATCATTTAGAATGAACACGATTGCATTGGAAAAAGTATTAACCCGGGTTAACAATTTTGTTTTATTCAAAATGAAGAATGATATTCCGGTAATTGCCGATGAACACAGAAGAGTTGTTTTTACCCGCGGCGCAGTCGGGATTACCGATGAAGATGTATTTCACGTTTACAGCAAATCAAAGGTTCTAGAATTGATTGAACAAGGCGGGGAACCATTTACAGAACTTCAAATGAGACCGGAAAGGTTCACAATTACTAATGGAAATTCAACACTTGAAGATGCCTATGTCTGTCCACCGATATGTATTGACGAGGATTGATGAACGTATTAAATATTAGCCAAATACTATTTTATTTTTCCTGGATCATTTGGATAGGACCTATAATTAGGAATTACAAAAACCAGTTCTTCCTGTTTTTTGTTTTTGTTGCAATGCCCGATTTGGTTAACGCTTTCGTTTTTTGGGTTGTTAATACATCGCCTACATTAATAGTTTCTATAACATTTGTATTCCTGCAGATACCGGCATTGTTGGGAAAACAAATTTTAATGAAGTATCTGAAATCGTTAATATTTTTTTATGTATCGATCCTGGTGATTTATTTCGTTGTCGACATTCACATGCTCAATTTTGCAATAAGCCCGTTAATTAATCTATTTATATTTTTAATTATTCTCAAGAAGTTTGCTGTTGATAATGTTGAATCAGAGAGAGTTAATATTTTTTACATCGTTTTATTGTTTTATAAATTAACTATTATTTTCAAGTTTTTTGTAATGATAATTGGTACTGTAGATGCAACACCATTTTTTATTGTTACTACAATCATCCAGATCATCTTCGGACTCTACTTTTCAATCTTTACAGAGGATAAGCCAGGATACGTTTTTAAGCTTTGAGAACCCGTTAGTTATTTCTCTTTTCTTTTTGCTGCTTATTTTCTTGATTGTTTATATCTATTATAGATATGCAGTAATTCCGTTGAGAAAAAAACACCTGGAGCGTGAAGAGACTCTTGAGCTCAGGCATTCAGAACTAATGGATATTTTTGCGAAGCATTCACCTGACCCGATCTTCAGATTTAATATAAAAAGTAAATTAATATTTGCAAATGATGTTGCAGCCAGAATGTACCCAGGGAAGCAGCTTCTTAAAACCAAAGTTGATAGTCTCTTTCCGAAATTAAAAAATCATTTTGCAAATGAAATCATCGAGAGGAGTGAAACATTTGAGTTCACTCTGCAAATTGATAATCGGTATTACCAGATGATTGTGGTCGGACTGCCAAAGGCGAAGGTGGGGCACATCCATGGCAGAGACATTACCGAACTTCTGAATGCCCTTGAAAAAGCACAGCAGGCTGATAAGTTAAAAGATAATTTTCTTGCTCAAATTTCGCATGAAATTAGAACTCCGCTTAATTCAATACAAGGTTTTGCTTCAATGCTGGTGGAAAAAGGATTTTCAGAAGAGTACAGCCATATCTTCCGGTCAATTGAAAATAATAGTAAAAGAATTTGGCGGACTGTCCACTTGATTTTAGATTATGCATCGATTAGAACCGGGTCTTACATACTGTCAAAACATGAAATTATAATCGTCCCGGTTATTAAAAAACTTCATAGTGAATTCAAATCTGTTGCAATCGAAAAAAATTTGGAGTTAAAGTTCAACTGCAATATTTCTCTCGAAACAAAAATCAATAGTGATGATGGTGCAATTGAACAAATCTGCTGGAACTTAATTGATAATGCCATAAAATTCACTCACAAAGGGAAAATAGAAATTTCATTAGATTCTTCACCCACCGACGTAATTATAACAATTGAAGATACCGGGATTGGTATATCGGATGAGTATAAAAAGAAATTATTTACTCCTTTTTCTCAAGAGTTTTCCGGCTACTCACGTCCGTTTGAAGGCGCCGGACTTGGACTCGCTCTAGTTAAAAGTTTAGTAAGTTTGATTTCTGCGAATATTGAAATGGACAGCAGAAGCGGGAAGGGAACTAAATTTAAGGTTTCTATACCAATAAATATGTGAAATTAAGCAACGGTAACACGCGGAATATGCTGTGGTAATCTTGTTAATAATTCGTAATTCAACTGATCACTAAGTTCGCTGAATGAAGAAACAGAAATCGTCTGACCCCCCTGTTCCCCAATCATAACAACCTCATCGCCGATGTTTACATCCGGGCAGTCCGTTATATCAATCGTCATTAAGTTCATATTTACCATTCCGATTACACCTACTCTGTGACCATTAACCAGCACTCGCCCGGTATTGCTTAATGAACGACTGAAACCATGGGAATAACCAATAGGTACAGTTGCAATCTTCATTTCTCTCTGAGCAAGGTACGTTGTTCCGTAGCCGATAAATTCTCCCATGTTCACATTTTTGGTGCTCATTACCTGGCTTTTCCATTTGATTATTCTTTCGAGTGGATCAACCTTATTTTCCTGCTCACTGAGATAATTTATTAATGTTTCTCTGCTAGGCCAATAGCCGTACTGTAAAATTCCTACTCTCACCAAATCCATTTGAGTTTGTGGATATGTGATCGCCGCCGCCGAACATGCTGTGTGCCGTAGTTTAGGAACCAAGCCTTCTTTTAGCAGGATTTTGTGCATCTTATTGAAAATTTTTATCTGGTTTTTAATTCGTAGAAAATTCGCTATACTCTCGGCTCCTGCATAATGAGTACACAAACCTTCGAGAACAAGATTCTCGGAGTTGTATTTTAATAGAGGGAAAATTTCTTTTAATTGCGCCTGATTAAATCCTGTTCTGTTCATTCCCGTTTCAACTTCAATATGAATCCGTGCCTTTTTATTAACAGCTTTGGCAAAGTTTATTGCTGCTTCAAGTCGGCTTTTTTCAAAAACATAAAATTCAATTTCATTTTCGATAGCCCATTTCAGTTCATGATAATCAATCATTCCCATTATCATAATTCGCGGACCATTATTGCTCATTTTTTTGACCCTGTAAGCCTCATCTGCACTGAACACGGAAAAATGATTTATACCGCACTCTTCCGCAATCGGCACAAACTTTTCGATTCCGTGACCATATGCATTTCCTTTAATGACGGATGAAAATATCGTGTCTTTCTTAATAATTTTTTTTAGAAACGATAAATTCTTTTGTAACGCGCCCTTGCTTATTTCTAGAACTGATGTTTCAAACATTCTATTGCCCGTATAATTTTTTTTCAATAATTGAACTGAACACAGCTAATCCATTTGGAATTATTTCATCCGGGAAATCGTAATCAGGATTATGGAGCTGCGGATGCTCTTCACCCGAACCCAATCCGAAAATTCCCCCATTAAATTTTTGTGTGAAGTGACCAAAATCTTCAGACCATCGAAATGGTTTTTCTTGGTTGATTATGTTCAATTGATTTTCTTCAGCACAGCGTTTAATCATTTCAACGCTTTCATTATCGCTTGAAGTAGACGGAAATTCTTCGGTATATTCTATTGAGAATCTTAGGTTTTCCTCAGCACAAATTTTCCTCACCAAACTCTCTGCCAATGATGTCAGTTCATTCATATCTTCATCCGTATAAGACCTAAGCGTAGCCATTACTTCAGCATAACCGGGAGTTGTTCCGAAAGCTCTTTCGCCAAGCCTGGTATGTATAACCGTCACAAGTGAAAAGTCGTTTATTTTTTCATTATCTGGAAGTTTTTGTAATTCATTAATTAACTGTGCCATTGCCGGAGCCGGGCTTTGTCCATGTTCCGGTTCTGCTGCATGAGAAGTTTTACCGAAAAGTTTGATGATTATACCCTTTGATGCAGATGCAAAAATATCCTTCCTAATAACCACACTCCCTCTAGAATAGCCGGGTAAATTATGAAGAGCATACACAAAGTCGGGAATAATTTTATTGAATTTTTCATCGTTTAAAACTTTTTCCGCTCCTTCGCCTGTTTCTTCAGACGGCTGGTACAGTAAAATCACCCTGCCCCGCGGTAATTTCTTCACAGATAATATTGATGCCAATCCTGAAATTATTGACATGTGTCCGTCATGCCCGCACTTATGTGAGGAATTTTCGTTTTTCGATTTGTAATCAAACTGATTGGTTTCTTTGATTGGCAGTGCATCCAGTTCGCATCTGAATAATAGTGAGGATCCTTCTTCAGCACCGTTATAAACAAAAGCAATACCATTTCCGCCAAGATTTTCAACTACTTGATCCGGTTTGAATTTTTCCACGTAAGATTTAATTATCTGCGCAGTGTTAATTTCATTACCCGCGATCTCTGCATTTGCATGAAGTGTTTTTCTTAGTTTAATTAATTCCGGTAATATTCTCTCAAACATAGTTTTTACTTTCATCAATCTCTTTGATAATGCTTTTCAAGTAGTTTTTGAGCCCGCGGTTTATAAAGCATGTGATAGATGATATCGAGATAAGCTGCCATATCTTCATTTTCCATATTAGTAGCAAACTTCCAAAAGCCGTAAATCTTTGCTTGTGAAAGCAGGTTCTTCGTATACAACTTCCAATTATAAGCTTCGTTTACCCTGTTTATTCCGTTAGTAGAAATTTCATTCCAATGATTTTCATCCTCGGCAACCTTCTTAATAAATCTAAGTATTTTATCAGTTGAATTTTTCTGATCAACAGGATCAATATGAAATCCATTTTCACCATTTTGAATAATTTCCAATGGTCCGCCGTATTTAGTTGCAAATACCGGGAGACCTGAAATCATAGCCTCAAGCACTGTTAATCCGAAACCCTCAAATAATGCAGGCTGAACAAAGACACCGTGATGATCAGCAATAATCCGGTAGACTTCCCCTGCTTCATCTTTACGGAAAAGTTTACCCAACCATCTTATCTTGCCATGAAGTTCATATTTGTTTATCAAATCATGCATTATACCAATTTGTTCTTTTTCCTCATTATCAGTAGTATCTTCTGCATTCACTTTCCCGGCAACAATTATCAAATTTGCTTTCTCCTGCAACTCAGTACTTTCACCGAACCATCTTACTAATGCAGTTAGATTTTTAATTTTATCCAATCGAGCCATTGAGAATATCGGTATCAAATCCGGGTTATCGAGTTTGCCGATGATCTCCGGATCTTCTTTGTTTTCAAACAACATTTCCCTAATTGATTTTTGAATACTCTTTAACCTCTTTTTAGAATTTGTGTACGGGAAGTAGATGTTTTCATTAACTCCGGGCGATACAATATTGAATTTAGTATGCTTAAGATTAGCCCCGTTTTCAACACGGTATAATCCCGGCATCGTAAAATGCTGGTAAGATTCATACTGCCCGATCGAGTTATCGGTGCCGGCAATTTCCTGAAAGGTTGAGGTAATTAAAAAGTCGGTTGAATTAATTGCTATTAAATCTGCGGTAAATTGAAGAGAGAAATTATAGTATTCCTCCAGTTGATTCCAATAAAGACCGCTGAATAGATATTTACTCTTTTCAAGCGCATGAGCAATACAGCATTGGGTTACCCCGAATTTTTTGGAAAGAAGATAGGATGCCAAATTTCCATCTGAATAATTACCGATAATTAAATCTGGTCTTCCGCCGAATTCTGCAAGCAGTTCAATTGAAGCATCTTCAACAAACTCTTCGAGGTAAGGATAAATTTCAAATCGTGAAATCCAGTTATCAGTTACTTTCGGATTATGTTCTCTGAAAGGTACGCGAAGTATCCAGCTGTTCTTTGTCTGATGAACTTTTTCGAGCCTTACATTGCATTTTGTATTTCCCGCATTTTTAATTTGGCGCGTTAAGATGATAATCTTCGGTTTAATGTTCAGCCCGGATTCCTTCAGAGATTCATTCAATGATTTTTCAAGAGCTTTAACTTGATCAAGAATGTAAACAACCTGTCCGCCGGTATCAGGTAATCCCAGAACTCCCTCTTGAGCAAAATAACCGTGAATGGAAATTATGCATATACGGAATATCATCGGGATCCGCGAAATGAATTCTTTTAATGAAATATGATCCGGCGAGTTCAGCAAATTATCTAGTAGTTTCAAACTAGCGCTATAGGTTTCGGCATCCTTTCCCAACCCGCTTTCGAATCCTAAATCTTGAAGAGTATGTTTGAAATTTTGGTAAGGTTCTTTCTTATCGTATTCCTTTAATTTCTCTAGAGCAATGTCAATATGCTCATTTAGATGTTCCGGATCTGTAATCCTATCATTCAAAAGTAATTGTTCGGTATCATATTTATGAAGCCTGATAAAATTGAAAAGCAGTTGCTTCCACTTTTCAACATCAGTGAACATTTGACTAGATAGAAATTTATTTAAATACTGTACTCCATGACCAATACTTTTGGTATCACGAACAGAAGGATTTTTTTTATAAAATGGCTCAAAATTAAGGGTGAGAAAATTATTAGGTGATTCCGGGTTTATCGCAATTTCTTTTGCAAACAAATAATGCTTTGTTTTTATCTTCTCGGTAAATTTTTCCTCAAGATTACAAAGGTAAAATTCGGATTTTCCAATTGACTCACGTACATTTATATATACTGAATGATCAAGTGTAACGGTTTCTTGAATTAGTTCAACAATTTTTCTTAACGATTCAATTTCATTTTTGCCGTTCGTATAATTTTTCAATACTTCATAAAGGTCGCCTTGAACCATGAGTTTTTTTTCATTTTCGGAAACTAGATTAAAGTAATTGTAAAAAGAATTATTATCTGCATCTATTAATTTCTCAAATTTATTTGCCATAAAATTTTACTCCTCAAGAAAATTATAATATCTCATGCCGTCCATGATTCCGTTGGCAAAAGATTTATTTGAAAAATAAATTTTTCTTCTTCCTTTAAGTTTTTTCAATTCACTGCTATGATTTGCAACAACCACACCGAGCAGTTCACCCCTCAGCATATCCTCATCGTTACCGGAATCTCCCGCAACAATAATTGATTCGTGAGGAATGTTCCATCTGTAAGATATATATCTAATAGCTCTTCCTTTACTTGAACGTGCAGGCAGAACATCTACGAATTGGTTATGACTAATGATCGCATTTGCTTTTATTCTATTTTCCTCTAACGCGGCATCAAGTATTTCCTTCACTTCATCCGGAGTTATTTTTGATGTATCAATATAATAACTTGCCTTGAATTTTCTCTGCGTATCTTCTTCCTGGTATTCGAGGAAATCGAATTGCGACATAAGTTCAATAATTTTATCTCTCTTCCATTGATTCGAAATATGTGCTTCCCACCCTGTTGAAAGAACGTATTCACCTTTATTATGATAATATATTTCCGCACCTACCGATGAAATGATAATATCCGGTTCAACAAAATCATTTTCAGCTAGTACCTTCCGCGCTGAATCAACAGTTCTTCCTGTTGCCACTCCAAAACCGAATTTACCTTCGTTATCTATGATTAATTTTTTAAACTCATTCAATGCAGTATCATCACCCAGTAATGTATCATCAATATCTACAATTACCATTTTATCAAAACTAAATAATCTCTTACCGGTTGAGATAAAGGATTTCGGTTGTTCTTTTGTTTCGTCCAGCATTTCTTTCACCATTTTAATATAATTTTCCGTGTGTGATTTCCACGAATAAAATCTGTGAACCCTATCAATTCCGTTATTCGAGTATTTCCGCCATTTGTTTTCATCGGATAATATTGCGGTTATTCCATCTGAAATATTTTTCGGATCTTGGACATCAACCAACATACCGTTTTCAAGATTACCGATTATATCCCGGGGTCCTCCGTCATCAGTTGCAACTATCGGCAGTCCGCTCGCAGCCGCTTCAATTAGTGTTAAGCCAAATGGTTCTGCATAAGCCGAGTTTACAAATACGCCGCGTGTCTCTGCTGCAATTCTGTAAAGTTCCGGAACCTCGTGCTCAACATCATGCCGTTTTGGAATTGCCATTTTTCCGTAAAGATTGAATTTATCCAGAAGCAAAAGCATTTCTGTTAACACTTCCCTTTCAATATCGGGCATCTTGGTGATGTCTTTCCTGATACCGGCAAATATTGCAAGGTTGGCTCTATGCTGTAATTGTTTATCCCTGCCATATGCTTCAATTAATCCTGAAATATTCTTTCGTTTTTCAGGTCGGCAAAGAGCAAGTATTAAAGGTTTTGCCATGTTAGTAAAAAATTTCCACAACTCATCACGGACGTGGTTTCGAATCTCCTGAAAATCCTCTCCCCATTCACGTTTTTCATTAAACGGGAAGAAGCGGCTTAAGTCAATACTCGGCGGTATTACTTTATAATTTCCTTCCGATGCTGTCTTATACTTACCGTACTGTTCCTCAATTTCTTGATTTGTACTTGTAATTATTCTGTCGCTGTAAAAAATAACGTCTTCTTCCGTATCAATGCGCATACTCATTTTATAACGTTTTTCGATCTCTTCTTCGGTAAGATTATTCTTTAAAAGATTTTCAAGTTTCGACCTGCCTAATGAATGCCCGGTATGAATAAATGGAATACCGAAAAATTTTGTCAACTCTTTACATACATATCCTGCATCTGCATAATGACTATGAATTACATCCGGAAGCTCACCGTTTGATTTGATATATTTTATTGATTTATCAACATATTCTTCAAGATGATCCCACAGCATTTCTTTTCTAATATATTTGCTTCCGCCGCATCTAATCCTAACAATGCTGAGTTTGTCATTTACCTTTTCGTTCTTAATCGAATAATCTGTTGACAACTCTTTCTCACGGATGAAACGTGTCATTATTTCAACTTTTCTTACGTCATCTCTCTCACTTAATGATTTGGCAAGTTCCAACACGTATTTAGTCTGCCCGCCCGTGTCGGCATCAAGTCCCAACTCAAGATTATGACCCCGTATGAGACCGTGAATATTGTAAAGCTGAATATAGATACCTTTTTTATTCTGTGTCATTAATCATTCCGATTATGTCTGTGTATATTTTTTCATCATCGGGCAGCGCTCCGTTAACTCTGCAGATGTCTGCAGAAAATTTCGAAGCAATCTTATTAATTTTTTGAATACTCCATTTGTTGAGATAACCTAAACATAAAACTGCGGAATAAGCATCGCCCGCTCCTACAGTATCAACAACATCAGGTACAAAGTGCCTGTATTTATCGGTGTCGTTTTTATCAATTAAGAATGCACCGTCTGCACCCAGTGTTACACATAACAGATCAAGATCATAATTATCAATTAATTCTCTTGAAGAAGAATATAATCCGAACGGCTTTTGCAAAATATTTTCACTAATAAAATTGAGTTCATCTTTATTAACCTTTACGATGCTGCTGTTAATAAGAGAGTTTACAATCAATTCAACTGAGTAGTAATTTTGTCGTAGATTAATATCGTAAAAACATTTGAGGTTTTTCCGGAAAAAACTTTTCAATGTTTCGCGCGAGACGTCATTCCGCTGAACCAACGTTCCGAAATAAAGCATATCAGTATTTGAATCGATTAATTTATCGAGCTCACTATTTCTTTCGATAAAATCATAAGCACGGTTTGCCGATATTTTGAATGATGGTATTTTGTTTTCATCCAACAAAACATATACTGCCCCGGTTGGATGAATTTCATCGGTTTGGATATAATCTAACTTAAATCCATTTCTACTCACAAAATTTTTAATCGCATATCCATCATCATCATTTCCAACCTTAGAAATAAACTCTCCGTAACCGGTAAGCTTTTTAATATGATAAATAAAATTAAAGGGAGCTCCGCCAAGTTTTTTCTTTCCCTCATAAATATCAAACAATATCTCTCCGAATGATGTAATTCTTTTTTTATTGAACATAATACTTTTCCTTAAACATAACTCTCTAACAAAATATAAATTAATCTAATCATTATATACACTCTCTCTTTCCTCTTTATTCGGGAAAATGTAACTGAACAAGAAAAATGTAATTGCCGATACACTGATTCCGAAAATATTTGCATCCAGATCAAGCGGAAGATCAAATGAAGCAGCGATAAGAGTTATTGTTGTTCCTCCTCCGAGCAGCATTGCCCAAAATGCGGCAATCGAACTGCTTCGCTTCCAGAATAAAGCCCCGATAATCGGAACGAATAAACCCGAGACCATAAACGCATAAGAATAGAGCATCAACTCCAAAACATTCTGCATCGAAGTTGCCAACATGATTGCAAATCCACCCAACAGCAATGTTGTGAATTGCGAAATTCTTAAAAATCTTTTGTGGTTTTCCGTGACCGGAAAAAATCTATCAAGAATATCTGTTATAACATTTCCCGATGCAGCCATTAAACAACTATCGGCAGTAGACATTATTGCTGAGAAATAAGCCGACATCATCAATCCCATCAATCCGACCGGGAGGATTGTTCTAAGCAGCATCGGAAGTCCCATCTCGGAATCCATCTCAGCAATTGTTGCAAATCCCAGATATGCAAACATTCCATCTTCTGCTGCCACTCGAGAAAATAATCCGAGCATTACACCCATAAAAGCCATTATCGGATATTCGAATATTCCGGCAATGAACCACGCTCTTTTTGCTTCTTTCTCCGATCTACATGCAAAAATTCTTTGATATAATGTCATCCCGACAAACCAAATCGGGATAATTGTAACTGTCCAATTCACGAGTGTCTGCCAGCTTACATTTCCCAGGGACATATAATCATCCGGCAATGCTGCGGATATTGCACCGTAACCGCCGATCGCATTATAGGATAACGGAATGCCGATAAAAATCAAACCAACCATTAAAATAATCCACTGAACAGTATCAGTATAAATAACTGCCTTTATGCCGCCGAGAAACGTGTAGATTACCACAATTGCTCCCATAATATATAGAGCGGTATTTAAATTAAGATCCACAAATGATGCCGAAGCAAGTTTAGCTCCCGCAAGAACCTGTGAACTGGTAAATCCAATATATCCGATTGCTGAAATTATACCTGCTATTAGAGCAACTTTTCCATTATAGAATTTTTCAAAAATTTGCGGAAATGTATAAAGTTCTTTGAAGCTTTTCATTTTGGTAATTCTCGGAATAAGAAATACCGCGCTTAGCCATGCACCGATTAATCCGGTAAATAACATCCAAGAGCCGGCAAGACCCATAACGAAACCGAGTCCGCCCAAACCAATAGAAAATCCACCGCCCACATCGGTTGCTACGACCGAAAGTCCTATATGTAAACTGCCCATATTTCTTCCGCCGACATAATAATCATCAGCATTTTTATTTTTATGTAAAAAGAAAAACCCGATGCCGAGCATGGTGCACATATATATAACGAAAACAGAAATATCTATCCAATGCATAAAATAATTCTAAGATTTGTGAAAAAAAACTATATTATTTTCTTTGATACATACCTGGAGTTCATGAGACGTGCCGTCGCCATGTAATTGGGGGTAAAATGGATTTGACCGCCAACTTTATATTTATATTTCTTCTGCCCCAAATCATAAACCGTCATATCTGATGTTGTGCCAAAAAATGTTACGTGTTTATCTTTGGTTGTAATATTATTTACGTCCACATCCAATTCACCGAAATCAACAATAGCCCGGTAGGATTCATTATCTTCAACATTTTCAAAATTTCCACCTTCGGCGGTATGACCAATATTTCCTTCACCAATTTTCCCGTCCGGAATTCTATCTTTCTTTTCTAATTCAAGAATTTCGGCACTGAAATCAAAACCGGTGGTTGAAAGGTTTCTGAATTTTTTATTGTTATACGGTGAAGTTCCTAAAAATGCAGTTTCACCTATTCTGAAATGATTAACTCCTGCCGGCAATTTATTTTTCGAAATTAACGGCAGCGTTATTGAACTGCCGCTTGAAACTAATTCCAGGTTCGTTCCGAACTTTGCATCGATTAACTGTTTATAAAGACTAAGTTGAATCATCTTATCATAGGTAGGTTCAATGCCGTACATGCAGCCAAGATTTGTTCCTAAGCCAATTATCTGAATATTCGAAAGATTGAATACCTTTTCGTAAAATGAAAGCACATTATCCCGTACAACTCCTTCACGCAATTCTCCCATTTCAATCATTACAATTACCCGGTGTATTT
Source organism: Melioribacteraceae bacterium (assembly GCA_021740785.1). Classification (GTDB taxonomy): domain Bacteria; phylum Bacteroidota; class Ignavibacteria; order Ignavibacteriales; family Melioribacteraceae; genus JAIOZI01. Next base: position 19,651 of record JAIOZI010000044.1, read on the forward strand.
TACCCTGCCGCTTTGCTTCCTTATCAAGAGCCTGGATAACAGTTTCGGAACTATTGAGTGAAATGTCCGCATACTGAATAACTTTTTTAACAAGAACCATTGCCGGAGGTTTAATGTACATTGTAACCACACTCGGATTAATTTCTTTTATAGTTCTGAGGTTTGAGATCCGGGAATCACCCACGGAATGCAGTTTTTTGATTACCGGGTTGCTCATCAATTTTTCGAGTGTCGGTTTATGTCCGCTTAAAAGTTTGGTAACCAGTGTGAATTCAATATCGTTTTCGTTCAAGTAATTTGTAAGCTTTGAGATATTATCAATTAATCTGTCGGTATGTACTGTTAGTGTCGCCATTTTATTTATTATCCTGTGTGTATCTCATTTCGGCATATTTATTTGTAAAGCCTAGTCTTTCATATAATCTTTTTGCAGGATTATCATATTCAACATGCAGTTTTACATTTCCATCGCAATGTTCAATGGCTTTTTCTACAATTTTTCTTCCCAGACCTTTATTTCGATAAGTTGCGTCAACAGCGACATAAACCAAAACATGTTCGGGAATATATCCGCCCATTCCCGTATCATTAATAACGAGAGCGCCAACCAATTTATTGTCAAGATGTTCAACTAAAACAAATCCGCCTTTACCCGGTTCATCGGAAAATGAATAGTCAATACATTTTTCAATCGCTTCTTTTGAATCTCCGAATCTGTCTAAATGAGTATGCAAAAAGTCTACTAATTCGCTCTTGTTCGGATTTGTTAATTCATCTAATTTTTCAATTTTTCTTATTTCTAACATTTTTTCTCCTGATAATTATACTTTTGCTTAACTATAACATTGATCATTTTGAATTTGAGGTATATTTAAATGTCTTAAGACCGTAATTTCCGATGGATAAATTTCTATTATCGGGTGAGATTGAGAGGTAATAATATTTGGTATTTGCGAAACAATGATGACATAAAATTCAATTGTGATACATTCTCATATAAAATAAAAAATTTTGACTATTTTGCAAGTTTTTTGCCGTTTTTTCTATATAGATTTGGTTAAACTCATGCAATATTTATAGATGAATATCTGAATGAATGATTTAGATTTTATATAGAGTGGTAATTACTGATATGAAAGTGAATATTATAAATATGCTAATCCACGTTTAAAGAATTTTCATGCAAAATAAAAACCCCGGCAAAAACCGGGGTCTGTGGAAATATTAAGATCAGCCTAAATAAGGTCTCAAGCTTTCGCTCCGGGAAACATGTCTCAATCTTCGAATAGCTTTGTCCTTTATTTGTCTCACTCGTTCACGGGTAAGGTTAAATCTTTCGCCGATTTCTTCAAGTGTTAGTGATCTCTCTCTACCAATACCAAAGTACAATTCAATCACGCTGGCTTCTTTTTCGTTAAGTGTAGCCATAACACTTTTAATGTCATTTTTTAGCGATTCGGACATAAGTGTTTCGTCAGGATGAGAATTTTCCGCATCGGGAATAACATCTTTAAGATTTCTTTTTTCATCACTGCTGCTAATCGGGGCTTCCATCGAAACATGTCTGCCAGCCATTTTAAGAGTATCTGCAATTTCTTCGGCATCAAGATCAAGTTCATCGGCAAGTTCCTGTGCATTAGGTTCACGACCGAAATCCTGTTCCAATGCACTGTAAGCTTTACCAATTTTACTTAATGTACCAACACGGTTAAGTGGTAAACGTACAACTCTTGATTGCTCAGCCAATGCCTGCAGTATTGATTGGCGAATCCACCAAACTGCATAAGAGATAAACTTAAATCCTCTAGTTTCATCAAATTTATGCGCTGCTTTTATTAATCCAAGATTTCCTTCGCTTATTAAATCAACCAACGACAATCCTTGGTTCTGATACTGTTTAGCTACACTGACTACGAAACGTAAATTTGCCCGAACTAATTTATTGAGCGCAAATTCATCACCCTTTTTTATTTTTTTTGCTAATTCAATCTCCATTTCAGGAGTTATTAGGTCAACCTTTCCAATTTCCTGTAAATACTTGTCTAAAGATTTGCTTTCCCTATTCGTGAACTGCTTGGTTATCTTCAATCCTCACCTCGTTGTTTATTATTCTCTACTTCTAAAAATTTCAAAGTCATATTTGTTCCATTAAAATGGGACAAAAATTTAGTTGCTTTAGGAATTAACAGTTGAAGTATCCGAAATGAAATTTCGAAACCACTTTTTTCTGAAAAAGCAATGATAATATATTTTTTGAATTTGTCAAGCGCTTTAATTGATTTTTATAAATTAGATGTTGATTTCGCTGTAATGGTTCTAAAAAAACAGAAAATATTTTTAGATATTTTTGCGTTTTTGAACTAAATTAAATAAGAGGAATTTGTATTTTGACTGTTGGCTTACTTCAAGAGCAGGAGCAAATGAATGAAACTAAGAATTTGGCTTAAATTTGTTTCTCTATTATTGTTCATAATTTTTCAGATTATTACTGCCCAGAATTACACCGGGAATTTGGAAGGAGTTGTTTGTAATGAAAACAACGTTCCTCTGGAAGGTGTGACAATTCATATCGAAAATATTAATACTAAACAAACAAGAGAAGGATTAACAAATTCTTCCGGCAAATTTATACTAGTTGAACTTCCTGCCGGAGATTATAGATTCCGAACATCAGCGGAATTTTATCAATCACTAATAATCGAATTCCTTTCAATTCATATAGGGAAAACAACTTCACTTGGAAAATTGAACATAAATCCGCTGGCTTATGAAACCGAACCCATTCTTGTTACTTCAGAACAAAATTTGATCGATCCTGCATCAAGTAAGCTGGGAATAAACCTGAATAAAAATATTTTCAACAACCTTCCTGTTGACCGTGAATTTCAATCCGTTACTTATTTAATATCCCAAGCAAACAAAAGCTATTACGGTGATCAGGTAAACATTTCAGGAAGCACCGGATTAGAAAACGCATATTTCATAGATGGAATAAATGTTACCGATCCCGTTGACGCTGCAACGAGTATAAAATTACCGTACAATTTCATAACGGAAATTGAAGTGATAACCGGCGGTTATATGGCTGAGTACGGACGTTCCATAGGCGGAATCATTAACGTAATCACGCCCTCAGGTGGAAATGAATTTGAAGCTGATGTCTTTTCATTCTTCACCAACAATGATCTGGGCGGTGAAGGTAAAACGGGAATTCGCAACGCTTCAATTTCACATTTCCGGGATTATGATTTCGGCGGGTCAGTCAGTGGTCCGATTATTAATGATAAGCTATGGTTTTTTACAGCTTATAATCCAAAATTTCAACAAAGTATCTATTCAATAAGTGGAATTGGAAATCTGAAATCATCAGTAACTTCACATTTGTTTGCCGCCAAAATCACATGGCATGCTGCCAAAAACACATCGGCTATCTTGAACATATTCGGAGATCCGACAATACGGCACGATATTGATGAGTTAACGGAAGGAACTTTTAAAAACAAAGATTTGCTGATGCAAAAACGTATAATGGGTGGAATAAATTCATCGCTGAAGATAAAACACATCATTAATAATAATATTTTTCTAGAATCAACTTTATCATATTTGAATCAGAAAGAAACCGGCGAGCCCGAAACCGAAACCGGTAGAACACAGGGAGTATTTGCTGATCTAACTCAAGAATCCCTTTCCGGCGGAAGAGGTTATGTACAAAACGACAGTTATTACAGAACTTCCGCAAATGCTGCCGCAACTTTTCTTTTTTCTGATCATATCATTAAAGGCGGAATTGAGTTTGAGGACAATGGATATAATATTGAATTGAGAAATAACTTTCCTCTCAGCGTTATTTTGAAGATTGCACCTTCGGTTTATATCTCGCCGTATATGAATTTTACGGGTAAAGTTAATAACAAAATTCTGTCGGCATATCTGCAGGACTCATGGTCGATTTCAAACCGGCTATTAATTAATGCCGGTCTGAGATGGGAAGAACAATATTTTTATGATTACAATGGGAAAAATGTACAAACCCTCGCAAATCAATTTCAACCGAGAATTGGTTTTGTGTACCAGCCTTTTGATTTGGGAAATTATAAATTCAGCGGTTCCTACGGGAGATTTTATGAGCAAATTCCATCAAGATTTGTTGGAATGAATTACATCAATAAAGTTGATTACCAGGTAATCTTCTTTGAAGACCCGAGGACGGGAAATGTAGAAGGAGACACTACTGATTTTTCGGCAGGCCCTCAGCAAAATATTCCCGGGTTGAAAGGCGAGTTCTACGATGAATTCACTCTCGGTTACGAACAAAATATTTTTAAGGATTTTGTCTTCGGTATTAAAGCTATCTACAGACAAATGGGAGAAGTACTCGATGACTTTATTGATCTTGAAAGGGGAAGATATATAATCGGGAATCCCGGCAAAGGAGACATTGATTTTATTCCTAAACTCAATCGAAAATATCAGGCAGTTGAATTTACAATACGCAAACTATCCGGGGATGATTACAACCTCACTGCATCTTATGTTCTCTCAAGGAACTACGGGAATTATACCGGAATTTTTAATCAGGATATCGGAGATTTTCTTCCAAACGCAAATCAAATTCCCGATTTACCTGAGCAAGTTAAAAACAGTGAGGGGCTGCTGCCGAACGACCGGACACACGTTTTTAAGTTTGCCGGTTTTTATAAATTCGATTTCGGATTAGTTTGCGGTACCAGTATCGTCTACCAAAGCGGTACCCCTCTAAGCGAATTTGGAGTTGATCCATACGGGTTACTTCTTCCCGTGTTTATTAATCAGAGAGGAACTGCCGGAAGAACACCTGCGCTTTTTGATATGAATTTGCGGTTAAAAATATGATATCGGAATTATTATGAACTGGCAAGGAAGGTTTAATCTTATACTGGATATAAATCATCTTATAAATAACCGAACGGCTGTCTTGTTTGATCAACAGCATTACCTTGATGTTAGTCCGGAAGGTAATAATTTATCACCGAACCCGTCATACGGAAATGCTACAAGATATTTAACTCCCAGAACATTCCGCCTGGGAGTTGAAATTGATTTGTAAATTTTATGATTTACTTTTCAGTCTTCACAAAACCCGCAAGATTGCAATGACCGCCAAGCAGCCAAACATCATTTTGCAAATGCCAAATAGTCATTCTATATGCTTCTTTAATTTTGTGACCGGCTAACTCTTCCTGTGAAGTCACTTTGTAGGTTACCATTATTGTATTGCCGATTCTCGATTCAACAAAATCAGTCAATTCATATTCGCCGAGTTTAATACCTTTAATCAATTCGATTTCTTCTGGTTTGTGTCGTGTGCCATCCGGGTGTAATGATAAAAATCCATCTGCAATTCTATCGGCAAAGGATTCTATGGTACCATCTTTAATAACTTCCCAGAATTCATTTGTTAACTTTTCACCAAGCTTCGAGCCGCTATCTTGCGCTGTTACTTTTTCATTTACCGAAAAGAAGAACAATAAACATAATGCCATTACTGACAATATTAACTTTTTCATTTTTGACTCCGGTTTAATTTTGTTATAAAGAACAACTTTATAAATATATACAAACTTTGCAGAAGTACAATAATTAAACACGGATTTTCCATTGGAAAATCTGCCCTTCGGGCCGACAATTTGTTAGTTAAGAAGTATCATATACTTAACCATATTTAAATTTTGGAATTCATTATATAAGTAAAATACTTTTCTTACAAATTGTCGGGAGTAATTCCGCAACATAAAGTGTTTTTAGTTAAACATTTTATGAGCGGCAAGCGGTAAAAAAAATCATTTTCAATTAATTTTTTCGGTTAAATACAAACTGATGATATGAAAATGGGTTGAAGCTTCTTGCTCGTCAGAATATTCTATAATAATTAGGTTTCCTAAAAAGGATTTGAAATCGTAAATTGTACATAGTTTTATTAGAATTTGTTTACATAAGCAGTTAAGATAATTCTCTCTGCCAATACGGGCAATGCTGTCAACTTAAGATAAAAAATGTGGCTAAAGCCAACTTGGGTTTAATTTTTTAGTCCCGTTGCCTAAAGGCAAACGGCTATTATAGTTTTATATAGCCGTTCGCTTTAGCGAACGGATTAAATATCCGGAAAATCATTCGGCTTTAGCCGCATTCTTAGGTGTACTAAGTTGACAGTATTGCGGCGCCGGTAGCAGGGATACTCTGTTTATTTTAAAGGAATAGAATGAAAATACCTGTCATTGATATTTTTCACAAAATTGAATCGATAAAAAAATTAAAAGAAGAAGTCCATAATCTCAACTCACCCGGCAAGATTTACAGTAGTAATCTTTCCGGTTCTGCTAAAAGTATGTTTATTAATGAAATCGGAAATTCTGAAAAACAAATAATTATTCTGTGTACAAAGAAACAGATTCTAAATGAAATTAAGGTTGAATTAAGTCTGCTTGATATGAGAGATCAGATAATTGCAGTAGAGGATCTTAATCAAAACTCAATACAAGAGATGCTCACCGATCTCAATAATAAAGAAAAGTGCATACTAATTTCGACTTACGATATTCTGAAAACTCCAATGCCGCATAAAAGTGAACTTGATAAGTTCACGACAGTTATAGAAACCGGCGGCGAACTTACCTACGACGATATAATTGAATACTTCGGGATGTTGAATTACGAGCGGGAAAAGTATATCGATGCGCCCGGATATTTTGCAGTACGCGGATCGATAATTGATTTTTGGTCGTACAGCGAGAAGCAGCCTGTTCGCTTAGAATTCGACGGGGATTTTCTTGAATCGATAAGATACTTCGATCCCGAAAGCCAGAGATCTGCAAACAGAACCGAGCGCGTTACACTTGCAGCACAAATTGAAAACGATAGCGAAAAATTTTCTCACATTTTCGATTATCTCGATAACCCACTTGTCTTAGCTTCAAATTTTGAATTGCAGAATCTTTTTGATCCGTTGATAAAAAAAGAAGCGGAGGAAGAGAATTACATAGATGATCTCGATGATGAATTGAAAAGCGAATTGTTTGATGATGAAAATAAAGAACAATTGATTGATGAAGATAATCTCGAAATTAAAAATTCTATTCCCATCAGTTTAACCGATCTTTTTGAAAAAAATGTTAGATGGCTGATAGAAGATGAATTAGGTGAAAGTAATGAAAGGATTAATCTAAAACTAAATGAAGCTCCTCTAATTAATTCTAATTTCGAAGTTCTCTTTTCTGTGATTAAAGAACATGCTGAAAAGAGTTATCAAATAATTATTACGGTGGAAAATGAACTGCAGGGGAGGAGATTAATTGAATTACTTTCCGATTACAATAATGAGCTCCATGATATAGTTGAAACCGGCAAGGTGAAAATAAATGTTCTGCCTATTAAAAGTGGTTTTGTTTCAAAGACGGAGAAACTTCTTGTCTTATCGGATTACCAGGTTTTCAATAAACCCTATCGGACTAAATTATCATCAAAATACAAAAAGAAAAAATCGAGGGTTAAGGATTTTGCTTCGCTTCAACGGGGTGATTTTGTTGTTCATGAAACGTTCGGAATTGGTCAATACGATGGTCTGCAGACAATCAAAATTGGAAGTGTAGATCAGGAATCAATAAAAATTCTTTATGCCGAAGGGGGAGTAGTTTATGTTAATTTGAATTATCTCAATCTTGTTAAGAAATTTTCTTCAAGAGATAATGTTAGACCTAAACTTTCGGTTCTCGGCAGCAACGAATGGAAATCGACAAAGAAAAAAGTAAAATCTAAAATTAAGGAAGCTGCCCGTGGACTGATAATGCTCTATGCAAAACGAAAGGCTTCGGAAGGTTATTCATTCAGTGATGATTCAATATGGCAGAAAGAATTGGAAGCTTCGTTCTTTTATGAAGATACGGTTGACCAGGCAAAGGTAAGCGAAGAAGTTAAAACCGATATGCAGAATAAAATGCCGATGGATAGATTGGTCTGCGGTGATGTAGGATTTGGTAAAACGGAAATTGCAGTCCGAGCCGCATTTAAAACTGTTCAAGATGGGAAGCAGGTTGCATTACTCGTCCCGACAACAATTTTATGCGAGCAGCATCATAACACATTCGAAGACCGGTTGCAGCAGTTCCCGGTGAAGGTTGAAGCTCTTTCCCGTTTCCAAACAAAAAAAGAACAAACGGAAATAATTGAAAAACTTGAAAATGGTGAGGTTGATATTGTAATCGGAACGCATAGACTTCTTTCGAAGGATATTAAATTCAAAGATTTGGGTTTGCTTATTATCGATGAAGAACACAGGTTTGGCGTGATGGCGAAAGAAAAACTCAGATCATTAAAAGCTAATGTTGACACACTTACCTTAACTGCAACTCCAATTCCGCGAACTCTGAATTTATCGCTGCTCGGTGCAAGGGATTTATCAATTATCGCAACTCCGCCCCCTAACCGACAGCCGATTTATACAAAGGTTGACAAGTTTGAAATAAACAATATACGGAATTGGGTGCTGAATGAGATTAAAAGAGAAGGACAAATTTATTTTGTTCATGACCGCGTTCAGTCGATTGATAAAATTGCGGCATACATCAACAGGCACATCCCGGAAATAAATATCGGGGTTGCTCACGGACAAATGAAACCGTCCCATCTCGAAAAGGTAATTTATGATTTTCTTAATAAGAAATTTCACATGTTGATTTCTACTAAAATAATTGAATCGGGATTGGATATTCCCAACGTTAACACAATAATTGTCAACCGTGCTGATAGATTTGGGTTGGCTGAACTTCATCAGTTGAGAGGAAGAGTCGGAAGATCTGATCGCCAGGCTCATGCATTTTTTTTAGTTCCCTCGCTAAATACAATATCAAAAAAAGCAGTTCGAAGGCTTCAGGCAATTGAAGAGTACACAGAACTCGGAGAAGGTTTTAGTTTATCGATGCGCGACCTGGAAATACGTGGAGCCGGTAATTTACTCGGGACTGAACAATCCGGAGCTATTGATACTGTTGGGTTTGATATGTATCTTAAATTGGTTGATGAAGCAGTTGAAGAATTGAAGCAGGATGAATTCAAGGAAGAATTTAAGGATTTACCGAAACATATTGAGCGTGCGGATACAAATATCGATACTTATTTTGAAATCGGTATACCGAAGGAATTTATGCCTGATCAGGCAGATAGGCTGAGTTTCTACACGGGATTGTTTTCGATAATAAAAATTGATGAACTCTCTGAAGTTCGGGAAGAGATGGTTGACCGGTTTGGAAAACTTCCGAAAATAATTGAACGGATGATTGCAGTTGCGGCGCTTAAATTTTATGCATCATATGCATTGTTTGAGCGGGTTATTATTTTAACCGACAGGGTTACATTTGTTCTCCCGAAACCGGAAAACGAGGATTTTTATAAAAACAAATTTACCGGGTTGATGGAATTTATTGTTGAAGAATATCCGAAGGATGTGCACTTTAGACAGGACAAAAACACAATGAAGTTAGTGATGAAAAATCCGTTCAGTTCTCCCGAGCAGATAATGGAAAAATCGATTTCATTCTGCAAAGAGGTGATGAATAAAATAGACCAGATTGTTCCGGTCGAAATGGAATTAGTAAATTAGAAAAAATTATGGGGAAATAGATATGGGAAAAATTGGAATGTATGTAATAATAGTTGTTGTTATTGCGGTTTTAGGAATACAGTTTATACCGGTCGACCGGACAAACCCGCCTGTAGAAAATGAAATTACTGCACCTGCTCACGTGATGAATGTCATAAAAACTTCATGTTACGATTGCCATTCGAATGAAACAAATTGGCTTTGGTATTCGTATGTTGCTCCATCATCGTGGTTCGTGGCTGATCATGTTGCAGAAGGTCGTGAACATCTGAATTTTTCGGATTGGTACAGTTATGAGCCCAAAAAGCAAAAAAAGTTGATGGAAGAAATTTGGGAAGAGGTTGAAGAGGGCGAAATGCCCCTTGCGAGTTATACTTTTATGCATCCAAAAGCCGCACTAAATGATTCACAGAAAATTGTTATTCGAGAGTGGATAAAATCCTCAAGCTCAAAAGTGGAAAATTAATAGAAAATCATTATTTATTCTTGATTAGGGGTTCACAATAAATCCCACTTGATATCTTTTATAAATGATATTGAACTTTTTTCTTCCGTTTTCAGCTTATAAGTTACATGAAGCATATATAAAACAATATTCTGATAATTTTATTATCTTATATGCTCTATTAATAAAATATTACCAAATATCCTAGTTTATGATGATAAGGAAATTGAATAAATCAAAAGGAAATTATTATGGCAGATAATAACAGACCTAATACAAGATTAGATGAAGTTGAAATAAAGGAATGGCTGGAATCGCTTGAGTATGTACTTCAAAGTAAAGGTCCCGAAGGTGTAAGAGAACTTCTTCACGACCTCGATACATATGCACATGAAGCCGGTGTTGATCTCCCGTTTACAGCAAATACACCCTACATAAACTCAATCCCGACAAATAAACAACCCAAATATCCCGGCGGCAGAGAAATCGAACGAAGAATTAAAAGTATAATCCGATGGAATGCAATGGCTATGGTTGTTAGAGCAAACCGTGAAGAAGCTGGAATCGGCGGGCATATCTCAACTTATGCTTCAGCGGCTACTCTATATGAGGTTGCGTTTAATCATTTCTTCAAAGGAAAAGATCATAATAATGAAGGCGACCAAATATACTTTCAGGGTCATGCGGCTCCGGGAATTTATGCAAGAGCGTTTTTAGAGGGAAGATTAAGCAAAGAACTACTTCAGAATTTCAGAAGAGAATTGAAAGAGGGCGGAGGTTTGTCGTCATATCCTCATCCATGGCTCATGCCCGACTTTTGGGAATTCCCAACGGTGTCAATGGGTTTGGGTCCAATTATGGCAATTTACCAGGCGCGTTTTAATAGGTACCTCGAAGACAGGGGATTGAAAAACTCAAATAATTCCAAGGTCTGGGCATTTCTTGGCGATGGCGAAACCGATGAACCGGAAGCGCTGGGTGCAATTTCACTCGCATCAAGAGAAAAACTTGACAACCTGATATTTGTGATTAATTGCAACCTTCAGAGATTAGACGGACCGGTTCGCGGAAACGGTAATATTATCCAAGAACTGGAGGCTGTTTTCAGAGGAGCCGGCTGGAATGTTATAAAAGTAATTTGGGGAAGTGATTGGGACCCGCTGCTCGAAAATGATAAGTCCGGTAAATTACTTAGAAGAATGAATGAGATTATTGACGGTGATTCTCAGAATTATATAGTTAAAGGCGGCAAGTATGTTCGTGATCATTTCTTTGGAAAGTATCCCGAATTAAAGGAATTGGTCAAAACATACAGTGATGAAAATCTTGAAAAGATGAAGCGCGGCGGTCATGATCCGGAGAAAGTTTATGCTGCTTACAGTGCTGCGGTTCAACACAAAGGATCCCCGACTGTAATTTTAGCCAAGACAGTTAAAGGATACGGTTTAGGTGAAGCAGGTGAAGGCAAGAATATAACACATCAGCAGAAAAAATTGAACGAAGAAGAACTTCGTCATTTCAGATCACGGTTTGGTATCCCGATTTCGGATGATGAAATAGATGAAGCCCCGTTTTACAGACCAAGTGAGGATAGTGCGGAAATCAAATATTTGAAAGAGAGAAGAAATGCGTTGGGCGGTTATGTTCCCAAGCGTGTTGTTAAAGCGCATCCGCTTAAAACACCTTCTGAAGAATTGTTTGAAGAATTTTACAAAGGTACTGACGATCGTGAAGTTTCGACAACCATGGTTTATGTTAGAATTCTATCAAAACTGCTGCGGGATAAAGAAATTGGCAAGTTGATTGTACCAATTGTTCCCGATGAAGCAAGAACATTCGGAATGGAATCGCTCTTCCGTTCGGTTGGTATTTATTCACATCCCGGTCAGCTTTATGAACCGGTTGATAGGGAAAGCCTGCTCTACTACAAAGAGGCAAAGAACGGACAAATTTTAGAAGAAGGAATAACGGAAGCCGGATCAATGTCATCATTTATTGCAGCCGGAACTGCTTACGCAACACATGGTATTAATGCAATACCATTCTTCACTTATTACTCAATGTTTGGATTTCAGCGTGTCGGTGATTTGGCTTGGGCTGCCGCAGATATGAGATGCAAAGGATTTTTAGTAGGCGGAACTGCAGGAAGAACAACTCTCGCCGGTGAAGGTTTACAGCATCAAGACGGCAACAGCCTGGTACTTTCGTATTCAATACCTAACCTGGTTTCGTATGATCCTGCTTATGCTTATGAACTTGCAGTTATAATAAGAGAAGGTATTTACAGGATGTACGAGAAGCAGGAAAATGTTTATTTCTATGTAACTGTTATGAACGAAAATTACGTTCAGCCGGAAATGCCTAAAGGTGATAACATTAAAGAAGGCATTTTGAAAGGTATGTATAAATTCAAAGCTTCTGCAAAAAAAACCAGCAAAGTAAAAGCTCACCTGCTCGGAAGCGGTACGATTATGAATGAAGTTGTGAAAGCTCAAGACATCCTGGAAAAGGATTACAAAGTATCAACCGATATATGGAGTGTAACGAGTTATAAAAATCTTCATTTCGATGCACTTGAAACAGAACGCTGGAATAGAATGAATTCATCAAAGAAAGAAAAAGACCCGTATGTAAAAGAGATTACTAAAAATGAAAAAGGTGTCTTTGTTGCTGCATCGGATTACGTTCAGCTTCTACCGGATTCTATTTCAAGATATTTGCCCGGACCATCAACCACGCTTGGTACATTAGGATTTGGACGAAGCGAAGGCAGAACATCATTGCGGGATTTCTTTGAGGTGGATGCAAAACATATTGTTTACACTACATTATATACACTAGTGAAAAATGGTGATCTAAAAGCTGAAGTATTGAAAAAAGCTGTTAAAGATTTGGGAATTGATCCGCAAAAATCAGTTCCTTGGAAATCATAAATTTTGAATTAAACTTGGGATTAAAATGGCGACTGAATTTAAGTTACCTGAATTAGGTGAGAATATTGAATCTGCCGATGTTGTGAAAGTATTAATTTCTCCCGGTGATAAAGTTGAAGTTGACCAATCTGTGATTGAAATTGAAACCGACAAGGCTACTGTTGAGGTTCCCAGTGAATTCAGCGGTACCGTGAAAGAGGTTAAAGTAAAAGACGGCGACAATGTGAAGGTCGGTTCTGTTCTGTTTACTATTGACGAATCAGCAAGTGATGCTGAACCCGCTAAAGTTGAGGAAGAAGAAAAAACAACCGGGGAAACTGAAGCGGATAAAGTTGAGGAAGAAGAAACAACAACTGAGGAAGCCAAAGCAGACAAAGTAGAAGAAGAACCTGAAAAAGAAGAGGCTTCAGAAACCGGCTTTGTTGAATTTAAGATGCCTGAACTCGGAGAAAACATAGATGCTGCGGATGTAACAAAAGTTCTTGTTAAAGCCGGTGATCAAATTAACGTAGATGATCCTGTGGTCGAAATTGAAACCGATAAAGCAACGGTTGAAGTTCCCAGCGAAGTCAGCGGAACCGTAAAGGAAGTAAAAATTAAAGACGGTGATAAGGCTAAAGTTGGACAGGTTATAATGATTGTCGAGTCTTCCGGTAAAACTAAAACTGAGAAGAAAAGGGAAGAACCTAAGCCTGTTGAGAAAGCTCCGGAAAAAACAGAACAAAAAGATGATCATCTAAAATCTGAATCAACTAAAGAAAGACCGGATGATAAAATAATATCCCGTGCAAGTTCTGAAATGCCTAAGAAAATTGCACCCGCTGCTCCTTCGGTAAGAAGATTTGCGCGCGAAATCGGTATTGATATTCATCAAGTAAACGGATCGGGACCGGGCGGTAGAATATCAATCGATGATGTAAAAGACTTTGCTAAAACACGAAATGAGAAGATTAATAAAGGCGGTGTAAGCGGAGCAATCGGGATATCTGCAGAACCGCTGCCTGACTTTTCAAAATTCGGTAAGATTGAACGCGAACCAATGAATAATATTCGAAAGAAAACTGCAGAACATTTATCCTATGCATGGGCAACCGTTCCTCATGTAACCCAATTCGATAAGGCTGATATAACCGGGCTGGAAAAAATCAGAAAAAAATTCGGTGCGAAAGTTGAGCAGTCCGGCGGAAAATTGACAGTCACGGCAATTCTACTCAAAGTAATTGCAGGAGCGCTCAAGAAGTTTCCTCAATTCAACTGCAGCATCGATATGGATAAAAAAGAAATCATCTATAAAAAATATTATAATGTTGGAGTGGCAGTTGATACCGAAAGAGGACTGCTTGTGCCTGTGATAAAAAATGTTGACAAGAAGAATATTGTTGAATTATCAGTTGAACTTGGTGAAATAGCAGTTAAAGCCCGTGATAAAAAATTAGGGTTGGATGAAATGCAGGGCGGCAACTTTTCAATCAGTAATCTTGGTGGAATCGGCGGGACATATTTTACGCCGATCGTTAACACTCCCGAAGTCGCAATTCTCGGTGTTTCCCGTGCAGCGTGGGAACAGGTTTATACCGATGGTGAATTTCAACCGAAGTTCATGATGCCGCTTTCCCTTTCCTATGATCACAGGATAATCGACGGGGCAGATGCAATAAGATTTCTGAGATGGGTGGTTGATACACTTGAAAATCCATTCTTGCTAAGTTTGGAAGGTTAAACAAAATATTGGAGACTGGTTAAAATGGCTGTTAGTACAAAATTAGTTGTTATCGGAGCGGGACCTGGTGGTTATGCCGCGGCATTTCTGGCTGCTGATTTAGGAATGGAAGTTACACTGATTGATAAAGAAATGAATCCCGGCGGCGTCTGCTTATACAGAGGATGTATTCCATCCAAAGCATTGCTTCATGTTGCAAAACTTTTAAGGGAAGTTGAAGACGTTAAAGCTCATGGAATTGATTTCGGAAAACCGAAAATTGATGTGAAGCAACTCCGGGAATGGAAAGAAAGCGTTGTTAATAAAATGACCGGCGGACTCGGACAATTGACAAAGCAGAGAAAGGTAAATTATATCCGGGGAACAGCTAAGTTTAATGATTCCAAATCACTCACTGTTGAATTAAGTGACGGGGGAACCGAGACAGTTAATTTTGAAAATGCAATTATTGCAACTGGGTCTGTCCCGGCAAAAGTGCCCGGGCTCTCAATCGATTCGCCTAATGTTTGGGATTCGACAGGGGCATTAATTTTAGATGAAATCCCGAAGAAACTTTTAGTAGTCGGCGGTGGATATATTGGTTTGGAGTTGGGAACTGTTTATGCAGCTCTCGGGAGTAAAGTAACTGTTGTTGAAATGATGCCGGGATTATTACCTGGCGCAGATCGTGATATGGTGAATATACTTTCCAAAAGTATCAAAGATAAGATGGAAAATGTTTATCTCAATACGAAAGTAGTTGAGATGAAAGAATCCAAGAGCGGGATTAAAGTGAAGTTTGAAGGTGAGAAAGTCGATAAGGCAGAGCAGATTTTTGACAAAGTATTAATTTCAATCGGAAGGAAACCCGTTACTGAAGGATTGGGATTGGAGAACACAAATGTAAAAGTAAGTGATCGCGGGTTTGTAAAAGTTAACGATCGGCTTCAAACAGATGACCCGGCGATCTATGCTATCGGTGATATTGTCGGAAACCCGATGCTTGCGCATAAAGCTTCGGCGGAAGGTAAAACAGCCGTTGAAGCAATAAAGGGAGAAAAAGTTGCTTTTGAACCTGCGGCAATTCCGGCAGTAGTATTCACTGATCCAGAACTTGCCTGGGCTGGTTACACTGAAACCGAAGCAAAAGAAAAGGGAATTAAATACGAAGTTGCAAAATTTCCATGGGGAGCGAGCGGACGTGCGACTACACTCGGAAGAAATGACGGACTTACAAAATTATTGATAAATCCCGAGACTGAAAGAATAATAGGGGTTGGAATGGTTGGTGTTGGAGCAGGTGATATGATTGCCGAAGGCGCACTTGCAATTGAGATGGCTGCAAATGCTAAAGATTTGTCGCTCACAATTCATCCTCATCCGACTTTATCGGAAACAATGATGGGCGCTGCGGAAGTGTTTTTTGGTCAGGCAACCGATATGTACAGACCGAAAAGGAAGTAGAATCGAATTTAGTTCCAGCTATTAAAAAATAATTATTGGCAGATCCATTTTTATGAATCTGCCATTTTTTTTATTAATTGCTGTATCTAACAGTAAATGTTACAACGGTCTAATCGTCTGCCTTTACGGAAACGTTTATGTAATATTATTCACATTTAGCCTACGTTAATAGTTTGGCTTTCTTCAGTAGAAGCACATGTTGCAACTTGATTAATAAGTATGGTCAGACTGATTTCCGGTATGATAAATCTAATATTCAGAAATTAATAGCTTAAAAATAGTGCTCAATTATCTTATTCCAGTTGCGTGTAGTACTTGACACTACAATTTTATTCATGTAAATTTAAGCGTTATGAAAATCGAATTTGATTGGGATCAGTGGAATGTTCAGAAGAATGAAATAAAGCACGGTGTTTCTAGGCTCGAATCTGAGTCAATCTTTTTCGATGAGCATTTCGTTTTCTTTAAGGATTTAAAACATTCTACAAAAACAGAAATTAGATGGATCGGATATGGTCAAAGTATTCTTAAAAGAGTATTAATGACCGCGTTTACAATACGAAAAAATAAAATAAGAATAATAAGTTCCAGACAAGCGTCAAAGAAAGAGAGAAAGATTTATGAAGAAGAAAAAAGTAAATGAAATAAAAGATTATGATAAAATGGATACTTCTCAAATAATTGATAGAGAAAATCCTAAGAAATTAGAAGATATTGGAATTGAATTACCGGAAGAAGAACCGACTAAAGTAGTGAGTATTAGGCTGCCAAGCAAACTTTTAAATCAGCTCAAAGCTTATGCCAGCGATAGAGATATAAATTATTCTGCACTTATTAAGATGATTCTTTCAGATTCTATGGAATCAAAAAATTCATCTTTTCTGCGCTGAAAATTGGAGATTTATATTTTTCAAAAATCTTTGGACATAAATCTCTTTCAAAACCTAATCTGCCATTGAAAACAAATATTATGTTCGAGATGAGAGTTGTGATGATCCAACTTAAGCATTATATTATTTCAGTAATTTTAATTACTTTAATTGTACTAGTCATGTCGGGTCTTCATTTACCTTTTATCCACCATGAAAAATAGATGTTTTCGTTTAATATTTCATCAAAAATACCCTCGCCCCCCAATCCAATAAGCGCATCTATCAGAAAATTTTAACTAGCCAAAATTAATTGCTGTACCTCACCGTATAGGTTACAACAGTTTCGTCATCAGCTTTTACCGGCACATTGTAAGTAATAGTGAAAGCATCCTTTTTTTCATAATCCAATGATGAGTTTATTATTTCCCAATTGTAACCGAGATATCTTTCTACTTCAACCGTTACATTTTCCTTTTTGCGATTCTTGATTTTCACTTCAAATGTTTGCTCATAAACTCGATTCGTGATGCGTTTGTTATCAGTCTGTTTTTCTTCTGCGAGAATATCAAATGCATCACCGATTTTAAGTTTTATCATTTCATTCCGGGGTGTGTGATCAATTAAATCCTCACCGATAAACTCAAGTGCATCACCGTCGGATTTGTAAACTCTTACTTTTCCTTTCGGCATCGGCAAACCGAGGTTATTATCTTTACCGTTATTGAATTCAACAATTACAGCCACTTTACCGTTATTCCCGCGGTATCCGCCGCTCCGGTAAAAATATTTTTTATTTGCCTTAACATCCGAAGCCTCAAAGAGTGATATTTGCTTCGTTTCACGATTTGCTAAAGTTGTCGGTCTTTGTAAATCATAGATATGGTATTCAAAAAATTCTTTTTCCTCGAATTGATCTCTTGCTCCTTTTGCCATTTCCATCATCATGCTTTCGGCTTCATATAATCTTTGCCTGTCCTGCACACGGTTCACATCGCCCGCTACCAATTTTAATTTTGCATTTCTGTATGTTGTTCCGGAATTATTATCAACACTAACCCATGAATTTAAATCTAGTTTCGTATCATCTTCATTTAGAACCGCAACATACTCGGCGTGCCAATTCATTCCCGATGTTTGATAAGAAATTTCAACATCCTGTTTTCCGCTTTCGTTAGGATTTATCATCCAAACGAGAGTTGGTTTGGTTATCAAACCCTCCGGTAAAGAACCGACCGATATTTGATATTTGCTGAGATTCGGCAGCATTAACAGTCCGCCCTCACTTTTTTCGAGTACCAACTGTCCGCCGAAAGATGAAAGCAGTCTGCCGCTGAATATTTGTCCGTCTTCAGAGATAAGTTCAACCTCTTTATCAATATATTTTTGCATTATTTTGTCAAGACTTACCAAATCATATTGATAGTTTTGCTCTAATACGTCACCGTTTAGTTTTATGTGCACGGTTGTTGGATCGATATATTGAGCTACATCGGTAATTGATAAAGTTTTTTGACCGGGATTTAGGTTAATTGCGCGTAAGTCTCTTACAACTCCAAGATTAGAATTATACACCGTAACGGAAATTGATTTCTGATCTATCTCCTGTGCAGAGATGAATGAAGCTATAAATAACGAAGCAATTAAGCTTATAAAAAATACTTTTTTCATTGCGGGCACCTTTACGTTAAATTAAACTTTCATATTCTACATCAAGCATTTGAAAAAGTTCGGTTTTGTTCCCGGTCATTTTTCAGAATGTTGATGAAAATCAATTTTCTTATACGATTTCATTTTTTTAGATGAATTAACTTACTTAATTTTGAATAGATAATTAATTGTTCTGTGATCAAAATTTTCTTCAGCAGTTTATACCTTAGTTGTCCCTGAAGGACCATTCAAAATTAATCCCAAAATTTAAGAAAAGAAAAATACGTAAGGATATTTGCGAAGAAGTAGATGTTTAGGAGGAGAAATGGGAAAGAAATTATTAAAGAAGTACCCGGTTGTTGATTATTTTTTCATCACAATCGGCGCTGCCTTAATGGCAATTGGAATTGGTGTTTTTCTAGTTGATGCAAAAGTTGTACCGGGAGGCGTGAGCGGCTTGGCAATGGCTTTTCATTATTTGAGCGGAGAGAAGATACCGGTGGGAGTAATGATTTGGGTGCTTAATGTTCCACTTTTTATATGGGGCGTAAAGGAACTCGGTAAGCGATTCGGTTTGCGTACGTTCGTCGGCTTCACTCTTAATGCAATTTTTATCGATCTCTTTCGCGGTGATTTCCCAGGGTTAGGTTTTATCCGGCTTCAAGATTCGCACACAATGCGCGATTTGTATCAAAATGATTTTTTGTTTATGATTTTAATTGGTGCGATTCTTATTGGAGTCGGGCTCGGTTTAATTTTTAAATTCCGCGGGACAACTGCCGGTTCGGATATAGTTGCGGCAATTATGCAAAAACGTTTTGGGATGAAACCCGGACAAGCAATAATGATGATTGATTTTCTCGTAATAACGTTTGCCGGATTTATTATTGAAATGAAGGATTTGTCACCAGAAAGACCTGCTCTTTCACTCACATTATATGCTTTCTTCCTATTGTTTGTGTCGGCAAGAATTATTGATGTAATAATCGACGGTTTCGATTATGCGCGGGTTGCTTACATAATCTCGGATAAGTTTGATGAAATATCTAAAGCTATTATGGATGAATTCAGCCGCGGAGCCACTGCAATTAAGTCGCGGGGGCTGTATAAAAATGTGGAGCGGGAGGTAATTGTAACAATCGTTACATTGAAGGAGATCGGGAAATTGCAGGAGAAGATAAAAGAAATTGATCCCGATGCTTTTATGATAATCAATAACGTGCATGAAGTACTGGGCAAGGGATTTCGACGGAGAATTTAAACAAATCAATTCTTTTTTTTCTTGAGGATTTCATAAATAAAGTATATACTTGGTGTATATACGTGGAGGAATAATGCAAACAGCAAAAATATTTAAGAGCGGCAATAGTCAAGCTGTTAGATTACCGGTAGGATTTAGATTTAATACGGATGAAGCTGTTATTACAAAAATTGGTGACGCCATAATCCTTCTGCCCAAAAAGAAAGATTGGGAAGCTTTGTTGAATAGTGTGCGGGAATTTAGTGAAGATTTTATGGAAGATAGGAATCAACCGGAAGTTCAAAAACGAACGGAAATCTTATCATGAAATACATGCTTGATACAAACATTTGTATCTATATGATTAAAAAACAATCGAAGAAATTACTGAAGAGAATTCAAGATGAATCTGTTGGAGATATTTGCATCTCCTCAATAACAGCTTCGGAATTATGGTATGGGGTAGAGAAAAGTAATAAGAAAATCCAAAATACTATTGCATTAAAAGAATTTATTTCACTTTTCCCTGTAATACCTTTCGAGGAGAAAGCCGCTGAGGAGTATGGGAATATTCGGGCCGAGCTTGAAAACTCCGGTAAAATAATTGGCGGCATGGATTTGTTAATTGCAGCTCATGCTAGATCACTTGGACAGACATTGGTTAGCAATAATACAAAAGAATTCAAACGAGTGAGAAATTTATTAGTCGATAATTGGACAAGATGAGAGATAAGTATCAAGTGTCAAGTATCAAGAAGCAAGAATTGAGTATCAAGTATCAAGAAGTAAGAAACCCCACCTACGCTAAAAAACCAGCTTCGGTGGGCAGGCCCACCTACGCAGCAATCGCTTCGGTGGACAAGTCGGTGGACAAGTCGGTGGATATGAAAAAGCAAATGTATGGAATTGACTGAAAAAGAAAATCTGAAACACTCGTTAATTATCCCGGTAAGTTTTATAACTGTTATCTGGATGATCAAATTGATTGAACTTATTTGGAGTATTAGTTTTGTTCAATTCGGGGTATATCCTAAGGAATTAACTGGACTGATCGGAATATTATTTTTCCCGTTAATTCATGGAAGTTTAGGACATATTGCCTCGAATACAATTCCGGTCTTTGTGCTGCTGTTGGGAACAATTTACTTTTATCCAAGATCATCATATAAAGTAATTGCCTTGGTTTATTTCATCCCCGGAATTTTTGTATGGTTTTTCGGACGAGAATCGTATCACGTTGGAGCCAGCGCGGTGATTTACGGGTTAGTAACTTTTCAGTTCTTCAGCGGTCTTATTAGAAGAGATAGAAGATCAATCGCTCTAGCTCTTTTGGTTACTTTTTTATATGGTGGATTGGTTTGGGGAGTGCTGCCGATAGATCAAAAAATATCATGGGAAGGACATTTGTTCGGTGCATTAACAGGAATTGCCGCCGCTGTGATATTCAGGAAATGGGATCCATTTAAAAGATATGATTGGGAATATGAGGAGGAAGATCGTCCTGAAAAATTGGAAATATCTCATGATAAAGGATATCCATTCGAGTAATTATTTTTATTTGTTGAATTTTAGAAACCCAATAAAAGAACTTATTGTATAATTAATCGTCTTAATATTATTAATTATTATCTAACTTGGAAAAGTAATGAGTAAAGATTCTATTCCGTCTGAACTTCAAAGATCTGCTGCACAGAACACACTTTCAAAAATCTCGCAAAATATTGATGAAAAAATCAATAAACTAAATTTACCATCATTCTTCAAAAATAAATTTTTACTTGGCGGACTGATGATTACTGCATTAATTGCGATAACACTTGTTTCATTAGGGAGCTTTTCCAGCAGCGAAACAGACATCCCGACATATAAAGTTACAAGGGGAAACTTTCTCGTTTCCATAACAGAGAGCGGGGAAATTAGGGCAAAAAGATCACTCAATGCGGCGGCGCCAAGAATCCGCGGAAATCTAAAAATTGTTTTCTTAATTCCAGAGGGTACCTACGTTCAACCTGGAGAAGTGGTCGCAAAATTTGATCCGACTGAAGCATTGAGCAAATTAAAAGATGCCGAGGCTCAACTGGAAATTGCACGATCCGATATGGAAAAATTAGCGGCGAATCATAAAGCGGCATTGGCTCAGGCGGAATCCCAGCTTAAAAGCGCCGAATTAAGTTTTGAACTCTCCAAGTTGAAAATGGAGCAGATAAAATTTGAAGCCGAGGTTAAACAGCAGGAAGCCAAACTCGAACATCAGAAAAATGAATTGAGTTTTATGCAGACAAAGCAGGAGTATGAATCAAAGCAAATAATTCAAAACTCCGAGCTGGATAAAATGAAGGTTGAAATACGTCAGAAAGAAACCGAACTTGAACGCGCCCAGCGTGATCTGGAAGCGCTTACATTAACCGCCCCGGGTGAGGGATTGGTTGTGTATGCCGACAACTGGTCGAATCAAGGAAGGAAATATTCTGTGGGCGATACTCCGTGGGGCGGTGCGGTTGTGATTCAGCTTCCGGATTTATCCGAAATGGAAAGTGTTACGAATGTAAATGAAGTTGATGTAAGCAAGATTAAAGAAGGTCAGAAAGTGGTTGTTAGGTTGGATGCATTCCGCGACAGTTCATTTGTTGGTAAAATTTCATCCGTTGCATCGCTCGGCAAGAATAAAGAACGGGATTCTCAAATTAAGGTTTTCGAAATATTGATCGATATAAAAGAGAAATCCGATATTCTCAAACCGGGAATGACCACGAGCAACAAAATTGTAATCAATGAAATACCTGATGTTATTTACGTCCCGCTTGAATCTGTATTCAGCAAAGGAGATAAGCGATTTGTATATCTGCAAAATGGTTCGGGATTTGATGAAGTGGAAGTACAGACCGGTGAAAAGAGTGAAGATTATATTGTAATTACTGCAGGTATAAATGAGGGCGAGTCGGTTGCACTTCGTGATCCTACGATTAACATTAACTCGAGTAATGTTGATAATCAAACCAACAATGTAGAAATTCCGAACAGTTAATAATGAAAAAATCTGATATATTCAAAATCGGTCTTGTCGAGTTAAGAGCTAATAAACTTAGAACATTTTTAACAATGCTGGGCATTGTATTCGGTGTAGGGGCTGTAATTGCGATGCTTTCAATAGGTGAAGGAGCGCGCCAGGAAACCCTTGAACAGATTGAACTTCTCGGTACAAACAATATAATCATCAAATCGAAAAAGGCAGTTCAGCAAGGCGGAAACAGCAATGCATCATTTTCGCCCGGACTTAACATAAAAGATGCGAGCAGCATAATGGAACTCAATCCGCATGTTGAAAGTGTTATTCCCCAGAGAGATTTGAAGATGCGTGTCAATTATAAATCGATGATAATTGAAACAAAGATTGTGGGAACATCTAAGGATTATCCCTTCGTTTATAACTCAACAATTTCAGACGGTGAATTTTTCGATAAATTTCATGAAGAGCAATTTGCAAATGTATGTGTTATCGGACCCGGAATAAAAGAAGAAATGTTCAGATTCGAAGACCCGGTTGGTAAAGAAATAAAGATTGCCGATCAATGGTTTAAAATTATCGGGATTACAGCTTCAAAAAATGTTACTTCGGCAGGTATTGAAAAGATTGGAGTCCGGGATTTCAACCGTGATATTTATATTCCATTCTCAACAATGTCTTACAAATTCGAAAAAATTGAAGGAGAGGATAACACCTTCTTTGGCGGCGGTATGGTTTTTATTATGGGAAGTGATGAGAATGCGAATGTAGTTGATCGTTCATCAGTCGATCAGCTTTCGGTTAAAATTAAAGAAGGAAAATCAATTGAAGAAGCGGCATTTCTTTTGAATAAGATTTTGGAAAGACGACATTACGGAGTAGAAGATTATGAGGTTATAATTCCCGAAGAACTGCTTGAGCAGAAACAGCGGACTCAAAAAATATTCAATATTGTGATGGGAGCTATAGCGGGAATTTCACTATTAGTCGGCGGTATCGGGATTATGAACATAATGCTTGCAAATATATTGGAACGGACTAAAGAAATCGGAATCCGTCGTGCAATGGGTGCAACAAAGAGTGTTGTACTCAGCCAATTTATGTTTGAATCCATTACAATTAGTGTTGTTGGGGGAGTACTTGGAATAATAATCGGATTTATACTCACTTCGGTAATTACTACCTATGCAGAGTGGCGGACAATAATTACGCCCTTCTCGGTAATGCTGGCATTTTTTGTTTCAGTGATAGTTGGATTAATATTCGGAATTTACCCGGCAAAAAAAGCGGCTGAAAAGGACCCGATCGAAGCGCTTCGGTATGAATAAATTACTTCTTCCGCAAATTCATAAAAAAAATCTATTTAAGGAAATTCAATTATGAAACCGGTGATTTTATTTCTCGCATTAATTTTATCATTCGTAAGTGTTGATGCTCAACAGTTGTTAAATTTACAAGATGCGCTCGATATTGCACTTGGGGAGAGTTATGATATTAAATCGGCGGAATATACTTTACTTGCATCTCAGAAAAATCTGGAAGCGGCAAAGTTAGGACTGCTCTCATCCGTTGATTTGGAATTTGATTTACCGCGTTATTCCCGTTCACTTTCAAGTCAGTTTAATACCGCTACCGGCACAGAACAATTTTTTGATATCGGGAACACGACGGTTGAAGGGAGGTTGTTTGTAAATCAGCCGATAATATTTACGAACGGAACGGTTTCGTTAATTGGTTCTATGTTTGGGCGCGATCAATTCGGCAGCGGGTTTCTCGGTACAAGGAGGGATTATTATTCCAACCTCAGCATTAGTCTCCGTCAGCCGTTATTCGTTTTTAATGATCAAGCGGCAAGCCTTGAGAGAGCGGAAATTAATCTGGAAAAAACCGAACGAAATTATACTAGAACCGAACGAGAAATAATTTATAATGTCACCTCGAATTTCTATAATCTTTACAAATCCAAGAAGAATGTTGAAATTGCGGAAGAAAAGGTGAGGCAGACTGAAAGCTCATTTGAAACCGCATCAAATAAATTAAAAGCCGGTTTGATTGCGGAAGTAGAAGCGCTTCAGCTTGAAGTTGATTTAGCATCAAGCAGAAATGAACTGCTGAATTCCAAACAGAATTATCAAGATGCGCTGAATGAATTTAAGTTATTGATCGGGTTGACATTATCAGATGATATTGATATCGAGGCGCAGATAGAATATATGCCGGTTAAGGTCGACTTAAACGATGCGGTGTTGAATGCAATTAAAAACAGACCGGATATACTGAATGCAGAAGATGATATTTATTTAAGTGGACTGAGAATTGATGAAATTGATTCCCGCAGAACGATAAAGGCAGAACTGAATGCAAATTACGGTATCAATAAAAATGACGATCTTTTCAATAAGATTTTTAATGATTTCGATGATTCGCGCAGAGTTACAATGACTTTATCAATCCCCGTTTGGGATTGGGGGCAGAACGGAAGGGAAGTTGAAGCGGCTGAAGCGAATTACAAATTGTCGCAGCTCAATCATGCCAATCTTGAAGATCAAATTGAGAAGGAAGTAATTGCGGCAATCAATAAATTGAATTCGGCAAAGGCGCGGGTTGAAGTCCTAAGTAAATCCGTAGACGTTGCTGAGAAGAGCTATAATATAAGTCTGGAACGTTTCAAGTCCGGAACAATTACAAGTTTTGATTTATCGCAGGTTCAGCTTCGCTTGACCGATGCAAAACTCAACAGCCTAAGCGCATTGATCGATTACAAAATCGCACTCGCCGATTTGGAACGTAAAACTTATTTGGATTATTGATTAATACTAAAACACCACAGACTTGTAAAGCGACATTCATGTCGCTCAGAACTACGCAAATACAATTAACTGCTAGTCTGCTTAGGCCAAGTTGCTAATATTCGTTATGTTTGTATATGATTGCTCAAGAAAGATATCCAAAAGATTTTCAGGAGTTTCTTCATCAATTCAAGACCGAAGACGATTGTTGGAATTATCTTTTTG
>JAIOZI010000045.1 GCA_021740785.1 Melioribacteraceae bacterium
AACCCAGATTTTCCATTGGAAAATCTGCCCTTCGGGCCGACAATTTGTAAGTTGAGAAATATCAAATACTTAGCCATATAGAAATTTTGGAATTCGTTATTTGAATAAAATATTTTTCTTACAAATTGTCGGGGTTAATCCCGCAACATAAAATGTTTTAATAAAACATTTTATGAGCGGTCTCCGGCAATAATTCGTTTCCAATGAATTTTTTGGGTTCAATCTTCTCAATAATTTTTTCAATTTCTTCCCCGGTAAACTCGTGGTCAAACTCTTGTTCTGCAACAGTTTTGATATCTTGAACAGTTAGCTGGTAGATTATGTCGTCATCGTTGTATTTTTTATCATGATTAAAGAACCGCGAATAATCTTTGTGCTCTATTTTCATTATATGTCGCATCATTTTTAAATGGCGTTTGATTCAGATATCTTAATAACTTTGTATCGCGCGCTCCTAATTCTTCAATTTTCGGATAATTTTCTACAATGTTTTTTTCTCTAAACAAAAACCATTTATGCAATAATTCCAAATATTTTTCACCATGTTTACTTGCATTTTCTTTTTGACCGCATATAAACTCATAATTAGCCATAAATTCTGTTGTTGCAATACTATTTATAACATCTAAAATTACATGCATTGTATTTTGAGAATCTGATAAAAAGTCCCACAATTCTCCTGCAAGCAAGAATTCATTTTCATCAACATATTTCTTAAAATCGACTGAATAACTGTGATATCTACCCTTATCATAACCTGTTGGAAAGTCAGATAATGGATCGAATGGAAATCCAATAAAATATTTTATCTCTTTATCAGGATAAAGTCTTTTTAAGGCTGTTTTTGCCTCGAGGATTTTTGTTTTTTCGGCTTTAAAAATACTGCTGTTTGGTTTCACCGTTTTTAGTTCAATTGCAGTAATGCTATGGCTATCTTCAAAATAAACATCTGCCGTAAAATTAGAAATTTCTTTGTCTGCTTTGTCTTTATTGTTAAATAATTCAGAATTTTCTTGTTCCAAATCAGGTTCACGATTGGTGTTTTTTAATTCAGCAATTATATCTGAAATTTTAGTTTGTTGGAAAGTTGAGATTTTAAGACCTCTAAATTCTCTTTTTTCACCGTCACATAAAATTTGCCCTACTTTTTCAAAAAACGATTGCCCCAATGATGTATTTAAGCCGTGCAGCCAGCTGCTTAAACTAATTGCAGTAGGAATATCATGAACTTTACCTTCAAGTTTATCACTAAAAGCCTTTAAAAACGCTTCATGGAAAGTGAAGTATTTTTGAATGTCATTTTTTTTGAGAAACAAAAAATTTTCATATAAGACACTAATTACTTCTAATGCAATTCGCTCTTTCTTGTAATTTTCCATAAAAGATTCTCTAATTAATTTATTTTCTTTTTGAATTCGGACTAATGGGAAAAATAGCAAGAGTTATGAGGTAGAGTATCGCACTTTGTGCCCTCTTTTTTCATTATTCTAGCGATATTGTTTACACCTTAAAGCCCTATCTGATAACGCAATTCTTTTAATTGCAACTCTGCAGAATAAAGATCACCAATCAAATCAGTAGAGAGATGTTTATATCTATCTTTAATAACAGGGAAAGCATTGATGACCTGGGAATATTTTTTCTTGTCCTGTGATATTACATAAAGTTTTGTATTCGCATAATCCATCAATGTAGCCATACGACCAACACCAGACCAAGTGCCGGTTGATATTTCAACTTCGAAAGCATACTCAGGAATAAGTTTAGGTCCATGTTCACCAAACCATAAAACATCGATTTGCCGCAACAAATTATAATCAGAAAATTGTAATTCAGGACAACTTTCTAAAGTGGTTATCTCTGATAAGTGTTTACCATTAAACTTTTTTGATTTATTAGGAGAGAAAGTTCTAAATCCTCTAATATTTCCGATTTCAATTAATCTACCTTGTAAGACAGAATGCAAACTTTCTTCTATACTCCTGTTAGTGGTTTCACCGTATAACTGCTCCAAAGAATTCCAAGAATTAACAAACTCGTTGCAATATAAACGATTATTTCTACCTTTGAGAATAATATTAAGGTCTTTATCAAGACTTATTTTATATTCTCCATTTCTGTCATGACTAATTTTTGTTAAATTTTTAAATAGAATATGAGCAGGTAATATTAAGGTATTATCGACTGAACCACATATAAAAGCAATAAATGGATTGTCGAGATTTGCCATTTCTTCAACTGTAATGTAATTGATTCCGAAAAAATAACGATTGTTACCCGTAGTTTTTGAAGCAGCCCGGATCAGAACATTTGCTTTAGCTATTTTATAAACCCTAGCACGTAAAATTTGCTCTAAATTTATATCCGGATAAAATGAATTAGCAAGACCAAGAAATTCTTCAACTAATACTTTTGTTGGATGGAAATGGTCGGACATTGTTATTAATCCATAATTTGTGTTCGTCTAATTTAGTTATAATGATTTCAACCAACAAAATATCAAATTTTTGGATTTTCCGCATTATCTATTTATTAGTATGTTTGCCTATTTCCTCAAAAATGGCTCCGTAAACAATATCTATTCCTGTCAAGAGCCCACCTTCTAAACCTTTTTTAACTAAATGAAATTCCTTTTCACTTATTTCCCTTCCGATTCTGCGCATCGCCTCATACTGAATATCTTCTTTTGTAATATAAAAAACTAAATTTTCTTTTCCCATCTTCGAACCTCGCTAAAATTAAACAATCATTCATCAATAATCACTAATCAATTGATCGCGCGCACCTTCGGCTGGTGAGTCACATACATACGATTTAGAGTAAGGATATGATCAGGATCGAGATTAAGAGTATGGTTAAGAGTAAGAATAAGAGTAAGATCAAGATTAAGAGTAAGATTAAGAAAAAAATAAAAAGGATTTTTTCTAAATACCATACATATGTATGGCAAATTTATATAAGTGAGTGTAGTTTGTCAAGATAAAAAATCAGCCGGATGGTAAATCATTATTAACAAATAATTTATGAAATAGTAGCCGGCTAAATTGTTAAATTTGCAATGTGAAAAACGAAAGGAACCTGGATCCGATGAATGATTTCAAGAAATTAGCACGGTGGTCAACATATAAGAAACTGACAAGCAAGAAAGATATAAAGAAATTTTTAAAAAAGATCGTTTCATTGAATGCGAAACCATCACATATTGCTTTTAGTATTGCGTTGGGAATTTTTATCGGGATGTTGATTCCAATTGGTCTTCAGACAGTAATTGCACTACCTTTTGCGCTGATGCTTGAATGCAATTTATTTCTAACGATGGGAGCAACTTTGATTAGTAATCCCGTTACAGTCGTGCCGATGTATTATTCTGCAATAAGAATAGGAGAATATCTAACATCGAGTGAAATTTCGTGGGATAAGGTCAACAGGATATTCGAATATCCAACATTTCAAAACTTTGCCGATTTAGGTAAAGAGGGATTGATAATCTTTTTCACCGGGTCATTTATTCAAGGAATTATAGCGGCACTAATTATTTATTTAATCACGAATCAATTTGTAGTATATGCACGAAAAAGGAAAGACATTCAAGTTGAAGATCTGCCGATTAGCTGAATATCAATTTTAAAACATCCGTGAGCTTATCTCTTAAAATCGGTTTTGAAATAAAATCCCTAAAACCGGCAGCAATAAATTTTTCCCTATCCCCCGGTAATACATAAGCCGTAACAGCAATAATAGGTGTATTCTCATAACCCGGAAGTTTTTGAATAAATCTCAGTGCATCAAGTCCATTATATTCACCTTGCAGATTCATATCCATTACAATAAAATCGAACTGCTTGCTTTTGATAATGGGAAGAGCATTTTCAAAACTAGTTGCAAATTCAATCTGCTTAAGATCTTTCATCTGCACTTTGAAAAGTATCTGGGAATCAAGTTGATCTTCCACATATAAGCATGATAATTGCGAAAAATTCAATTCCTTCTTCTCACCGGCAGTCTGCTTCGAAGGTTTTGATTCAGTTTTGGAAACGGGCTTTTGATCCGCAGTTGATTTATCGTCATCTTCTTCTGCACCTTGAGAAACAAATTGATCCATCCCTGGTCGTGATGCAGGCGGCATTTCAATTCGCGGTTGATAATCTTCTTCATTCTCCGGCACTTCAGGTTTCGTTTCTTCTTTTGGCGGCGCTTCTTTTTTAACTTTTTTTACTTTTTGAGGCGCTTCTTTTTCTTCAGTTTGTGCCGGTTCGGCTTGTGATGGTTTTATAGGAATGAGAACACCAAACTCATAATCTTCTTCTCCTTTGACCACTGTTTCAACTCTCCCGTTGAAAAGCTGTATAATTTTGCGCGCCAATCTCAATGTAAATCTGGAAATACCATAATTTCTTCTCACTGTGTTTTCATCTTCCGTAAAAATTTCACTAAGCCTGGTATTAAGTTCCGGGGTAATTTGATCGCGCATGTCCCGCAGACTTATAATCGCATACTCATCATCATATTCTTTAGCGGAAATAAATAAATTTCTTTCTTTTGCAACCCGAACGGCAAATTCGACGAAAAGCGAGATTAATGTGATCAGTCTTTGTTTATCAATTTCCAGTGATAAAGAAGATGAAATTTTCCCGTACCCGATTTCAATTTTATTACTCTGCGCAAGTTTCTTCGTATTCTCAATTATCTGATCCAGTGAATCAACAAATGTAATTTTTTCATTATTTATTATAACTTTACTATTCTCAAGCGCTGCGTATTCGCTTGCTACATCCATTAAATAGCGGAGAAGTTTCTGATTCTCTCTAATAATTTCAACCGATTCAATCTGTTCTTCCGTAGGTTCTTCGATACTGTCGCCCAGTTCTTGAGCAAAACCGATAATTACATTTATCGGCGTCAATAATTCGTGAAATAAATGTCCTAAAAATTCGGCATCCATCGCACTTGAAGAACCTTCTGCCGCACCCGGGGCGCCCTCTTCTTTTTCAACTCCAGTTGATTTAGGCTTAAGTGTAATATTATAAGAATCAATTTCATTTGAGTAATCTAAAATTGGATTTGCAGACAACTCAACTTTAACAATACTTCCTGATGATTTTTTTACCTCGGCATCAAAATTAACTTTTTCTTTTGCTTTCTTCTGGAATACTTCACTGTTAACTTTTCCCCTATCACCATCAGCAACAATTGAAATAAAGGGTTTCTTTTCCAGTTCTGATTTTGAATACCCCAATGATTTCATCGCTGTGGAATTGGCATAGGTAAGGAATCCATCACGGTCTGTAAGAAATACATAATTATTTGTTGATTCAAAAGTTGCTTTAAAAATTTGTATCTTTTTTTCTAATTCAACATGTTCCGTAACATCTCTAACAATATTTAGGTGTGCACGGTTATCTTCAAAATCCATTGTTGTTTTGCTGATTTCAACTAAAACAGAATTACCGTCACTTTTTTTATGGCGCCATGGACCCGTAAAAACACCTTCTACTGCTTGGTTTGTTGAGGATTCGATAAGTGTTTGAATATCTTCGGGTGCGTACAGGTCGGTTAAATCCATTTGAAGAAAATCTTCTCTACTGTAACCATAAAGTTTAAGCGCCGCATCGTTCACCTCTAAAAATCTCAGATCTTCAATGTTGTAAATAAACATCGGCTCCGGACTTGTATGTAAAATTAAATCGTACATTTTATCATTCTTGTTTTTATTATCGTTCATTTATGCTTTATTAATAATTATTATACTCAAAAATTAATACGGAATAGTTACAGGAACAATAGCAGAATACTCGGAATCAACTTCATCATTCGAAGCTCTTAGTCTATACTCATAGGAAGTACCGCGGTACAATCCTGAAGTCTGATCCGTATATGTTTCTATGTTTTCACCAACAACAGCAATCCTTGTAAAACTACTTGTACCAGAAATTCTTCGTTCTATCTCATACCTAGTTTCAAGAGTTGAGTTATCGGTCCAAGTTAAATAGACTTTAACATTTCCCGAAGTATCCGGTACTGCAGTAAAATTTGTTGGCTTCAATAAAGGAGTTACCACTTCATTCGTAAAATCAGAATAAAGCGTTCCCTTAAAAGCGCGCACTGAAAAATAGAATATGCTATCTCTGCTTACATCGCTTATAGTAATATCATCAACATTTCTTGCTGTTGTTTTAAATAGCTCAAAAGTACTGGCAGAACTAACCTTTCGCCATATTTCAAATCCATCTTCATCATTTGAGTTATCAGTCCAACTCAACAAAAATCTATTTGTACCGGTCTCGTTAATCAATAGATTTGAAGGAGCTAAAGGTGCAACCAGCGGGGCACGTGCTGTATCAATATTCGAATAATTTGTATATGTACCTTCCGAAGTTACATGTCTAGCGCGGTAATAATAAACAACCTCAGCCTGAAAATTTTGATCATAGAAAATACTAATATCATTATCGGTTGAACCAATCTCGGAATATCTTGTATCCGATGCAAGTTTTCTCTCAATTTTTGTACCGTATTCCTGGTCGGTATTATCGCTCCATGTAATTTTTATTGCCCGTGATTCAAAATCAAAATCTGCAACTAAATTCGAAGGGGCTGCAACATCTTGGCTGCCGGTTTCTACTTCAGTTGTATTTGAGTAAGCAATGGTAGTGGTTAATAATGCACCTACACGATAGCCATAAAGATTACGCGAGAGCAATCCTTCATCAAGATATTCAACCGAGTTGGGTGCAACAACTCCAACTTGTTTAAATTCTTCATCTCCGGCAGAATAATTTAATCTTTCAATCACATATCCGTTTTCATTATCGGAATTATCATTCCAAGTTAAAATAACCCTTGATGCACCGATAGCAGAGGCAATTAAATTTGTTGGAATATCGCTGCCAGAGGCTCCGCCTGTATTCAATTCATTACTAAATTCCGATGCGCCGTTTTCGTTTACCGCTCTTACTTTGTAAAAATAATCAACGAATTCACTAAGCCCGATATCGGTTGTATTCGTTGCATCCTGCGGTAATCTTTTATAATATGTTCCGCCATAACTGCCATTATTTCCTTTGCTTCGCCAAACTTCATAATTAGTTTCATTAATAGCATTATCTTCCCATTGCAATAAGACCTGGTTGCTATTAAAGATACTTAAAGTAAGATTTGATGGAGCTGCAGGCAGGTTTGAAACATATAGGTTATTTATAACACTACTGATTTTCATACCGCCTTCAAGATTATAAACAATCACGTAATAACTAATCCGGTTTCCGATTAAAGACTCGGAGATAGTCATAAATAAAGTATCACCTTGATCAAATCTTTCCTGAAATTCATCATTAACAAAAACTTCGTAATGAGAGATTCCTTGTCCGCCGGCATAATCCGAGGCGCTGACCTTAATTATATTTTTACCGATTTGCACCGTATCCCCTTCTACCGGTGAAGTGATTGTAATCGTTGGAACAGCATTAGGATTTTCAGCTGATGATTGGACACAACCGATAAAAAGCAATGAAACCGAAAATAAAATAGTTAAACAGCCGAGTAATTTTTTCATAATTTCGATGTGATTACCTTATTATCACTTTCAACATTTTCAAAATCTATAAGCAGCGATCTTGATTCCCCGGATTCAAGATTTTCAACGTCCAGTAAAATTGTATTGGATGATTCATCAAAAGTAAAATCCGGAATTTCTGTGTTAATAATATCAGATGATATTTTGATATCTTTTATTTTTTTGTTTACATAAACCTGCACAACAAAATCTTCCGTATTTTGATTACCTGGATTTGTTATTTCAAGCGCCAACCTTCTTTTACTTCGAGTAGTATATTGAATTTCTATACCGCCGCGCCTCAACCACCACTGATACAATTGATCGATAGTAGGAAGCCAGAAATTTTTCTCAACAATATACTTCATCATTTCACCAACCACCGGGGCGTACTGAGAACGGAGCTGTGAATCGGTGTGAACGCGGAATAGATAAAGCCCGCCTTCAAATAAAATTCTATCCACATCCTCTTCATAAGTATATTTTTGAAAATCCAAATCCCTCAGACCATAGTCATCAATAATTTTGTAATCATCACGTGCAGTTTTTGTTAAAATAAGTATCGGAATTTCATTTCTATATTCAATCTTCGGAACAGACCGATCGGTAAGTGAATCGAGTACCATAAAATTGTAACCGGTAAGAGACATAGCCTGTAATGAATTTTCGTCACTAAATCCATACAGTGGTGAAAAACCTTTAATAGGTGGATTGATAATAGTACTGTCAATAATATCACGGGTTTTCATCATTACTTCAACTTGAGTTGGGCGATCAAATAATTTATTAACCGTATCCTCAACTGATTCAAGAAAACCGACATCCGATAATCCGCCAAATTCACCGTACTGAGAAGTTTCTCTCATTAAGCTTGGATTTTCCAATGCTATATAGGGGTCAACGAAGAAAACAGCCGGATACCTGTAATTCCTCATGACGCCAAAAAGATTTGATATGTTTGCCGGTTCATTAGTAATTGTTGGTATTAGTACTGCTGCAGCGTCGTATGGTGAAGGCCAATCCCTAATATATGAAACCGGTTGATACGTCAACCAATTCATACAATTTTTAAACATTCTATCGAAATAAATATAATCTTCCTGTTCACCGATTACGGAATTAATTTCAAATCCGAACCAGACAAATCTCCCCTTGCCGTAAGAACCATAAGCAATACCGGCGCTATTTTCAATTTGTTCTCTAACTAATCCAGCTTCTTTTCTAAAATCAAACCAGAAACTAACTTGAGTAGTTCGCGGTTCTAAAACTTTAGCATAAATCGGTCGATCCCATGTGGCAATTTTCAATGTATAACCGGTCGGTATTCCTGCGGTAATCGGAAGGTTTCCTCTGAGTGTGTGAATTTTATAAGTTTCTTCCGGATCCATTTCTCGAGTGAAATTCATACCAAAAACTTCCGTAAAAAATTCCCAGCCTCTCCATTTGGCATCCTGGGATACGGTTGCAGTTCCACCTGTAGCAAATATGCTGCCGCCATTATTTATATATTTTTTCAATTGAGATAGCTCTCTATCACTAAGAGAACTAGAACCAGGCAGGATAATTACTTTATACCCCATATGATTGCCGAGTTCAATTGTCTGATCAGAGATTATGTCATAGGCAAATTTATTGGCGCTCAGGAAACTTTCCCAGGTGCTTACATTATCGCTTAGCCATGTATCACCGTCCTCAAGTCTATTCTCTGTATATTTAGAATAGAGAACCGCTACTTTATTTTTCTCAGCAGTGAGCAATGAGAGATTTGCCTTAGTAGGAGTTATCTCATCAATTTCATATCTCCCGTAAACACCTTTCAGTACCAAAAGAAATACCAGAATGGCTGCAATAATAAGGACCAAACCACCGATAAATATAATTAAATAATTTACAGTGAAGCCCGTATTTTTAGCACTCTTTACCGCCATCTAAGAGTTTCCTCTTTTTTAGATTCTTCTTTTTTCTTACTTTTTTGCTTTTCAGGTTCTACATAACCTTCTTCAGTATATCTCATAAAACGAGATTTACCGGTGAATTTTTCCGCTTCAACCGTTGGTTTTGGTCTGGCAACCGGTTTCTTAAATTGCTGTTCCTCTGCATAAGTTGGAGGATTAACAAAAGTAGGTCGAAGCTGCGGTCCGGTTTCCCTTTCCTGAGTAGTAGCAAACATCGGTTGACGTTGAGATTCAGCACCGGTTTCCCGTGTTACATATTGCTCATCCACATAAGTCCGCCGCGTACCGGTTTGAGTTAACTTCTGTTCGGTCATCAATGGTGCCGGTGTAATTAGTTCAGCAGGCAGAGCGCTGGGTTGTGCAGCTTTTTGCGTTCGCCCTTTACGTTCTCTTACTTTATATAATACATATGCACCAACGGCTAATATGAACGTAGATATTGTTGCAACAAGAATAATAAGTGATAAAATTGGAATTAATTCCATTTTATACCTCTAAATAATTTTCAAACTTTACTTTTTTACAGTACCAGTGGCTGCTGCTCCAACACGTTCTAATTTTCCCCAGTCCATTTCAATACCGAGGAATTCTTCAATTGTCGCCATCCACTTGGTTATATCAATCAATAAAATAAATACAATTCTATATACGAATGAATAAGGGACTAACCTAGCCTCCTCTTTTTCAGCGGCTACGCAATAAATTCCAGCCATTAAATCAAGTATTGCAATACCGAGCCACCAAAAGACGATAAGACTTGTCATACCATAGACAAGAGCCACAACAATGAAAAAGATGTTGGCAAAAATATTCATTGCAGGCCAGATTAATGCTTCAAAAAACATTGATCCCAAAACTAAAGTATTATTAAAGTTCAATGTGGGATTATATATATATTTTTTATGCTTTCTGATTGCTTGTAAAATCCCGCGAGTCCATCTGTAACGCTGTTTAAGAAGCTGCTGTAATTTTTCCGGAGCCTCAGTCCACGCTTGCGATTCGGGCTCATATTCAATTTTCCAACCTTTTGCTAAAATCTTTAAAGTAACATCGGCATCTTCGGCAAAAGTATCGCTCGAATAATAACCTGCGTCCTGCATTGCTCTTTTTCTAAATATTCCAATTGGACCCGGGATAATATTTACCATTTTCAAAAATCCCTGGGCGCTTCTTGCCATGTTCAAACCTTCAATGTATTCTAGTGCCTGAAGGTCGGTAAAAAACTTTTTCCTGTTTGTGACTTTAACGTTACCTGCAACAGCCCCAACAGCCGGATCTATAAAATGTCTTATACCTTTTATCAATGTATCGGGCGCTAGTGTAGAATCACCATCCATGCAGACTACAAAATCCGCTTCAGAATATTGAATACCTGCATTTAACGCTTTAGCTTTTCCGCCATTCGGTTTGTTTATAAGTGATACTTTAATTTTCTTAGGACCTATTCCGTCATGATGCCCTACTAACTGTTCGGCAACAACTGCTGTATCGTCACTTGAACCGTCATTTATTATAATTATTTCATAATTCGGGTAATTCAATTTTAGAAGTGATTCAATCGATTCCTTTATTACCTTACCTTCATTAAACACAGGGACCAATATTGATATGAATGGAGTATAACCTTCTTTTTCCTGAACAGTATATTTTGTAATATATAGATATGCCAACACAATTATCGAAAAATATCTAAAAAGCAGTTGGAAGAGAAATAATGCTAGAGATACAATGGATGCATACACAAGCAAACCGGCAAATGATAATACAGTATACGGAAGAGTAATTAAAATAATTATCAGAAGAATGACAGAAGCAGTACCGGAGAGAATCATGGTTCTTAATTTCTCACGTTTCTCATTTCTCTTAGGCGGTTCAACTTCCCTATTATCAAGAATTATCTGATGTTTTTCTTTTTTCTTTTCGTCTTCCATAGCTTCAAATATAGTTATTATTATTTACAATAGCTCAATATCTATGCCACTAAAAAGTTCTGAAAACGCTCACCAATAATCATTAAATTTAGTTCCCTTGAATCAAACCAATAATATGTATTTATATGATCCAAATTGCAGATAAATTTGACTTAAATATAATATAATAATTAAGGTGTTGCAATAAAATAAGTTATGTATGATCATTAAAGTAAATTAATAAAAATAACGAGGTAAACTATTAGTTCTAACTAAATAGTATTTCTATCTGATTGACCAAAATGCGGTAAAAAAGATAGCCCTTGAATCATAGCCATAACTTTCCCTAACGGTACTGCCAATAAAGGCGTTTAAGCCAAGTGTAAGGTGTTCAATTGGTTTATAAAATATTTGTGTGTAAAGCTGTCGTATTATAAAATCACTCTCCGGAACATAACCCAATTTACCCCCGATCAAAACATCAACTTTATTATCTTTATAAACTTGCCATTCACCCCAAAGACTGTGAGAAACAAAATCAGTGGGAGAATAATATAGATTGGTAAGATTATATCTAAAGTCACTAAAGAAGTACTCATACCCTAATTCGAGATTCGGTATAAATTTTTTGCCAAGTCTGAATTCAATATTATTGCCTTCATTCCCGGTTGTATAACTTTCTTCTTCAGTGATCAGGAATTTGTAATACCCTAAGACTCTCAAATCATTTCTAAATCTATAGTCGCCTTTAAACGTAAAAGCATGTGCAGTTAACCGTGTTGTAACTAAAGTTGGCGAGTACAAAATGAAAGCAGCGTCATTCTGTAAATACGAGAGTTCGAATTCATAGTGATCTTCAACTTCATGTTGAATTCGCGCATCCCATATTGGATGGTCCAGTCTTCCGGGAGAAAAGCTTCTTCCATATCCTAGAATAATCATCCAATTTTCATGAGGTTTAATATTGATAGACCCGGTATAAGCAGTATAATTAACATAATTATATAGTGAACTTACATATCCCCTAACAAAGTTAATACCGATGGTGAGATAAGAAGTAACACCGGTTTCCAATCCTATTCCACCGTATGAGTAATTGAAATCAAGGTTATCATCAAAGTAATAATATACCGGCGAAACCAAAAGGTATGATAGAAAATTATATCTCAAATCATACATTGTGCTTCTCCACAGATTGCCTTCAAAAGCTTCAGGCGGAAGCCAGCCAATTCTTTCATCTATCTTATATTCTTCGGGAGCAATATCTTCAACCGATTCATACATTGCCAAAGCTTCTTTCGGTCTGCCGACTGCCGAGTAACAATCGCCCAAATAAATCTTCGTTTCATAATCAGTAGAATCCTCTTCTTCAACAAGGCGTTCAAATTCATATAACGCCGTAACAGAATCACCCTTCCAGAAATAAACTTTTGCTCTCTGCTTATCAAGCTCATAATTATAACCTTCTGATAATGCGCGGTCAAGAATGTTGACGGCATTATCATAATCCTCAACAGCAATGTATGCATCCGAAATGTCCTTATACACCAGTGGGTCTACATATTGATTCGTATCGGCAATATATTCTTCATATAAAGGAATAGCATACTCTAAATCACCTGCCTTATGAAATTTGCGTGCATCATCTAACTTCTGCATATGTCTTATTTGCTCTTCACGAAGTTCATGAAGATAAATCATATTATCGAGTTGAATTAATTCCGTGTTATCCGGATTAACATTTCTCGCGAGTTCAGCATAATATTTTGCATTTTCTATATCTTCATTTGCAAAATAAAGAGAACCCAATGTTATAAGAGCGGAGATATTAGTTGAATCATCTTCTACCACTGACAGCAAATACTCCTCGGCAATTTCTTGATCTTCTCTCAGCCATGTCGCTAACTGTCCGAGAAGCAATTTTTGTGGAGTTGAAAGTTCATCTGTGTTTTCCATGATGGTTTTCATCTCTGCATATGATTCTTCATATCGTCTATCCCAGGCTAGATTCTGAGCGTAAATAAACCTCAGCTCATCATCATCAGGATTTAGCTGAAGATATTCACTTAGTATTTCCAATGCCTCAGAATAGTTTTCTAAACTTGAATATTTTTGCGCAACTAATTTCGTTGCTTCGCGATCGGATGGATTGGTTTTAATGGCTGCCAGCCCGGAGTCTATTTTCGCTGTATAAAAAGCTTCTCTCTCTTCAACAACACGATTATAAAGATCGGCATAGCGCTGAGTGCTGCCATATTCTTCTTCCAAGATCAATACTTGTTCAAAAGCTTCTTCGTACCTTTTCTTTGCAATCAATTCATCAATCAACCTGAATCTTATTTCATCATTATCAGGATTGCTTTTCAGCACCTTAAAATAATAATCGATTGTGTACTCTCTCTCAAATGATCTGGGTCTGAATAAAGTTAGATAACCCTTTTGTGTCGCGAGGTCCAAACCATCTTGTGCTTCTTTGAAAAAAGGTTTAAACGACAAAGCATTTCTGAATGCCTGCTCCGCATTCCTGTAATTACCCAACCACATAGTAAAATATCCATAACGGCTCCATAACCTCCAGTCCTCAGGATAACGTTCAACATATTTTTTTAATATAATTTCACCCTTCTTTATATGTTTCGTATGGCTGAGTATTTCCGTGTACCTAATAATATCATCCGGGGGCGCATCATCGTAGCGCGCTAAGTATTGATCATACCATTCTTCTGCAATCAACCATTCTTCCAGCCACCTATAGGCTTTACCGATTTCCAGGTAATTGAAAGGATTAGTAGGATCAATAGCTATTTCTCTTTTGTAACCGTCTATCTGCTTATAAAGTAATTCGTGCCAGTCTCTTAAAGCTCTATCCAGGTTTTCTTTAATTTCTATATTCTGCGGTTCAAGCCTGTGCGCTCTTCGAAAATCTAATACAGCGTATTGATACTGAGATCGTTTTTCATAAGATAGACCGCGAAGATTATAACCTTCAGCAAGTTGAGGATTAGCTGTGACAAATTTATGAAATAAATCTATCGCTTCGCCGTATCTTCCGGCTTGCATGTGTGCAATTGCCTGTCTTTTCAATCCTTCATCGGATCTGCTTAACTTTTGACTGTAATTTTGTGAAGTGAAAATAAATAAACAGACAATCACAAATAATATTGTAATTGTATTTTGCCTCATTTTATAAATGCACTAAAGGGTCGGTATCCCGATCCGCTTTCATCTGCTGATTCTAAATATTCTATCATTGCATCAGCATTTTCAACACTTTCATTTACTTCAGCATTGAAGATTGAGATGAATTCAACTACTGCCCTTAAATAGTTTCTATCCTGACTTGGTAATGAATGTAATAA
The DNA here is from genome assembly GCA_021740785.1 of Melioribacteraceae bacterium. Lineage (GTDB taxonomy): Bacteria > Bacteroidota > Ignavibacteria > Ignavibacteriales > Melioribacteraceae > JAIOZI01. Next base: position 14,777 of record JAIOZI010000045.1, read on the forward strand.
ATTTTGCATCAAGTTTGTTATTTTTTGACGGTCGCTTCTTACAACAAGAACCATAACCTTGTTATCAACTACACAGATTTTATCTTTTTTATCTGTAGACGATTTCACCGATGATTTCAATTGGTTCAACGATAATAATCCTTTCACCTGTGCAGCCGGGTCAAGTTTAAATGAAATTAAATTGAATTTCTGTCCGGTACTTCTGTACAAAGCAATCTGATTATTGAGAATCAATTGAAAATCGGTATAACTGTACACATTTGAAAAAGTATATGATTCAGAAGTAACATCCATACGGGTAAGCCGAATGTTACCAGGTTCTTGAAAATCACTATCTTCACTTCCGTTGGAATCTTCTTCCTCAACCTTAGTCTCCTCTCCGGAATCTATACTAATTCCCTTGTAGGGCTCAATTTTATATTCGGCTGAAAATTGACCTTCGGCATGACCTACGTTTGGAGTAATTACAACAGTCCCGCCGTGAAATTTGCTATCAAATTTACTCTGACTCTTTTTCAAATAGATAACACCAGTTACAGTATTGGTTATTGTCTCAACCAATTCTTGTGCGCGCTGTGTAGCCGGTTCAGAGATAATAAACATACTCGTAATATCGTGATCTTCAATTCTTTCAATTGTATGCAGGAATGAATCTCGGAGTCGATTGATATGATTAAAACCTATGTACGGTGTTAGTTCATCAAAAATAATTCTGTCCGGATGGTACTGGTTAACAACAGTCACAATATCATTCAAGTATTCAACTAAATAATCATCCGGGTTATGCATTTCATAAATATCATTCGGCGGTGCCACTCTTACGACGATAATCAAATTTTGATTCATATAAGACTGGATATCAAAATTTAGTGATGCAGCTTGAATCATTAAATCTTTTGGACGCATATTCGTAAAGAACAAACATACCTCTTGAGACTTTGCTGTTTCGAGTGCAAATTGAAGACCCAATAATGTTCTGCCAGATTTTCGAGGTCCGATAATCACATAACTTCCACCTCTATAAACTCCGCCCCAATTTTTATCAATAAGCTTGAAGCCGGACGATATTAATCTTACTGTGGTTCCCATTTAAATTCCTAATTTTAATACAAACATGCATCAATCACTGTGCCACCAATAAAGCTTAAATATATACTCTATTCAAAGCTATTAAAAGTAAGATATGTATTATTTCAAAACATTATCTCAGAATGAGTCAACTTTTCTTAAGGTACTGATAAAAATTATAATAATAGCATTATCTATTATTTGAAACTTGCAAAAGCAAATATGGCAGTTGCGTTTGCAACAATAGTAGGTTCGTTTGTCAAATAATCGTTACGATCATCAAAATAAATGGCTTCATCAGTCTGAAAATCTTTAAGCCAATCTTCATTTTCCAGATTAATTTCGTATTTTTCAAATATTTCCCGCGTTACTGGTCCGGCAGCAAACCCGCCCGGCAGCTCGATATTTTTCAGAAACGATATTTGGTGATGAAAACTCTTTGAATAATTGCTTCCGGTCTTTTGTATGAATGAAATTCCCCAAGGATTATTTCCAAGAAGAAAATCTCTTTGTTTGATACTGAGTGTATCAAATTTAGACGAATTTGTTAAATCCTTATAGAGAATATTATTGAGGATAATTCCAACTAATGTATGGTTAGTGCCCCAACTTGATACATTACCTTTCCCGAATGTATTGGAATATGATGTTTTATTATAATGAGTCAAATTATTTTCGATATAAGATTTAAATCTCGGCTCAATTTTCGCCAATTTATAATGCGCTAAAGTGTTAACATCTCCCCAGCTCCACCAATAATCGGGACCTGCAGCATCAGCAAGTCTTTTTGCTTCTTCAAGTATTTCGTCCCGGTTCGTTGATAAATACAATTCAACCGCTCCTAATGCAAGTTTACCTCTATAATATTTATCAAAGTACATACCGCTGCCGGTACTATCGACATCGGGGACTTCATCTCTAACCGAGAAGACATTCTCTGCAGCTTTTAGACACTCTTCTGCAAATACAGGGTAACTCAGCACATCATTCCAAATTCTATAAGCCAAAGACATCGCTGCGACGTATATTCCAACAATGTTTTTCCCATTCCCGAGATATCCCGGTCTATCAAATTTTAACTCATCATCTTCCGGCATTCTCCATCCCACATCATGATCACGTAAATCTTGCACCTGGATAACCAATTTTTTCATGTCATATCTACATCTCAACATCCAGTCAAGTCCGACCTTTGCTTCTTCCAAAATATCCGGCACACTGTTATTATTATTATCAAAACCAAATTTAACCGGATCAAATTCGTACGAAAAGAGAAGCATATAAGTTGCAAAAGCAGTTGTGTTTAGGAACTTAACATAATCACCGGCATCGTGCCATCCACCGGTTACATCAAAAGATTCTGAAATTACTTCACCATTATTATTATTTAGAGATGTTGCATCGGCGATGTGACATACATCGTGCAATTCGGGATTTGTATAACCGCACCGCTGAATCTTAAAGAAATCAAGTAAATGTGAAGAGATCGGATAGAATAGTCCTTCGTTAATCTCAAATACAAACGATTTACTGCTACCGATTCGAATAAAATAATTGCCTTTTTCTTTAAATTCGCTAAGATCGAAATTATATACAAACGGGAAATTTCCATAACCTGAATCGATCTTCGTCAGTTCGCCCTTATGAACTACCAATTTGTTTTTATCATCAACCAATTCAAAGTAGGATTCATTAACGGAGTACTTTGATAGGACAACACCCGATTTTATATCATCAGGATGGAACCCAACTTGATTTATCCTGATATGCAGACTCGGCGAAGCTGTAAATGTTGCTGAACAGCCAAGTAAAACTGGTAATGTAAATGCCAAAATAAATTTTAGGAAAACAAGTATATTTCGTTTTACGTGAAGCGCTGACTTCTTCTTAGACCGGGTTTTATTTTTCACAAAATCTTCTCTTATTGAGTAATTAATTTTAGTGTTACTCTTTTTCAGTAAATGTAGTTCCAAAAACATGATCCCATGTTGGCTGACTGACTCCAAATCCCTTATTTGCATCTTTGTAATGATGCAACATATGATGTTTTTTTATAAAAAGCCAAAATCTACTTTTCATATTATAATGATGTATTGCATAGTGGGTGATATCATAAAAAAGGTAACCGATTAAAAATCCGGAAAAGAACGGATAAACATTTTCCGGTCCGAGTAACCAAAGATAAAAAAAGTAAAACATCGATGCGAGAGGAAGACTTACCGATGGAGGCATCACCAATCTCCTTGAATCATTTGGATAATCATGATGTACGCCGTGAAACATAAAATGAATCTTTTTTCCGAATTTACTTTTAAATTCAAAATGGAAAACAAATCTATGAAGTACATATTCAGTAAGAGTCCAAATCACCAAACCACCGGCAAGAAGCAAAAAATAATTCGAAATCGATACAGAAAATTCTGCAAATGATATATATGTCATGTAGGAAATAATCGGGATAAAAATCCATAACGGAACCGACCAATGCACCTTGGAGATAAATTCCAATATATCGTTTTCAAACATTCGAACGGTTTCATCACTATTGGATATGTAATTCTTCGCCATTATTTCTTTTCTTTTATTGAATTAATTCAGCAAAGATAATTATTTGCCGTTAAAAATTAAACCCGGATTTTCCATTGGAAAATCTGCCCTTCGGGGCGACAATTTGCAAGTTAATAAAGGTCAGATACTTAGCTATATAAAAATTTCGAAATTAGTCATTTGAGTAATATTTTTTTCTTACAAATTGTCGGGGTTAACCCATCAACATAAAATGTTTTATTAAAATATTTTATCAGCGGCTTCCGGCAAAAATTCATTCCAATGAATTTATTGGGTTAAATACTCATTATCATATTTAATTTCAGATGTACAAATGATTCGGTGAAACTCCCACCCCATCCCCTTCCGGTAAAAATATTTCCCCGGAATTATTAACAGCCCCGTTAAATGGATCATTGGAAATTAACATATTTCCATCCAAATCTAAATAAGAAGCATGGCGGGCAAGATAGGATGCGGCAGTTACAGCCAGTGATGATTCAACCATGCATCCGATCATAATCTGCATTTTGGTTTTTGCTTTGTCAATAATTTTCGCAGCGTTTGTCAATCCGCCGCACTTCATCAGTTTGATATTTATACCGTGAAACTGTTCACTAACAGATTCCAAATTTTGAATGGACTGAAAAGATTCGTCTGCAATAATTGGTAAAGCCGATCTTGTTTTAAGCCATATCATTTCATCAGTAAATTCTTTCGGAAGCGGTTGTTCGATCAGCGCCACATTTCTTTTCGACAGCCAATCAATCATTTTAACAGCTTGTGATTTGCTTTTCCATCCTTCGTTTACATCAACAAATATCGGGTTACCGGAAATCTTATTAACGGTTTCAATTATTGCCTTGTCGTAATCCGTACCAAGTTTTACCTTGAAAATTTGTTGATCAATTGCCGCTCTGATTTTATCTTCAATCTTATTTAAGTCGTCTATTCCAATTGTATATGCGCTGATTAATTTTTTATCATTTGAACGCCCAAAATATTCTGATAAATTTTTCCTTTCAATTTTACCTTTAAGATCATTTAGAGCAATGTCAACAGCAGCCTTGGCAGCCATGTTATTTTTGCCGCCGTTTGCAAAATCATTCCACTTCGTAATTATATCATCAATCGAGCCTTTAAATTCAGACAGCCCTGAATTAATCACATAATCAGTTACCGAGTTTTGAGTCTCAGTTAAATAAGGAGGCAGCGATGCTTCACCGTAACCGGTAAATCCATCGTGATGTAATTCAACAAATATAACAGGAGTTGAAGTTCGTGAATTTTTTGAAATCCGGAATTTATCTTTTAGATGCAGTGCATATTTTTTTGTAACTATCTTCATTTAATTATCCGGCGTAATTTTTCAAAGCTTTGTAAAAATTTTATATTTGGGATCAATAAATTTACCTTTTTTAAAGAAACCTTTTGATAAATACTTCATCAAATTTATGTTAAAAAAAGATGGAGTTATTATGCAGCCGAAAGTAATTGTTTTTTCTACCCCGACATGCAGTCATTGCAACAATGCTAAACGCTATTTTAGAGAAAATAAAATTCGATTTACTGATGTTGATGTATCGAGAGATATGAAAGCTGCGCAGGATATGCAGCGAAGAACAGGTCAGACGGGAGTACCGGTAATATTGATTAACAACCGTCCGATTGTTGGATTTGACAGAGCAAAAATAAACAGATTATTAAATATCTAAAACGGAGGAAAAATGAAAGTAAAACCGATGGATGACAGGGTGCTGGTTGAACCGATGCAGGAAGAAACCAAAACTTCAACCGGGATTATAATTCCCGATACCGCAAAAGAAAAACCGCGCATGGGTACTGTTATTGCTGTAGGAAATGATGAAGACCTTCAGGAAAAAATAAAAGAGGGTGATAAAATATTATTTGCCAAATACGGCGGTGAAGAAATTACTGTTGACGGTAAAGAATATAAAATCGTGCAAAGAGCAGACATTCTTGCAGTAGTTGAATAAAAATAAAGCCAAGCCCCAACCGGGACTTGGCTTTTCAATTCATTTATAAAATCATTCTATAAAAAATAAGCTTTACACGCTACCAATGATAAAACCGATACGGCAAAAAAGATAAATAAGAAGGCGCTGTAAAATATTTTATCACCGACACTCGCCTCGCTTTTATCACTCAAGCGGTAAGATAAATTTCTGCTTCTATCATGACGGTTACTCATTTCTATATTCCTTATTTATTAATTATCGATTTAGTTGCTTAAGAAAATATTATGATGCCGGCAATTTAACCGGCACCATCAAATTATTTGAGTAAGATCATCTTCTTAGTTGCAACAAAATCTCCTGCAGTAATTCTATAGAAATAAATACCGCTTGTTACTCTTTCTCCAACATTATTTGTTCCGCTCCAAACTGCGTTGTAATTTCCGGCATCAACTTCATTATTAACCAGAGTTTTAACTTCGTTACCAAGTATGTCGTAAATTTTAAGCATAACGAAAGATGCTTCAGGCACCGAATATGAAATCTGAGTGCTCGGGTTGAATGGGTTCGGATAGTTTTGAGCAAGTTTATATTCAACAGGAATAACATCTTCCTCTTTTACTTCAGTAACCGATCCAATATTGAAGTTAGCCGTATTTGAATAGTAAGAAATTTCATCACCTGTTTTACTCTTCACTCTCCAGAAATATTCTCCGTCAATTAATTCAGATACTTGAGCATTTAATTGTGATATATCATCATAAACCGTCGGATCGTTAAACTCAGCATTATCGGCAATCTCAACTTCATAAGAAAGAGATGTTTCGGTTTGAGTCGGTAAGTACCACGATAATACCGGGTTACTTGTATTAATCGATACACCGTGTGCAGGTGAACCGACAAACGGCACAACAGTTCCACTTCCCGACTGAACCGTAAATTTCCATGTAGATGACGCAATCTCGTAAGTTGCACCGTCATAGGATACATAGACTCTCCACCAGTATGTTGCGCCTGCTACTAAATCTGAAGTAACTTCGGCATAGGTGGTTGATACCGGTCCGAGTAAGGTTGTAGTGCTCGGATCAAATCCTTCCGAATAACTGTATTCTACTTTATAAGAATCAATTCCAAGAAGCGACCCGGTTACATACCAGTAGAATGTCGGATCGGTAGTAGTAATCACACTGTTATTTTCAGGCTGAGTTAGAACTAATACAGCATCGCCGCCAGCAGTTGTAAATGAACCTTCTGCGACATCAGAATAGTCAGCGCCGTCAAAAGCGGCAACAGCCCAGTAATATTGTGTTCCATAATCTAATGCGCTTGTCATTGTAAAATATGTTTCATTCATATCCGCAGTCGAGTATGTATCAGTTCCGCCTCCCATCTGAGTTTTCCAATCGGCTGCTGTCTTATCCGTGGTTGACCAAGCTACAACAAAATTATCCCATCCTAAAGTTGAACCTTCCATGTACCAACCTAAGGTTGGCGTGTTTGTGTAAACTGTAGGATTACTTACGGGATAAGTCGCTACCGGGTAACTGCTTGTTCCCCCTATTACGGTAAACTCTTCAGTATCCGATGGGACACTGGAAGAGCCGTCAGTAGAAACAACCTTCCAATCATAAGTTTCACCGGGAGTTAAACCGCTAATCTGTAAATATGTATCTTGAGTTGTACCTTTGGATACAAAACCGGAACCGCTACCGTCATCAACAAATACTTCAAAAGTAAGCGTGCCGCTGTTATATCCTTCAATGTACCAATACATTGTGGGTGATGTTGAATAGATTGTTACTCCATCGGTAGGATAACTTAAAGTGGGTTCGGTCGGAGCGATACCGGGTGCATCGTAAGTCGTGAATGTTGCTATTGAGGAATAGTTTGTTTCCGAACCGTATGTTGTTTTAACCTGCCATAAATAAACGGTAGATGCATCTAGTGTTTCAGTTTCAGCAACATAAATATTTGTACCGGCATCCAAAGTGGATACTAAAGATGCTACTTCGTCATCGAGGAAACCGTCAGCGTTGGCATCTTCTGTAGCAACATAAACAGTATATGTTGCGCCTGCTTCATATTGCATTGTGTACCAGTAGTAAGTCGGAGATAAATTATAAATCGTATTTGCACCGATAGGCCATGAAGGATAGGCTTTTACTGCGCCGCCTTGAGTTTCGAATTCGAAGACAGTAGAATATTTCACTACTCTATCTTCCCAATCGAATTCATCATCAACTGCGCCGTCGTCGTAGTAGGCAATAACTCGCCATGAATAATTAGCGCCGCCGTCTATTCCATTGATACTTCTATAGGTTGTTGCAATATGATCATAAAAATGTTCTTGAACAGTAGTGCCATCTATATGCTCTTCGAAAGCCGTTGCCCATTCGCCTTCTGTAGGCGCACCTTCAAGTACTTGTAAAAAGAATTTTAATGAGCCTTGTGCTTGGTTTATATACCAAGAAAACTGTAAAGGATCATATGCATAAACAGCCATTCCGTCCGATGGATTGGAAAGACTAATCGAAATATCGGCTACTGTGTAAAAATATTGTATTTGCGATGAGAACAGTGTTGCATCTGATCCATCTACAGCAATAACCTGCCAATAATATTGAGTGTTATTATTAAGCGGTAAATTTGTTACTGTTTCATCAAGAGTCATCGTTAAAACATCACCGACGTTCTCATCATAAAGAGGCGATGTCATATCGCTGTTCACACTTACGATTAATCTATAAGTAGAGGCAGTTGATAAAGCACCCCAAGTAAATGTAGGTGTAATAGAAACACCTGAAACGCTAGGCACCGGTGAGATTTGGGCTGCCCAAAATGGATCATAATCTACATAATCTGTTACCACAGCACCAGTTCCGCCAGCGTTACCAGAATGGGTAGGGCCTGAGTAATGTCCCCAATAATTATTTTTGGCATCCACTGTGTAAGTACCTGAATTTGCATTATCAATACCGTTATCAACTAAAAAGTGGGAGTATTCTATGCTGATGTTATTATAATCTCCATCAACTTCTATTGCATAATCTGTAGTTCCAAAATCAAAAGTGAGATATGATAGAGTAACATTACCTGACGTAATTGTTATTGCCGGAGAACCATTTTTTATTTTTGTTATTTCCGTTCCGGTAATTGTCAGTTCTTTATCTATAGTAATAGCATCATATTCACCGGCTTCAACTTCTATAACATCATTGGCTGAAGCCGCATCAATTGCATCTTGGATATCATCATCAGTATGGTATGACATAGGGATAGTTCCAGGAGTAGCTCCTAGCCAGGGTGAATAATCAACATCGCCGGAAACATCATCTGAAGGATCAGTATCTCCCCACCAGTTGAATTCAGCGTCTACTGATCCGTTCGAAACATCGCTTGCGTTCATTTGCAAGGATGTATTACCTGCAAAACTATTATTATTTACAACAAAATTTGAACCTACAGCACCGTCAACGTTTACCCCATCATCAAAATCCGAGACGGAATTTCCCGTAACTGTGATGGCATTCAATGTGCCGGAACCAGCATCTAAATCCAAATTTATTCCGACGTGAGCGGCATGAGAAGCTGCTTGCGTGTTCGATAAAGTATTATTCGTTATATCAACATCTTCCCTAACAGTTGTAATACCTCTGAATAAGATTCCGCCAAAAGTATTATTATCAATAGTTACTGTTCCGGTACCGCCGGGATTGATATAAATTGCTTCATAACCGTAAGTATTGCTTCCTTCACTAGTAAATGTATTGTCGTGTAAATTTAAACCGGAAATATCAACAGTATTATAAGTTTGAAAACACTGAGAAATGTCACTCAGATCATCTGATACTGAGCCAACGAAGGTTACGTTGTAAATTTCAACATTCTGTGCACCGACAATCATACCACTGGAATAAGTCCCGTCATCCCAAGCCGGATTTTTAAATGTGAAATCATGGAACTTTACGTCATCTGCTAGAATTTCAATATTAACAAATGCAGTAGGCCACGGTCCGCCACCATTGTTAACACCTTGTATAATACTTGATGCCCCGTCGCCATAAATCTCAAGATTTGTGTGTGTAGCAGGTATGGAAATATCTTCCGTGTAAGTTCCTGCTGCAACCTCAATTATGTCGCCAGGATCTGAATTATCAACAGCAAACTGAATAGTGGCCCAAGGATTGATAGAACTTCCGTCACCTGTGTCATCATTTCCTGTTGTAGCTACATAATGGGTTGTCTGCGCTATTAACCCTGAGGTTAATGAAAAGATTAATACGACTAAAAAAGAATAAAAGGAAAAGACTTTCTTCATAAGAGCCCTCTCTTATTTGTTAGTGAAAGTATTATTTATTGGTAAAAGTTGTCTCGATATTAAACAAATTCTCATTTTATGTCAAGTTTTAAATTAAAAAATATCTTATTAGCAGATATGATGTCTTTTATATTTTAAGATACGGCATCCTCTTTTGTTATTTTCAGACATAAAAAAACCCGTCAAACGACGGGTTTTAATCTTATATAAAATGTGATTATCTTCTAAAGCAAAAAGCTCCTACAAGCCACTAATGACAGGAGTAAAACGATGAAAGCCATTGAAGTAAATAATATACCGAACACAGGTTTATCTTCCTTTTTTACCGGCTTGCCGTAATACTTATTTTGTTTATTCATTCAGCCCTCTCTTGCTAAAAATGAAATTGTAAAATAGAGGGATGAAAAATATTTCACCCCTCGTAAAAAAATTATTTTATCAGCAGCATCTTCTTAGTTGCTGAATAATCATTAGCTTGAATTTTGTACAGGTAAATTCCTGTTGAAACAGAATTTCCATGATCATCCTTTCCGTTCCAAGTTACTTGGTATGAACCTGATTCTTTAACATCACTAACAAGAGTTCTTATTTCCTGCCCGAGTATGTTAAATATTTTCAGTGAAACTAATCCCGCTTCCGGTATTGAGAATTTTATGTTAGTCGTTGGGTTAAACGGATTAGGAAAATTCTGACTCAAAACATACTTCTCGGCAACAGCATCTTCTCGTTTAACGCTTGTAACTTCACCAACGCCGAATGATGTGACATCCGAATATAATGAGTAATCACCATCACTATTTTTTGATCTGACTCTCCAATAGTAGGTTTTACCGTCTTCGAGTCCGTCAATCATTTGAACGGGAGAAGAAATATCTGAGTAAGATTGTGCGTCAGTCAATTCTGCATTATCGGCAAATTCCAATTCATAAGTTAATGCAGATTCACTTTGTGTCGGTAGAATCCATGAAAGTTCTGCTGAATTGCTTAAGATATTAATTCCGTTTGCAGGGCTGCCGGGCATAACCATAACCGGTGCTGAACCGGGATCAACAACAAACGAACCTTCCGAACTGTAACTAGAAGCAACTCCGCTGCCGTTGTAAGCTCGTACATGCCATCTGTATGTTGCGCCTGCTGTGAGTCCGCTAACCTCATAATACTGGTCGGTGATATTATTTTGCGATCCGCCGTATGGTGAGGTTGTATTCCAGCCGCTTGCAACTGCAGTCCATTCAACTTCGTAATGATCAATACCGGTTGTTGATCCGTTAACGAACCAGTACAAACTAACTGTTGTTGAATTCACTGTTACTCCACCAACCGGGTAAGAAACTTCTGGAACAATGCTGGAAGCAGAGCCAACAACACTGAAAGTTTCGGTTGACCAAGCTGAATTAGTTGCAGCATCAAATGAAGCTACACGCCATAGATAACTTCCACCGAAACTTAACACTTGACCGGAAGTTAATGTATAGGAACGATCATTTGCATCACTGGAAGTATAAACATTAGTAAATCCGCTGCCATAATCGACCTCAACTTCAAAGTGATCTATCCCCAATGTTGATCCTTCAACATACCACGAAAGAGTCGGAGTAGTAGTATAAACAGTTGCTCCGCCTGTAGGCCAGGAAGCAATTGGATAACCATCGCCGATTCCGCCGGCAACGGTGAATGTAATCACATCTGAATAGTAAGCCGGATCATAAGTCAATCCTCCGTCATTAGTCACTTTGACCCGCAGGTCATATGTTGCACCTGCATCAACAATAATTTGATCATAAAGATCAGAAGTTAAAGCTGCACCGGTTGCTGTAACCCAGCCGCCGCCATCATCAATTTCAACTAAAAATTGTAACCCTGCAGTACTACCGTCTTCTACATACCAATAAATATACGGTGAAGTTGTGTAAATTGTTGAAACATCAGAAGGATATGAAATTGTTGGTTTTCGTAAAGTTCCATCTCCTTCAACTGTAAAATGCTCAACCGAAGACCAAGCATATTCTGACCCATTATATGTTGTTTTAACCTGCCACCAAACATCGCTGCCGGCATCTAACGCCGATGGGAATTCAAAATACAGATTAGTAGTAGAACTTAAGGTTACTGCTCCATCGTTTAATTCGCCAGTTACTCCGTCAACAGATGAAGAATTAGTTGAGTAAATAACTTCGTATGTTAAACCGCTGCCGAAAAGATCCAAATACCAGTAAACGGTTGGTGTGTTGGTATAAACAACAGCATCATCTACGGGCCACGAAAGATTAACGGCAACCGCTCCGCCTGATGTTGAAAATTCATTATAACCTGAGTAATTAACAACTTCATTCGGCGTAACTTTTTCAACAACCACTCTCCATGCATAATCTTCACCTAATAAGATTCCTGCGGGACTGTCATAATATAAATCAGTGGTTGTTTCATCAACATCCAAAACAGTCCAGTTAGGATCAACACCGGAAAAAGTTGATGTAACTTGCAGATTGAACTGCAAATTATTTGTCGGCTGACCAGCATACCAGGTGAACATTATGTCATCAGTATAAACTGTTTCGCCGTCCCCGGGATTTGATAGAGAAATACTTACTTCCGGAATTGTGTAGAAAGTGAACGGACCATAATCCGCTGTTTCACCTGTATAAACATCGTCAGCGTCAAGCGTCCACCAATATTGAGTATTATTATCAAGTGTATCTAATAAAGAATAACCTGATGAAACAGCAGCTCCTGAGTTTTCTAAAGGAGTCGCTGTCGTCAAAGCTCCTGTTGGATCGGAACTATAAACTCGAACATAGAAATCAGTTGTGGCACCAGTTCCAGACCAGGTGAATGTCGGTCTGATTGTAACGCCGGTTAATCCGTCAACCGGTGAAAATGACTGTGCATTAACGCTTGATAAAAATACCAGCGCCAGTAATATGTAAAAATACTTAGTTAAGGACTTCATTGTTGCCCTCTCTTCTTGTTTAAAAATATTTAACTTTTCTAAAATCATAGTATGTCGAAGAATTTAAAATAAAAATCCGTTAATAGCAATAATTGATACAACAAAAACAACCGCTGAAACAGAGGTAATTATAATACCGGTGACACTCTCTTCTCTGGGGTTATGCGCTTTACCAAAATACTGATGGTTCATTTTCTTTTCCTTTTTAATTGAAAATTGAGATAAATGAATCCGGCTGAACTTTTCAGCCGGATTTAAGAATATTATTTTAGTAAAATCATTTTCTTAGTCTGTACAAAGTCTCCTGCGGTAATTCTGTAGATATAGACACCGCTGGTCACTTTATTTCCAAAATTATCTGTTCCATTCCATGCCACATTATAAGTTCCCACTTCTTTATAACCGCTTATTAGTGTAGTAACTTCCTGTCCAAGCATGTTGTAAATCTTCAGACTGACCAAACCTGCATCAGGAATCGCAAATCTTAACTGTGTGGTTGGATTGAACGGGTTAGGATAATTTTGATCCAGAGAATATTCGGTTGGTATTGCATCCTCCACTTTTTCTTCAATCGCGGTTAATTCATCTGCCGTATTGAATGATGTAGTTTGTGAATAGAATGAATAATCTCCTTCACTATTTTTCGAACGCACTCTCCAGAAATATTCTTTATTCGGCTCAAGATCATCTATAGAAAATAAAGGTGAGTTTATATCATCAATCACCGATGCATCCGTCATTTCAGCATTATCAGAGATTTCTAATTCGTAACTTAGCGGTGAATCAGAAAGTGTCGGAAGTATCCATGAAATAGTTGTATTTGGAGTAGTCAGTTGAATTCCGTTTGCAGGACTTCCGGGCAGTGCCATTACAGGCGCTGAACCCGCCTTCACCGTGAATTCACCAATAGGATTCGACCAACTTGAATAATCCGTTCCGTTATAAGATCGGACTCTCCATTGGTAAGAAGCACCGGCAATCAAGTCCGTTACCTGGTAACTTTGATTTGCAGTTGTTGCAGATCCGCCGTATGGTGCGGTTGTATTCCAAACGGTTGTTGCGCTCCATTCAACTTCGTAGCTCACAATACCTGAAGTTGATCCGTTAACGTACCAATAAAGAGTAGTTGTTGTATTTGTAATTTCAGTACCGCCTGTTGGTGTTGACACTACAGGTATTATACTGCCGCTTTCACCTACTACCGTAAATGTACCTTCAGACCATGAAGAGTATCCGCTGCCATCGTAAGCGGCGACTGCCCAATAATAAGTCTGACCGTAATTTAATTCTTCTGTTCCGCTTAGTGTATATGATAATGTATTATTATCGGATGTAGTATGATAAAAATCAGCGTCACTAATTGCTTCCCAACCGGCAGCGTTTAAGTCCGAAGTTGACCAAGCAACTTTATAATTCGTTATACCAAGTCTTGATCCCATAACATACCATGAGAGAGTTGGGAGTTTAGTATAAATTGTAGGTCCGCCTGTCGGCCATGAAGCAGTTGGATAACCGGCGCCTAAACCGCCCGCTACTGTAAATTCAACAGTTGTTGAATTATAAGCCGTAGGATAAGTCGATCCTGCATCATTTGTTACCTCAACAGTAACTTGATAAGTTTTACCGCCTTCAAGCGAGAGTTGTACATAATTATTTGTTGTAAGACCGGTATTGGTTGTTGAATTATCAGTCACATTATAGACTTTCACACGAGCTTCAATCCCGCTGACTGCCGTACCGTAATACCAATACACATAAGGAGATTCAGTATAAACAGTTGTTGCGGCACCCGGGTAAGAAATAGTCGGTTTTACTAAAGTCCCGGCGCCGTTAGTTTCGAATGAGAACCAAGCCGATGGAGCAGAATCGGTTCCCCCGGCGATGTAAGTTGAATAAATTCTCCAATAGTAAACTGTACCTGGATCTAGGCTGGTTGTTAAAGTATGATAAAGAGAAGTCAATCCGCTGACTTCGATATCACCGTTAACTCCGTCACCGTCCCATGTTTGATCCAGACTTATTTGAAGTGTGTACTCAAGTCCTGTGCTTCCGCTCATCAAATACCAGTAGAATGTCGGAGTATTCGTGTAAGTTAAAGCACCGCCTACAGGCCAGCTTGGTATAGGAGTAACTGCGGCTGCTTCTGTTTGAAACTGAGTAACAGGTGAATAGCTTAACACTTCGCTGTTGCTGGTTCTTTTAACTATTACTCGCCAATAATATGTTTTTCCTTTCAGCAAAGTAAACGTAGCGTTTGTATTTGAGGTGGTTGTTTGAAAATCAGGGGCAACCGACCAATCCGGATTTCCGCCCGAGGTACTTGAAGTTACTTGAATATTAAAATCCAACCCGTTATTTAATTGTGAAGTATACCATGAAAACAATGTCGTTGTAGTGTAAACAGTTGTTCCGGCAGTTGGATGAGAAGGAGTAACTACAACTTGGGGTAAAGTTTTGAAACTCCATTCAGGCGATGTTTGAGTGTAACTTACTCCGTCATCTGCTGTAACTCTCCACCAGTACCAAGTATTATTTTGGAGCGGTACACCAGCCATAAATTCGTCTAATTGAATTTGATCAGTATCCGCAGCAAGCGTAGTATCAAGAACTACACCTGTGAAAGTAGAGTTTGTTGAAATTTCCAATTGATAAGTTGCTTCCCAGTTTGCATCTTCCCATGTTAATAAAGGTTCAATGGCAACACCAGTTAAAGTATTAACAGGGGTAAGTAATTGGAGAGGAGTATAAAAATCCTCAACTGAACTGCTCTTCGGATCATTCATTCCGGGACCATCGTCTGCAGTTACATACCATTCATAATGTCTTGCACTATTTAAGGTAAGGCTGCTGTATGAAGTTGATGAGATACCAGTTACATCAGTATAAGAGCCTGCTCCAACTTCTTTGTAATGTAATGTGTATGTTACATTAGATGTATTACCTTCCATCGTCCAAGTAAACGTTGGGGAAAGTGAACTTACTTGCGTGCCGCCGATTGGCGCTGTAAGAACCGGTGTTGCTAATAATGTAGTGAAAGAGTACTCCGTTGAAGTCTCAATTGCGTCATCGCCG
Organism: Melioribacteraceae bacterium; assembly: GCA_021740785.1. Lineage (GTDB taxonomy): Bacteria > Bacteroidota > Ignavibacteria > Ignavibacteriales > Melioribacteraceae > JAIOZI01. The sequence goes on from JAIOZI010000045.1 coordinate 30,708, forward strand.
CCGTCATTTTTTAAAGGAGCGGGACCACCATTCTCCGATTGGACAACCCAATAATATGCCGTGTTATATACGAATGCATCTGTTAATGTGGTTGAGGTTCCGGATACTGTTGTATTTGCAAACCCGTAACTTCCTGTTGATGTACCTACCGACAAATTATAATCTGTTGCACCTGCAATAGCATCCCATACAAAATTCACATCAAAATCAGAAGCATTTGGTGTCATTAAAACATTATATGCGCCGTTTGCAGGAATTGTAATTGTTTGTTGATCTGTTGTAAATGTATAATAACCTGAATATGCACTATTAACTGGAACGGATGTATTTTTTCCTGCTACTCTCCAATGATAGGTAGTATTGTCTAAAATCGGAGAATCAGGATCATTTAATGTTAACGACTGTGTCCCAGCTCCGGCATCAACAACAGTATTATTTGTATAAACAGATGCTCCGGGATTTCCACTGTTATCAACGTAAACTTCTAAAATATATTGATCAGCGCCGGGCATGTCATTCCAGGTTAACGTTGGAGCTAAGGTCAAAACAGTCCCGCCGTCTGCCGGCGATACCAAACTCGCTTGTTCATCATCTGTAATAGTTGTTGATGCAGTCGATGTACCTATTTGCCCTGCACCATAATTCAGGCCAGCAATTTCACCATTAATAGTCTCATCACCTTCAAGCTCAGAATCAGCAGTTGAAGTTAATAAAACAGTTCCGGAAGTAGTACTGTTTGTAATAGTTATATTACCTGCCCCTGTAAAATCAGTTCCTGATGTGGCGCTGCCTGTAAAAAGCATTGTAACAGTCAAATCTCCATTAACAACATCTCCGCCGCCATCAACGGAAGCTGTATATGTCACAGTACTGACGCCGTCTTCAGCAATAACAGCATTATCCCTGCTGATTGAAATTGTTTCGTCATCCGTTATTGTTGATGAAGCCGAAGTTGTTCCGAGTTGTCCGGCTCCATAATCCAATGCTGTAATTTCACCAGTGATTGTTTCATCACCTTCAAAATCTCCATCTGAAGTGGATGTTAATATTACAGTCCCGGAATTTGAATTATTGTTAATTGTAATATTACCTGCCCCTGTAAAATCAGTTCCTGATGTAGCGCTGCCTGTAAAAAGCATTGTAACTGTCAAATCTCCATTAACAACATCTCCGCCGCCATCAACGGAAGCTGTATATGTCACAGTACTGACGCCGTCTTCAGCAATAACAGCATTATCCCTGCTGATTGAAATTGTTTCGTCATCAAGTATATTAATCGATACTTGCTGAGCTCCGTTTTCTGTATAACCTACACCGCCGTCATCAGAGACTGCGGTAATATCAATTACGACCGATTCCGTTCCTTCAAAATTACCATCATTTTTTCCAGCTCCGGCTACATCTATAGTTGCTGTACCAGTAGAATTTCCACCAGCATCTCCAACAATTAGAATACTAGTTGAACTCAATGTGTAGTCACTACCCACAGCGGTTCCCGGTGCAATAGCATCCGAAATTGTAACGGTAATTGTTACACCGTCTGCCGGTGCCGGATTAGCTGTTGCCGTTATAGTTGCAGTTCCGGCTGTTTCGCTTACTGATGGATCAGCGCTAAGTGATACGGTCTGAGAATAAATGTTGGAATTTATCAGGATGAAAAAAAATAGGAAAAGATTCATCATGAATAAGAGTTGAAATTTTGATGAAAAAGTTTGAAAAAACAGTTTAATTATTTGTTTCATTAGGCCCTCTCTTTTTTGTTTTAGAGATAATTAGTGTATCAAATTAATGCAAAATTGACTTCGTGTCTTAATAGTGGACAAAAATATAAGTCAACTTATCTTGTTTGTCAAGTAAATAATTAGACATGCTATCCGCCAATCATTTTATAGTGTAAAATTTTATTAAATTGAATAACATTGTGATATAACTCACATATTCCCTCAAAAATATCTGTTGTATCATTTTGAAATATCACTTGATATTAAAATATGATTATGCAATATTGTGAGCTATTTAACTGAGAACTAACATTAGGAGTAAAAATGCTCACCGAGTCACCTCGAGAACAATGGGGTTCAAAGCTTGGGTTTATCCTTGCCGCTGCCGGTTCTGCAATTGGGTTAGGAAATATTTGGAAATTCCCCTATATAGCAGGTGAAAATGGCGGTTCATCGTTTATTATTATTTATTTAATCTGTATTGCCGTAATTGGTTTACCGGTTTTAGTCGGTGAAATTCTTTTGGGAAGAACTACACAGCGAAACCCGGTTGGTGCTTTTAAAGCGCTTAACGGTTCAAAATTTTGGGCCGGTGTTGGCGGAATGGGTGTAGTTGCAGGTTTTCTTATTCTTTCATTCTACGCAGTCATTGCCGGTTGGTCAATCGGTTATATTTATCAATCTATTTCCGGAGATTTCTTTCAATATGCGGATCCGGCAAAAGCCGCTGATCATTTTGTTGCTCTTACCAAAGATGTTGTTTGGATAGTAAGTTATTTTGCATTGTTTATGATAATTACAATGTCCGTTGTTTATGCCGGAGTTCAAAAAGGAATTGAACGTGGTAGTAAAATAATGATGCCGCTTTTACTGCTACTACTAATATTTGTGATGATAAGAGGTATCACGCTTCCCGGTTCAGGCGAAGGTCTAAAATTTATTTTTAATCCTGATTGGTCGCACGTAAACGGACAAACAATTTTAATTGCATTGGGACATGCATTCTTCACTTTAAGTATGGGAATGGGTGCAATGCTTACCTACGGCAGTTATATGTCCAAAAAAGACAGCGTGCTTTCATCAGCTATACAGATTGTAATATTAGATACATTTATTGCACTGATTGCAGGCGTGGCGATTTTCACATCGGTATTTGCAGTCGGTCTTGATGCAAGCGGTGGACCGGGATTAATATTCCATACTCTGCCTGCAGTGTTTACTATAATGCCCGGTGGGCAAATTATTGGAACCATATTTTTCATTCTCCTTACTATTGCTGCTCTTACATCTGCTATTTCCTTGTTAGAAGTTATTACCGCATATTTTATAGATGAAAAAGGTTGGAGCCGTCATAAAGCTGTAATTGTATTTGGAACAGTTACATTTATAATTGGGCTGCCGTCTGCTTTATCATTTAATGTGCTGGCTGATTTCAATATTTTCGGTAAGAACTTTTTTGACTTAGTCGATTATCTTGCTTCAAACATTCTTCTGCCTTTAGGCGGCTTATTCATAGCTATTTTCATAGCCTACGTTTGGAAATTTGACAAAGCATTAATTGCATTAAAAGACGGTTCAGAAAAAATATTTAATAAGAATCCACTTATCATAACATTGTGGCAAATTTTCATTAAGTATTTTGCCCCGGTGCTGATTTTTTTAGTATTGTTAAGTTCAATAGGAGTTTTGTAGTAAATCAGACTCAGTCAGTTTCTCTTTTTCACAAATTAAATTAAGAGGATAATGAAAAAATCAATTGCTGCTATCGTAACCTACTCAATAATCTTTTTCATATTGATTATTTGGGGGGTATCTTTCTTTGAAACTGTTTGGGTTTTTCCCGGCAATTTTGATTTTATCGGCAACTTCCCTTCCAAAGATGTTCCGCTCGGTTCTATCCCTTTTATGGTTATTGCGCTTTTGGGAGCTGGTATTTTTGCAACAATAAAACTCGGCTTTCCGCAAATACGTTACTTTTGGCACGGAATTAAAGTAACTGCCGGTGTTTATGATGATCCAAATGATGAGGGAGATTTAAATCACTTCCGTGCTTTAACTACTGCACTGTCAGCAACTGTGGGAATCGGAAATATTGCCGGTGTTGCAACCGCTATTTATTACGGCGGACCGGGTGCACTATTTTGGATGTGGGTTACTGCATTCTTCGGCACAACATTAAAATTTGCCGAAAGTACTCTCGCTCTTCACTTCAGGAGTTTTGACAGCTCAGGTCATACTCAAGGCGGACCGATGTATACAATTGAAAAAGGGCTGGGAGCAAATTGGAGATGGCTTGCAATTGCATTCGCTAGTTTTGCGGTTATTTGTTCGTTTGCCACAGGTAATGCTATTCAGTCATTTACGGCATCGGATCAAATTTATTCTGAAGTCGTGCAAATTGTCGGAGCTAATCATTTCCTTACAAGTAAATTTGTCCTATTGCAAGGATTTGAAGTTTCGATTCAACAAATAATTAACGGACTTCTTCTAGTTGGTCTTATCGGTGCGGTTATTATTGGAGGTATTGGAAGAATTGGGAAAGTAACCGGTCTACTGGCGCCGATAATGGCTTTAGTATATGTGATTGCTGCTCTATTAATTTTATTCTCTAATTTTGATTCACTAGCGCACAGTATAAACTTAGTATTTGGAATGGCATTAAACCCCCCGGCGCAAGTTGCCGGAGTAGCCGGTGGAATGTTTCTATTTATTCTTAATACAATGATGTGGGGAATTAAACGCGGACTTTATTCAAACGAAGCCGGGCAAGGCAGTGCTGCTATAGCTCACTCGACGGCAAAAACCAAATACTCTGTCCGCGAAGGTTCAGTAGCAATGTTAGGACCTTTTATTGATACAATTATGATCTGTTCATTAACCGGCTTAGTTATTTTATCAACCGATTCGTGGTTCCACACAGAATTTTATGTGAAGTTTATCGATCCGAATTTTACCGGTGAGATGATGAACAGCAGTATTCTAACTTCACATGCGTTTAAGGTTGGGCTCAGTTGGCTATTTAATTACGGTGATAAAATAATTACGGTATCAGTCTTGCTTTTTGCGATTTCTACTGCAATAAGCTGGTCCTTTTACGGCGACCGTGCCGCTGATTATTTGTTCGGTTCAAAATCAATCATAATTTACAAGTGGGTGTTCCTGCTTTTTGTATTCATCGGCGCAATTGCTGAATTGGAAGCTGTTTGGGGATTTGGTGACGCTGCTCTTGGGTTTATGACTTTTCCAAACCTGATTTCCATTGTATTGCTCTCGGGTTATTTGAAAAAAATAACAAAGGATTATTTTTCTTACAAGCATTTGACGTATAAAGAATATCTTGCACAGGGTGAAACTTCGAAGAAAAATGAGCTGGAGCCATAAAATAATTTTAAATTAAATTTACTGTTATAGAATAACTCGATAAACTTGATAAGCGGTCTTATGATCGCTTATTTTTTAATTTGTCATGATTATCCTTTTATTTAACCGGATCACTTGATATATTTGCCGAGATTAATTTGACGAGTAACAAATGGAGAAGATGAATGAGCAACGTTAACACAAAAAAAGGAAGAATCGGAATACTAACAGGAGGTGGTGATGTACCTGGTTTAAATCCTGCAATTAGAGCCGTAACGATTAGAGCACTGCGCGAAGGTTATGAGGTTATTGGTATTAGAAGAGGCTGGGCTGGATTAATTGAAATGATACGCGATCCCAAACATGATAACAGTCGTAACTTTATTATGTTGACAGAAGAAACGGTAAACAAGATAGGTAGAACCGGTGGAACTTTTCTCCACTCTTCAAGAACACGGGCAAGCCATGTTCCAAAAGTAAATGTGCCCCCCCATCTTAAAGATCAATACCAGGATGATATAAATGATCTAACTCCCGAAATTCTAAAAAATCTAGATTATCTTGGGATCGATTATATGATTCCAATCGGCGGTGACGATACTTTAAGTTACGGAGTAAGACTTCACCAAGAAGGTTTTAAAGTTGTGGCAATCCCCAAAACTATGGATAACGATGTTCCGGGTACCGATTATTGCATCGGTTTCAGCACTTGCGTTACCCGTACAATTGAGATGACTCACATGCTGAGAACTTCAGCAGGCTCACATGAAAGGTTCCTAGTGATCGAGGTATTCGGAAGGTATGCAGGCTTTACTGCTTTACTGCCTACGATGGCAGGCGCTGCCAATAGATGCGTTATACCGGAACATAAATTTGATGTCGACAGGTTAACCGAATTAATGGTTGCCGATAGATTGACGAATCCAAGTAACTATTCGGTTGTATTAGTATCCGAAGGCTCAATGTTTGACGGCGGTGAGATGATTTTTGAAAATCAAGAAGCCGATATGTTCGGACATAAAAAACTGGGTGGTATTGGTGATATACTCTCAACCAAATTAAAAGAGATTTCACCCAAGTATAATAATGGTCAGAGAATTAATGTAATCAACCAGCGTTTGGGATATTTAGTACGATGCGGTGACCCTGATGCAATAGATTCAATTGTTCCGATGGCATTCGGTAATCTTGCTCTTGATCTCTTACTCGAAGGTACTTCAGGCAGACTGGTAACTTTAAAGAACGGAAGATACGATAATGAACATTTGGAAGTAGTTACAAGCTATAAAAAGAAAGTTGATGTGGAAAAATATTATAACACGGATAGATACAGACCATTCTATAAAAGTTTTGAATCGAAACCTTTGTTTATTATGGCGAGTGATTAACAGGTGTTTGCTTAATAAAAAAACCCGGCTCAGTGCCGGGTTTTTAGTTTTAAAGACTAATGCTGCTTATATAAGTTTTAGATTGGCAAATTTCACCAGCAAGGTTTTTACGCCTTGTTCCTCAAAATTGATCGATACTTTCTGCATATCGCCCTGACCAGCAATCTGCAGTATTTTTCCCTGACCGAACATCTCATGAGTTACCCTGCTTCCTACTCGAAGCGATCGTCGTTCCTGGTCGAAATCATCGTAACTTTCCTGGTACATTTCATCATAATATGCTTTTCTGCGGCGGCCTGATTTTCTGCCTGTTCCGCCATTTAATTCGGTGAAAGTGGCAGGATCCAATTCCTCTAAAAATCTTGATTTACTTTGATAAGCAACCTCGCCAAATCTGTAACGCGACCGGGCATAAGTAATAAATACTTTCTGCTGAGCCCTGGTTATTGCTACATAGAAAAGTCTTCTTTCTTCATCAATGTTCGCATCCGGATCAAATCTATTATTCAATGGAAAAATATCTTCTTCGCATCCGGTAATGAATACAACAGGAAATTCGAGTCCTTTTGCGCTGTGTATAGTCATCATTGTAATTTTATTCGATTCTTCATCATATTGATCAATACCGCTTATCAACGAAACCTCTGCTAAGAAATCCTCTATTGTAGCATCAGGTTTTTCTTTCGTAAATTCTTGAATTGCTTTCAACAGTTCTTGAACATTCTCGTACCGCTGCCTTGAATCCTGGCTGTTCTCTTCTTTGTATAATCGAAGTATTCCGAGTTCATCTACCAATGCAGAAGTTAATTCAGCTAATGAAAGTTCTGATTTGAGATCAATATATTTATCCAAAAGCAGTTTGAATTGCTTTACATTCTTTTGAATTCTTTCCTTCACCTCAATTACTTCAAATACCCTTGCCATTGTTTCGAACAAGGAGATTTCCAGTTTGCGGGAGAAATCTATCATCTTGCTTACCGATGTATTTCCAATTCCTCTTTGGGGAAAATTCATTATTCTCAGTAAGCTCTCCTCATCATTCTGATTTGCAAAAACTCTTAAGTATGCAACGATATCTTTTACTTCTTTTCTTCTGTAAAATTCAACACCGCCCACAATCTTATATGGAATTTTTTCCCTTCGCATAGCATCTTCCAAAACTCGGGACTGTGCATTAATCCTGTAAAGAATTGCTATATCATTTAGGCTTAGCTTTTTGCTTGAAACTTCTTTTTTAATTTTCTTCGAAATCTGAAATGCTTCATCTTTTTCATCGGCACATTTCAAAATTGTTAACTGTTCACCGTCGTTGTTTTCAGTCCAAAGAGTTTTTTGAATTTGTTTCTTATTCTGTTTTATTACCGAATCTGCCGCATTCAAAATCATTTTAGTCGAACGATAATTCTGCTCCAGCCTGAAAACTCGAACCTTGTTAAAATCCTTTTCAAAATCGAACATGTTTTGAACTTCTGCCCCGCGCCATCCATAGATAGACTGAGCATCATCACCAACAACACATATTTTTATTCGTGAAGTTACAATTAACTTTATTAATTCATACTGAGCTTTGTTCGTATCCTGGTATTCATCAACCAGAATATATTTGAACATCCCTCTATACTTAGTTAGTACTCGTTGATTCTTATTGAAAAGTTCGATCGGTTTTAATAACAAATCATCGAAATCCATCGAGTTATTTTCGAACAACCGAATGTTATAATTCTTATATATTTCAAAAATCTTTTTTTCCGGGAGAGTTTTAGCAAACTGCTTTTCATACTCTTCGGGTGTTATCATTCGATTTTTTAAATTGGATATTTTATGATGGATTGCGTTAGCATTAAAATTATCCAACGAAATATTCAGCTCTTGGATAATATTGCTGACCAAAGAAACCGAATCCTCTTTGTCATAAATGCTGAAGTTTGGTTCATAATTTAATTTTTTTGCTTCAACTCTCAATATCCTCGCGAATATCGAGTGGAATGTACCCATCCAAATTTTATCAGCATTTTTACCTACCAATTCCTTAATTCTGCTTTTCATTTCATTCGCAGCTTTATTGGTAAATGTTAACGCTAATATGTTAGATGGATCAAAACCTTTTTCAATAAGGTAAGCAATTTTGTATGTAAGAACCTTTGTTTTGCCGGAACCTGCGCCGGCGACTATTAAATGCGGCCCGGAATTATATTCGACCGCTGCTTTCTGCGCTTTGTTTAATGTTTCTAGTAGTTTCATAAGTAAAAGAACACACGTTTAATCATTATTAAAAAATTAGAGTCTGCAAATCTACGAAATTTTTAACCGAAAAGCCATTATTGTTTTAAAACGCAGTGATACAGGGAGCAAATAAAAATAACTCGAGGGGGAAAAGTCGGAAAAACGATAAACGTAGCTCTGCCCCTATCAAACAGCCTTCCCATTTGATTTTTTCTCTACTTCTATGTCTGTCTTGTTCTTTCGTTCCAATTTTGTTTTTATTTTTGGGTTAGTCCCATTTCTAAAAGTTTTTCACATTAGCTGTAATTCTCATCATTCCAACCGAATTTGGATTCTTGTATTGAGTGCTCTTGAAATTCTCTCTCTGTCAATTTCTCCATAAAGCAGAAAAGCAAGCATTCTTTTCCATTAATGTTTTATAGTAATTTTTTCTTCTAGTACCTTATCACTCAACTTAGTGTAATATTTGGCAGAATATTAATGAGTGACCTTACGCAAAATAATTTTTTGAATAGCTACAGCCTTCAGAGGCTGGGTTAAAATGTTTTTGAACCCCGGTAGGGGTTCAATGTGAATAGCCTATATTGAAAAGGGAAACATCAACCACGGAGTGGTTGAATATGAAAGGATATGTTCAACCCCGCTGGGGTTGTTAAAATTAATTTATATACATTATCTATTCACGTTCAGTCCCTCCGGGATTGTATGTCGAGAAGAAGTTTTGTTAAATAGCTAAATGTTTCATCACCGAATAAGGTTTTTATTAGCCCAGATTTTCCATTGGAAAATCTGCCCTTCGGGCCGACAATTTGTAAGTTGAGAAATATCAAATACTTAGCCATATAGAAATTTTGAAATTCGTTATTTGAGTAAAATTTTTTTCTTACAAATTGTCGGGGTTAATCCCGCAACATAAAATGTTTTAATAAAACATTTTATGAGCTGCCAACGGCAAAAAATTTATTTCCAATGAATTTTTTGGGATTAGTATGATATTGTTGTAGACTTCGACCCTAGCCGAGCTGCTCAGTTCAATTCTTAAGTTGACAACATTGATCCTCGAGGCAGACGAGATTCATCTCGCTAAGGCGGTTCTGGCAAGAAAGAGAGTTTTATTTTACACTGCCGAACAGCTAACTATACTGCTTGCTTCCGCTGAAGTATCTGGCAGCCTGAATAAAACGCTTGAGAGTCTTTCAAGGGTTTACTTAATAATTATCGATGAACTCGGTTATCTTACTCTTACAAATTATACTGCAAAGCTATTTTTTCAGCTTTTCTCAAAGCGGTATGAGACAGGATCTGTAATTATTACGACGAATAAACCATTTGAAGAATGGGGTGAAGTCTTTAATGACGATGTAGTTGCTACTGCCGTACTTGATAGATTATTACATCACTCTTATCCGTTTTTGATAAACGGCAAGAGCTTTAGATTGAAAAATATAGTGAAAAATAATTAACTTTGGCTGGTCAGTTTTCACCGGAATTTTGGTCAGTTTTTAAACGGAATTAACAGGTAAGTATACTGCACAACCAAATGCGGCAGATAAATATTCGGCAGTAATTCTATATTCATTATTTTCAGACTTAGTTAAATACCAATTCAACTTTTATTTTTTTGATCACTGGGATACCATCAACCGAATCTCTCATATAAATGGCTCCTTTTGAATCTTGAGTAAATATTTTCCTATGTCTTATTGGCAGGGGTTTCTTTTTACGAGTTTCGAGTACTTTAGAAGCTGCTATATTCCCATTTTTGTCAAATAATTCCAATAAATAAATATAATCATCATTCTCAATTTCAGCTATTAAAAAATGACCGAAATAATCTCCAATTCGTACAATACCAACACTTTGGTTATGTCTAATACCTCTGAATTTACCTTCTGGTCCACTAATAAATTCTACAATTTTTTTTAATTTTGGAGCATCACTGTAATCTAAATTCTCCATAATTTCTAAAGAAGGATATTTCGCTTGATATCCTTTAATCTTAGTCATCTTATCTGAGTTCATATCATAAAAATAAATGTAGTTATCATAATAATCCTTTACAATAACAATGGTGTTTTGATAATACAAAAAATGAATATCCTCACTGATTCTATTTGTCCAATCAAATCTGTCGTTTTCATTATATACTTCGTCCCACTCTATGAACTCCTTAAATATTGTTGTCAATTCCGTATTATAAATTTTGAATATTTTTTTCGATTCATATGTACGAAATGGCTCAAAAAAAAGGAACTTGCTATTATCCATTAAAGTTATTTTTGCCGGTGTAACAAATCTTGCTTCATTAACATTTTGCGATTTCTTAAGTTTTCCATTCAAATCAAAATAAGAATATCTTTGTTGAAGAACATCGTATACAATTATATTATCATCTTCCACTGTAATACAAGTAATATCTCTGAATTCACCTGGTCCTTCTCCAACATTACCGAATTTTAATAAATACTGCCCATCATCCGAAAATTTTCTAATTTCAAAATCATCTTTATCAACTACATAAAAATTATCACTGCTATCTATTATTATCTTCATGGGATTTTTAAATATATATTCTTGAGAAGCATATTCATCATTACCTAGAACAAATTCTTCGGATATATGAATATCTACTATTTGAGCTTTTGAGATTGTATATGTAATTAAAAATAATAATATTATGTTTTTCATTATCATCCTTAAATTTAATACCCCGAAAAATAGTATCGGGGTATTTTTTTAATTTAGTGAACTGCTCCACAACGTCCATCTGAAACTGAGCAACCAAGAATTAGAAAATTACACAATTACAATAAATTGCATTTACTTCTTATCATTTTATTGGATATTGTATTCAAATACTTGAGCATCCCAATCTATACCGATTACCTTATTGTTCATAACAACCAGCTTTTCAATTTTTATTGATCCGTCTAAGACATCAATATAGCCAGAGAATTTTCCTTCTGACAAGTCAATTTTAATAATATCATGATTAGATTTTTTTTGACAAACGGGATGGATATAGAGAAACTTGTTGTCAATACTCACATCTTTCAATAAACCGAAAAGGGCAAATGGTTCTTTTTTTATTTTTTCAAGATTCATCAAATATGCATCATAAATTTCGTCTAAAATTTTTAAATCTGTTTCCCAAACCAACTTTTTATCTCGATTATATTTTCTGATTACTGGATAATCAAAAAATATCACATAAATATTATCACTTTTATCGATAAGAATGTTTGAGTAATTGTGGTTGGTAGTCATATTTTCATTTTCAAATTCTAGTTTTTCTGCAAAGTTTGAGAGTAAATTCCCATTCCAATCATACTCACTTAATAAGAATTTCTCATCAACATTAGGTATAAAAATTGAATTGTGACTATTAACTGCAAAATTCAGGAATACCCTTTGGTTTATAGCATTAATATAATTTCCTTCCGAATCGAAAATACTTAATCTTCTTGCAACACGATCTGCAATAAAAATGTATGAATTACGAATTACAACAGCATTGGGATCAACAAACTCCCCCGGTCCTCTACCTTTTTGTCCGAAAACTAGGGGTTGCGGTTCTTTCCCAATCGGAAAATCCATAATAATTACTCTTTGATTGCCTGCATCACATATAGCCAATTTATCGTCTGCAATAAAAATATCTTCGACATTATACATATAATTTGGTGTTATACCTTTGATAACATTTATACTGTCAACTAATATAGTAGTCTGAACATTAGCTCCATGTTTATTGCAATTTGTAATCAAGACTGCCACAAATACAATTACGATTGTATTAATTTTCTTCATTTCTTGTTAATTGATTTAGCCAACTATTTTGAATTTTAAATGCACTATACTTTACGACAATATTCATGACTAGATACCGTAAATACTGAATAGAAAGAACAATAGGAATAGCACAAATGAAAATTTTATTGCAAGGTGCTCCTTTATTTTTAACATCAGCATTGCTCCCAATCCAATCGGCAGAGTGGCAGAAGTAAAGATTGTGATTTCATCAGAAAGTAATTGTAGAGACTTAAGTGTTTCAATTAGCGGTTTGGGATCAATTAGTTTTGTTGTGCCGGTGAATAGCAGAATTAATGCAATGAGGTAATAAGAAACTGTAAAAAATAATTTCCCTATTTCCTCTTTATCAATTTTATTTATTAATTCAATTTTATGTGTGTTCATCTCGGTGATTGATTTTCGCTTCCAATTTAATCAGTCATTTTCTTTATGTCAAATACTCAAAGGGGGATTTTTTATCCCCTTTTTGGGGGATTTTTATTCCCTTTTTAACTGAAACGCTAAATCACTTTTTGATGTTGGGAATAAAGTGGGCCGACCACTGGGGAATAATGTGGACACTCTGACAATTATCGTAACTTATTATTTAATAATGTATATTATTTTTTTATGGTACTGAACAATTTATTCATATTATAATAAAATAATTTTGATTTTATTGATGCCCCCGTTTCTATTTTATGTATAGAAAAAATAATATTTTCAGGATTTACTAGAAAGACAAACGGCACATTCCATGCAACTTCGAAATTGTTTTCAAATATATTTGATAAATTTTGGATTTTAATATAATTAAATTTTGCACCAAGATCTTTAAGATACTCAATATCTTCTCCTAAATAGTGAACTGTCAAATAGGATGGAAATAAGTGATAAAATTCATTTAGATACTGTATCTCTTTTTGGGTACATTCAATGCAGCTTTTTTCGTCAAGAAATGCGAATAGATGGAATTGTTTATTATTGATATAATCATTATTCATTTTAATAAATTTATACTTGTGATGTGTGGGATTAAGTATTGAATTTTCAGCTAGATTTTCATGAAACTCTAAAAACAATTCATTATTTCTTTTATTTAGTGTATTAATCTTTTTATCTAAGTAATACTGCTTATAAAGCAATAACGCATTAAACAAGAACAAAAGTCAAACTTAGTTGAAATTATGAGACCCCAAAATAATCATGCAACTTTAGATTGCTCTAATTTCAATTCTTTTTTAATAGCAATTCTTAATAAATCTAGTTTTTGGTAATTGTTTATTTTTCTCATTCG
>JAIOZI010000107.1 GCA_021740785.1 Melioribacteraceae bacterium
TCCTAGGTTTAACAGAGCGGCAAAACGATTGGCCGAATTATTAAATGAAACTCACACAATATTTCCGGGTACAAATTTACGCTTAATTTTCAAAACCACTGCACTTTCATTTTGCGGGGGGTAAGGTGTTCTGAATTTATAAATATTACTGGTTCATCACCGGAAAATTAAAATGTATAAATCGTCGAAAGAAACGAACCATTATTTACTATCATTTTAACCATTATAAACAAATATGAGGAGAATCATGAAAACGAAATATTTTATTACGCTAGTTATCCTGCTAATCGCGGGATTAGTTTTTACCAGTTGTGAAAGCAATCAAGAAAATGTTGAAGATGCTAAAGAGGATGTTGAAGAAGCCCAAGAAGGTGTTGAGACCGCATAACAAGATCTAAGAGATGCACGAGCCGCTTATGATAAAGAATGGCAGCAATTCAGAACCGATTCTGAATTGAAGATTAATGTAATCCAAAAGAAAATTGATGATTTTAAGGTTAAACTTCGAACCGCAAGTACAACAGTTAAAAACAAATATGAAATGGAAATAGCGTCTCTTGAAGAAAAAAACACCGAACTAAAGAAGAGAATAAGCGAATATAATTTTCAGGGAAAAGATAGCTGGGAAGCATTCAAACGAGAGTTTAATCATGATCTGGAAGCAATTGAAAAGGCTCTAATGGATGTGCTCAACCAAAAGTAATAACAAGCAATTGGTTTCTAATCTGCAAACTGTAATTATACTTGGTTCTATATCGAAACAATCATAAAGTTCATTGAAATATCATGAGTTGGTCAGTTTTATTAATTGTGACCAATTGAAAATAATTATAAAAGAAAGGAATTTCGTTATGTCACGAAACAATAAAAGTGGAAAAGGATTTTTCATCGGGTTCTTGGCTGGTAGTGCTGTTGGAGCCGTAGTTGCCTTGTTAACTACACCTAAAAGCGGTGAGAATCTGAAAAAAGAATTAAAGCAAAAGTCTGATAAATACTTTGATGAAGTGGATAAGTATTTTTCCGAGACAAAGCATAATGCCGGTAAAGTAATAGATGAAAGCAGAAGAAAACTTGCAAGTATACTGCACGATTTGAAATCAAAACCGGAAGCCATTTACAGGGATGCTGAAAAAGTCTTTAACGATGTTAAAGGAAAAACAAAAGAAGTATTTGATTCCGGTAAGGAAAGAGTGGAAAAAGAAACCGAGAGATTGACGTCTTCAGTTAAAGCAGGAATAGGAACTTATAATGATGAAAAAAAACAATAAAATAATAGAATGAACATAACGGATATTTTGACAGTTGTTTTGCTAATATCAGCTTCAACTCTTTGTATTGCGCTGATATACTTTCATTTTCTGATTGCTAAATCGGTGCGTACTATTAGTACGAATTTCGAGCATCTCTCAATCAAGATTAATTCATTCATCGATTCAGCTCATGAGCTTCCCAAAAAAATTGATAATGTAACAAATGAAATTGATACTCAGCTAAAAGTCACGAGATCGGTAGTCAGTGATGTCAGAAAGTTTGCGGATAAATTATTGAGTGTAGAAACGAAAATGCGAGATGGTATTGTAGACGCCGCTGCTCCTTTATCGAAAAACCTCAGAGCCTTGGGTAAAGGTGTTGGTTCATTCTGGAAAAACTATAAAAAGTAAGTCGGCATTTGTCTTTTTTAAATGAAAATCTCGTTATCAATATTAAATAAATTTCATGATGAGTTTTCACATAGATTGCTAAATAAAGTCGGGTAGGAAGTTATGGAAATTATTGGAACGCTGGTTATCGGTTTAATTGCAGGTTTAGTTGCTAAATTATTACTGCCGGGTAAAGATCCCGGTGGCTGTATAATTACTATGCTGCTAGGTGTTGGCGGTGCATTTGTTGCGACTTACCTTGGTCAATTTTTGGGAATTTACAAACCGGGCGACACTGCCGGTTTTATCGGCGCAGTAATAGGTTCGGTGATTATTTTATTAGTGTACCGGATGTTTTTGAAGAAGGAATAGTTAGAACTTATTTGGATATTTTTATTGATTTAAGTTGCTCACCACAACGATGTAGTCCATTTTTCATCCCTTTGCTCGATTGTACAATTTTGAATTACTTCATATAATATCGCAGTATTCAAATAAAACAATTGTTGTGATATCATTGCTATGAAAGATTTTGGAAACCCTTTTAAGTAAAGTACAAGAAGAAATGTTTTCATTCGCAGTATAAAGATTAATTAACACATCAAGAAAGGAAAATTGTCATGTCGCTTATATCATTAGTAATCGTATTAATTGTTGTGGGAATTATTCTCTGGCTGATCAATAAATTCATTCCGATGCAGAGTACAATGAAGAAAATATTAAATGCCGTTGTAATTATAGTAGTAATCCTCTGGCTGCTTGGTGTATTCGGAGTGATTGACAGTATTGATACAATTCGTATCGGATAGCAACAACCGACCTAACATGTATTGCTGATATAAGATTATAACTTAGTAAGGATACGCTTTATGCCTGTTAACGGAAAATATTGAAAATAATGGAACTGATTTTTTTTATAAAAGGAATTGCCATTGGTTTTGCAATGGCAATACCCGTTGGACCAATTGGAATACTCTGTATCCGGAAAACACTCACTGAAGGCAGGCTGCGTGGACTTGTTATCGGTCTCGGCGCCGCAACCGCAGACTTACTCTACTCATGTATTGCCGCGTTTGGACTTACAGTTATTCAGGACACTCTTATTAGTCAACGAATCGGGATTCGCCTTGTGGGCGGAGCGCTTTTACTATTTCTCGGAATAAGAATATTTCTCGCACAGCCAAAGAATCCCAAAATTCATATAAATGGTAGTGGAATGTTAAGGTCTTATCTAACAACTGTCTTTCTTACTCTTACAAATCCGTTAACCATATTTGCTTTTATTGCAATATTTGCCGCACTAGATTTATCAGAGGAGCTCAGTTATTTATCTGCGTCATTTCTTGTTGTTGGTGTTTTTATTGGTTCTACTTTGTGGTTTGTTCTTCTTAGTTCAGGCGTTACACTTTTTAGAAATAAGCTGGATCTTAACGGCTTGCGTTGGGTAAACAAAATTGCCGGTGTATTGATTATACTTTCCGGAATTATTGCCGTAGGAAGTTTATTGTAATTTATGATATGCCGTCATAAATAATTATCCAATAATACTGCATCCTCAACAAATATTTTACTATTCAGTCACCAAAAAGATGTAATTCCTTTTTCATCCCTTTGCCCGATTGTTTACTCCCGAATCCAAGTGTAGCTTATGATGTGTTTCAGATCAATGCGGGTATTTAGCACTGATGGAGCATACGCAACTGTAAAGCGGAAAAATTTTACAATTATAATTTAGTTGTACTGGAAGGAGTTTTATGATGAGATATATTAAGAAAAGATTACTTATGCTGGTTTTCCTATTCAGCTTTTTGGTTGGATCTGCATTCGTTGTTAGTTGTAATGATTCAACCTCGCCCGAAAACGGGTCGGGAGAAATTAAACTGATAATGGTTGATTCACCGGCTGATTATAACCAGGTAAACATAGTAGTTACACGAGTTGAAATACACAAAACCGATACCGATGAAAGCAGCGGATGGTTTGTGATCAATGATATTTCTGCAACTTACGATTTACTTACACTAAGAAATGGTGCAAGTACAGTTCTAGGTACTGCAAAATTAGATGCCGGACATTATTCTCAAATTAGATTAGTAATTGGTGCCGGAAGTAATGTCGTTGTTGGTGGAATTACTCATCCCCTCGAAATTCCGAGCGGAGAAGAAAGCGGTATGAAATTAAATCATGCCTTTGAAATTCAACCGGGATTATTGTACGAGTTAATTCTGGATTTTGATGCCGAACGATCAATAGTACTAACGGGGAGCGGAAAGTACTTACTGAAACCGGTTATTAGAGTTGTACCAGTAGTAATCTCGGGATCAGTATCAGGGATTATAAATCCCGCATTTGCTGCAGGCAATGTTTACGCAATTAACGGGACGGATACGGCTGCTACAATAGCTGATCCGCTTACGGGGTCATTTAAAGTAATGGCATTATTACAACAAACCTACCGAGTTGAAATACATGCGACTGATATAGTATATGCCGACACAACATTTTCAGATGTAACTGTAATTGCTCAAAAAAATAATGATCTCGGCACGATCAATCTTAGACACAAATAAATTAATAATTAAAAAGGAGTAGTTGTAATGAAAAAACATCTTTTATTTGGTCTCGGTTTAGGTCTGCTCATGTTTTTCGCCAAACCAAGCTTTGCGCAGGATAGCGGCTTTGGGTTGGGAATTATGCTGGGTGAACCAACCGGGTTAAGCGCAAAATATTGGACATCACAAAACAATGCATTTGATTTTGGACTTGGCGTCGGCATTGGCGGTGATCGTATTAAATACGAAGGCTACTATGATAACGGCAGTAGAATTCATTTTCATATGGATTACCTCTGGCATACCTTTAATGCAATAAGTTCCACACAAAGATTTCCCCTCTATTACGGATTTGGCGGAAGATATAATAGCGGCGGCGGATACGAAGGTTCGCTTGGTATTAGAGGCGTCCTAGGTATTGCATGGCTGCCCCGATCAACTCCAATTGATGTATTCCTGGAAGTTGTACCTGTCTTCCAGGTAACACCGTTAACAGGGTTGGGAATGGATGCAGCATTGGGAGTGAGATATTTTTTCCAATAAAGAAAAATTAACAAAACGTAGTTCACAACTTATAAACAAAGTAAGGAAATAAAAAAATGAAACCGGTTACATTACTTTTGCTGGTGCTTTTTGGTTTTACACAGTTTATCACTGCTCAGGAAGCAGTAGAAACGCCAAAGAATAACTCTTTGTCGAACGTAATAGGTCTTAGCGCCGAATTCGGACTAGCTTTAGCCTTTTCGGATTATGCCTCGAAAAAACTTGATTTCAACGGTAAAGGCTCTATAGAATACACATTCGCATCTACAGGTAACGGAAATTTCGGATTAAGAGCATTTGGACAAAAAGGATTTATTTCCGGAACTCAACCGCCGGCGATTTCAGGAAATACAACAAATGAATTTTCAACAAAATTCGACATGTTCGGCGGCGGGTTGTTTTATATACTGTCTATCGGGGATGCCGTATATCCATGGGCAGGAATTGGTCTTTCAAACATTTGGTTTTATCCAAGAGATGGAGACGGCAATAATTTACCCAATCATGCGGCAGGAAACTACAGTATTCACATGCTTGCTTATAACGGCGATGTGGGGGCACGAATTATGGTGTCAGATAACATGAGTGTTAATATTAATGCCGGGGCAGTTGTTGGAACTAAAGATTGGCTGGATGATGTACAGTCAGGCCCTACTAATGATTTGTTTTATACGCTTACAGCCGGTCTAACTTATTACTTTGGAAGAGATAGAGATTCAGACGGTGATGGTGTTCCCAACTCAGATGATGTTTGCCTTGACACACCGTTAGGGGTTCGTGTTGATGAGTTCGGCTGCCCGATGGATGTCGATCATGACGGTGTGGCTGATTATCTTGATAAATGTTCAGATACACCCGCCGGAGTTAAGGTGGACAGAGATGGCTGCCCTCCCGATTTTGATAGAGACGGTGTTCCAGATTATCTTGATAAATGTTCCAACACGCCAGCAGGGATCGAAGTCGATCAGTCCGGATGTCCCCTTGATGAAGATAATGACGGAGTTGCAGATAACCTTGACAGATGCCCCGATACACCTTCAGGTGTAAAAGTAGACAGGGACGGATGTATGCTTGATGCAGATGGTGATGGAGTTGCCGATAATCTTGATAAATGTCCCAATACTCCGGCAGGTGTTCAGGTAGATTCTAAAGGCTGCCCCCTTGAAAAAGAAAAACCTGCTGAAATTGAATCGATAGTTTTGAGCGGTGATACTAATTTTGAGTTCAACAAATCCAAACTACTGCCTAATGCATATGCCGCGCTTGAAGATGTAGTAAGTACAATGAAGGAACATCCCGAGTATAAATGGGAAATTGGCGGACATACCGATGCAATCGGGTCCTCTTCATATAATACAAAACTATCTAAGGAAAGAGCGCAATCAGTTGTTGACTACCTTTTAAGCAAAGGGGTGAATAGAAACAGCTTAATAATAGTTGGATATGGCGAAAGCAGCCCAATCGCCACAAATGACACTGATGAAGGAAGATCAATGAATAGAAGAGTAGAAATAAGATTACTTTCTAAAAAATAATATTCTTCAATCATTTGCTAATATCTAAATATAGTTTATAACGAAGCGGCATATTGAATGCCGCTTCCATTATCAAAGACCGTTAAGAAAACGGTTTAATTAATCACTGGAGAATTAAAATGAAATCACTAAAAATATTGTTTCTAATCACGGCATTAACCGGTGCATTTTTTGTTTACGGATGTTCGGCTAATAATGCGGTTAAAGGCGGAGCAATCGGAGGCGCTGCAGGCGGAGTTGTCGGCGGTGTTATTGGGAATCAGTATGACAATACGGTTCTCGGAGCAATTATTGGCGCAGCAGTAGGCGGTACGGCAGGGGCGTTAATTGGTAACTACATGGATAACCAAGCAGAAGAAATGGAAAATGATATTGCCGGTGCAAAAATTGAAAGAGTTGGTGAAGGAATAAAAATCACTTTTGATTCCGGAATACTTTTCGCCTCGAATTCGTCAACGCTGGAATATCAAGCTAAATCAAACATCACTAAACTGGCGGAAATATTAAATAAGTATCCTGATACTAATATTCTTTTTACGGGTCATACGGATTCAGATGCTTCTGAGGATTATAACCAAACATTATCGGAAAGCAGGGCTAGTTCGGTTTCTCAATTTACGGCGTCACAAGGTGTTTCTTCTTCTAGATTCAGTGTAATTGGGCTTGGTGAACTTGAACCGGTTGCATCTAATGATACTGATATCGGAAAACAAATGAACAGAAGAGTTGAGATTGCAATTTTTGCAAATGACGATTTAAAAGATGCTGCTGAGAAGGGAATGCTTTAACCCAAAAAATTCATTAGGAATGCATTTTTGCCGGAGATCGCTGATAAAATGTTTTATTAAACATTTTATGTTGCAGGGTTAACCCCGACAATTTGTAAAAAAACAGATTACTCAAATGACAAATTTCGAAATTTTTATATGGCTAAGTATCTGATCTTTAACAACTTACAAATTGTCGGTCCGAAGGGCAGATTTTCTAATGGAAAATCCGGGTTTAAAAAATAGTTCTTCAGCCGGATTGCAACAGTTTATATCTATAACGTCAATGCCCACGCGCCTTGACGTTTTAGATGAATATTCCAGCGCTGCATGTTATGGGATTTGTAGTGTCGGGAAGTCCCGCCTACACATGTCAGGTTACGGCGGATAGAGGTTCCCGACGCCCAAGTTTAGTTTAGTTATTCAATCCAAATAGTAACAGTTTATTGAGAATTATCGGGAAAGGTAGGTGAACAAAATGGGAAGTTTTGAAATCGGCATAATTATTTTAGTTCTCTTGGCTGCTGCGGTAATTGTTTGTACCGCAGTTCTTTACCCGGCATTAAAAGACTTGATTAAGGAACTCCGAAAAGACACCTAGCAAAATATGACGTTAGGAATTCGGATTATATTAAAATTTATTCGGTCATCTTGACCCACACCTTAAAATTAGAAATGAATATTCCAGCTCTACATGCTACTAGAATTTGTAGTGTCGTGAAGTCCCGCCTACACTTTTCAGTTTCGGCGAATAAAGGTTCCCGAAATCCGGGTATAAGATAAAGAGCAAAAACAGTTTCTGAATCTTAATCTTTCTCTTATTCTTAATCTTTCTCTTATTCTTAATCTTTCTCCTAATCTTAATCTTTCTCCTAATCTTAATCTTTCTCCTAATCTTAATCAGTGTTTACATAACTTGCAAATCTTAATCACTCGTTCAACAAAATAGCTCCGTCATTTATGGCGGAGATAGATTAATTGAAAAAAGCATGTGGGCTTTAGCCCAAACTTGTTCCACAAAAACTGTAGATTGATATTATTAAAAAGGATAAAGCGATTTTTTGGTTGTACAAATTATGAACTCACCCTCACTTTCTTCCTCTCTTTCACAAGCAATGCAGTCAACTTAAAAATTGAACTGAGCAACTCGACTATGGTCGAAGTCTACGACAATATCATACTAATCCCAAAAAATTCATTGGAAATAAATTTTTTGCCGTTGCCGCTCATAAAATGTATTATTAAAACATTTTATGTTGCGGGATTAACCCCGACAATTTGTAAGAAAAATATTTTACTCAAATAACGAATTTCAAAATTTCTATATGGCTAAGTATTTGATATTTCTCAACTTACAAATT
>JAIOZI010000046.1 GCA_021740785.1 Melioribacteraceae bacterium
ATATAGAAATTTTGGAATTCGTTATTTGAGTAAAATATTTTTCTTACAAATTGTCGGGGTTAATCCCGCAACATAAAATGTTTTAATAAAACATTTTATGAGCGGCCAACGGCAAAAAATTTATTTCCAATGAATTTTTGGGGATTATTTTGCTATATTCTTATTACATGTCTTTTAATCATTTTTTGGTTTTGCAATGAGTGACTTCGACGATAATCTGTTCATTGAACAATCTAAACAAATAAAAGAAAAAATCTTTGCCGGGAGAGCTTCTCTTGATTTGGATCAAATAAATCAATTGATTATTGATTTTAATGATTATCTCGGGATACTAATTAAAGAGAATATATTTACCGGCAACGAGCGTTTAATAAATGAATGGTCAATAATTTTTGAAGCATTAATCCCTTCTGATCTTTCATATGAAATAGCCGATTCATTGGATACGGATGAATATTTCAATTTCGGTGAAATGATAATTTCTCTCCTCGGATCAAAAAACAACGGAATCAATAAATTAGCTCATGGCTATTTGGATCTTTTTCGTTCATCTGAATTTTTAACCAAGATTTATGAAGATCAGAAATGGCCGCTACTTATTGAAAAAATAATTGTGAAAAGCAATTTCAATTTTGCCAGGCTTTTTGAACAGCGGACTAAAGAATACGGAAATAAAACACTGTTTAAATTATTGGATAACGGTAAAGAGAAAAATTTAGACTGGGATAAAATTGATCGAGAAGTTGCTAGGTTTAGAAAGTCACTAATTCAAAATTTGGTAAAAGGCGACTTAGAAAACGGTAAGGCGGCATTTCTATTAGATAATAGTCTTAATATGGCAATTCTTGATTTGGCATGTTTAACTACGGGCATTGTCAATATTATGATTCCGGCGAATTCGGTATCGCAGCACGTTTCATTTATTCTGAATCAAACGAAAGCGGAATTATTGTTTGTCTCGGATGAGAAACAATTAGCAAAATTAAAAACAATAAAGAACAACCTCCCCAATCTAAAAAAAGTTGTTATGCTGATCGGCAACAGCGCTGAGGATTGGGTCATTTCCCTAAAGGAATTTATTAATGAGGGAATTGATATTAATGATGAGGATATTCTCAAGCAGGTAGAAAAGATTGAAATCAATGATCTTGCCACTATAATGTACACTTCTGGAACGACTGGTCAACCGAAAGGGATCATGTTCTCGAATTTAAATATTGTATATAAAAGATTCTGCCGCGCTATGGCTTTGCCTGAAATTGGAGATAAGGACAGATTCCTTGCATACCTTCCGCTCTTTCATACTTTCGGTCGTTACCTTGAAATGACCGGTGCAATATTTTGGGGCGCTGAATATATATTTATGGAAAATCCTTCAGCGGAAACCATGATCGAAAATATGAAACAGGTTCAGCCGACAATATTTATTTCGATTCCAAAGAAATGGATGCAGCTTTTTGAAATCATTTCGAGCAGAATAAATCTTGAACTTGATGAAAAAGAACTAATTGAAAAAACTGTTTTGGATGTAACCGGTGGAAAGTTAAAATGGGGATTGTCTGCCGCCGGGTATTTGCCTCCGGAAATATTTCAGTTTTTCCAATCTTATAATATTGAGTTAATGAGTGGCTTCGGAATGACAGAAGCTACCGGCGGTATTACCATGACTCCTCCGAATAAATATTTTCCGAATTCATTGGGTAAAGCTTTACCGGGAATTGAAATCAAAGTTGCTGATGACGGTGAACTTTTAATTCGTGGTTCATATGTTATGATCGGTTACTTTGCACAGAAGGCGGAAGAGGTTTTCATCGACGGTAACTGGTTCCCAACCGGTGATGTAATGAAAATGGATAACGATGGATTTATTGAAATTATTGACCGGAAAAAAGAAATTTATAAAAATATAAAAGGGGAGACAATTGCTCCTCAGAGAATTGAGAATCTATTCCGTGATTTTGAATTTGTTAAGCAAGTTTTTCTTGTAGGCGATCATCGTCCCTTTAACACAGTTCTAATTTTCCCAAACTATGAATCGGAAAATGTTACCCTTGCCGCATGGGATAGTAAGCAGCAGTATGAATATTTTTCATCTGTTGTTGTAATGGTAAATAAATTTCTTGCTCCATTTGAAAGAATCATCGACTTCCGTTTGATCGAATCTCCATTTACAGAATCAAAAGGCGAACTGACGCCAAAAGGGACTTACAAACGAAGAGTTATTGAAAAAAATTATAATGATATTATTGAATCGATGTACACAAAGGATTATACTGACATTTTTGTCGGTGATTTAGAAGTAAGAATCCCAAATTGGTTTTTACGTGAACAGGGCGCCTTAAGCCGCGAGCTTATCGCTTTACCTGAGGGAATTTATCTTCCGAAAAATAAAAATGAACTTGTTATTAAAAAGTACGAAGACAATAATAAAGTATATCGAATTGGTAATTTTAATTATGAGATAACAAAAAATTATATTGATCTCCAACCGATTATTATCAACCCGCTTTACTGGCTTGGTAATAAAAATTTATTGGATTTCTGTGGTGAATCTATTTTTCAATGGTACAGGCAGAGAGAATCCGATGATAGGATTAAGTTTATTTCTGTTGCAGAATTAATTTCATCAGGGATGAACTACAAAGAACTAATTGAAAAAATGGTCAAGAGTAGTGAGAGATCACTTTACGGAGTAAACATTGCAGTACTTCTTCTGCAAAGCACAAATTATGAAAATAATAAACTCGGTTCTGATTTTATTAAATATTTAGCAGAAGATGAAACACTTCCAATTTACCCATTACTGATTAAGCTGCTTTCAAGACCTAATATTTCTCAGTTGATTGAAATCGCAAGATCGCTTTTTGAAAATTTGGTGTTGAAAACAAAAGGAGATGAGTTTGCAGATTATCTTTATGTTTATCTGCAATACCACAAAAACTTACTAAACGAAAGTGTAATAAAATTTATTATTGAATATGGTTACCGGGAAAATTATAAATCATTCGAGAAAACTCTTGACCGGATAATTAAAGAGACAGATAATCTAGATGATTTGAATAGTACTGCAATTCCGGATTTGATGGATTTATTAAGCGAATATGGAATGCAGCATCCAACTAAGTATGAACATATCAGGCAGATATTTGCAGCTTACCAACTTGATAAAACTCATCCTGATTTATCGGAACTGGCAAGAAGTTCCCGGAAAACATTGAGGCTTGGATTCAGAAAATGGCTTGGTGAAAATCAAAGTGTTGCCGTTGATATTGAAAACGGTGAGGAATACACTTGGAAAGATGTAATTATTTTTGATCAAGATATTGATCCGGAAGATAAAAAAGTATTGACCACTGCGATAAAGAAATCACCAATTCTTCGAGAGGCAATATTTCTATTTTCCGGTGGTAAATTAATCAGGTTGAATGATATTCTACCCGGTGGAATTTGGATTTCAATCCTAAGGACTTTCAACAATAAAATTGTATTTCGTGCATCGGTTCAGACCCGGTTTCACGGGGCATTCGATATTTCGCTGACATTAAATAAAAGCAT
The DNA here is from genome assembly GCA_021740785.1 of Melioribacteraceae bacterium. Taxonomy (GTDB): domain Bacteria; phylum Bacteroidota; class Ignavibacteria; order Ignavibacteriales; family Melioribacteraceae; genus JAIOZI01. Next base: position 3,556 of record JAIOZI010000046.1, read on the forward strand.
TTCACACGAAGCAATTATTGAAGAAGTAAACTGGATGATACTCGCAGGATCAAGGTACTTTATCCAGGAACTCGTTGAAGATTTCGGAGGTTATTGGGGTGATTATAATTTATGGAGCGGTAAATATATTCCCGGTGATACAGTTGGTAAAATGCTGCAGCGCGAAGGTAAGAAAGAAACTGAAAAATCGAAGGAAAGATTTTATCACTTATGGCCTTTCTTTATTTGGAATGCTTCGGCATCATTTTTCAATTTTTGGAGAATGACCAATTATTCTCTTGAACTTCAGAATCCCAGCATTTATAAGTTTATTATTCCTTCACACGATTACCAAACCGGAACCAGGGTTGTGACCTTATCCGAAAGAGTTGAGTATAAAAACATCAGTGAGCTATTCTTTAATTTTTATGATAATTTTATTTCAGCCGCCGAAGAAGAGTATCCATATCTGAAAAGAGAAAGATTGTGGAATTATATCTTTTCAGGGTTGATGCATTCGGAGGGTGAAGAAAAGGGTAAAGAATTACTGAAAAAATTTAAAGATGAAATGACAGACGGGAATACGAAATCGGAAAATTCCGAATTGATTATTAATTCTATCGATAACTATCTAAATAGGATTGAAGAGATCGGTTTTATGCAAAAACCGCTTTACTTTGCAATTAAGAGATTCCACCGGTGGTTCAAACTAAATGAAGATGCTGCTGTGAAAGCTCAGGCGGAAATGTTAAACGAGTTATATGAAACTTACAGATTGCATGATTTAGAAAAAAAATATCCTGAGACCAGAACAAGATTTTTCCTTGAAACTGCGTTCGCTGAATCTTCGACTCAATTGAAGAATATACTTTCCGATATTGTTAAGAAATTACACGATAAATCAATTAATCGTGAAGATGCGATGGCGCTTGTTTCAAATATTCAGACCGAATTTACTCTTAATGAAAAAGAGAAGTATTTCATTACTCGAATCAGCTATTCACACATTAAACCGACAGATTCAGCGGAATTGGTACATATGCATTTTGACGGAAATGAAGCGGCTAATCTTGTCGTGCAATATGAGGATCTTGACGGACAGCCGTTTATTATTCGGAATCCCGTTTCTCCTAAGGAAATTTCCAGGCTGCATCAGCTTTACATCGAAGCAAATCTGCTGGTACATTTTAAACCCGAACACCATTTTCTTGTTGCGATATCCGATAGAGGGTTTATAATCGGCGGATTATTTTACAGTGCTGCACGTGAAGACTCAGTGCATATGGAAAAGATTGTCGTATCTAATCCGTACCGCAGGAAAGGGATTAGTGATAAGTTGATGAACGAATTTTTTAATAGGATGAAAAATCAGAATGTTGGATTTGTATCAACCGGCTTTTTCCGTCCCGAATATTTTTACAGGTTCGGTTTCAAAATCGAGAAGAAATATTCCGGTTTAGTAAAATCATTGCTTGAATGATGTTAATAATTGATGAATATTTCTCTTTATGACAGGTAATTTTTAGACATCTCAATATTTTTTTTTATTTTAGGCAAACAAATTTTTAATCAAAACGACCATCAAATATGAAATTCGAGAAAAAGGTTAAGTATATATTTATCACAGGTGGTGTAGTTTCATCACTCGGGAAAGGAATTACTGCATCATCATTGGGATTATTGCTGAAATTGCGTGGTTACAGTGTTACTATCCAAAAGTTTGACCCATATATTAATGTTGATCCCGGTACAATGAATCCGTTTCAACATGGTGAAGTTTATGTTACCGATGACGGCGCAGAAGCCGATCTGGATCTTGGGCATTATGAAAGGTTTCTGGATGTTGATATGTCAAAAGCTAATAATACCACTACCGGTCAGGTTTATTATGATGTAATTACTAAAGAGAGACGCGGTGATTATCTCGGCGCCACCGTACAGGTTATTCCACATATAACCGATGAAATTAAAAGCAGAATATTGGCATTAGGTGAAACAGGTAAATTTGATATCGTAATTACGGAGATTGGCGGAACAGTCGGTGATATTGAAAGCTTGCCTTTCATAGAAGCAATGCGTCAAATTATGCTGGAACTTGGTAGGAAACGAGCAATAAATATTCATGTTACACTCGTACCTTATATAACATCAGCCGGTGAAATGAAAACTAAACCAACTCAGCATAGTGTTAAAAACTTACTTGAACTAGGAATCCAGCCAAATGTTTTGGTTTGCAGATCTGAAAATCCGTTGGCTGCCGATATAAGAAATAAGATTGCGCTATTCTGTAATGTTAAATCGGAAGCGGTTATTTCTGCATATGATTGTTCAACTATTTACGAAGTACCGCTTTCGCTATATGAACAAAAACTTGATAGAATTATTTTGAAGCGGCTTAAACTTCCTGATATTAATATTGATTTGAAAAAGTGGATTGATTTTGTTGATAAAATCAAAAAACCGTCGGGTGAAGTCAAGATTGCCATCTGTGGAAAGTATATTGAAATAAAAGATGCATACAAAAGTATCTCGGAAGCATTTGTTCATGCCGGTGCAGAAAACGATACAAAAGTAACAGTTGATTTTATAAGCGCGGAAGAATTGGAAAATACAAACGACCTTGAAATATTAGGAAAATATAACGGGTTACTAATTCCGGGCGGATTCGGCGAAAGAGGAATCGAGGGTAAAATTAATGCAATTCAATATGCACGGGAGCAAAAAATTCCATTCTTCGGAATCTGTTTGGGCATGCAGTGTGCCGTAATTGAATATGCTAGAAATGTTTGTGGAATCAAAAGAGCAAATAGTGCGGAATTTAAGAAAAATAAATTTGCGGTAATTGATTTGATGCCGGAACAAAAGAAAGTTAAGACTAAAGGCGCTACGATGCGGTTAGGTGCATATCCGTGTAAACTCAAAACGGGCACAAGAGCTTATGCTGCTTACAGGCGTGAAAACATTTCCGAAAGACATCGCCATAGATATGAAGTTAATAATGAATTTCGTGAAGAGCTTGAAAAGAATGGACTTATACTCAGCGGCGTATCACCTGATAATCAATTAGTTGAGATGGTGGAGATAAAAGATCATCCTTGGTTTGTAGGCTGCCAATTTCACCCGGAGTTAAAATCCAGAGCTACAAAAGCGCATCCTTTGTTTCGTGAATTCATCAAGGCTGCCGTAAAACATGCTGAAAATAAAAAGATTACTGAATGATTAAAAAAACTTTTCTATTATTTTTTGTTGTCAGCAATCTCATCTTAGCCCAATATCCGGTCGAGATTCAAAAGGGATTAGATAAGAGCTATAACCTCGATTTCAAAGGTGCGGAAGAAATATTTGATCAATATATAAAAGATAATCCGGATGATCCTCTTGGATATCATTTTACTTCCCAGATTTACATGATGTCTTATCTCGGCAGCAAAGAATTTGAAGATTTTTCTCTTTTCAAAGATTATTCAACAGTAGCAATTGAAAAAGCAGAACAAAAATTGGATGAAAATCCGGAAGATATTCTCACTTTAAATTTGCTCGGAATGAATTATAGTTTTCGTGCAATGGCGGAAACTGTGTACGGAAGTTCATTCGATGCATTTTGGTCGGCGAAAAATTCTGTCGAATATTTTGAAGATGCCCTTGACGTTAATCCCAAATTTTATGATGCTTATATGGGACTGGGATTATTCAGTTATGCTCTAAGTTTTGTCCCGCAATTTTTTCATTGGGCAATAAGCATTACCGGTTTAACGGCTGACAAGCAAATGGGACTTGAGTATTTAAGGAAAGCATATAAATTTGGTAAATACAATAAGACAGAATCGGCTTTTCATTTATCCAAAGTGTATGCAGAATATGTTGCTGAATATGACAGCTCAGCGTTAATAATTAAAAAATTATTAAAAAAGTTCCCCGACAATTCCTTATTTCATTATCAATTTGCGATTGCTCAACTTAAGGCTAGAAATTTATCCGAGGCTGAAAAATCATTGAATCGTGTATTGGAAATTAATCATCCGAAATTTATTCTTACCAATTCACTATCAAATTTTCTCTTGGGTGATATTTATTTTCGCAGAAATGATTATGCACAAGCTCTGAATTATTATAATCTCTTCCTCACCTCAACAAAAAGTATCGATTATACCGGAATTGCCAACTACCGCATTGCTATTTGTTATGAAATATTGGGGATGCATGATACAGCGATGCAGTATTTACTACTTGCAAGAAACGGAAACTTGGATATTCATGACGATGCTTATGCCAAATTAAGAAGTGAACAGATTTATGATAATGGATTTGATGAGAATGAAGCGCTTGTATTCAGGGGACAGAATTATTTAGAAGCAGGCGAATATGATAAATCTGTTGAAGTGTTATTGGAGAAAGTTGATTCAATTAAGAATGATTTGGTAAAGGCACGCGGACTTTTATTCCTCAGTGAATCGTTAATTGAACTTGATAGAAATGAAGAAGCAATTTATTTTCTTTTAAAGATATTGGATCTTGGAAGAAATTATAATGATTGGATTTTTCCACATGTGCATTACCTGCTCGCGCGCGCATATTTCAATATTGATGAATTCGAAAAAGCGGAAGAAGAATATAAAATTTCAGAATCTAACAACGAATTTTTATTTAAAGATGCATTACAAGGCAGATTAAATAAGTTTAAAAGAAAATTGAACGAAAAAAGTAGCATTAACTGATTGTTTGCAAAACACTTAGATTGATTCTTAAACTACATTTCGATATCTTTTTACATTAAATTCTTACTAATATGTTAAATATAGCTGTTTTTGTCTCGGGCAGGGGATCAAATCTAAAAGCTATTCTCAACTCACAGTCTTCGGAGAAAGCCAATTTCCGGGTAAGTACTGTGATCAGCAACAAAATTGATTGTCCAGCAATCGAGTATTCTAAGAAACTAAATATTCCGGTTTTTGCAGTAAAAAGTAATGAGACAACTGGTTATATTTCCTGGTCGGATTTGCTTGATAAATTTAATGATCTTGGAATTAATTTTATTGTATTGGCGGGATTTTTGAAAAAAATTCCTGATATCATTATCGATAATTATGATGGAAGAATAATCAATATTCACCCGGCTTTGCTTCCTGCATTCGGCGGTAAAGGGATGTATGGAATGAATGTACATCAGGCTGTATTCGATTCCTCTGTTCAAATTAGTGGTCCGACGATTCATTTTGTAAATAAAGTTTACGATGATGGAAAGATCATTGCACAGCGAACTGTTGATATTTCCGATGTGAAATCACCGGAAGAAATTGCCGAGCGTGTTTTGATTCTTGAACATGAGTTGTTACCATTTATAATTAACAAGTTTGCCGAAAATAAAGTTAGAGTAGTAGGAAAAAGAGTTTTTGTTGATTAAACATTTTGGAATAGAAAATTGAAAAAATATGCATTGATTAGTGTTTCCGATAAGACTGGTTTAGATGTACTAGCTGCAACATTGAATAAAAACGGTTATGAGATTTTGGCGACAGGAAATACTGCAAAGGTAATCAAGGATTCAGGCGTGGAATGTATTGAAATATCGGAATATACTTCTTTTCCTGAAGTCTTCAGCGGAAGAGTTAAGACACTTCAACCCCAGATATTCGGCGGTATTTTAATGCGTCGTGATAATGAGTCGGATAAACTAGAGGCAGCGAAAAATAATATCAATCCTATTGATGTGGTTTGTGTTAATCTTTACCCGTTTCCTGAAGTTGTGAATAGAACAGAGATTGATCTTACAACCAAAATAGAAAATATAGATATCGGCGGACCGAGTTTAATTAGAGCCGCTGCTAAAAATTATAAATATGTTTCTATCCTAACCGATCCTTCACAGTATGATGATTTTATATCCGAGCTGGCTGAGGGTGAAATTTCTCTCGAAACAAATCAAAGATTGGCATACGATGCATTCTCATATACATCATATTACGATACCTTAATTGCCAATTATTTCGAAAAAGAATTTCAGCAGGAGCCAACTTCGGTCAGGTATAATTATAAAATACAAAATGAACTTCGATACGGAGAAAATCCTCACCAGTCTGCGAAATTAAGCGGAGATTTTTACGAATATTTCGAAATTCTTCATGGTAAAGAGTTATCTTATAATAATATTATTGATCTAACTGCAGCAGTTGAACTTGTGCAGGATTTGGAAGGTAATTCTTGTGCAATTATAAAGCATACAAATCCATGCGGTGCAGCGACTTCAGATAATATATACGATGCTTATGAAAAGGCATTGTCTTGTGATCCGGTATCTGCGTTCGGCGGTATCGTTTCTTTTAACAGTAAGGTTGATGTAAAAACCGCTGAAAAGATGAACGAAATATTTATTGAAATTATTTGTGCGCCGGATTTTGAAGATGATGCTTTAGAAATTCTGAAAAAGAAGAAAAACAGAAGATTGGTAAAGATCTTAAAATCAACTGAAAAGGAAGGGGAGATAGTTAAAAGTATCCCCGGCGGATTTATGATTCAATCAAAAGATAATTCAGTGTTATCGAACAGCGACTTGAAATTAGTTACAAAAAGAATGTACAGCGAAGCTGAATTGGAAGATTTGAAATTTGCCTGGATTATCTGCAAGCATACAAAATCTAATGCAATAGTTTATGTGAAGGATAAAAAAGCAATTGGTGTCGGAGCAGGTCAAATGTCAAGATTGGATTCTGCAAAAATTGCAGCAGAAAAAGCGAAAGAGCATAATCATTCTTTAGATGGATCGGTTGCTGCGTCGGATGCATTTTTCCCGTTTCCGGATGGATTGATAGAAATTGCCGAACAAGGTGCAAGAGCGGTTATTCAACCCGGCGGATCGGTGAGAGATGATGAAGTAATTAAAGCTGCAGATGAACGCAATATTGCAATGATATTTACAGGTATACGTAATTTTAAACATTAAGAGGACAAATGGGAATTTTTGATTTTCTGGCAACTGATGTTGCAATGGATTTGGGCACAGCGAATACTTTGATATATATTAAAGGGAAGGGTATTGTTCTTAATGAACCTTCTATCGTCGCATTCGATAGAACTACGAAAAAGATTATTGCTTTAGGTAACCAGGCTAAAGAAATGCAGGGGCGTGAGCATCGTGAAATTCGTGTATCGAGACCTATGAGAGATGGAGTAATTGCTGATTTTGAAATTGCGGAAGGAATGATAAGGGCGTTTATCAGAAAAGTAAGTTCGAGTAGCTTTTCCACCAGAAGGATTATTGTCGCAGTTCCCAGTGGTGTAACGGAAGTTGAAAAAAGAGCCGTAAGAGATAGTGCCGAACATGCGGGCGCAAAAGAGGTACATTTAATCGCAGAACCAATGGCGGCTGCAATTGGCATCGGTGTTGATGTGGAAGCTCCTGTCGGTAACATGATAATTGATATCGGCGGCGGTACAACCGAGATTGCAGTGATTGCTCTTTCTGGAATTGTTAATGAAGAGTCTATCAGGATTGCAGGCGATGAAATGAATAACGCAATTATGCAATTCTTTAAAAAGAACTATAACCTTTTAATCGGAGAACGAACAGCCGAATCAATCAAATGTGAAGTTGGATCAGCAGTTCCTCTTAAAGAAGAAATCACAATTCATGTTAAAGGTCGGGATTTGGTTGGTGGAATTCCGAAGACTGCCGAAGTAAGTTCAGTTGAAATCCGCGAAGCGCTGAATGAAAATATTACACAAATTGTGGAAGCGGTAAAACAAACGTTGGAACGAACACCGCCTGAATTATCGGCAGATATTTTGGATCGAGGGGTTATGCTTACCGGGGGCGGAGCATTGTTGAAAGGCTTGGATGAAAGGATCAGAATGGAAACCAATTTGCCTGTTCATGTTGCCGAGGATCCATTAACCGCTGTTGTACGCGGTGCGGGAAAAGCTTTAGAGGGTATGAATAAATATTCTAAAGTATTTATCCGAAAAAGAAATTACTAATGCGAAAATTTATTAGTTATCTGCTTCAAAATTTTAAAGAGTATTTACTTTTAATCATTCTACTGGTTACCAGCCTTACACTGCTTTCACAAAACGATAAAAAAGGAATAGAAAAAATAAGAACTTTTGCATTCGGTAATTTTGCATTTGTTACTGCCTCATTAAATTCATTAGCGAACATTTTTGTTGATAATGATGAGTTAAACCAATTGAGAATTCAGAATGCCGAGTTGATGCTTGAAGTTAACCGGCTCAGAAATTATGCACTTGAAAACCATGAATTGAGAAACTTGATGAACTATAAGGATACATCAAGTTTTCCATTCGTACCTGCTGAAGTAATTTCAAAATTAATATCGAATACTCAACATAACTTTATAATAAATGTGGGTAATAAAGATAGCGTTTATAAGGGTATGGGAGTAATAAATGAAAAAGGTTTGATTGGATTGATTTCTGAGGCACACTCTAATTTTTCGATGGTTCGAACAATTAAAAATGCCAGACTTAAAATTGCCGTTACAAATCAGAGAAGCGGAGTTTCGGGGATTATGACATGGGATGGGACACATTTAATCATAAAAAATATCCCGTCAAATTATGATTTCCAGATGGGAGATCGAATAGTTACTTCTGATTTCAGTACAATAATGCCGCCAATGGTATCTGTTGGAATTGTTACAAAGAAAGAGATTACCGTTTCAGGACAGCTCAGTAACATACAGGTTGAACCGTTTGTGGATTTAAATAAAATTTCCGACCTATTTGTTTTAAAGATAATCCCAAGTAAACAGATCGACAGCCTGCAATTAAATTTGATGGCTCAATAATTTTATGCGATATCAAGATCTAATATTGCCCATATTAATCTCAATTCCTTTGATAATAATTCAAATTGTCGTGGTACCATTTTTTTCTATTGACAATATTGGTCCGGATTTGTTACTAATATTAGTTGTCTACTTTGCAGTTAAATTTGGACAAATAAATGGATTGACCGTAGGATTTATAATCGGAATGATGTTCGATTTGTCCAGCGGAGGATTACTAGGCAGTGCAATGTTTTCAAAAACTCTAGCAGGATTTATTGCCGGGTATTTTCATAATGAAACTTCGGTTGATACTAATCTTTCTACATACAATTTCTCGCTTATTGTTCTGCTATGTGCAATAATCGATTCTGCGACTTATAGCATACTTGGAGGAAGTTTGGTAAATCTCAGTACAGCAGCATTAATAATTAATAATGGGTTGTTTCCCGGGTTATATACATCTGCACTTAGTATGCCGCTTTTTATTTTTAGGTCGAAAAGGAGTTTTAATTAATGTTTTTTGATACAGACCTGAGAAAGAAAATACTGTTTTTTATTATCATTGGATTTTTCTTTGTGTTGGTTTTTCAATTGTACCAAATGCAGATATTGGAAAATATTTCGTACTCTGAAAAATCTTCTGAGAATAGTGTCAAAGAATATCTTATCAATGCACCCAGAGGAACAATTTTCGATAGAAATTTTAATGTCCTTGTAAGTAATAAACCAATTTATACGGTTGAATTAATTCCAGCAAATTACAGCAAAGAGAACAATCCAAAAATTGAAAAGATATTTAATCTGGAAGACGGATATATCAATGAATTGTTGGAAAAATACAGATCATACTCATCATATTTACCTCGAAGAATTAAACGTAACATTGAATTTCAAAGTCTGGTTTGGCTTGAAGAAAATTCAGAAAAACTGAACGGACTTGAGTATATTGTTGACCTCCAGAGGGATTATCCGTATGGAATTATGGGATCACATATTTTCGGTTACCTGCGTGAAATATCGGCGGATAAACTGCGAAATTATTCTGAAGAATACCAAATGGGGGACTTGATCGGCTCGCAGGGAATTGAAAAGACTTATGAAGATATTCTCCGGGGAGAAAAGGGTGTTCAGTATTATTTGGTAGACTCGCAGCAGAAGAAGATCGGGAAATATCTCAACGGAGCGAAGGATATTCCCACGACTAAAGGAAATGATTTAGTTCTTTCAATTGATGGTCCGACACAAAAGAAAGCAGAAGAACTCTTTGAAAATAAACGAGGTGCATTAGTTGCAATTCAGCCGGCTACTGGTGAAATTATTGCCTTTGTAAGTTCACCGCAATTCGATTTAAATAAACTTAGTTCGGTAACTTCAAGAGATGAATGGGCAAAACTTCAGACAGATACCACAAAGCCCTTATTTAATCGAGCTACCATGTCAATATATTCACCCGGGTCAACCATTAAACCGTTGGAAGCGCTGATTGCCCTTGAGAACGGGGTAGTCGATGAAAATTTTACAGTTAATTGCCAGGGCGGTTATCAATACGGAAATAGATTTTTTAAATGCACGCATGTTCATGGGAAAACTGATTTAATTAAGTCAATTGAAAAATCTTGTAATACATATTATTATCAACTCTTTTTAAAGATTGGATTTGAAAACTGGTCGAATTTCATGCAGAGATTTGGTTTTGGGCATCTTACCGGTGTTGATATCGGAGATGAAACTTCAGGAATATTGCCTACTGTTGAATACTATAACAGAAGACTCGGAAAAGGTAAGTGGCATGAAGGTATGTTGATAAGTTTAGGCATCGGGCAGGGTGAATTTGCAACTACTCCAATTCAATTAGCTCAATACACAGCGCTGATTGCAAATAACGGAATAACTAAAACACCGCATTTTGTTAAGGGTTATATCCGTAACGACGACAATGCATTTGTTCCTTTAGAATATTCTGATTTAAAAGTTGATGTGAGTAAAAAAACTTTTGATATTGTTAAAGAGGGAATGTATAAAGTGGTTCATGGAGCCGGAACTGCGCAACATATAAAAATACCCGGTATTGAAATCGCAGGCAAAACCGGGACAGCAGAAAATCCTCATGGTGAAGATCATGCTTTATTTATTGCTTTTGCTCCGTTTGAAAATCCGGAAATTGCCGTTGCAGTTATGGTAGAAAATGTCGGGTACGGCGGAACTCACGCTGCACCGATTGTAAAAGAAATTATTAAATCATTTTTAATGCCGAATGAGCAAAAGAATATGACAATTATCTCAGCCGGAATAAAGGGTGAATAGATTTGAAAATTGGTTATAAAATACAAGATAAATTTGATTTCGGAATTTTCCTTCCCTTAATTTTATTGATGATTATCGGTTTGTTGGTAATCTACAGTGCTACTGTAAACCATCCTACTGCGTCTGGAAATTTCAACAAACAGTTAGTCTCAGCGGTTATATCAATAGTGGCGTTTCTTGTTATTTATTCAATTCCTGAAAAAACTTTTAGAATATCAGCGTTTCCTGCTTATCTTATTTCGTTGTTATTACTGATCGTGGTTCTGGTTGTTGGCAAAACTGTTTATGGAGCAAAAAGCTGGTTAAGTCTGGGTCCTCTGGGATTGCAGCCGTCAGAGTTCGCAAAAATCGGACTCATTTTATTTTTAGCTCATTGGGTTTCGAGAGATGATAGAGATATAAATAATATCAAGGATATCGGGGTTGCGCTGATGATTGGATTTTTACCGATATTACTAATCTTACTTGAACCTGACCTGGGGACAGCAATAGTATTTGCAGCTATAACTTTGACGATGATCTTTTGGGGCGGAATTAATTTATTCAGTTTGTTCATTGTACTTTCTCCGGGTATTGTAACTTTCGCATCACTCTTCGGTTTGCCTGTTTTGATTATTGCGTTGGTTGGGATTTTGGTAATCCTTATGTTTTTCAAAAGAAACTTATTCACCAGCGCAACTGTGTTTGTTGTGAATATTGCATCAGTATTTTTCTTCGATTACGGTGTAAAGCTCCTGCAGCCGCATCAGCAAAAAAGGATTGAAGCATTTTTAAATCCATTGGCTGATCCGTTGGGTTCAGGTTATAATGCGTTACAAGCTAAAGTAGCTATAGGTTCAGGCGGTTTGTTTGGAAAAGGATTTTTAAGCGGTAATCAAACCCAGCTTAGATTTATTCCTGAACAATGGACTGATTTTATATATTGCGTGATTGGTGAAGAATTTGGTTTTTTTGGCAGTGTGATTACCTTATCCCTATTTTTGATTATTTTTATTCGATTGCTGAATCTTTCTACGATTACAAAAGATAAATTCAGCAGTTTAATAATTATTGGTATCTTGACATTACTATTTACTCACTTTGCTATTAACATAGGAATGAATGTAGGTATTACACCGGTAATTGGTTTACCGCTGCCGTTTTTAAGCTATGGCGGCAGTTCGTTAATGGTCAATACAATTTTGCTTGGAATAACCATGAATATTTATAAACATAGAAAATTACATACATAATCTCATGACAGCACAAGATAAATTAAAAAGTCGTATCGGTAATGGGTTACATATTTGTGTCGGATTAGATTCCGATATAAAAAAAATTCCAAAACACTTACTTTCTTATGATGATCCTGTTTTGGAATTCAATCGTTTATTAATTGAAAATACGTATAAGGAAGTATGTGCATATAAAATAAACACAGCATTTTACGAGAGCAGCGGAATTGATGGTTTACGTACTATGGAAGAAACGATTAAAATTATTCCCAATGATATTCTTATTATTGGTGATGCAAAGAGAGGAGATATCGGGAATACATCGAGAAAGTATGCTCAGTCAATTTATGATTGTTTCAAGTTCGATTCCACAACACTTCATCCGTATATGGGATATGATTCTATAAGCCCGTTTCTAGAATACAAAGATAAAATAAATTTTATTTTAGCACTTACTTCAAATCCGGGTTCAAATGATTTTGAAAAGCTGCAGAGTGATAATAAATATATTTATGAACATGTGATAAAGAAGTGCAGTGAATGGAACACGAACAAAAATATTGGAATTGTTTTTGGAGCCACAAATCCGGACGAATTAAAAAATGCTATTGATGATTTTGGAAACTTGTTCGTATTATTACCCGGTGTCGGTGCTCAAGGCGGTGATTTGGAAAAGATTGTATCAACATTCGAAAAGAAAAAAAATATTAATTACATCATTAACGTCAGCAGAGCAATTATATATTCAGATTCCGAAGAAGAATTTCATTTACACGCAAAGAATAAGTTAATAGAATATAACGAGCAGATATTTAATATACTAAAACGTTATTATTAGCATATAATTGGATTATGTAGTATTTTAGATCAATACAATCGGTAATTTGAAGGGGGCAAAGCTTCTGATTGCCGTTCAAAATCTAGTCGCAAACAGAAAGAACAAAATATAAAGGCAGCCAGATGGGGCGAGCTCTTAAGATTTATGAAAAACAACTTTATAAAATCTGGAAAGAGCAGAATTTCCCGAAACATCTAAGTGTTATGAGCGGAGATGATGTGGAAGTCCTTGATATTGGTATCGAGAATATCGATACATCCGGTCCGGATTTCAAAAATGCGAGAATCCGCATTGGCAACTTAACTTATGTGGGCGATATTGAAATCGATACAGATTACCGAAACTGGAAAGCTCATGGTCATAATATCGATAATAAATATAATAAAGTAGTTCTTCACGCAAGCCTTTTCAATCAATTTAACCAGCCTTATGTTTATACCAAAGACGGGAGAAAAGTACCGACTTTATGTCTCTCCAATTTTATTAATAATGAAATCCGTTCATCGATGGTTCAAGATTTAAAACAGAATGTTTCCAAAGCAGACAATCACAAACTAAGGTGTAATTCTTCAAATGGTGAAATCGATAATCATCTAAAAGAAAAATTTGTATCACAATTAGGAATTGAGCGGTTCAAGAAAAAATCGAAAAGAATTTATGACAGATTAAAAGAATTGAAATTTCTGAAGGAGATGAAAATTCATGAACCGGTAATATCTTACGAGTTGACACCGGAGTTTGAAAAAAGAAAATTCACACAAGAAGATTTTAAGGATAGAGAAATTTGGGAACAGCTTTTTTATGAATTAATTTTCGAGGCGCTCGGTTATTCAAAAAACAAATCAATAATGCAAAAACTTGCTCAGTCTGCAAATATCGGTGTAATCAAAATGCTCGGACATGATGACGAGACAAGGGAGAGAATTGAATCACTTCTGTTTAATATTGCCGGGTTGGCTCCTGATACCAATAACTTACCGAATAAGGAAATTTCCGATTATGCATTAATCCTGAAATCTCACTGGGATATAATAAGTCGTATTTATGACGGAGAAATTTATGATGAAACAAAATGGCATTTCTTCAAATTGCGTCCGCAAAATTTTCCGACTATTAGAATCGCAGGCGGCACGAAAATTTTGCTTGATATTATTTTTAACGATTTAATTGGTAAGCTGATTAAAAAGTTTACCGAGATTCGGAATTTAACGGTTCTAATTAATTCAGTTAGATCACTTTTTGTATTAAGATCGGATGGTTTTTGGCAGAAGCATTATGTGTTTAATAAACCCGCCGGAAATGATATAAAATATTTTGTAGGTGCATCACGCGCAGATGAAATTGTAATTAACGTTGTCCTTCCTTACCTCCTGGTTTATTTCGATATTTTTAATAACGAGCAAATGTCGAAAAAGGTAATAAAAATTTATTCGATTTACCAACAGAGGTCGGATAATAAAATTGTACGGGAAGTAGGAGAAAGTTTAGGATTATCAAGACATATAAAGCGAACAATTTATTCACAGGGATTAATAGAACTATTCAGGTCCTATTGTTCTCAAAATAAATGCCTTGAATGCGAAATCGGAAAGATAGTTTTCAATTAGAATGTATTCAATTATTCCCTTTAACCAGACTAATTTCATCCCTCAATTTTGCAGCCCGTTCATAGTCTTCTTTTTCGATTGCCTCACGCAATTGATTTTGAAGCGTTGCTAACTTAGACTGTTTAGTAGATTTTGACGGTTTTTTCTCAGTTTGCGGAGGTTCATCAAGTGGTTCTCCGGGTTCAACATCGTCTATATCACTGGATGGTATAAACGAAGCGACACGCATAACTTCAGCCGAAACATATATGGGGCAACCAGTTCTAACGGCGAGTGCAATCGCATCACTGGGACGCGAATCAATAACATTTGAAAGTGTAGAAACATCCAATAAAATCTTTGCAAAAAATGTGTTATCTGTTAATTCATCAATTACAACTTCTTTAATTGATGCACCTAAATT
Organism: Melioribacteraceae bacterium; assembly: GCA_021740785.1. Classification (GTDB taxonomy): domain Bacteria; phylum Bacteroidota; class Ignavibacteria; order Ignavibacteriales; family Melioribacteraceae; genus JAIOZI01. Next base: position 18,684 of record JAIOZI010000046.1, read on the forward strand.
ATCAACTAGAGTTTTAAGAAGATCATGTGTTAACGGGCGTGGAGGTTTTATACCTTCTAATTCTAATGCAATCGCCTGAGCTTCGAAAGCTCCTATTATAATCGGCAGTCTTCTATTCCCGAATGATTCTTTCAATAATAAGGCATAAGCCCCTCCGGCGGAAGGGCTTGAAGATAAACCTAATATTTCAACTTGAATTTTTTCCAAAACAACTCAACTTTTATTCTGATTTTAATTTTTTTATCTCTTCAATCAATGCCGGCACTACTTCAAATACATCTCCGGTAATTCCGTAATCTGCAACTTGAAATATGGGAGCATCTTTATCTTTATTAACTGCAACTATATATTTTGAAGATCTCATACCGGCAAGATGCTGAATTGCGCCCGATATTCCTAAGGCAATATAAAGGTTGGGCTGAACAGTTTTACCTGTTTGACCCACTTGTTCGCTATGAGGTCTCCAACCGGCATCAACAACTGCGCGGGATGCACCAACTGCAGCGCCCAACGAATCGGCTAAATCTTCGACAAGGTTGAAATGTTCCGGACCTTTCATTCCTCTTCCGCCTGATACAATTATTTCAGCCTCAGCAACATCAAGTTTCCCTTCGGATTTTTTGAGTTCAACAACACGTGATGATAAATCAATATCGGCGGCAGGTTTTACATCGACTTCTGCCGGAGATCCTGAAGGTTCACCTGCAGGGTAAACGTTTGGTCTAATCGAAAAAACTTTCTTATCGCTTGAAACTTTTACATCAATTAAAGCCTTCCCGGCATACACAGGTCGTGTTGCAACGATATCATTACCTTCGAATTCAAAATCTAAACAATCCATTGCCAAACCTGCATCAACCCTTACCGCAATTCTCGGAGCCAAATCTTTTCCAAGTGATGTGTTCGGAATAAGAACGATATCAACCGACTCTGCTTTAATAAAATCAGCAACAATTTTCGTATAGGCACTTGCCGAATAATTTTCCAACTCGGTATTTTTCAAGTGAACTACTTTTGGTACGCCATAGTTACCGGTTTTTTCAATATCGCCGACTTCATTTCCTATTACTAATCCAACAACATCACTACCTAATTTATTTGCAAAGTCTGATCCTGCTTTTGCAGCTTCGAACGATGCTTTTTTTATTTGACCGTTTCTTTGTTCTAATAAAACTAAAATTTTTCCCATGATAATCTCCTATATTACTTTAGCTTCTTCTCTTAATAAACGAACCAACTCGGGAACAACAGTCGCATCAGATCCCAAAACTTTACCAGGCTGCTTAGAAGCAGGTTTTTTCATTTTAATTATCTCAACTTTATTTTCGGCTGCAGCAGGCTGCTTCTCTTCTATTGTTTTTCTTTTTGCAGCCATAATTCCTTTAAGAGAAGCATAGCGCGGATCGTTTAATCCTTTTTGAGTTGTAATTACAACAGGAAGGGTAGTGGATACAATTTCTTTACCGCCTTCAATTTCACGTTCGCATGTTACTTTTCTGTCATCCAATTTGAAATCAACAACCACGGAAATACAATTGTAACCGAGGTATTCTGCGGTCATTTGTCCAACAACTGAATTGTCATAATCAACCGCCTGTTTCCCGAAAAATACTAACTCAGCTCCTAGTGCTTTTATTTCTTCAGCTAATGCTTTTGCGACCGATGCCGAATCCCTGAACTGATCGTCTTTTAATAAAACACCTGAATCAACTCCCATTGCCAGTGCTTTTCGAATTGTTTCTTTATTAGCATCGGGACCCACACTTATTGCAACTACCTCGCCGTCGCCTATTTTTTCCTTTGTTTTTAATGCTTCCTCTATTGCAAATTCGTCATAAGGATTTACAACGTAAGTTACTCCGTTAGGATCTATTGATTTACCTTCAGCCCCAACATTAACTTTGGTAGCTGTATCTGGAACATGACTTACACAAACAGCTATTTTCATTCTTCCTCCTTTATTTCCGTTAAATTTGTTAGTCTTCGATATTCAATTTAAACCGTAATATATAAAAATTTCCGTTTACCTGTTAATATACAAATTGCTTTTTTTTGATTTGTATCGACTACTTTTTTTGAAATATCAAAATATGTTGGACAGTTGTGAGTCATTCAAAAAAAAATGAGAAATATTTTTGTTATGTATTCATGAAATTTTATAAATTAGTTTGATCATTCAAACAGTGAGCAGACTTTTAATGATACTAAACGAACAAAAACCTTTTGAAATAGAAAAACCTGAAATTGATGAAGAAACAACTACCCGTTTTCCGTACCAAGTAGTTTTGTACAATGACGATCATCATACCTTTGAGGAAGTAATTATTCAATTAATGAAAGCTGTCAATTGTTCATTCGAAAAAGCAAGAGACTTTGCATTCGAGGTTCATGTAAAAGGAAAAGCAATTGTTTTTAATGGTTCACTTGAAGACTGTCTTAAGGTTTCATCAATACTTGAGGAAATTGCCCTCCATACTCAAGTAATTTCATAAAATTTACTTTCGATCAGAAGTTTTTAGAATTGGCAAATATAAACTATATTTGTAGTCTAATTATTTATTCAGCCAATTAAGAAGAAAATTATGCAGATAGGATTAGTTGGATTGCAGTACTCCGGTAAAACCACACTTTTTAATACAATATCCGGCACCGAGATAACACCTGAACAATCAATAAAAGACGAAGCAAATATTGAAGTTGTGAAAATTCCTGACGAAAGATTGAACAAACTAACCTCAATATTCAACCCGAAGAAACAGGTAAACGCAACAATTGAAGTTTTCGATGTTCCCGGACTCCGAATGTCTGACGACGGGAAAGTGAAAATAACAAATGCTTTTTTAAATAATGTTAGAAACAATGACGCATTATTTTACGTCATCAGGCAATTTAATGATGAAGCAGTGCATCACCCTATGGGTAATATCGACCCTTCACGAGATATTCAATTTCTCGAGACGGAATTTTTGTTGACTGATTTAGCTTTCCTCGAAAATAGGATTGAAAGATTAAAAAAAGATTTGATGAAAACGAAAGACGAGAAACTTAAGAGGGAATTACCGTTAATTGAAAAGTGCTTGGCTCATGTTGAAGCAGAAAAACCTCTGAGGAGTTTAGGCATGGATGAATCCGATTTAAGTTTGCTTTCCGGTTATCAGCTGCTCACACTCATGCCGCTTGCGATAGCCGTAAATTTTGATGAAGATTCAATCGATTCAGTTCCAGAGACAATTGCCGAAATCAAAAGTAAGGTCGGGGATGAATATGAATTGATTCCATTTTTCGCAAAGATTGAATACGAACTTTCTCGTTTGGATGATGAAGAAAGGAAAACATTTATGGAGGATTATGGTATTCATGAATCGGCATTAAGTAAAATCTTGAGAACTTCATATGATCTGTTGGGATTGCAGTCATTTTTTACAGTCGGAGAAGATGAATGCAGAGCTTGGACAATCAAGAAAAATTATACGGCTCAGGATTCAGCCGGAGTTATTCATACGGATTTTTACAATAGATTTATTCGTGCTGAGGTTGTGCATTACGAAGATTTTATAGAGCACGGTTCATTTGCAAAATGTAAAGATGCCGGTGTATGGAGATTAGAGGGCAAAGAGTATATTGTAAAAGATGGTGATATAATTAACATTAGACATAATTGATAAATGCTAAAAAAGGAGCAAAATTATGGCAAAAGATGCTATTGAAGGATTAGAACCAAAATTATTGTGGGAATCTTTTTATGGAATTACAAGAGTTCCGAGACCATCAAAAAAAGAAGAAAAAATACGAGAGCATGTGATTAAATGGGCTGAAGAGAATAATTTTAATTTTAGAGAAGATCAGACCGGTAATATTGTAATTGATGTGCCTGCAACTCCCGGTTATGAAAATAAACCTATAATAGTTTTGCAGGGTCATCTTGATATGGTTTGTGAAAAAAACAAAGGAACAGAACACGATTTTGATAATGACCCGATTGAAATTATGAAAGAAGGGGATTGGATTAAAGCGAAAGGAACAACACTTGGAGCGGATAACGGAATCGGTGTTGCCGCTGCAATGGCTGCAGCGCTTGATCCTGAGATGGTACACGGTCCGCTAGAAATACTCTGTACAGTTGATGAAGAGACAGGTATGACAGGTGTCGGCGGATTGAGTTCAAATTTTCTTAAAGGAAAAACTTTATTAAATATGGACTCGGAAGAAGACGGGGCATTTTATGTCGGTTGCGCGGGCGGACAGGATACAGTAGGTGTTTTCGACATTCAAACTACAGATCCAAAAAAGGGAATGAAACCTTATGAATTAACGGTTACAGGTTTGAAGGGCGGTCATTCAGGATTGGATATAGCGAACGGTAGAGCTAATGCAATTCGTCTGCTTGCTCAATTACTCCACAGATTGTCTGAGGTAAATTTTAGAATTGCACATATTGACGGCGGTTCGTTGAGGAATGCTATCCCTCGTGAAGCGGAGGTAATTATATTTATTGATCCTCAAGATGAAGATAAAATTAATAACATAAGTGACAAATTTGTTAAAGAATCGGTACTTGAATTTACGTCGACAGATCCGGGTTTAGTTGTAAATTTCAAAAAAGTTGATAATAAATATCATGAGGTGTTCAGAAAGAAATTCGCGAAAAAATTAATTTCATGTCTGCTTGCAATTCCTCATGGAATCATGGCAATGAATCATGATATTCCGGGTTTGGTTGATACATCAACAAATCTCGCAACTGTAAAAATTGAAGGAGATTCGGTAAAGGTTGGTACGAGTCAGAGAAGTTCAATTGAGAGTGCGAAGATTAATATCACAAATATGGTAGCCTCAGTTTTTGAGTTAGCCGATGCCGAGGTGAAAATTGGCGATGGATATCCAGGGTGGCAGCCGAATATGAAATCGGAATTATTAAAGACCGGCAAAAAAGTATTTGCTGAACAATTTGGTGTAGAGCCGGAAGTTAAAGCTATCCATGCTGGTTTGGAAACCGGTTTGCTTGGATCAAAATATCCCGGGATGGATATGATTTCATTCGGTCCTACAATTGAAGGCGCTCATTCACCAGACGAGAAAATAAATGTAGTTACTGTGGAAAAATTTTATAAACTACTTAAAGGAATTTTAGCGGAATACGCTAAATAGTAAGAAACCTCAGTTAATAAAGCCCGTTCAAGTTATTTGTACGGGCTTTCATTTTTCAATAACATTAAAATTATTTTGGAATTAACCTCTCGCAATTTCAAAACCTACTTGTTTCAAAAGTCTTTTTGCTTTAATTACATCGCTCTCCGTCTCCAGCGATAACCTAAATGTCCCGCCTGTACCTTCACGAATTTTCAATAATTCCATATCCTTAATGTTGATGGAATTTTCAAAAAGAGTGCTGGAAATTTTATAAATCACTCCCGGCTTATCTTCAACAAAAACAAATATATCGTGCAATGTTGTTAGAAAGCCTTTAGTATCTTTTGGAATTTCATCACGATACTTTCTTGCAGATTCAAAAAGTTCAGCCAGTTTTGTATAATCTTCGTTTTGTAAATTATACTGAATTTTTTGAAGCTCTGATTTAAGATTTTCAATCGCTGTATGAATCTTTTCTTTATTGAATTTTAGTACCGATTCCCAAATCTCAAAATCACTTGATGCAATCCGGGTCATATCTCTAAAGCCGCCGCCGGAAAAATTCATTGTATTCACTTTAGCATCGCTTACAGCTACGGAATTTATTAAAGATACCGACAGAAGTTGCGGCAGGTGACTAACATTAGCGACAATATTATCATGTGTTTTTGGATTTAGAAAAGTAATTCTGGCGCCTAATGATTCAATAATTCGAAGTAACTCGCTATTTATTTCCGATTCATTTTTTAAATTATCTAAATTATCAAAAAAGTCTGATGTAACTACGTACACGCTATTTTCAAAAAGAAGGGGATCGGAATTAGTATAACCGCCCTTTTCTTTTCCCGTCATAGGGTGCCCGCCAATATAAATTCCGTTACTTTTCAATTCCGACCAAACATCAGACAGAATTCCTTTAACACCGGCAACATCTGTAATTAATTGTTCCGGATTTAATTTGGGTGCTAATTCTTTAAGCAGCTGAATAGAAACATCGAGAGGAGTGCAAATAAATATTATCTCTGATTCCAAAACACCATCAACTGAATCCAGGGCTTTATCGATCGATCCATCATCGATTCCTTGATTTAGAACTGACTTGGAATCGAAAGCAGAAATAATTAATTCCGGCAGAGATTTTTTTAATCCTTTTGCAATCGAACCGCCGATTAAACCGAGTCCTATAATTGATACATGCCTAACCACAAACTAAATATCCCTGTTAATTGCTTTTGCAATCAATTTGAGTTCTTGAAAAAGTTTCGAGTAAGTATCGGGCAGCAATGCCTGCGGACCGTCTGATAAAGCATTTTCAGGATCATGATGAATTTCAATCATTAATCCATCGGCTCCGGCGGCAACAGCGGCGCGAGCCATTGCAGGAACTTGATCTCGCAGACCGGTTGCATGTGAGGGATCTGCAATTACGGGAAGGTGGCTTTTTTTATGTACGACTGGTATTGATGAAAGGTCGAAAGTGTTGCGTGTGTACTTTTCAAATGTTCGTATTCCGCGCTCGCATAACATTACATCTTTATTACCGGCTGATAAAATATATTCTGCAGACATAAGCCATTCTTCAATGGTTGCAGACAATCCGCGTTTTAACATTATCGGTTTATCGACTTTCCCAAGTTCTTTTAGCAGCGGAAAGTTTTGCATATTCCTTGCACCAATTTGAAAAATGTCTGTGTACTGATTAATTAAATCAATCTGACTAATCTGCATTACTTCTGTAATTACCAATAAATTATTTTGATCGGCGGCAGCGCGCATCAATTTTAACCCATCTTCACCCATTCCCTGAAATGAGTACGGAGATGATCTCGGCTTAAATGCACCGCCTCTCAAAATTTTTGCGCCGCTTTTGGCAACTACTTCAGCCAGCTTAAAAATTTGTTCTTCACTTTCAACCGAACACGGTCCGGACATCATTGCAATTTGATTTGCCCCAATTTCTACATCCTTAATTTTGATAACAGTGTTCGATTCTTGAAAACTGCGGCTTGCCAATTTATACGGCGCTGTTACACGAAAAACTTCCGATACACCATCGAGAATTTTAATTTTTCTCGTATCAAAATTTGGTTGAACACCTATCGCACCTAATATTGTCCTCTGTGCGCCAATTGATTTATGTATTTCAAACCCGTATTTATGAAGATGTTCTTCGACATTTTTGATTTGTTCTTCAGTTGCATTATTTTCTAAAATTACTACCAATTTTTCGCTCCGCTTTAATCATGAAATTTTTTCTCACCGGCTGTGATAGCCAGATCGATATAATCTTCTTTTGTTGGAATTGCACACGAGTATTCCGAATTGTATGCACAATACGGATTGTATGCCATGTTGAAATCTATTGTGTACTTAAACTCCGGATCAGTTTTATATTGAAAATCAATGTACCTGCCTACGCCGTATGTTTCATCGCCGGTTGTTTTATCGGTAAACCAAATTCCAAAATAATACTTCCCGTCTAAAACACCGCTTTGGTAAACATTTATGTTATACACCTTCCCGTTTCTTTCTATTTTAACGTATCCAAATCTCACTGACTTTCTTTCTTCACCTTTTGTTCCGAGAACTGTGATCGTATCTTTCTGCTCATAATGATACATTTTACTTTTATAAACCCAGGAGGGATCAACATCGAAATAATTCAAAGGTTCGAATTCAATTTTCTTTTTATTGTTAAATGGTGAATTGACAGCATTCTTCATCTGTAAGTTTTTTTCTTCCCTAAACTTCTGTATTTCTCTTATGTACTCTTGCTCTTCCGGAGTATATTTTTCACCGCATCCGGCTATTAAAATCATCACCGAGATAATTAAAAAGTAAAAACTAATTCTGAGCATATTCATTCATCATCCTGTAATTTTTTCTTTAGTTCATTGAGTTTATTAAGTGCGTCGATTGGTGTAAGCGAATCAATTGACAAATCAGAAATTTCTTTTCTGAGCCGGTCATCCTTTACTTCAAAAAGGTTAAACTGCATCTGCTGTTCATCTTTTTTTAACTGGGCAAGTTTTGCTTTTTTTACTTCAACAGGAGTTAACTCTTTATCTTCCAAGTTTGTTAAAATTTCTTTTGCGCGGTTCGTAACAAAAAGAGGAAGCCCAGCCATTTGAGCAACCTGAATTCCATAACTGTAATCGGCGCCGCCTTTGGATACTTTATGCAGGAAAATCACTTTGTCTCCATATTCTCTAACCTCAACCTTGAAATTTTCAATCCTCGGAAATATTGCTGCCATCTCATTCAATTCATGATAATGTGTTGCGAATATTGTCTTTGCTGCAATATCCGGGTTTTCATGAAGATATTCCGTAATTGCCCATGCAATTGAAATTCCATCGAATGTACTGGTTCCGCGTCCAATTTCATCTAATAAGATTAGGCTCTTATTCGTAGCATTATTCAAAATATTCGCGGCTTCCTGCATCTCAACTAAAAAGGTACTTTCCCCGGCTGATATATTATCGCTTGCTCCCACACGTGTATAGATTTTATCAACTAATCCGACATGTGCTGATTTTGCTGGAACAAAAGATCCAATTTGTGCGAGCAGAACTATTAATCCGATTTGACGGAGATAAACCGATTTGCCAGCCATGTTCGGACCGGTTAGAATTATAATTTGTGATTCACTGTTGCTGAAATTACAACTGTTGGGTGTGAATTTTTGATCGTGCGGTAAAATCCTTTCCACTACCGGGTGTCTGCCGTCCTCAATTTCAATCGCATCTGATTCATCAATCGCAGGACGCACATAATTATATTCTGCCGCACATTCGGCGAATGAAACCAGGCAGTCGAGCATCGCAATAAGCTGTGCATTTTCCTGGATCGGTTCGACCTCAGCCGCAGCGTATGATCTGATTTCATTAAACAACTGAATTTCCAGCGAGTTAATATTATCTTCCGCGTTTAAGATTTTATCTTCATACTCTTTTAATTCCGGGGTTATATAGCGCTCACTATTTACAAGTGTCTGCTTACGAATGTAATTTTCCGGAATTTTATTTTTATGTGTATTACTGATCTCGATGTAATACCCGAAAACCTTATTGTAGCTTACCTTTAATGAAGGAATTCCGGCTCTTTCTCTTTCGGTTTTCTGCAGATTGGCTATCCATGATTTTGCATTCATCGAAAGATCACGAAGTTCATCAAGTTCTGCGCTGAAACCTTCTCTTATTACTCCTCCGTCAGAAATATTCAGCGGCGGTTCATCTGAAATTGCCACTTCAATTTTTTCAACAATATGTTCGAGCTCTTTTAATTTTTCATTAATAGCAACAAGTGTAATCGAATCAGTATTATCAAGCAGCTGCTTTAATAACGGTATTTTTTTAAGTGATAATTTTAAACTAATCAATTCACGAGGGTTTGCTCTAGCAGTACAGATTCTGGATGTTAATCTTTCAAGATCACCAATTTCTTTTAATTCATTTTTGATGTTATTCCGCAGCACTTTATTTTTATGAAAAGCCTCAACAGCTTCCTGTCTTTTTAATATAGGTTCCAATTTCCGGAGCGGAGCTGATATCCATTTCTTCAGCATCCTTCCGCCCATCGCTGTCTCGGTTTTATCAAGGATTGAAATTAATGTTCCTTCTCTTGATCCCTCCTGAATAGAAAAAGTTATTTCCAAATTTCTTTTTGTAGCATAGTCCAAAAGCATATAATCGGAAGGGTTATATTTCCCGATTTTATTGAGATGTGAGAGATTTACTTTTTGGGTTTCACGTAAATAATTAAGAACTGAACCTGCCGCAATAATACCGAGTTCGATATCTTCAATGCCGAATCCCTTCAACGTTTGTGTGTTGAAGTGATTAAGCAGAAGGTCCCTGCCGAATTCATAATTGAAAATCCAGTCATCAATCTTTGTGATTCTTACACTTTTATTTGCTTTTTCAATAATAGGAATTACAACATCCTTTTGTTTTTTCGAGATTAAAATCTCGGCAGGATTTATTAAACCTATCTGATCATGAAGCTGCGACTGGTGAATTTGGTATGTAAAAAATTCACCGGTTGAAATATCTGAAAATGAAATTCCAACGAATTCGCTTTCAAGATATATGGCAGCAACATAATTATTTTTTTTATGGTCGAGTAATTTATCGGAAAGAGCGACGCCCGGTGTTACTACTTCAACTACATCACGCTTTACAATTCCTTTTGCTTGTTTAGGATCTTCAACTTGTTCGCATACTGCAACTCTGTAACCTGCTCTTACCAGCTTGGGTAAATATGTATCGATAGCATGATGAGGGAATCCAGCTAATGGTACATGTTCCGCTGCTCCGTTTGCTCTCTTAGTTAGAGTAATTCCCAAAACTTTTGATGCAATTTTAGCATCATCTTCAAATGTTTCGAAGAAATCTCCGACACGGAACAGAAGCACTGTATCCTTATTCTGTTCCTTGATCTTATAGTATTGAGTCATTAATGGAGTTGCAGACATATCATCATATTTTATTTAAAACAAAAATATACCTTAATACGGATATAATATCAATTTCTTTAGTCACTAAAGGATCAATTTCAATTTATTTTAGTCCGGATGGATGTAAAGTTTTGCTTATCGCAGATAATTTGATTAAATAACAAAATTACATTAATCCTAACATTTATTTATATTCCTTATTTAAAATATTCCGAAAATAACCTTAGAATTACCGGAGAATTAAATGGCTCATGATTTCAGAATGATAAAAATAATTCTAAAAAGAGATCCAAAGAATCTTAGCGAGTACTGCAATGGAATATTCCCGACTTATGAATTCCATATCGCAAAAGAATTACGAAAAAAATATGAAATTGAAAATGAATTATTCATATCAAACGGGAATGTTGTATTTGTCAATAATCATGCTGTAAGACTCTTTGTTCAAAAATTAAATTCAAAAAGAGCAATTGATACCCATGTTAGAATCGGAGAGGTGAATGCAATTGGATTACTTGATGAAATTTATCATTTCCTTTTGCGTGAATATGAATTATCTGAGAATCCCGGTGTTTTCAAAAAGGCTTATGATCATCTAAACAATAAGATTGGTGAAAACGATTTTAGAAAATTGCTTTTTGATTTCATCTCAATCTTCCCGCCGATGGATGTTTACCACGGTCATGTTTCTGCATATGATTATTTAAACTCTTACACGGAAGGCAGAGCCAACCTGGAAATTACAATCGAAGAGATGCTCTTACTATATTTTTCCAATGTAAATCCGGGCGCTCAAAAGTTACGCGAACTATTTAGCGACGGATATTTCAGCAATCGAAAGTTATACGACAAGTTTATTTTGGAACTGGACAAATTCTTTCAGAATGAGAAAAAATTCGGACCCGATTCACAGGATATTTTTACATTCTTACGCACCCCGATTATATCAAGTCCGGATGACCTATACGGTCAGCTTGAGTTTATCCGTACAAAATGGAAAGTGCTGATAGAAAGCAAATTTTTAAAACGTCTTTTAATCAGCAAAGATTTAATGAAAGAAGATATTGTATTCGAATCAGCAGGCGGGGGTGGTGGTGGAGCTCCGACGATTGTACCGAAGTATAAAGGCAAAGCTGACGAAGCCGAGGTACTTTCCATCGGGAAATCAATGTACAAGTATGGTAAGGACGCTTACCTTGATTATGAGGAATCCGAACAATTTACACCGGATACCAACTGGATGCCGAGAGTGGTTTTAATTGCAAAAAATACGTACGTCTGGCTCGATCAACTTTCAAAAAAATACGGAAGACATATTCACCGTTTAGACCAAGTTCCGGATGAGGAACTCGACGAGATGGCGCGATGGAATTTTAACGGTCTGTGGTTGATAGGCATTTGGGAGCGAAGTAATGCTTCTAAAAAAATTAAACATATACTCGGGAATGTTGATGCTGTCGCCTCTGCCTATTCTCTTTATGATTATCAGATTGCTCAAAATATCGGCGGGGAAGAAGCGTATGATGATCTGAATAAACGTGCGAAGATCAGAGGAATTCGTTTGGCAAGTGATATGGTTCCGAATCATACAGGAATTTATTCAAAATGGGTTAGTGAGAATCCGGATTATTTTATTCAATCGAAATTTTCACCGTTTCCAAATTATAAATTCGGCGGAGAGAACTTATCCGAAGACCCAAACTATCAGGTTAGAATTGAAGACGGATACTGGAACAGAACCGATGCCGCTGTAGTTTTCCAAAGAATTGATAATAATACCGGTGATGTCAGATATATTTATCACGGTAATGATGGAACGAATATGCCGTGGAATGATACTGCTCAACTCGACCTTCTGAAAAAAGAAGTGCGGCAGGCAGTGATTGATAAAATTTTTGAGGTGGCACGAAAATTTTCAATTATTCGATTCGATGCAGCTATGACTTTGACAAAAAAACATTTTTCTCGACTTTGGTATCCACAACCGGGAATGGGCGGTGATATTCCATCGCGTACCGACTATGCTTTAACCCGGGAAGAGTTCGATAACTTTTTCCCCGTCGAATTTTGGAGAGAAGTAGTTGATAAAATAAATGAGGAGATGCCGGAAACTCTATTGTTAGCCGAAGCATTTTGGTTAATGGAGGGCTATTTTGTTAGATCTCTCGGCATGCACCGTGTGTATAACAGCGCATTTATGCATATGATGATGAAAGAGGAAAATGAAAAATACCGTGATCTTATTACCAATACTCTTGAGTTTGAACCGGAAATTTTAAAGCGTTACGTGAATTTTATGAGTAATCCCGATGAAGAAACTGCAATAAAACAGTTCGGTACCGGTGATAAATATTTCGGCGTTTGTATGATGATGATAACTCTTCCGGGTCTGCCGATGTTTGCCCACGGACAGATTCAGGGTTTTACGGAAAAATACGGTATGGAATATCAGCGTGCATACTATAACGAAACACCTAATGCACAATTGATTGAAAGACATGAACGTGAATTATTCCCGTTGATGAAAAAGCGCTATTTGTTCAGCAATGTTATTGATTTTTGGTTCTACGATGTGATTGATGAATTCGGAAATATAAATGAAAATGTATTTGCATACACTAACGAGTACGGTAACGAAAAAGCGTTTGTACTTTACAATAATAAATTTGAGCGTGTCGAAGGCAGGATTTATCATTCAACACCGAAATTAGTCGGTGATAAAAAGTTACCCGAAACTATATCATTAAAAGATGCACTCGGAATAAAGGATGAAAAAAATCATTACTACATATTCCGAGAGAGTTCAACAAGACTTGAGTATATAAGGACTGCTGCTGAGTTTTCACAGGATGGATACCCGGTTGCTCTGAACGGATTTGAATATAAAATTTTTGTTGATTTCAGAGAAGTTTACGATAGTGATGGAAAATATAAACAAGTTGCAGATATTCTAAATGGTGAAGGTGTTCCAAGTGTTGAAAGGAAACTAATGGAAATTGAACTTGAGCCGATTCACAAAGCCTTTGAAAAATTATTTGATGAAAAATCACTTTCGATTTTTATTGATAATTTTATACTTGAATCGGAAGAAAAAGATGAAACCGATGATGAAAAATTTCTGAAAAACAAATTTCATTATTTCCTCAATACAATTGAAACACATTTTAATCTGCGGCTTGAATTAAATCATAGTGTTAGTGAATTTGAGAATTGGTTGGGTGCCGTAAAACTCATGAATGAAAAATTAAGAGAAGGTTGTTTTTATGATAAAAAAGTAATCTTTACTACACTGAATAAGGCAGTTATGATCACGGCGGAAACTAATTATTTTGAAAATTCCCTTTTGATTTTGATTCATCAAGTTCTTCACCGGGTCGAAAATTTATTTGAAGGTGCTGATGAAAAGTTTAAAAGAATAAGTGAAAAATTATTGTTGGATGATCCGATTAAAAGAGTGTTGAAAAGGTTGGGCAGAAGTGATGAAGATATTTATAAAGAGTTCACGATTCTAAACATTTTGCTCGACTATGATACTGCATTGTTCAATTTGACGGAAGAAGAAAAAGTATTATTCGATAAAAAAACTCAAGTGAATATTCCGGAATTTGTTGCAAAGAGACGAAAAAAAGATTTGCAAAAATTATTTGAGGATGATTACGTTAAAGCATTCCTGGGCGTTAATTTTTATGACGGTATTTGGTATTTCAGCAAGGAAAATTTTGATGAACTTTTTAACTGGTTATTTACTTTATCAATAGTTTCCTTATTCTATAATAAAAGTAAAGATGCGGATTCAAGCGTTAAAAAATCTTTCCTAATTTATAATCATATAATTAATCAATCGCATAGCTCAGGCTATAAATGGGAAGAACTCAAAGACCATCTGTTTAAGATCGATGTTGATGCTGAAGAACCAAGTAAAGGTGAAACATTAGGCTCGGAGGAAGTGAAAAAGGGAAAATCATCATCCGCGAATAAAAAAACAGTTAAGAAAAAAGTTACAAAGAAGAATAAAAGTAATAAAGCTTCGGTTGAGAAAAACAAATCGACGAAAAAGAAACCAGCTGATAAAAAGAAAGGAGACGAATAGTTAAAGCGGATCAAGGTGAATAGTCGTTTCAATATCAAGTTTCTCCTTAATTGACTGTTCAATATCATCAACTATAGCATGTGCGTCCTTCACGGTCATCTCGCCCGGAAGCATAATGTGGAAAGTTAACTCTTGATGATTTCCATAATCATGCAAATGAAGGTGATGCAAGTGTATATTTCTTTCAATTTTTTTGCTGCATATATTTTCAATCTCATTTGTTAGCTTCTCATTCGGTATTTCGCCTAGGAGGGGATTAATTGCATCGTGTAAAATTTCATACGAAGCGTAAAAAATTAATATTGCCACCATAAATCCAAGCAGTCCGTCAATCCAAGGGAAAATACTCTGAAGGAAAATACCAATTAAAATTATTACTGATGAAATTGCATCTGACCTATGATGCCATGCATCTGCGATTAATGATTTCAGATTATTTTTTTTCCCCGCCCATAATGAATATTGTGCCAATCCTTCTTTAACAATAACAGAAATTATCGTTACGACAATTGCAGCCGTTCCGTATTTCACCGACTCTTGGTTAATTAATCTCTGGATTGATTCGTAAGCAAAGTTGAAAGCTATTATAGATAAAATAACGCCTATAATTATCGCGGCAATAAGTTCGGCTCTGCCGTGTCCGAATGGATGTTCGCTGTCCGCGGGTTTTGCCGAAATCTTAACACCGATAAGTACGATTACTGACGATACACTATCTGAGATTGTGTGCCACGCATCCGCAATAAGAGCAATAGAGCCGGTAATAATACCAACCCAATATTTCAAAATGAATAATACAGTGTTGAGAATTATTGAAACCCACCCAACGCGGTAACCTTCTTTATAAATGATATTATTGCTCAATGTCTTCCCAAATGATTTTTACAAAATTAGTAAATCTTATCGGAATATTTAATGAATTATCTTTATTTTTAATAGATAAACATATCCAAAACAAAATTGGATTTAATATGAAAAAAGAAAACGTCCTTTACAATGTACCGCAAATCAAATCTATACAAGATATGGTTTTGCAATCTGCTGAACGGTATTCAACCAAATTAGCTTTTGAGGATTTAAATCAAACACCTTTAGGAAGGGTAACCTACTCCGAATTGCTTGATAAAATATTAAGATTTGGAACAGCGCTAAGAAAGATGGGATTGGAGGAAAGGTCGCACATTGCGGTTCTCGGTGAGAATCGAGTGCAATGGTCAGTTACATTTTTAACATGTATGTGTTTCAATTATGTGGTTGTCCCGATTGATAAAAATCTAACGGAAAATGAAATTCTTAACATACTTCATGAATCTGATTCAAAAGCAATTGTTTTTTCGGAAAGTTTTGCCGAAATGTTTCTCGGTGGTCATTCTTCGCTGAAAAAGATCAACCAGTTTGTTTGTATGGATAGAACAAAATCATCTGAATTCACGGGGATGATTGAAATAATTAATTCAACTGATCCTATTGCTAAAGAGGAACTGCCGAAAATTAATCCTAATGATTTAGCGGAAATTATTTTTACTTCAGGCTCACTCGGCAGGGCAAAAGGTGTTATGCTGAGTCAGAAAAATCTATCTTCTAATTTAATGGATATGTTAAGCATGTTGTGCATGTATCCTGAAGATAGGTTCTTATCTGTGTTGCCTATTCATCATACATATGAGTGTACTTGCGGAATGATGTGTCCGTTATTTGCAGGTTCATCAATTCACTATGCGCGTTCATTAAAAACGATTGTTGACGATATACAAAAAGTAAAAGCCACAATTCTACTTGGCGTACCTTTGCTTTATGATAAGATGTATAAACGTGTAACCAAATCAATATCAGATGACAAAGTAAAGTCGAAGATTGTACCACCTTTAATGAAACTGACAAATTATACTTCTAAGCTCGGCTTGAAAAACTTGAAGAAAAAAATATTTCACGAACTTCATGAGAGATTCGGCGGAGAAGTCAGAGTATTTATTGCCGGCGGTGCAGCGCCTGATCCACTGGTGGCAAAAGGTTTGCGGGAATTCGGTTTTAATTTTATTCAAGGTTACGGTTTAACTGAAACATCTCCGATACTAGCATTAAACAGATTAGATAATTTCAAAGATGATGCTGCGGGAATACCTCTTCCGCATGTTGAAATAAAAATTAATAATCCCGATGAAAACGGTTCCGGAGAAATTTGGGCAAAGGGACCTAACATTATGCTGGGTTATTATAAAAATCAGAAACTTACCGAAGATACTTTTGAAGCCGGCTGGTTCAAAACCGGAGATATCGGGTATGTTAGTGGTGATGGATTTCTGCACATCAACGGCAGGATGAAAAATGTAATTATATCGAAAAGCGGTAAAAATGTTTTCCCGGAAGAAATTGAAGACATATTAAATAGAAGTATATATATCCTTGAAAGTTTGGTCTTCGGTGAAGAAGATGTTAAACATGATGAAATTATCGCAGCCCAAATTGTAGTAGATGCGGATGCATTTATAGAACTTGCTGAAAAAGAAGGCAGAACAATTGATGATGAGTTTATTAAATCAATTATCGATGAAGAAATTAAACTCGTTAATAAACAACTTGCCGGGTATAAACAAATAAAGAAGTTCTATATTAGAGAAAATGAGTTTGAGAAAACCACAACTCAAAAGATCAAAAGATATCTTGCAAAGAAAGATGAATAAAAAAAGAGGCTGTCTTAAACGGGCAGCCTCCTATTTATAACGCATTTTTTTATTAAACTAATCCAATACTTTGAATTCTATCCTACGGTTCATTGCACGTCCCTCGGGAGTTTTATTATCGGCAATTGGATTTGATTCACCGTAACCTATAATACTTAATCTATCCTCTTTTACACCTTTTCCCATCAAGTAATTTCTAACAACCTCGGCACGTTTTTCGGAAATTTTCTGATTCATTTTTCCCGGGCCAATATTATCAGTGTAACCTTGTATTTCAACCTTGATGCCCGGATTTTGCAGTAGAACTTGTGCGGCATGAAGAAGAACCGGAATTGCTTCAGGCCTAAGTTTTGTGCTGTTGATATCAAAATTAACTCCAACTAGTACCCAATTATCACGCAAAAGTTTTGTCTCTTTATCAAC
The DNA here is from genome assembly GCA_021740785.1 of Melioribacteraceae bacterium. Classification (GTDB taxonomy): domain Bacteria; phylum Bacteroidota; class Ignavibacteria; order Ignavibacteriales; family Melioribacteraceae; genus JAIOZI01. The sequence continues at coordinate 36,466 of JAIOZI010000046.1, forward strand.
ATAAACCGGTTTTTCTACTACAACTTCTTTTACGACTTCCTTTGGAATATGCTGCTTCACTATTTCTTCAACATCATCCTTGGTTGCTAAATTCAGGCTTTCAATTATTTCACGCAAACCTTCCGTTTGATCACACATTGGTGAAGGCTCGCCCTTATCGAAGAACCATTTTAACCCGATATCAAATGACATATACGTATCGTTGATACTTCCCAGCAAACCGCCGCCATCGGTGTTTGATAAACCATCAAGTGTTGAGTTTGAAACGGAATAATAACCGAGCTCAGTTGTAAAATTCCAGTTTTTCCATAATCTCCACACTGCGCCAAATCCGAGTGATATCTGATAATCAATATGACTATCGGTGAATTGAGGATCAGGGGGATTATCAACTGAATAATAAATTAAGCCTGTTCCGGCTAAAATATAAGGCGAAATTTTTTGGCAGGGAACAAATTCATATATGAATTCAAAGTTACCGGTTATTAAAGTTGTTGTTGATGTTTGATTATTTGCATAATCACCGGAAAGATTACTAAATCTTGTATTGAGTCTCAATCCAACACTCTCGGTAAAGTTTCTTTGCAAACCAACAAAGCCGCCAAAATTGAATTCATTAGGTGCGATGTTCGTGCTTACAAGTCGTGGATAAGACAGACCGAAGTTAAGTGACCAGCTATCCTTCACAGTCTGAGCGTTACTGCTGGTAAACATCAGCAGCAAAAGCAATGATGAAAATACTAAGTAGACCTTCTTCATAAAACCCTCTCTTGATTATTTATATTGTGTCCGATTAAACGAATTATATATTTATAAAGAAAAAAATAATTACGCAAGTAAAAATTTAAAAATCAGATGAATCTAAGAAATCGAATATTTAATAAAATTGATTATCCTGGTTGAATAGAATAGTTGCAAAAGTTCTTAATTAGGAAACTGAGTTTATCTTATGTATTGCTGCAGAGAAAATAAATTGCAATTAAAATAATTTTCATGTTTCGTTTTATAAATTTATTTCAGATATTCAACCTCAAAATTCGGAATATATTTCTAATACTAAATGATAGACAAACTTCTTGATTTACTCGCATACAATCCTGAAGCACCGATGCTTTTCAATTCCGGTTTCTTCATGTTCTTCTTTTTCTTCGTACTAGTATTCCATTACTTGTTTATCAATTATAAAAGAGCCAAGATTGTTTTCCTTACAATCATGTCGCTTTACTTCTATTATAAATCCAGTGGATTATTTTTCTACCTTATAATTATCAGTTCTATTATTGATTATTACGCGGGTTTGTGGATTCATCAAACAGAAATCCATTGGAAGCGAAAATCATTATTATTTTTGAGTATTGTTACCAATCTTGGAATACTGGGGTATTTTAAGTACACGAACTTTTTCATTGATACTATTAATGAAATCGGTGCCGGTAATTTTGATATGATGAATATCTTTCTTCCGGTCGGTGTATCGTTCTTCACTTTCCAATCGATGAGTTACACGTTTGATATCTATAGAAACAAATTAAACCCGGAGAAAAATTTTCTTGACTTCATTTTCTTCGTCTCATTTTTCCCGCAGCTTGTTGCAGGTCCCATTGTTAGAGCATCTGATTTTCTACCTCAAATACATAAAGAACCTTTTATCACTAAGGAAGATATCGGGAAATCGATCTTTTTGATTGTTTCCGGTTTGTTTAAGAAAGCTGTTTTAGCTGATTACATAAGCATCAATTTTGTTGATAGAGTTTTTGAGATTCCCGGCAGATTTACTGGTGTTGAAAATTTATTAGCCATATACGGTTATGGGTTACAAATATATTGTGATTTCTCAGGTTATTCCGATATGGCAATTGGTTTAGCATTGATGCTTGGTTTCAGGCTGCCGACTAATTTTGATTCTCCGTATCAATCTGCAAGCATTACTGAATTTTGGAGAAGATGGCACATTTCTCTTTCATCATGGTTGAAAGATTATCTCTATATTTTTGGTCTTGGCGGTAACAGGAAGGGTAATGTTCGCACGTACATTAATCTTATGTTAACAATGCTTCTCGGTGGATTGTGGCATGGCGCTTCCTGGAAATTTGTTTTTTGGGGCGGGCTTCACGGCGGATTTCTTGCTTTTGAAAAAATGTTTAATATTCCTAAATGGGTTAACAAAAATAAACTAACTAGAATTGTTGGAATCATTATTACTTTTCACCTGGTGAGTTTCTGCTGGATATTCTTCCGTGCACAGTCATTTGAATTGGGATGGGGTATGCTGGATCAAATTTTCAACAATTTCCAGCCTGCTGTATTTTTCCAATTTGTTGAAGGTTATTCTGTAGTTTTTGTGATGATCATTATTGGATATATACTTCATTACATCCCACGGAATATTGAACTAAGAACATCAGATTATGTTGGGAAAATGCCGCTGCTTGGTAAAGTTATGTTGCTAGTAGTAATCATTTGGATTGTAGCTCAAGCAAAAACTGCGGATATTCAACCATTCATCTATTTCCAATTCTAGCTCCAATCCGGGATTATAATTTTCCCGAGCAAAGATTGGTCTTTTCTTATTGAGTATTGAACTGTTGTCAGTGAATTCGACTTGCTTTGAAAACTGTAATTTACAATTCATGTAAAGAACTAATGTGAATAAATATCAGCACTGTAAATGAGTTTATTAAAAAAAATAATTCTTCTTTTATTACTTGTTGGTTTACTTGCAGTATTTTTATTCAATGATAATATTAAAGAAATTGCTGCGGGTGTTTCAATACTGCTCTTCGGGATGTTGTTTCTGGAAGATGGATTTAAATCATTCACCGGCGGTACTCTCGAAAAAATACTTAAAAGCACAACAAAGACAGTTCCACGAAGTTTATCATTTGGTATAGTAAGCACTTCGCTACTTCAATCCAGCTCATTAGTTTCCATAATTACAATTTCATTTCTTGGTGCGGGACTAATGAATTTATCAAGCGGAATCGGTGTGATTTTTGGAGCTAATTTAGGCACAACCACCGGCGCTTGGTTGATATCAATTTTCGGATTGAAAGTTAAAATATCTTCATTTGCCTTGCCATTATTAGTTTTTGGAATAGCATTAGTCCTTCAGAAAAGCAGGTCATTGAAGGGAATCGGATATATTATTGCCGGTATTGGTTTTTTATTTCTCGGTATACACTTTATGAAAGAGGGATTTGATTCTTTCAAAGATTCGATTGATTTGAAAGAATATGCAATGACAGGATTTTGGGGATTAATGGTATTTACCGGATTAGGAATTGCGGCAACTGTAATAATGCAGTCGAGTCATGCAACGCTTGCAATAATTCTCGCCGCACTCTCTACTTCTCAAATCACATATGTTAATGCTTTGGCGTTGGCAATAGGTGCGAACATTGGAACGACTGTAACTGCTATTATCGGTGCAATAAGTTCAAACAGTGCAGGGAAGAGATTAGCAGGCGCACATATGATATTCAATTTTACTACAGGATTAATTGCATTAATATTTATATCTCAATTAAGATGGGCTGTTGATAATATTTCATTGCTGTTAAAAATCGGAGCTGAGGATTTTACATTAAAGTTGTCATTGTTTCATACACTTTTTAATCTCATCGGTGTGCTGCTGATGATTCCACTCATCCAACCTATGATTTTAGTATTAAACAAAATAATTAAAGATGACACCGAGAAAGATATTTCGCAACCGAAATATATAAATGATTCCGTATTAACAAATGTTACATCGGCAATTCCGGCTTTAGTTAATGAATCCAAACACCTTTTTGATAATGCGTTTGAGATAATCGCACACTCATTAAATATGCACCGTGCGGATATTTTATCTGATGATAATCTAAAAGAAATTGTGCCGCGCTCTGTTAAAAATATGCGGATAAATATTGACGATCTCTATTTTAAAAAAATTAAAATAATTTACGGAAGAATTATTGAATCAGCTACTTCAGTGCAGAGTTTGAACATTTCCGAAGATGAATTAAAGAGAATTTACAAGATAAAAGTTGCAGTGAGATTAATTGTTGAGGTAGTCAAATTTTTGAAAATCATTCAACCAAACATGGCGAAATTTATTGTTTCGGAAAATGAATTGATAAAAATTGAATATAATACTCTGCGGAGAAAGATCGCAAAAGTAATTCGAGAAATTTATAAAGCCCAAACTTCTGAGAATCCTGAAAGTCATTTTAATAATTTGATGGAGATAAAAACCAAATTAGAAAAGCATGATGTTATGATGAGCGGTTCGCTTGATAAATTGATACGTGAACAATCAATCACTCGTGAGATGGCAACATCTTTAATAAACGACAGTGGAATCGTTAGAGATATTTGCACAAACCTGATTTCAATCTCAGAACTTATCTATTTGCAAACGGATCAATTTCATATAAATCAATCCGAACAAGAAGAGATGTTTCAAGGGTAATTCGATAATTGTCCGTTGTAAAACGGTGACTTTTATAAACCAATAAAACCCGAGTAAAAATAATCGCCAAGCCCGATTGTGAATATTAAAACCCCCCACAATCCGTGTTCGATGGAAGTTATCAGTAATGAATTACTTTTTGAATATGTATAGGCGAACATGATTCCACCCAAAGTACTTAGAACCGGTGCTGCAAAATTTCCGTAAAACAAGTGCGCTAATCCAAAACAAATTCCGTTAATTATAATTATATGGTAACGGTTACTAAAAAGTGTTTCATACCTATGAAAGAAAAACACTCTGAAGAATAACTCTTGTGGAATCACTGACAAAACCGGGTAGAAAATTAAAGCTAGCAGCCAAAGATTTGTGTGTTCAATTACAAATGAAAATAATTTTTCAGGTGAATGTAAACTAACCATGGTTATTAGTACTATTACACCGATTGTGAATCTCAAAATAATCAGTTTAATGTGTTTTTTAAAATTCGATTTACTTAATAATTTTGATTTATCAAAAGTCCGGTCAAAAAGAATAACCAATAGAAAAATACTTCCAAGAATTATATAAAACGGGACAATAATTTTTTTGGTTGATTGTGCAATCAACAGCATGATGAGTGGAAGTACAATAAATACTGTGATGAATTCAACAATCAAATAGTTCCTAGATTTCATATTCAACTTACTCAGTTCTTTGTTTTTGACCTAATTAATGGACTCCAAGTACCTGATATTCAACTTATAATTTCGATAATAAATTAAATATTTACGGATTTTATGTTATTTTAAAATGATTCAAAACAACAGAATTGCAAATGAAGTAAATTAATCAATTCAAAGAAAGGACAAAATACAAGAGTTAATCGTTAACTCAGGGTAATTAATGAATATAAGGGATGTACGTGAATACACCTAGAGCTAAATATCTCCGTAAGAAATATCATATTTTTATTTATACTTTCCTGGTTGCTGTTGTTTTATCAATTGGAGGTTATTATTTTTATTCACATGAAGAAACTGCAATTAAGAATGAAAAAAATAATGATCTAATTGCAATCTCAAACTTAAAAATCGACCAACTGACTCAATGGTTATATGAGCGCCGTTCCGAGGCTCACTTTTTTTCATCAAATCCAAACTTCATTAAAAATGCAATAAACCTATCGACAGGTATTAATACTGATAATGCAGGCAACTATTTTTTGTCTCGGTTAAAGCCAATCTTTATAAGTCACGAATATGAAAACATACTCATAACCGATAAGGATAAAACAATAATCTTTGCGGTTAATTCCGAAAACAATCATATAGACGATACTTCATTTGTTATGATTGAGAAAGCATTAAGTAAAAGGGAGATTGTATTTACGGATATTTTTAAATGCGCTATAACCGGCAGGCTTATGTTAGAATTTATTGCCCCGGTATTTGATAGAAAGGGTAATCCAACTGCAGCAATTATCTTTAGAATAAATCCTACAAAGTACCTTTATCCATTAATAAATTCTTGGCCTATGCCGAGCAAAACTGCCGAGACATTAATACTGAGAAAGGAAGGTGATTCAGCATTATTCCTTAATGAACTCAGGCATAAAAAAAATACTGCGCTGAAGCATAAATTACAGATTATTAATAAAAATGTTCCGACGATTCAAGCTGTACTGGGAACGGAAGGAATATTTGAAGGGACCGATTATCGCGGGGTGGATGTTCTTTCTTTTATTTCAAAGATACCAAAAACAGAATGGTTCATGATTGCAAAAGTAGATAAATCCGAAATATATAGTGAACTTAACTTCAAGGCGGCAGTGATTGTTTTATTCATCCTTGTGCTGATTTTATTTTCGGCAACAGGCTTATCATGGATTTATCATTACAATCAGAGAAATTTATTTCGAGAATTATTCAGCAAGGAAAAAGAATTATCTGAATTTCACAAACAGTTTAAAACAACGCTTTACAGTATTGGCGACGGCGTAATTACAACTGATAAAAATGGAAAAGTGAAAGAAATGAATCCGGTTGCTGAAAACCTAACAGGCTGGAAAGAGGAAGATGCGAGGGGTGAAGAATTAGAAAAGGTGTTTAATATTATAAATGAAACGACAAGAAACAAAGTCGAAAATCCTGTCGTAAAAGTTTTAAGAGAAGGTTTAGTAGTTGGACTAGCAAATCATACCTTACTTGTATCAAAGGATGGTACTGAAATTCCAATTTCAGACAGCGGTGCACCGATAAATGATGAAAAAGGAAATATTACTGGTGTTGTTCTTGTTTTCAGAGATCAGTCAGAAGAACGAAAAAAAAATAGGGAGATTTTAGAGACTACTGAACAGTTAAAGGCTTCACAACGAGTTGCAAGAATTGGTTATTATGTTTTCGATGTAAGCAAAGGGGAGTGGATAAGTTCAGAAATGCTTGATGAAATATTCGGAATTGATAATAGCCACAAACATGATTTGATTGGATGGCTCGATCTAATTCATCCCGAGGATCGTCAAACAATGTCGGATTATTTAGTGAACCATGTGTTAAAGGAAAACAATGATTTCAATCGTGAGTACAGAATTATTAATAAGAGAACGAAAGAAATATTATGGGTCAAGGGTATTGGAAATTTGGAACATAATGATGAAGGATTCCCGGTAAAAATGTTCGGTACAATTCAAGATATTTCGGAAATGAAAATAAAAGAAGAAAAAATTCTTCAATTATCCAGGGCAGTAGAGCAAAATCCGATTTCCGTTATTATTACATCTCCGGATGGTACAATACAATATATTAACCCAACTTGGCAAATCGGGGGTATAAGTTGTGTAAAAACAACCACTTAAAGATTTCAGTGGTACACTACATATTTTTTGACTGCTTTTTGAGTCTCTTTACATAGAGCTGCATCATAAATTTGTTTGGCTTCT
>JAIOZI010000115.1 GCA_021740785.1 Melioribacteraceae bacterium
GGGTATCGAATAACGGGGACGGCTCGCACGACCCGCGAACTGATGCCTCAGGGTTTTATTGGCCCGGTGGGATACATTCAAGATTACCTGCAATATTCAATGATGGTTTGGTTTGGGGCGGAATTGTGCAGGGACAAGTAAGATTTAACGGAAATACTCATCGCCAGGGTTTGCAAGCCGGGAAAATTTTGACCGATCACTCTGCAGACGATCCGGCAAAAGAAAAATACCGCGTATATAAAATCAGAAAGAATTGGGAAAGTCTATCTCCCGGACCTGAACGCGAAGAATACGAAAAAGACTATAATGAATGGCCCGCTGAAGACGGCGCTCCATGGATTGATGTAAACAAGGACGGCATCTTCACCCGCGGAATTGATAAACCGGAACATGTGGGTGATGAGACTTTATGGTACGTTTCAAATGATCTGGATATTAAAAGATCACATTTCACTTACGGTTCAGATCCAATTGGATTGGAATTTCAAGTAACGGTTTTTGGATTTGAAAAAACCAATTTCTTAGGTGATGTTGTATTCAAAAAATATAAAGTAATAAACAAAAGTCGTGATACTGTAAAACAAATGTATTTCGGCTATTGGTCTGATCCTGATTTAGGTGATGCTAATGATGATTATGTGGGATGCGATACAACTCTGGATATGGCTTATACTTATAACGGGGACGAAGATGATTGGTCGTATGGCTCACCACCGCCGGCACATGGTTATACATTGCTGCAAGGTCCAATCGTTGAAAGCGAGGGAAATTTAGCATATACCAATAATAAAATCCTCCAAAATCATATAAACACGAAACTAATCGGGTATTTAATAATTATTGAACATTCAGTTTACCGCGACGCACAACAAAGGATATATGAAGGTTCAGTAGAATTTTATAATAACTTAAGAGGATTTGGATGGAATGGAGAACCTTTCATCGATCCTATTACGGGAGATTCGACAAAAACTACACTAGCTGGCGATCCTGTTGGTGGGACCGGGTGGTATGAGGGCGATGGCTGGCAAGGTGGACCTGCACCTGCAGACCGGCGGATGGTATTTTCAACAGGTCCATTTAATTTTGCTCCCGGCGATACCCAGGAAGTAATAATAGCATTACACATGGATCGCGGAACTGATAGATTAAACAGCATAACTAAAATTAGGAATCAATCTAAATTGCTTCACAAGTTTCATCATAATTTCTTTGAAGATTTAGTAACAATCCCGCCGCCCAATATTTCAAAAAATGAAGGAGACGGTTCTGTTACTATTTATTGGGACGAGAGCGTTGAGTCATTCAACAAAGCTGATCCTGAATTAGCACTTGATGGCATTGCAGATTCGATATATAAATTCGAAGGCTACAGAATTTGGCAGTTTGAAGATTCGCTCGGTTCAAATCCCAAACTAATTTACATAACCGATATTGAAAATGACTTATCCAATGTTCGTGATTACAAATATGTAGCAGGCAGAAGAGAATTCACAACTATTTTTGACAGTCCGAATACAGGATTGAAACGTTACTTGAAAATCACTAATGATGCTTACACAAATCTTCCTTTGAAAAACGAACATGAATATTATTTCGGTGTTACCGCTTATGCTTATTCCGACAGCAGTTCGCAGAAACTACTTGAAAGCGAACCGAACATAATTAAAGTTGTGCCGCATAAAAATCCAATTGACAATGTCTATCCCGAATTTGATGATGATATAATTTTAGGTGAGCACATTGAAGGAATCGGTGATGGGTTTGTGGCAGCAAAGATTATTGATCCGAATTTGCTTGATGGCAATGAGTTTGAAATAAATATCCTTGGCACTGAGGATACTTCATTTTATTCAATTACTAATCTTACTACCGGTGATATTGTTTTAGATAGTGCGGATCATTACGGTTTTGATACAACATACAATCCTGTTATTAACGGTGTTGTGTTTTCAGTTATCAATACAGGTAGAGACAGCATTCAGCAATCTTGGAAAAGATATAGAATAAACAAGATTATTGAAATTGCGGGGCCGGACGGTATTGAAATTGAAGAACCAATTAATGCTCTAAAAAACTACAACTCAACCGGAGAGTGGAAAATTAAGACTGTTGGGGATGGTTTTGTTTGGCAGCGCGTTCCCAGTGAGCAAGGCTTGGGTTATACTGATTATGAAATTAGATTCACTAAAACCGGTTCACAATATTTCATCGCCAGTACACTCCCTGGATTTACTGTTGTCTACTTTAGTAATCCTATTGGTCTTGGAACAGTTCCGATCGAGGTTTGGGATTTAGGCAATGATCTTGTATCGGATACAGATAATGTAAGGCTTACTGTAAAAATTCTTGATAAATATGGTAGCGGTGATTCAAGCAGAGCAATTCAAGACTCTATGTGGACACATTTACCAAACGGCGACTGGGAGTCAATATTTGTTTATGAATCAGATTTTGATAATGACAATCTTCCCCCGAACTCAGGCCGCTCAGAAGCTGTTGATCACCGCTTCGGAAATTTCGTGATCAGCGGTGAATTGCCGGAAGAAGGCACGATAATCAGAATTGAATCATGGAAACCCTTAAGCGGCAAAGACAAGTTTACTCTAAAATTACCCGAAGCAGATTTCAACAACCTAAACTCTGCACGTGAACGAATTAACGAAATAACTGTGTACCCAAATCCTTTCATGGACAGCAATCATTTTTATCCTAATGGTAAGAGACATGTCGTATTTGGAAATTTGCCGGATGAGATAATAATAAGAATCTTTAACATCGGCGGTACATTTGTAAAAAGATTAGAAAAGAATAACCGTGATAGAAATCTATACTGGGATTTAACAAACCAGAACGGTGAACAAGTATCCAGCGGGATTTACATTGCCTATCTCGACATGCCCGGAGTTGGTAGTAAAATTTTGAAAGTAGGTGTGGTTTTTTAAATGTTTGTCATTCCGAACCGAACGATGTGAGCGTGAGGAATCTGTGTTTTTAAGATTTCCTACATGCCGGTAGACAGGCTCAGTCGCTGCACTCCTTCTTCCAAAGGAATGCCTCCGGCAGAAATGACATTTGAAATATAATTCCATCGCCATGCCTAACCACAAAAATTATTTCCCCTTTTTCCAAATTGTAATTTTACTTAAGTTTTAGCTTCGGATTAAACAGGAAGAAAAATGAAAGCCAAAACCAAACTGATTACAGTAATTATTTTATTTGCATTTTTTAATTCAAACGAGGGATTTGTTTTGTTCAAGGATACAAACATGTTTGTGAAATCATCAACCGTTATTACATCCCAAAAGAAGGTATCGACTGCAGACGCATATTCAGATAAAGATTTGGGTGTAATTGTAAAAGAGGGTAAAACTACTTTCAGACTTTTCACTCCAAACGCTGAAAAAGTAACTCTCGTCACTTTTGAAAATGTAAATGACGAAGAAGGTAATTCTTTTGAAATGGGACGCGATGAAGATGGCGTATGGGAAACAACATTGGACGGTGAAATGTTCGGAAAATTCTACGGTTATAAAGTTCGCCACGAAGACGATGATCGTTCGGATTCCGATCTTCCGCTTTGTATCGATCCCTACGCTAAAGCGGTTGCTACTTATAACACATACATGAATCCACGAAAATCAATAGTTGTTGAACCCGGAAGTTTCGATTGGGAAAACGACGAATGGATTCGTCAGGATTGGCGGGATATAATTGTTTATGAAATGCACATCCGAGATATGACCGCGCATGAATCGTCCGGATCATCATATCCCGGAACATATAAAGGATTGGTTGAAAAAGGAAAACGCGGCGGAATTGATTACATAAAGAATCTCGGAGTTAACACTGTTGAACTTCTACCGGCTCAAGAATTCGGCAGCATAGAAATTCCTTTCGAAGAAAAAATGGCAGGCAGATACAATACGTGGAATCCATACGAACGAAATCACTGGGGATACATGACCGCAGCATTTTTTGCGCCCGAAGCTTACTATGCTCAGGATTGGAAAGAACTTAAGTGGAATACCTGGATGGGTGAGGACGCCCGTCAGATTAATGAATTCAAAAATATGGTGAAAGCCTTTCATAGTGACGGAATTGCTGTAATGATGGATGTCGTTTACAATCATCTTTCGGAATACGAATTAGGCAATTTAAAAGAGATCGATAAAGAATATTATTTCCGTTTGGACGATGATGATAACTATATTGCCCAAAGCGGGTGCGGGAACGATTTAAGAACCGAAGCGCCGATGATGCGCAGAATGATTGTCGAAAGTATTCTTTACTGGATGAAAGAATATCACATTGACGGTTTCCGTTTCGATCTCGGTAGATTATTGGATTGGGAAACAATAGAAACAATTATTTATGAAGCGAAGAAAATTAACCCCGATGTTGTATTCGTTTGCGAACCGTGGGGCGGCGGATACGATCCACAGGGATTTTCATTACGCGGCTGGGGCGCATGGAATGATCAGATACGCAACGGTGTGAAAGGTGAAAATCCGAATAACGGTCTTGGATGGATTTTCGGTGAATGGTACGGAAATAACTCGCCAGCACGAATTAAAAGTTATGTGCGCGGAACCTTGGTGCGCGACTCTTTGGGATTATTCCAAACAAAAGAACATTCGGTAAATTATTTGGAGTCTCATGATGGTTATACTCTCGGTGATTTTATCCGAATCGGAACCGGTGAAGTTGAATCCGATGAAATCATTAAAGATGTTGACGCCAACGCAAAACTCTCACACCTGCAGTTAAAATTAAATAAACTCGGCGCTTTGTTTCTCTTCACATCTCAGGGTATGACAATGATTCATGCCGGTCAGGAATACGCTCGATCCAAAGTTCTTCCGACCGATAACGATATCCCGGATGAACATAAAGGAATGATTGATCATAATACTTACAATAAAGACAACGCTGTTAACTATATCAATTATGATCATGCCGCTGCTAACAAAGAATTGTTTGACTACTACATAGGATTGATTGAACTCCGAAAGAAATATGATGCTTTCAGATATGCAGAATATGAGGATATCACATTCAAAGAAATGAAAGGAAATAAATTTGCCTTAGCTTATGAGCTGAATTATAAAGATCAGAATTTCTTTGTAATGTTTAATGCAGATACTCTTAATGATGCACATTTCAACCTTCCAAAAGGAGATTGGGAAATACTAGTTGATTCCGAACGTGCGGGAGTTGAATCACTTGGAAATGTTTCGAGAAAATTTACTCTCGATCCTTCAACCGGTGCGGTATTAATCAAAAAGTGATTTTGCGTACGGAGTTAAGAAAGTAATTGCAAATAATGAGCTGTATTGCGTCGATTAATTATCTATTTATTCTTGGTATTAGCTAGTGTTGTGTCACATTTGTGATGTCATATCTTAATCCCGCACATATCTGGATTTCTAAGTCGCACAAATCACTTCTTCGAAAAGACCATATTATGATTTACGCCATTTCATTGTTTACACGATATTAGTATGGTATTCGACTCTTCACTTAATAAATTCCTGCTTCATCTTGTCAAACTGATAATAATTTTGTAAAATTATACATCTGAGTTGAACTCCCAATATAAATTTTAAGTTTAGTTATTAAGTGAAAATCTATCAACAACTCTATTGAGATTACAAAAAAATCTATTTTTTCAACAAAAAGATGAGAGCTATGGAAAACAATAAAAATCAAAAAACATCTCATGATGTTAATAACGAAAGCAAGTGCCCTTTTCCCCATGAAACAAGCGCCGGCAGCGGTACCGCTAATCGAGATTGGTGGCCGAACAAACTGAACCTGGATATTCTTCGCCTGCATTCATCCTTGTCGGATCCGATGGGAGAGGATTTCGATTATTCGGAAGAATTTAATAAGCTGGATTATAATGCAATGAAGAAAGATCTGATTGATCTTATGACTAATTCCCAGGATTGGTGGCCCGCGGATTTTGGTCACTACGGTCCGCTCTTTATCCGAATGGCATGGCACAGCGCCGGAACATACCGTGTTGCAGACGGACGTGGTGGCGGCGGTACCGGTAACCAGAGATTCGCTCCTGTGAACAGTTGGCCTGACAATGCAAGCCTCGATAAAGCCCGCCGTTTACTCTGGTCGATCAAACAAAAATACGGCAAGAGAATTTCTTGGGCGGATTTGCTGATCTTAGCCGGGAACGCTGCTCTTGAATCCATGGGCTTTAAAACTTTCGGATTTGGCGGCGGACGTGCAGATATCTGGGAACCGGAAAAAGATATAAATTGGGGACCGGAACACGAGTGGCTTGCAGATGAACGCCACGATGTTGACGGAAATCTCGAAGGTCGTCTTGCAGCCGATCATATGGGATTGATATATGTTAACCCGGAAGGTCCTAACGGCGAACCGGATCCAAAAAAATCCGCTAAGTTTATTCGTCAGTCTTTCAAACGTATGGCGATGAATGATGAAGAAACAGTGGCGCTTATTGCAGGTGGACACACTTTCGGAAAGGTACACGGCGCCGGAACAGAAGATCATGTTGGTCCCGATCCCGAAGCTGCCCCGATCGAAATGCAGGGACTTGGCTGGGCAAACACACACGGTACAGGCAAAGGCGCTGATTCAATCACAAGCGGTCTGGAAGGTATCTGGACTAACAAACCAATTGAGTGGGATATGGGATTTTTCGAAAACTTGTTTAACTACGATTGGGAATTGACTAAAAGTCCCGCCGGAAAGTGGCAGTGGACTCCGAAGAACGAAGAGGCAAAGAATACAGTGCCGGACGCACATGACCCGTCCAAAAAACATGCACCAATGATGCTGACAACCGATCTCGCTTTGAAGGAAGATCCTGCGTACGAAAAAATTTCGCGAAGATTTTATGAAAATCCTGATGAGTTTGCTGATGCGTTTGCGCGTGCATGGTTTAAATTAACTCACCGCGATATGGGACCAATTGCCCGGTACTTGGGACCGGAAGTACCAAAAGAAGAACTTATTTGGCAGGATCCGATTCCGGCTGTCGATCATGAATTGGTTGACGAGAATGATATTGCCGCACTTAAAAATAAAATACTCGATTCCGGGTTATCCGTCTCTGAATTGGTTTCAGCCGCTTGGGCTTCTGCATCAACGTTCCGCGGATCAGATTACCGCGGCGGTGCAAACGGTGCACGTATCAGACTTGCACCTCAGAAGGATTGGGAAGTTAATATTCCAAAGCAATTGGCAAAAGTATTAGAAACGCTGGAAGGGATACAAAAAGAATTTAACGATTCTCAATCGGGCAATAAAAAAGTATCGCTTGCTGATTTAATTGTTCTGGGCGGATGTGCGGCAGTTGAGAAAGCGGCTAAGGATGCCGGTCAAACTGTAACAGTTCCGTTCACTCCCGGACGTGCAGACGCAGCCCAGGAACAAACCGATGTGGAACAATTCGATTACCTCAAGCCGCGTGCCGACGGATTCCGGAATTACTTAAAGGAAAAACTCAGTGTGTCTCCTGAAGAAATGCTTATTGACCGTGCACAGCTCTTAACACTTACAGCTCCCGAAATGACTGTGCTGGTTGGCGGTATGCGCGTTCTTAATACTAATTACGACGGTTCAAAACATGGCGTCTTGACCGGTAAACCCGGGCAGCTTACTAATGACTTTTTTGTAAACTTGCTTGATATGGGTACAACTTGGAAAGCAGTTTCGGAAGACGAAGATTCATTCGAAGGTCGTGATAGAAAAACCGGCGACCTAAAATGGACAGGCACACGCGTCGACTTAATTTTCGGTTCGAATTCCGAGCTTCGTGCTTTAGCCGAAGTTTACGCATGCGAAGATTCGAAGGAGAAGTTCGTTAACGATTTCGCTGCAGCATGGAATAAGGTAATGAATCTCGACCGTTTCGATCTGAAATAATTTCAGTGATTCAGCAGTAAATTATAAAAGGCGGTTCGTAAATGAGCCGCCTTTTTTTATCCCAAAAAAATCATTGGAAATAAATTTTTTGCCGTTGGTCGCTTATAAAATGTTTTATTAAAACATTTTATGTTGCGGGATTAACCCCGACAATTTGTAAGAAAAATATTTTACTCAAATAACGAATTTCAAAATTTCTATATGGCTAAGTATTTGATATTTCTCAACTTACAAATTGTCGGC
>JAIOZI010000047.1 GCA_021740785.1 Melioribacteraceae bacterium
GGATGACCCCTGCTGAGTTTGAAAAAGAAATTGAAATAATGGACGCGAAATATAGACCGATATTAAATATTTATAATTACAATTCACTAAATTATAGAACATAAAAAACGGTCAACTATTTTAGGGAATGACACAAAAAGCAAAAAACAAGAAACAAAAAGCAAAAAACAAGAAACAAAAAGCAAAAAACAAGAAACAAAAAGCAAAAAACAAGAAACAAAAAGCATAAAACCAGTAACCAGAAACCAGTAACCAGAAACCAGTAACCAGAAACCAGTAACCAGTAACCAGAAACAAGAAACAAGAAACAAAAAGTCCACCTTTGGCGAGATCTCGCTTTGCGGATATATCTCAAATAAATATCAAACAACAATTGTCATTTTTATTCGTCTCAGCTTTAGGGTAGGTGATAGTAAATTCTCAATTTCACTAACTTACAAACTTTGGATGATCAGCTAATCCGGTACGTGTACAAGGAAATACTCACCCGCAGTTTCGCCAATTTCGATCGCCTGATCAAATGTCATATGAAGATCAGCATCATCCTCGGAAGTTGCACCGGCTTCGATTATTGCTAAATCAGAACCTTCTGCCATTTGAACCAATGAATCACAGTATGCCGTATCACCGCCATAACATATTGTTTTGCCGTCATATTCAAATTTGAATCCAATCGATGGAATTAGTACGGAAGAATTGTTATCCGGAGCAGGTTCCCTGTGATTTACGAAGAACGGCTTAATCTTTACACCTTTGCGCTGGAAAGTTTTTGCTTTATCAATTCTAATTAAGTTGATTTTATATGATAACTCTTTCCCGTATACATTATTGAATGCCTTGTGTAAGCTTTCAATCTCAACTCCACCTTTTGGATAATATATATTCAAAGGTTTTGTGCGGCGCATTACATTTTGATAGGTGAGAAACGACCACAAACCACCTACATGGTCATGATGACCATGACTGATAAACAAATCGGAAACCTGTAAAAGTTTGTCCGTCCCGATCTCTTTATTTAAGTCGCGGAGTATTCCGTCACCCGGATCTATTATGAAATATGACTTATCGGTTTTAAGTAAAATTCCGACAGCAATATTTGGTATTGAGCAGAAAATTTTGATATAGAAATCATCTTTCTGCCAAACAAACGGATATTTAGATTTTGGTACTTTTCTCATAATTCTTACTATATTATTATTAGTTGTGCAACTAAACCACCGATTGTAAATGCAACAATCCAGGTCCCGAACCAAATACTCAAACCTTCTTTCCATCCTCTTTCTTTCAACATCACAACAAAGGAAGCGATACAGGGTACGAATAATGTAATCGTGATTATTGCAACAGTTATCTGCATCGTAGTCAAGCTCAATTCAAATAAACCTGCCGCACCGAAATCGCGGCGAACCATTCCCATCACAAAAGCATTTGCGGCTTCTTTAGGAAGCATAAGCCAGTCTGTAGTTAACGGAGCTAATAAATCCTGCCAAACAACAAGCAAACCGGTTATTTGTAAAATTCCTATTCCCAAAGCTCCAACAAAAAACCAAACTCCTGCTTCTTTCATAAATCCGATAGAGCGGAAATAAGTTTTCTTAAGAACGTTTGAGATATTGGGAATCTTCATCGAAGGAAGATCTATCAGCAGCGGGGAACTTTCACCCGGAAGCATTCTATTCAGAATAGTAGAGAGCGCAATAAGTACACTGAAAATTACCACTGCAAAAATTAATAATGGTTTAATGCCGGCGCCGCTCAATAAAACTGCAATTACCGCTAACTGAGCCGAACATGGAATTACAAATTGAAGTATTGCAGTTACAATTGATTTTTCTCTGTTAGAACCTAATATTCTGGTCGTGACATTTGCCATTGTAACACAGCCGAATCCAAGCATTATCGGTATAACGGCTTTACCGTTGAGTCCGACTTTGTTGAACGCTCTGTCGAGCATAGTTGCAAGTCTGGGTAAATAACCGCTGTCTTCAAGAAAAGCCATCACGAGATAAAATCCGATTACCAGGGGCAATAAAAGAAATATGAGGTAAGTGACAGTCATAGTTATAACACCGAACTCGCCAAATAACAACTGCGCGATCGGATTGTGAAAAGTAAAATCAATGGCGGTGCCCGGCTGAGTTGAGAATTCTTCAAATTGAGTTTTCAACTGGGGAAGTTCATTCATTCCATCGGGAAAGATAAATGTTTCCGAATCGATCACGTTATCATTATTATCTATCACTTCAACAACTATATCCGTTGCAGTGTAATCAGCCATCAATGATTTAACATTATACTCGAAAATTTCCACGCCGATTTTATTCTCGGTAAAATCAACAACCTGCTGCGATACGAATTCACCGATAAAGAAATAGACGAGGACAAGAACAAAGCCGAGAATTGGTATCCCTGTAAGAGGATTAAGAGAGTATTTCCCGAGCAAATTAAAAAATTCACCTTTCCTGGAATCTTCATGTTCTATTTCATCAACAATTTCATTTACTTTATTTCTTCTATTGATGTAAATTTTTTCGCGCTCATCGGGAGTTCCGCACGGCAGTTCATTTAATTCCGCAATTTCATTATCGCCTTCTAAAATTAGTAGGGAAGCGGCTTGCGAAGCACCTTTCTCCATAACCTGTTGAAGCAGAAAATGAAGCTCGAGTTCCTGCGTGCCTTTCCGGGCATTTTCAATAGCATAATCTAATTTATCAAATCCGTCTTTCTTCACTGCGCTTGTTTCAATTACATCAACGCCAAGCAATTCGGATAGCCGTTCAACATCAATCTTGATTTTTCGTTTTTTTACTTCGTCGCTGAAATTGAGAAGGACTGTAACCGGTTTACCCATTTCAATTAATTGAAGAGTGAGGAATAAATCCCTTTCAAGATGAAGCGCATTTACAACATTTAGAATTCGATCGGCAGAAAGAATTATATCGCGGGCGACTCTCTCTTCATCATTAAAAGAAGAAACTCCGTAAACGCCCGGTGTATCATATATTGTGTTCCCTTTATAACTTGCTTTCGAAATAGATATTGTTGTTCCCGGAAAATTGGAAACATCAACATACATACCGCTCAAATGATTAAAGAAAAGTGATTTACCAACATTAGGATTTCCTGCCAAAACCACTTTTTTATCGGTAACTAATTTTTGCGTTTCGGAAAATTCTAATTTCTTTAGCTGCTTGTCGTTTAAGTTGAGTATACTGTCAGATTTCATAAAAACCTATTGTAGAATAACCTTAATATTTTTTGCAAGATCATAACCAACTGCAATTTCCTGTCGGTTTTTTTGTAAAATTATCGTTCCGCCGGGAAGTCTTTCAAGACATTTAACTGTTTCACCTTCTGTAATTCCGAGACGAATTAATTGCACTTTCAATTCACCTTTGGGAAGAGAAAGAATTGTTACCGGCTTACCTTTTTTTGCTTTATCTAATGTACTATCCATTATCATCAAAATGACTGCAATGATTTTTATCTTTGCAGAAACCAAATATGTTGAAAGAATAACCCGAAGGTGTAAAACCAAGTTCAGTTGAAATTTCATCAACGATCTTTTGAATTTTTTCCGATCTGAATTCAGTAATATGTCCGCATGTAGTACATATTAGATGATCGTGATTTTTCCTGTTGAAACTTGCTTCGTAATGTGTTTTATTATCACCGAAGTGACGCTTGGCTAAAATTTCACATTGTGTAAGTAATTCAAGCGTATTATAAACTGTTGCTCTTGAGACATTCGATTTATTCATTTTCATTTTGATGTATAATTCATCAGCGCCGAAATGATCATCGTAATCGAGTGCAAAATCCAAAACCTCAAAACGTTCCGGTGTGATTCTGTGCTTTTGCTGTCTCAGAAAACCTGTAAATTCTTCTTTAGCTTTTGGATGTTTTTCCAACTTTCTTCGAATCTTATATTTATTTAGATTTAGTCTATATAAAAATAGAATTTTCCGCACAAATACACAAATAAAATCTTGGTATCCGATTATATTTTTTACAAGAAAAATAACCTAATTGATTATTTGGAATTTGGTTCGAAAAGGCTATTTTAACGCCACAAATACGATTTAGTAATTATTGATCTAATAAATAAAATAGGTGTTACAATGCAATGATGTCAACTTAGTGAAATTAGTCGTTAATATATGAATCTATCGTTTAGCGCAAAGGACACAGGGTAAAGGGTGAAAGGTAAAAGGTAAAAGGCAAAGGGCATAGAGCATAGCGCAGAGAGCAAATGCAAAGGCATAGAAGAGCAAAGGGAAAAAGGTAAAGGGTGTAGGGTAAAAGGCAGAGGGCAAAGAGAGGCTGGGTTAAAATGTTTTTGAACCCCGATAGGGGTTCAATGTGATTAGCCTAAATTGAGAAAGGAAACACAACCACGGAGTGGTTGAATATGAAAGAACATATTCAACCCCGCTGGGGTTGTTTTAATCAATTTATATACATCCTTTATTTAATAAATAAAATAGGTGTTACAATGTCATATTCATTCGAAGTTGTAGAATTGGTTGGTATTTCATACGAAAGTTCATCTGATGCAATAAAATCAGTTGTTCTTCAAGCTAATGAAGATAAAAAAGTTGCTTGGTTCGAAGTAATTGAAGAACGTGGGAGAGTAACTGATGACGGGAAGGTTGAATTTCAGGTAAAAGTTAAAGTAGGAAGAAAACTTTAAGGAGAATCGACGTTAGTAAATTTCGGCGATCCGGTACCGGGTTTCAAACTCAATAGCCAAAATCTTAAAGCTGTTTTGTTGAGTGATTTTAGAAGAAGGAAAATTGTTGTGCTTTATTTTTCACTTTTGTAAATACATCAACTTGTGAAAAGAACTTTGTTCAACTTGCGATGGCCCCTAACGATACGAATCATTGGATGCACAGATATTGGCAATTAGCGTTGATAATCTCATTGCACAAAAACTCTAGGCAGAAAAACACGATTAATTAATATTCAGGAATTAATTACATTTGTGGAACTAATATTTCACCGGGAAATGTTTTTACATCTAAAAGGAGAATTTAATGTTAGCCGAAGGTAAAAAAGCGCCTGTCTTTACATTACCGAACGATGAAGGCAAAAAAATTTCGTTAAAAGATTTTCTAGGTAAGAAAGTTGTATTGTATTTCTATCCCAAAGACAACACATCCGGCTGTACGCAGGAAGCGTGTGATTTTCGTGATGCATTGCCTGGTTTCGGAAAAATTAAAGCAGTAGTACTGGGTGTTAGTCCGGATTCTGTTGAATCACATAAAAAGTTTAAAGAGAAATATGAACTGCCGTTTCAGCTTTTATCGGATACCAAAAAAGTTGTACTTGAAAAATATGGTGTATGGAAAGAGAAGAGTATGTATGGTAGAAAATATATGGGTGTAGAACGCACGACAGTCGTAATTGATGAAAATGGAAAAATTGCTAAGATATTTCGTAAGGTAAAAGTTAAAGGTCATGTTGAGCAAGTATTAGAAACACTTAAGGGAATCTAATTATGCCAAAGTTATTTGTAACACGCCGGGAAGTTTTCAGTGCATCGCACCGGTTGTACAATCCGGATCTTTCAGATGAAGAGAACGACCGAATTTACGATAAATGCAATAACCCGCACGGTCATGGGCATAATTATACATTGGAAGTGACGGTCAGGGGAGATGTAAATGAACAGACAGGTTATGTAATCGACCTAAAGGAATTAAAAAGAATTATGAGAGAACATGTTATCAAAATGGTGGATCACAAGTATTTAAATTATGATGTTGATTTCATGAAGGGAATAATTCCAACAGCCGAAAACATTGCCGCTGCCATTTGGAATCAGCTTTATGATAAAATACCCGGCGGTGAACTTTACTCGGTTAAAATTTATGAGACAGAAAACAATTATGCAGAATTTAGAGGAGAATGATTTTTGGATATAGAATCGGTTTCGAAAAATGTACATAACATACTCACTGAACTTGGTGAAGATCCGACACGGCATGGATTGGAGCAAACTCCCGAACGTGTAGCAAAAGCTTATCAATATTTGACCAGCGGTTACCGTCAAAACATTGACGAAGTTATAAACGGAGCTATATTCGAAGAAGATTATGATGAAATGGTAATTGTAAAAGATATTGATTTTTACAGTATGTGCGAACATCATCTTCTGCCGTTCTTCGGAAGGGTTCAGGTAGCTTA
Source organism: Melioribacteraceae bacterium (assembly GCA_021740785.1). Taxonomy (GTDB): domain Bacteria; phylum Bacteroidota; class Ignavibacteria; order Ignavibacteriales; family Melioribacteraceae; genus JAIOZI01. The sequence continues at coordinate 6,193 of JAIOZI010000047.1, forward strand.
TATACCAAATGGAAAGATTGTCGGATTGAGTAAAATACCAAGGATTGTTGATGTGTTTGCAAGAAGACTGCAAGTTCAGGAAAGAATGACTCAGCAAATTGCAAATACGCTGATGGAATATTTGAATCCCCGCGGTGTAGCAGTTGTTGCAGAAGCATACCATATGTGTATGATGATGAGGGGTGTGCAGAAGCAGAATTCAGTTACTACCACTTCATCAATGCTTGGAATTTTCAATGAAGATGCAAGAACCCGTTCGGAATTTTTAGAATTAGTATCACACGATAGATTAAAATGAGCGAGAAAAATAACATAACATGGATAACCGGGGCTGCCTCCGGAATTGGAAAAGAATTAGCTCTCGCATTTACCCGCAATAATAAATTGATTGCTGCTTCTTCCAGAAGGTCGGAAGCTCTCGAACGATTGAAAAAAGAGTCCGATGGTATCATTCCTTTTCAAACAGACATTTGCTATAATGCACAAGTTGTAAAAACCGTGAATGATATTTCAAAAAATTATGAAATCGATTGTTTAATAAACAATGCGGGCGTAACGTCATTCACTAATGCATCTGAAGATGAACCGGCAGATATTAAAAATATTATTGATACAAATCTGCTGGGTGCTATTTATACTATTAAAGCAGTTCTGCCTCAAATGATGGAAAGAAAAAAAGGAATGATAATTAATATTCTATCAATCGCTGCCAAAAAGGTATTCACGAAAAGTTCTGCTTATGCTGCATCAAAAGCGGGGCTTCATGCTTATGCAAACGTATTGAGAGAAGAGATGCGTGAATACAATATTAAAGTGGTTAACGTTTTGCCCGGACCTACGAAAACACCTATCTGGCCGAATGAAGCATTAGAAAAATATTCGGATCGAATGATGTCTCCAAGTGATGTTGCTAAATTGGTATATCATCTTTATTCACTGGATAAAAATATGGTGCCCGAAGAAATAACACTTCGCCCGATTAAAGGAGATCTATGAGAACCGGAAGTGTAAGTGTAATTACGGGGGCATCAAGAGGAATCGGAAGAGCAATTGCAATCAATTTGGCAAAACAAAATCATAAACTGGCTTTATTCGGACGCGATAAAGAAGCTCTTGAAAAAACCGCTTCAGAATGTATAAATTACACAAATGATATCTTAATTTATTTTGGAGAAGTTTCGGATGTGAATTTCGTAAACAATTCAATTCAGGAAGTGATTGAGAAATTTTCATATATAGATAACTTAATCAATAATGCGGGAATTGCAATCTTCAAAAAGTTTACTGATTCAACTCTTGAAGATTTTAAAAGGCAGGTTGATGCAAATGTGTATGGAGTTTACAACTTTACAAGAGCCGCTGCTGATGTAATGATTTCACGCCGACAGGGAACTATCATAAATATTTCTTCTTTATCCGGTAAGAATGGATTTGATCTTGGTACAATGTATTCGGCAACAAAACATGCTGTCATGGGATTTACTAAATCATTGATGCTGGAACTGCGTGAATACAATATCCGTGTTGCTGCAGTCTGTCCCGGATCAGTAGCTACAGAAATGCTTTTAGATACTCCGCTGGAAAAGAGCAGTGATAAAATTTTAACACCCGGTTCAGTTGCTGAAGTTGTTTCATCAATAATTAATTTGCCTCAAGGTGCAACTATCAGTGAAGTTGAAATTAGACCAACCAATCCAAAATAGCCGGACTATTGAACTTTTCACCCTCTTAAAGTAACAATCACAAAAAAAAAGCCTGTTTGACTGATATTGTTGTTGACAAAAAGCAAAATCAATGATAATTTTTGAATAACATTTATAGATAATAATGTCTGTTTATAATCAACAATTGTTAATCAAAGTAAAGGATAAATCATGGCAGTATTAATAACAGAAGAATGCATTGACTGTAATGCATGTGAAACTGAATGCCCGAACAATGCAATTTATGCACCAGGCGAACCTTGGAGCCTTAATGGTGAAGAAAATGAAGCGCTTTCGGATGAAAGAACTTATGTTGTTCCGGAAAAATGTACGGAATGCGTTGGTTTTTATGATGAGCCTCAGTGTATTCCTGCATGCCCAACAGAAGCTATTATTATGGATCCGGACAGGGTTGAAACTAAAGAAAATTTAATGGCTAGAAAAGAACATTTAGATGAAGTTGGAAGATAAGTTTTAATTCTTCTTTTCATAAAAAAAGCCGGTATTAACGACCGGCTTTTTTATTAGGGGGAGAGGCAATGCAAAAACTAATTTCTATAGATGCAATTTCCGGGTCCGTATTCCATTCCTCTTCCGGCTCCGCGTCCTCTGAAACCATCACAAAAGTTGCCTTTCTGATTTCCAATTCTGCCAAATCTATGACCGTAACCAAATCCCATACCCCTGTTACCATCAAAATGATCTTTCCAAATTTCCTGTTGTTCTTCGTCAAGAATTCCTTTTACATTTACCCAAAAGTCAATTCTCGAATTTTGGATTGATGTATGCAGTTGACTGATCTCATTATGAAATGATTTGATTTCATCAGCATCAATTTCGTCTTTGCTCATTAATTCCTTTATCAAGAGTTTTTTCTTTTGAATCTCGGCTTGAGCGTCAATGCGTAGCTGGTCGTGCTCTAATTTATATTGATTGAATTTTTCCAATTGATCGCCAGTCAATTTTAGAACATCTTTGACGAAATGATCATGTCTTGCCATTCTTCCGCCGGGTTGAGCCAGTAAATTTGCAGTTACCGAAAGCAGAACTGCAGCAGTTAATAATAAAAACATCTTTTTCATGATGAACTCCTTTTTATTTGTTAGTTGTTTGTAATTTCCGATTTTCATAAACTTTGACAGGCTAAAATGCGAATGGGTTTAAAACAATTTTAATTAAACCTTTGTGATGCTGGTACTGTCCAATTCTATGAATGATACAGGTCTTATGGAAGAATTAGAAAATAAACTTATACATGATTTTTTGGCTGGTAATGAAACAGCATTCAATAAACTAATTGATAAGTACCAGCAGAAAATATATTGGCACGCAAGAAGAATGTTGAATGATCATTTTGATGCTGATGATGTGACACAAGAAGTAATATTGGTTATTTATAAGAAGCTGAAAACATTTGATTTCAGGTCTTCACTATATACTTGGATTTATAGAATTACGACGACAAGAAGTTTAAATTACATAAAGAAGAGAAAAGTAAGGGAGTTCTTTTCACTTGATGATGCTCCCGAAAAAGAACTTAAACAAAATGATGATATTGTAAGCAATATTGATAATAAAGAAAAATTGAACCGATTGGATAAAATGTTAAAGAAGCTGCCTGATAAACAGAGAGAAGTATTTGTATTAAGAAATTTTGAAGAATTCTCATACCAGGAAATTTCAGAAATTACCGGTAAAAGTGTCGGAGCTTTAAAAGCAAATTATTTTCATGCATTAAAAAAAGTAACGGAGTTGATGAAAGATGACGAACAAAGATAGAATAATAAAATATCTCTCGGATTTAATGGATGAGAATGAGCGCAAACAATTTTTAAATGATCTAAAAAGATCGGATGAATTAAAAAACGATTTAGACGAAATAAAAAATTCAATCTCATCATTAAAAATAGAAACGGAAAATATAGTTGATACAAACTATTTCAGTACGGTCATTCCACGAGCTAAATCCAAAATGGAAAGTAGAAGTAAATATACTTTAGTCCGACAGATTTCTTATGCACTTTCACTCGCTGCATTATTTGCGGTTATGTTTTTAATTTATCAACCGGGTGAAAAAAATCAAGAATATACTTTTCTTTCACTATCCGATTTTGAGGATTACATTTTTGAAGATACCGATTCCGCATCAATCGAGTATATGCTGAGTTATCTTGGTGATGATGAATTTGATGCTGCACAATACGGTTTTTCATTTGCTAATTCAGAATCATTAATGAATGAAGAAATTAAAGAAAATGAAATAGTAGATGAAATAGTTCCGGCTTCACTTTATACAGACGGCTACACTGCTGATTATACTGATGAGGACGTGAATTTTATATACGAAAATTTAATTGATAAAAAGATACTTTAGAGAGGTAATAAATGAAACATATTCATATCACTTTGATTATCCTGTTTTTCGCCGCTTCGCTATTTGCCCAAGGCAATAGGGGATGGCAGAAAGGTATGGGAAAGCATCACGAAAGATTAGAGCAGCTTGAAAAAATTAAAATTATTGAGGTGCTGAATCTTGATGAAAAAACAACCATGAAGTTTTTTGCGAGGAGAGATGCTCATCTTGATGAACAGAAAAAAGTATTGGATAAAAGAATTGAAATTCTTGAAGAATTTGAGCAAATATTGATCGAAGATGAATTAAGCGCTGAAAAATATACCGAATTTAAAAATAAAATATTGGATACCGAGCAGCAGCTCTTCAACGGAAGGAAAGATTTTTTAAACTCATTAGATGATTTGTTGAATAAAGAACAAATTGCAAAACTTATTCTCTTCGAATTCAAATTTAAAAATGAAATTAGAGGATTAATGCAGAACAGAAGAGAAATGAGGTGATAGCGCAATTTTTCATCGTGGAACCTTTCAAGAAACTCAACAGTAAAAAGAATTAGTTTGTAAATCTACCCTCTCTGTGTTGCATTTTAGGTAATTGGAAACTATTTTTGTTTTTCAATTTGCGGAAGTGGTGAAATTGGTATACACGCTATCTTGAGGGGGTAGTGCTCGTCAGGGCGTACGGGTTCGAGTCCCGTCTTCCGCACAACAAGTCTGTAAAAAAAATCAAAAGGTTGGTTATGAAAAAAATGATGTATTTGGTCTCTGTCTTTTTGTTCGCTTTTTCGATAACAATAGCACAGGATGCAGAGATGCCCCCGGAAGCTGCTACGCTTTATAACGAAGGCAATAAACTCTTGAAATCGGGTGATTACAATGGCGCAATATCAAAATTTGACGGCGCTATTGAATTAGCTCAAGATTATAGAATATATTATCAAAAAAGTATTGCACTTAAAAAACAAAGAAAATACCAAGAAGCTGAAGGCGCTTTACAGAAATGTATCGATGCCAATCCGAGTTTTGCTCATGCCTACAACGGAATGGGTACAAATTATTATGCGCTAGGAGAGTATCAAAAAGCAATTGATAATTTTAAGAAATTTCAAGAAACGATTGGTGACGCAAAATTAGCTAAAAGAGCCGATCAATATATTGGACTTTCTTATACAAAACTAGGTCAAAATGCCAAGTCAAACGGAAGTTATGATGATGCGATTGCACATCTGCAGGAAGCTGTAAAGCATTATGATTATGATGCTGCTTATTTATTCTTAGCTGAAATTTTTGTTGATACCGGCAAATTTCCTCAAGCTTTAGAAGCTGCCGATAAAGCAATTAATAATAGAGCATCAAATTCGAAAATCAGTAAAGGTGCACCGTATTACTATAAGGGACTAGCTTTTAAGGGAATGAATGACACTGCAAAAGCTAAAGAGAATTTCGAAGTTGCAGTTAAAGATGCACAATACAAGGGCGTCGCGCAGCATGAACTTGATTTGATGAAATAAGTATTTAAATAAACCAAAAAAAAACCCTTGCAATTGCAAGGGTTTTTTTTTTGCTGTGATCATTTCATTTAGAATAGCTTAAATAATAAACTCGCCTGTATTGCAATTGTATTTAATGATTCCTCGCCATCATCTTTACCGGTTAGGTTGTTCAAATTATACTTTGCTGAAATATCGATATCAAATGTCGGTAGAAGTGTGAATTCAACACCGGCGCCGATTCCCATTCCCGTTCTGCTGAATGAATCTGTTACATTTTCATTCGAACCACCGGGATAGGTTTGTTTATAGGTTAGTTCACCAATAGATGTGTAAAAATAATCAAGCGCAAGATAAGGAGATAATGGACCGGGAATAATGCTGTACTCCGCACCGAATCCTACAGTTACCATTGTAAAATCTGCTTCATTATTAACTACAACTCCCGAAACAGTCATATCACCGCTCGAACTGAACATATTATAAACGGCATGCCCGGTAATCTTAAGCGGTAAAACCGGTAAGCTGAATTTTCCTTTTAGTCCGACATTTAAACCGGATCCAAAACCTAATCCACCTTCCGAAATATCTTTGGTTAACATTTCCGGTGCTGTTATTGATGATAACCCACCCGTTAAACCGAGTTTTAATCCTTGAGAGTAAAAACTCTGAGCCGAAAATAAAATTAATACAGCAACAAAAAGATTTAAGTGTTTTTTCACAATTCCTCCGTATAATAATTGAATAAGAAATTCTATTTCAAAAAATAATAATAATTTACCATCAAACGGGAAAATATTAACTGCCGTCTTTCGCCTATCATGAAAACGATTTTATAACTTTAATATAAAACCGGCTTTACCTATATTTACTGTTTATATTAATTAAGAGGTTAAAGCTGAATTCTTCGGCACTATTGACATATTTTGCCCTTATAGCTTCAATCGCTCTCTTTACTTTCCTGATGGAATTCTTTGCTAGAAAGCAAATTATCAGAGCGGAATTATCGAGAAAAATATTACATCTTTTTGCGGTATCTATTGCTGCATTCAGTCCATTTTTAGTAAACAGCTCGGTTTTACTTATTTTAACGGCAGCAGCGGCAGTGCTAATAACATTTTATTTTGTAAAAAATGATATTTTGATATCGGTACATGAAGGTTACAGAAAAAGCTGGGGGATACTTTTTTTCCCTCTTGCATATTTTACGTTACTGATTCTTTGGTCGGGAACAGATAAATGGGTTATCACAGCTTCACTACTCATAGCTGCATTTTCTGATTCATTCGCAGCGGTAATCGGTGGAATGATGAATTGGAGGGTGTACCGGCTGACTTCTGATAGAAAATCTTTCTCCGGCTCCATTACTTTTTTTATCACAACAATTGCAGTTATATTGCTATTGTTTCTTGAGCCATTCCGAATTATTAATTTGTTCGAAGTTAGTTTTTTGCTTAATTCCTATCTAATTGTTGCTGCACTTTCTATCGCAATGATTTTAACATTTTTTGAAGCAATTTCCTCTATGGGATTTGATAATTTTTCAGTACCGGTTGCAGCATCACTGCTATTGTTTATTTTCTTTGATTCGCCAAACCCGGAACTATTGAACAATTTTATACTTGGAATATTTCTCTCAGGTATTGTCGCATACCTTTCATTTAAGGTGGGATTTTTAACGGCAAACGGATCGGCTGCAACATTTTTGTTAGCCGGATTTATTTTCGGATTCGGCGGCTGGCAGTGGAGTATCCCGATTATGGCTTTTTTTATTCTCTCAAGTATTTTATCCAAAGTAAGAAAAAAAGTAAACTCCGATGTTGAACAATTTTTCGAAAAGAGCGGTACAAGAGATTACCTTCAAGTTTTGGCTAACGGTGGGTTGGGAGGAATTCTTGTTATTATTAATCAAATTTATCCCGCTGAAATACTTTATTTCTTTTATTGTGCATCACTTGCTGCAGTCTGTGCCGATACATGGGCTACGGAAATCGGAACAATGAAAAAAGCAAAAACATATTTTATATTGAATTTTAAAGAAGCTCAGCAGGGGATTTCCGGCGGGGTTTCAATTCAGGGAACACTTGGCGCTCTATTAGGCGCACTTGTAATTGCGCTTTCAGGTATTGCATGGACGAGTATGAATCCGTGGATTTTTATTTCCATAATTGCAACAGCAGGAGTATTAGGAAGTTTTTTCGATAGTGTTCTCGGCGCAACTATTCAAGCACAAAACCAATGTAATGTTTGCGATAAGATAACAGAAAAATCAGATCACTGCGGTGAGAAAGCTCTGCATGTTAGAGGTTATTCTTGGATGAACAATGATGCAGTAAACTTTTTTTCCGGTTTAGTGGGTGGAATATTAATTTTAGTGGTTGGTACAATAATTTAATTGGCTTATGAAAAAATACTTTATTTTAATTTGTTTTATCCCGGCAATTGCTTTTTCGCAATCATTATCAATAACGTTTGATAAAGCAATGGAGGCTTTTAAGAGAGGTGAGTTTGCTCAATCACATGAATTATTCATGGAGATCACTTCGTCAAATGATGTTGAAGATAATTTGGTTGCAACGGCAAGATATTATTCCGCAGAATCTTTACTCGGCTTAAAAATGAAAGATGCTGCAATTAATGAACTTGAATATTTTGCAGATAGTTATAGACTTTCAAATTTCCGTGATGAAGCGCTTTATAAACTCGGCACTATCTATTTCGATAAACGGCAGTATCAAAGATGTATTGAAAAACTTTTAATACTTCTGCGTGAGTTTCCTGAAAGTGAATTTGTCGGTTCTGCATATTATTGGATAGGCGAAGCATACACAGCCGAAAATAAATTTCTTGAGGCAGAAGAATTTCTTCAAGAAGCAATTTCAACCAGGGAAGAGAATAAATTTATTGATTACAGCATTTATTCTTTAGCAAATCTCTATGAAAAAATCGGCGATTTCACAAGCGCTGTTACTTATTATGATGAACTACTTGCCTACTATAAAGATAGTCAACTTGCCCCTTTTGCCCAGTTCAGAATCGGTGTTTCATATTTTAACTTAAAAGAGTACGATAGTGCAGTACTTGAGTTGAGCGACCCGATAATTAAAAGATTGCCGGAAGAATCCAGAACTGAGGCGGAATATGTTTTGGCTAATTCTTTTTTCCGCTTAAAAGATTATGAAAATGCTTCGGGTATGTACACGAAAATTTTGGATAAGTACCAAGATGAGGAGGATGCGAATAAAATTAAATTCGGTTTAGCCTGGGTAAACTTTCAAATGAAAAATTATGATGAAGCTTACCGTATGTTTAATGTGCTTGCTAGAACCGCGAAAGATTCTATTGCCGTTAATTCATTATTCTGGAGCGCCGAGTGCAAGCGATATTCCGGGGGAGTTGATCTTGCTCTTAATGTATATCAGCGACTGTTAGATACATACCCTGATAATAAAATTGCTGCTATGGTAAATTTTAAAATCGGAATTATTTATTATAACAAAGGTGAAACTGCACAAGCCGAAAGATATCTTATAAGTTCGATTGTTTCCGAAGATGAGGAAGCAAAAGCAAAAGCATTTTCTATGCTGGGTGAAATGAGTTTAATTAATAAAGATTACCAAACAGCGAAAAATTACTTTTCGAGCGGAATAAAACTTAAAAAAATTGCCCGTGAAACTTATGACCGCCTGCTGTTGGGTTACGGAGTTTCCTCTTATTATATGAATGAATTTAATGATGCTATCGCAACATTCGAAGAACTGGATCAAGACTCTCCCCGGTTTGAGAAAGATAAGGTTAACTTTTATTTGGCGGAATCATACTTCGCGAAGGGTGATTTTTCAAGTGCCATGAGACACTTCAATATAGTTAATTTTGATAATGATGAAGTCGGTAGGCAGGCTCTCTACGGAAAAGCTTATTCACATTTTAATTTGAAAGACTATGCCGACGCAGCATATTACTTTAATGAATATATAAAACGATATCCCGCTGATGTACATATCCTGGACTCAAAATTACGGTTGGCTGATAGTTATTACGGAACTAAAAATTTTGTTGAAGCCAGCAGATTATACCAGGAAGTATTCGAAAGGTATTCCGGTTTGCTGAACAGTGATTTTGCTTATTATCAGTTTGGACAGGCGTTGTTTAAATCAGATAAACCTTATGAAGCTATCGAAAAATTTAAGATACTCATAGATAGATTCCCTCAATCAAAATATGCTGATGATTCAAGATATTTAATTGGTTGGATTAATTTTCAACAGGGTAATTTCAGAACTGCAATCAATAATTATGTCAGAATTCTTGATGAGTACACTTTCTCTGCAATAAAACCAATTGCCCTGTATTCAATCGGCGATGGTTATTTCAACTTAGCGGAATATGATTCTGCAGTTACGTTTTATTCTAAATTGATTGAAGAATATCCGCAAACCGACTACGTATTTGATGCAATAAACGGAATTCAGTATAGTTATGTTGCAAAAGACGAACCGCAAAAAGCCGTGAAATACATCGATCAATATATCGCAGCCTATCCAACTTCAAAACTAGGTGATCAGATTTTATTCAAGAAAGGTGAAACTTATTATAGTATTGGTGAATATGATTACGCTAAAGTCGCTTACAAAGAATTTATCGCAACCTATCCAACAAGTCAGTTAGTTGCAGATGCATATTACTGGATAGGGAAGAGCGCTGAAAATTTGAACCAGACGGAAGATGCAATTTTTAATTACAAAAGAGTTGTAGATAATTATGTGAACACGGAAGTCGGGATATCTTCTGTGATTGAGCTCGGTAAAATATATTCGGATCGTAAGCAATATCTTGAAGCAATTGAATTGTACAATAATTCAATTAATTTGGTCAGCGAATCAAACCGCGTTCCGGAATTAATGTATCTAAAAGGTTTAGCCCAGGTGCAAACCGGGAGTATTCCCGAAGCTTATAAGACTTTTAATGAAGTAATCAGTTTTTACGATGGAAATATTTTTGCCGCAAAATCAAAAATTGAACTGGGTATTCTTGAACTGACGAGAGGCTCGTATGAAACAGCAGGACAGTTATTCAGCGAGCTCGGTGAAAACAGGATTGATGATATCGGCGCACAAGCTCAATATTTGTACGGCGTTAGTCTATTCGATCAAAATAAAATTGAGCAGGCAATCGCAGCGTTTGTTCGTGTAAGGTCAGTCTTTTCAACATACGATGAATGGTATACAAAATCACTTTTGAAACTTGGTGATTGTTACGTGAAACTAAACGACAGAGGAAAAGCCAGAGATATGTACCGCGCAGTTTTAAAGAGGCATAATAATGATGAATACGGCAGAGAAGCAAACAGCAAGCTGAGGAAATTATGAAAAAGATTGTATTAATTATTTTATTTCCTGTTTTACTATTTGCTCAAGAGCAGGGGATTGAACTACCAGATTTTGTAATTACCGGCGTTCAGAGTGTGAATATTCCGACACTAGCGAAAAGCAGACCTGAACTAGTATCAACATTATCTAAAGAATTTTTTAATCCGAATTATTCTCCGGAAGCATTTACACTCGCTGAGTTTTCTAATCCATTGAAAAAGGAACTTGATCTTTACGATAAAATTCCGGCAATTGAAGGCAGACTAATTTTGGGAGCAGGTCTGCAGACTAGACCGACCGGTGAGTTTCATTACAATAAATCTTTCAGAGATGTTATAATTTATTCCAAAGTCTGGGGCACTAAAATAGAAGAATATAAAACGAATGCAGGCTATAATGTTTCAGGTGCAAAATTGAAATCCGATTTTTTCATCGGCAACAATTCAAAATTTTTACCCGGATTAAAGATAGGTGTTGACGGGCAGTATATTAGAAACTCGTATAAATTTTTCGGTTCTGTGCATCCCTCTTTTCAGCGCGACGGGCAAAATGGTGAGGTAAATTTATCTTTTCTTAATTACTTTGATAAAAATATTAACTACGGATTGAACCTCAACGGAAATATGTTGATGCTTGCTGAAAAAGATTTTAGCGAACTTGTTTATTCAGCAGAAGGATTTTTTAATCTAAAGTTTCCTAAAATTGATTTCAATATTCAGGGTGAATTTATCCGCCAGACTTTAAAAAATCATCCATCGGCTGTGCTGCCCGACGAAAATTTTTATTCCGGTCAAACTTCCCTAAGAATGAAACCGTTCGGTTCGTTTCAGTTTAAGTTTGGTGTCAATTATCAAGCAAGCCGTGATTATAGCAAAATCAAACCGTTCTTCTCCGGATTTTTTAAAGTCGATAAATATGTTTCCTTGATCGCAACCTATAACCCGCACAGTGAATTTCACACTTTCAATGATTATCTGAATCGCAACAGATATTTATCAAGCAATTTGTTTACTAGGAATATTGTTGAGTATAAATCCGATTTGATGATTGGTATTAAATATGAATATGAAAAATATTTTGAAATCAACGGCGGCGCCGGTTACTCGAAAATTAATAACTTCCCGTTTTTCTACGACAGATTTTCGCTAACCGGAAATCCACAGTTCGGTTATTTTGATGTTTATACAGCTAATGATGTTGAACGCATTTATGCTTATCTAAATTTACTTTTTCATCTCGGTCCATACGGAACTCTTTATTCTGATTCCGAAGTTCAGTCGTTTAAAATTGCGAATGATCAAAAAATACCTTATGAACCAACACTATCAACAAATGTTACGTACAGTTACGATTTTAAATTTGGAGTAACAGCAGGAACTACTTTACATTATCGATATAAAACTTATTATCAATTAGGAAGCAGGGAAACGCTGCCTGATTATATTAATTTATCATTCTTTACATCCTACGAACTTTTTAAGAATTTTCGTTTAACAGCTTCAGTTTCCAACGTGATGAATAGAGAGAATTTTTATTGGTTCAATTATCAAGAAAAACCATTTGATGTTATTGCTGGATTAGATTATGTATGGTGATATAAAACAAAACGGTTTACTAAAATGACCATCGAAAAATTAATAGCGAAAATAGCCGAATTGCTTGTGGTTTCAAAAGCAGAGAGCCAGTTGGCATATAATGTTTTTCTCGATAATCTAGTTGCGGCGCTTGAACCGGAACAAGCAATCAAAATTAAAAATCTCGGAATTTTTAAGTTAGTTACTGAAGGCGGTTCAGGTACAGGAAAGATTTTCATCAATTTTATTCCTGAATCTGATGAAGATGTTGACAGCCGTAAATCTCTTTACTTGACTATTGAAGTCAGCGGAAGGAAAAAATCCAAAGATCAATTTGATGAGTCGGTTTTTGATATCAGCGTTAACAAACCGATTATTCCTATTACAAAAGATGCTTCATCGGGTCTGGATACATCCTATTACTTATTGAAAAAATCTATAGCCGAACGGACTCTGGAAGTGATTTCAGATTCCGAAATTTTCGATCAATTTGATATTTGGAATGATTACCTGCTTACACCGGTAAAGGATGCATCGGAAATTTCTGAACTTGAAAAGGAAGAATTATTAAAGCCGGATGGTGATACGCTTGAAGGGGAGCCGGGCTCTGAACAGGCTGAGAATATTGATGATTTTGAAGTGAAAGATGATTTGGACATTGAAGATATCGAAGACTTTGTTCCGGGAACCGTTATTGAAGAACAAGAACCGCTGAATTCCGGAACTGAGCAAATCGACGATGAGTTTGAAGAAGAAATGATTGAAGATATTTCTGAACCTGAAGCCGATGATATTGAAAAACAATCCGATGATTTTGAAGAAGAGAATAATGAGACCGGGGAAATTGAAGACGTAGCAGAAACTAAAATTGCTGCGGACGAAAATTCATTCGAACAAACTTCAAATGAAGATAAGATTGATCCCTCCCAGGAAGATCTTGAAGAAGAGACTGAAAAAGAGATCTTGGACGATGGAAGTATGGATGACGAAAATTTGGATGATGAAATTATAATTGACGAAGAAATAGATGTCACGAATGAAAGTGAATTTGAGGATGAGGAACAGGAAGTAAAATTTGTTGATGAACATTTTGAGGAAGTTATTGAAGAAACGGAGCAAGATGTTGAAGATGAAATACAAAATCTCGATGATAATCAAAATGAAGCTATTGAGGATGATATTTTAGAGGAAGCTGAACCTGAATCGAAAATTAATTTACCGGAAGAGGAAATTGAAATAGCGGAAGAAGAGGAGGAAGAGATTGAACAAATTGAAATCGCTGAGAATAGTGTTGAGAATGAACTTGAATTAACCGGTGATGTAATTGAAGACAAGCCTGATAAAGAAATTGACAAGGTAGAAATTTCCGAATCTAAAGAGCATACAAAAAGTTCTTCGGATTTTTCTGATTTGGATGAACTTGATAACATCTTTACCGAAAAAAAAGAAAATGAACCTGAAGAAGAAAAACCAAATAAAAAGAAAGGCGGTAAAGGCAAGTTAATCTTCTGGCTGTTGTTAATAATCATTTTGCTCGCCGGAGGGTATTACTATTTTTTTTTCTTGAAAAATAATTCAATTGAATCCGGCGCCCCGGTTCCCGAAGAGAGAATAGAAAATATTAATCGGGTGAATGCTGATCTTCCCGCTGAAATCGAAACTATTGAAGAAGAAAATTCAGAACCGGCAGAAGAGGAAAGAGATCCTATAATTGAAAAAGCTGAAGTTATTCCTGAAGCGGCTGAAGATAAACCGCTCTATATCAAAATAAAAAACGATACAATGTTCTCGCCTCAAATATATTCCAGCGACGGGAAATACACTGTTCAGTTATCATCATGGAAGGATAAAACAAGAGCTGAAAATCAAGCCTTATCATTAAGGAACAAAGGACACGATGCATTTGTATTTGAGGCTTATGTGGAAAAATTTCAAAGCACATGGTACAGAGTTCGAGTCGGTTTTTTTAACTCGAAAAACGAAGCGGAACAATTTTTATCATCAAACGATTTATAGAAAAGGAAATTAAACAAGTATGGATTTATTTACAATTTTATTGAAAGGCGGATGGGTATTACTGCCGATTTTAATAGCATCAATCGTGGCAGTTGCAATAATTGTTGATCGTTACTTGGTGCTGCGTAAATCAAAAATGAATGTACCTGCGTTCTTAGTTAAAATAAGATCGATATTAAAAAAGAAAGATATAAATGCCGCAATGCAATTCTGCAGAGATGATAAATCTCCAACGGCAAATATTGTGCGGAAGGGATTAAAAAAATACCGGTTCGGACATGAACGGGTAAAAGAGGCAATCGAAAGTGCGGGCAGACAAGAGATTAGTAAACTCGAGAGGGGATTATCCGTATTGGCAACTATTTCAGGTGTTGCGCCGTTACTTGGTTTTCTCGGAACGGTAACCGGTATGATCTCGGCATTTATGAAAATTGAAGATCTGCAGGGCGCAGCAAATCCTTCGGATTTAGCTGGCGGTATTTGGGAAGCGTTGTTAACAACTGCGTTCGGACTTGCAGTCGGTATTGTTGCATTTACATTTTATAATTATCTCGTTTCATCTATTAATAAACTTGTTCTCGACATGGAAGTAATTTCGAACGATGTTGTTGATCAACTTGAAGAGATGCAGAAAAATTATCCTTCGGAAGAAGAGATTGAAACGGAATTATAGGTTATGATATGAAATTTAGTACGTCTAATAAACCGCTGAATATTTTCAGTTATTCATCATTAACAGATATTGTAATGCTTCTTTTGATTTTCTTCCTTTTAACTTCCCAGTTTGTTATTCAAACGGGTGTTAAGGTTAAACTTCCCGGCTCACAAAATAATGAGCAGGTTGCTCCCTCGAATATTGTCGTATCAATTACAGCAGAAAGAAGAGTTTTCGTGGGTACTGAAGAAACTAGTCTTGATGCCCTAGCCGGCAAACTCAGCCTCACATTAAAAAATTCCGAATCGAATAATCTTGTGATAAGAGCCGATAAGGAAGTGAATATTGATATGGTTATTAAAGTTATTGATGCAGCCAAAGGAATTGGAATTGACAAATTTACAATCGAAACTGAGAAGGAATCGTTTTGATTAAAATTAAAAAAACGACCAGATTTTCATATCTGTTATCATTCTTTTTCCATGTTGTTGTGATTTTACTGTTCACGGCAATTACATTTGATATTGATCATGAAGAAGAAGAGTTTGTAACGATTGGATTCGGAAGTTTCGGAAAAAGTCAAGCTCCCGGTTCTATTCAGCAGCGATCATTAAAAAGAGATAATGATAAAAACGTAGAAGTGCCGACCGCAAAAAACACTGATGATGAGAATATTATAACCGAGTCAAAAAAAGATGAAAAAGACGAAAAGCGTGAACCTCTTATTAACCGGGAACGTAAGGAGAACCAAAAAGATTTAATCGGTTTGGGCGACGGCAGTTTCGGTATTGAAATTGATTTCGGCGGGAAAGGAGTAAGAAAGGTTTACAGTTATTTATTACCGGCTTACCCGGAAGGAGTTTCCAAAGAAATTGATATTAAACTTAGGTTTACAATTATGCCTGACGGAAGCGTCGGAAGAATATTCCCGTTAATTAAAGCAGATACAAGATTGGAAGTAGCTGCAATAAATTCACTTCGTCAATGGAGATTCGAACCGTTGCCGTCGAATAAAAAACAATCTGAACAAACTGCAGTTATTGTTTTTCCTTACCGTTTGAGATAAGGTCCGCAAAATACTTTCTATAAAACAGAAACTCACCGATTGTTAGAATCGTAAGGTCGATTGTACTGCGATCGAACCACTCTGCAAATCCTTGGGGTTCGAAAATGTACTGTGAGAGAAATGAAATAATCGACCACCCGATTGAAAATATTATAATTATCAAAGCAAGATTATAAAACGCATCGGAGAGTGATTCGGTTCTTTTTACAGTGATGAAAATGTAAGCGGCAAAAAAGATATGAATGAAGAATATGAGTACGTTTACCATTTATTCTTCGGAGATTCTTTTGTTTCTATTGTTTAAAATTTGCATCCCGATCAATCCTCCGATTATACCGAAAATTGTATCAATTATAAGATTGTTAATGAGAATTGATACCGTATAAAAAAATGAAAATCCGGTTGAAGTAATTTGATCTACTATTGCGCTTAATAAATTAATTACATCTTCTCTTAATTGTTCAGATAATGGAAATTCAGTAATCATCTTCTGCAATTCCGGGAACATAGCAACAATATCGTTTTGTTTTGTAACAAGTGTAACAATTGTGTCGAGGGCTGTTCCGAAAAGTGCTGCGTAAACTCCTGTGAGCAAACCGAATATTACAGCTTTGCCGCTGGGTATCGGATCATAATTACCTGTCGACTTTTGATCAAGAAATAATGCAAGATAAGCTGCAACCGGAATGATTAAACAGCATGAAAAACTTTTTGCTACGGGAACGATTTGTAATACTCCCGCACCAAATCCACAAACAAAAGCCGAAATATATTTTTTCAAGTTAATCTATGATTTAGTGAAAAATTGTTGTCCGATAATAAACTTGTTAATCCTTTGTAAAAATAATAAAAACATATTGAACCCAAAAGAAGACCCGTAACAAAAGCTGCTGTTTTATTATATGAGTAAAGTCCTGAACTATAAGCTGCAACATCAATTATCATTGGTGCGGCAAAGATAAAGAGTAACTTATTTGATTTTATTTCAATTCCTGACGTGATTAGAATTAATATAGATGATATAAGCGCGCCGGAATATATTCCTAAACACCGCGAACATACAAGTGTGCTGATGCCTGCAATTTCAATCACTTTCGCCGAATCCTGATGACATACATTCCCGTATATTGATTTCACAAACGGTAACAAAATCACAATTTCGTTTAACTGACTCATCCAAAATTCCGTAAAAATTCCTGCCATCCAGAAAAGAACAAAAACAAACAAGATGATGCGAAGTTTTAATTTCATTTGGCAATTAATTTTTGGAAAATCAGAATTGTTTTGTTAGTCAATACGTATAGTTTATTATTATGGAATAGAACTTCTTTTATTCTAAGTCCGGTTTCTAATTCCGGTTCAAAGATTTCAAACGATTGAGATTTTGTTGATATGTCTAAAAATAGAATCCTTCTTTCATCATTTATTGAAAGAACGTTGGAGTTGTAATGTATATTATCGGCATCAATATTTAGGTTCACCTTCGATAAACCGGTGCCGAAAAGATCAAATATTATGAGTTGTTCTTTGTCGATAACAAAAATTTTACTCGATTTCACGATTGCAAATTTCTTAGGATCATTTAATGCAAAAGAGCCGGCATCATAATTACCGATTTCGAGTAAAAAATCACCTGTCAAATTATATTTCAGAACTCTTTTATTCTCCGAATCTAAAATAAACAGATCACCTTGAGAAGATGTAGCACAACTGACCGGGTAAGCGAAGGCATAATCCCCATTTGAAATATTTTCAGAATCAAAGCTCGAAAGGAAGTTTAAATTTCTGTCGAAAATTTGAATGCGGTGATTGTTCTTATCGGTTATGTAAACATTTAAAGTCGTTGCGAAAACATCTGCGGGGAAGTCGAATGAATAATCATCCCATCCAAATCCGCCGACAAATTCTTTAACATTACCGAGAGTATCTAATTTATAAACTTCATTTGTACCGGAATCGCTGACATAAATAAATCCCTGTCCGCTGATCGAAAACGATTCGGCATTGTCGAATTTTCCGAGATTCCCGTTCTCAATAAAGCTTTGCCCGGTCAATGTTGCTGCGATCAAAAATAATATCAATGTTTTTATCATATCCGAATAAAATAATTTTCTGAAATTTAACCAAACTATCGAGTAATAACCACACATAAAGGAAAACATAATTTGAATTATGATTTCTTTCCCGTAATTTGTAACAATACTTTGATATCTTTTAATAAATCCGGTTACAAAATGAAATGGTTTATGAGGTTATTTGCTCTTTCGATCATATTATTAATTTTACTTGGAATATTAATTCAAAAAGCGCCAGATGTGTTGGAAAAAATATTCAACATTGTTGGATATTGATTGTAATGTTCATGTTCTGATTGCATTTAGAAATTATCTTAAATATATTTGAGACTTGAAATTGTCCCGTGGTGTAATTGGCAACACGTCTGACTCTGGATCAGAAGTCTCCAGGTTCGAGTCCTGGCGGGACAGCTTTCCAGCCCCGGTTATTAGTCTTAATCGGGGTTTTTTATTATCCTCCAGTCTGAAATTATAATCTCTCTGGTATAAATAATTACTGTAAAATTCTAATTGCAACACGAAAATTGTTGGCTATTCAAGCTTGTTTAAAAGAACACCATTTTCGAAATATAGATGAATTCCCTCACTTGAGTAGATCCACTGTTCGTAAGTACCGAAAGCGTAGGTTGATTTATTGATTTTATCCGGTTCTCCTATACTTGCTTTGCACATTTCACTAGTCATTCCTATCCATGTCTCACCTCGTGTTATTCTCATACACTTTTCTTTTTCCCATCCGTAACGATTGAACAATAAATGCGCTCTTTTATTTTGATCATTCAAATATCCTTTGGCAATTTTAAGTAGGATATATTGCGATTCGTTTTCAAAATACTCTCTGATCGTAATGATTTTTTTAAAACTGCTGTCATTAATCAGTTCTCCGGTAAATTCATCATAGATAATTTTTCCATAGTGCGTCTCGAATTTACAACTGACGAGATATTCTATAAGCCGTTTCGATTTCAGGGCATCATACTCAAATAGGGAACGGTTATTGTTGAAATTCAATCGTGAAAGTATTAATTGGTCCTTGGTGTAAATTGAATCGTGAGAGAATTCTTTAATATAAGTTGAATCTATATTAAAGTGAGTAGATTTTTCAATCTGTGAGTTGTTCTTTTTTTGCGAACATGAAACAAAAAGAATCAAACAAAAGAAAATCATGAATTGATTGAATAAAAAACCGGTTGACATAAATCACCCGGTCTTTAAACGATAACTGAATAAACAACCATAATGTAAGTCACGATTTATATAACTTTTTACTTCTGACATCCTTTGATGTACCCTAAAATTTCCTTCGCCATATCACCGGCAATCTGGAGTTTATCAAAATCGATTTTATAATTGTTAAGATACTGTAGAATCAACTGGTCGTTTCCTTCGGAGCCTGGAAGAATACCTGCGAAGAAAAATCCTAGTTTTTCAAAATCGTTAACAAATTTTTGTGTGCCCGGTGAATGCAAATTGAGAAACAAATAGATTGTCTCCATTCGATCCATACATAAGTCTTTTAAAATTGATTCAACCTTATTAATAACATTTTTACCGTACTTTTGCACACGAATTTTGCCTACCTGGTTATGCGGTTCAGTGTTGATAATGATTGTTGCTTCGAGAGGCAGTTCATTTTCAAAGTCACTTTTCTGAATGAAATTTACCTCTACGCCGAGGTGATTATAAATTTTCTCGATAATCGATTCATGCTGCGCCGGTGCAAACAGCTTTAACGATTCAGGCGGGTGCAGGTAGCGGAAAATTAATACTACACTTTCCCGCTGAGGTTTTCCAACTATTCCTTTGTATTCACGTTCCGGTCCGCTTGAAAGTAATATGCAGCAATCTTTCATCGAAAATTTGTGACAAGATTTTTGAGAGTATGGATGAGTTGTAATTCCCCGTGCATATACACCTGTAAGATTTCTTCTGAAGGCATCTTCCATAATTGCGGATGCAAGTTCGTTCAAACATCCTTGTCCCCGGAATTTAGGTTTAGTAAATGCAACGCCAAGCTGCGGCACCGACTTATCCGCCTCTTCCATTTCCAGCGCTGCATGTGCAATCACTTCATTACCGGCTACCGCAACGAATGAAATTAATTCATCAGAGAGATTCATTTCACGCACTCTTTCGGGAAAATAAATATGCTCAAGTACGTATGAATAACCGTAAGAACTGTATGCGCCTTTCGAAACTTCAACAGCTTCTTCCGGCTTCATTCTGCGAATAGAATACTTTACTGATCCCTTTGGCAGAACTTCTTCTTTCTTTTCTTTCTCGGCTAATGCTCGTTCATCATTATCCATCAACTGTTCTATATTGTGGTTATTGATATATTTAAATAGATGAGTTTCTTTACCTTCTTTACCGAGATTTAAAAATTTCACTTCATCAATTAAGTTTCTTACAAGATAAGTCCCCAATCCTTTTGCTTCATATTCATTTGAAACTGCTGATGCATTGAATTCGGGAATTAATGCGGGATCAAACGGAATGCCTTTCTCCTTGATGATTATGTTTAAACCGAGTGGTTTTTCATCATAGATAACTTGGAAATCTGCATCTTCATCTTCTTCAAATGCATGCTCAATTACATTTGTGATAGATTCCTCTGTTGCTAGTTCAATCTGTGAAATATCGTGGGGATTATAATCCATTTTCTTCGCTATCTTTTTTGTACACTCTAAAACTATTGGAAGATAAGAAATGTTGTTCGGAACGGTGATTTTAAATTGCTTCATCTATGTTTCTCCTTAGCAAGGTTATCACTCTACTTTAGAAGAATTAGGAAGCGATTCGAGAATGAATCCTGAATACGGAATTAAATTCTTCATCAACAAAACTGAGGAATAGCATTATCAATATCGTATAATCCTAACTATTTGTCTAGATCAATTTTAGTTTGCATGTTTTCAGGTGACCGGGGTATTTGTGTTACAGTTCATTTTATTGACGAAAAACAGTGAGGTCATCGATAAAAGGGATAACGATATAAAGACGATAAAATAACCCGAGCTCTCCAATATCAATCCGAGCAGCAAGGGGAAGACTGCAGAGGTAATATTAAGTGAGCCGTATATGCCTGAATAGAGAGGACGATTTGATTCGTTTGATATCTCAATAATTATCCCATCTTGATAAATTTTCTTCGCACTGATCGCGGCGCCTGATAAAATAAACAATCCGTAGTACAAAAAATGCATGTCGAATAATTGAAGAGATAATGCAATGAGCGGAAGCAACCCAAGCAGAATGATTGTTGTTTTCAACATTCCGATGAATGCATACTTTTGCACCAGTTTTTTCCAAAACAGATTTGAGAGGACCATCCCGATTATTTGGGCAAGGAGAAAATTTGCAATGTCTTCGGATGTTAGTGAATATTTGCTATTTATAAAACCAACGTAGAAGGGAATCAAAACAAATGTAAAACCTTCCAAATTCGTAATGATCATATAATATTTTAGATTGAGATTCTTTTTTATCTCAGATGGAATATGCTTTATAACGGAAAATAAGTTTTTGAAATTATCTGATGTCTCGGATGCTTTCTCCCGCAGGAAACTAAATCCGATTGATGCAACAAACAGCATTGCACCGGCAGAAAAAAATGCCGCTTGATAGTTTTGCGGGTAACTCATTTTTTTGAGTATCAATGTAACAAGCAGAGCTGAAATTAAAATACCTACACTAGTTAGTACTTGACGAATTACAAAAAAGTATTTTCTTTCGGCTGAATGAAAACTCTTGCCGACAATATCGGTATATGAGATACCGGCAAAAGCACCGCTTAATGAAAATAAAATCATCCCGGTGAATACAATCATTATAAATGTCTGAGGAGCAAAACTGTTGAAATGAAAAATTGAAAATCCAATACCGGTAAATGCAAATACTCTTAGGTAGATTCCTAAAAGCAAGTATCTCTTTTTATGAGTTTTGTTGATCAAATATCCCGCGAAAAGAATTTGGGAAATCAGTGGTACACCGATCATTATTGAGGTGAGTATTCCGATATCAACCTGGGTGCCGCCTGCGATTAGTATTAAACCGGGAAGTATTGTATTCTTCTCTGCAAATGTTTCGGCAAGCGCCAGCCAGAAAGCATGCCAGATAAATCCTGAGAAATTGCGTTTTAGTTTCACCGGAAGTTTTATTTGTCCGAAATATGTCCGATACTCTTTTTCACAGTCGGTTCGGTTAATTGTTTTAGTGAGTTATTATTATATGATTCAATTGCATCGGCTGCCGTCATGCTTCGGGCTAAACAAATCTTAGTTTGCTTGGTATTTATGATTTCAAATGCGTGCGGACCAATATTACCGGTAATGAATACGTCTGTTCCGTAATCTAACAATTCATATAAAATTTTATGTGTGTGATTGTCGTCATCATTCTTTCTGATTTCCAATTCATTGCAGACCGTATCATAGATTAGGTAGTAATTTGCATGTCCGAATCTTTTTGAAACTTTACTTTCCAATGTATTCCCATCTGAACCAATAACTATTTTCATTTCTCTTCTCCAATTTATCAATCAATTCTCTGTTAGGTCTCATTCCTGATGCAAAAACATAAACGTAAATATCTATTATTTGCAGTTACTCTTCCGCCGATCGTTTCCATAATTAGCTTCCGATTTTTATAATTAGATGCAGTTGTCATTTTAAAGATTCTTAGTTCTACAGTCCAAATATGTTTGAATTTTTCTAATTATATTTCTTCCGTTGTTTCACTTTCTTAATACGAAAAAGTAAATATATGATCGACCGAAGAACTTTCTTAAAATCTACATCAGTAATTGCATCCGGATTATTTTTTAATATCAAAGGGAGCATGATTACCAAAATGATTGATTCAAATAAACGACCGCCTCTTAATAAAAGAAATTTTACCAGCGAAGCAATTGAAAAAGCTATCCTTGAAGTGAAGGAAAATGTAAAGAATGAAAAGCTTGCATCATTATTCGAAAACTGTTTTCCAAACACCCTGGATACGACTGTAAAGTTTAGTTACATTGATGGTAAGCCCGATACGTTTGTAATAACCGGCGATATTGAAGCGATGTGGCTGCGCGATTCTTCAGCACAGGTTTATCCGTATTTACAGGTTTGCAGCAGCGATGATAAATTAAAAGAATTGATTGCCGGAGTTATTAATCGTCAAGTGAAATGTATATTGATTGATCCATACGCAAATGCTTTCAATTTTTCGAATGAAGGGAGCGGCTGGGAGAGTGATATCACAGGTATGAAGCCTGATCTTCATGAAAGGAAATGGGAGATTGATTCACTTTGTTATCCCATCAGACTTTCATACGGATTTTGGAAAGAGACCGGTGATATTTCCTATTTTGATTCTAATTGGATCAAAGCGATGAAGCTGGTCTTTCAAACATTCAAGGAGCAGCAGCGTAAAGAAAATAAAGGTCCTTATTCATTTTTAAGAAAGTCTACAGTTCCCTACGATACACAGGCACTGGGAGGTTTTGGAAATCCTATTAACCCGGTTGGTTTAATCTGTTCTGCATTTCGTCCCTCCGATGATTCAACAATCTACCCGTTTTTAATTCCTTCGAATCTGTTCGCTGTAAAATCGCTGAGAGATTTAGCCGAAATATTTACATCAGTTATTGATGATAAATTATTTGCCTCAGATTTAAAAGCATTAGCGGATGAAGTTGGAACAGCGGTTTATAAATATGCAGTAGTTGAGCATTTGGATTTTGGAAAAGTATTTGCTTATGAAGTTGATGGATTCGGAAACCGGTTGTTTATGGATGATGCGAATGTGCCGAGTTTATTGTCACTTCCTTATCTCGGAATTTTAGAAAGGGAGGATGATGTTTATAAGAACACCCGGAATTTTATACTGAGTAAAAACAACCCTTACTTTTTCAAAGGGAAATTTGCAGAAGGTATCGGAGGTCCGCATATCGGTCTAGATATGATCTGGCACATGTCAATCACGATGCGCACACTAACGAGTAGTAATGATGACGAAATAAAATATTGTATTGAATTGCTGAGTAATACAGATGCTGGAACAGGATTTATGCATGAATCATTTCATAAAGATGATCCTGCAAACTATACGCGCAGTTGGTTTGCATGGGCAAATACCCTTTTCGGTGAATTGATTTATAATATTTATAAATCCAAACCGGAATTGCTGAAAGGTTGAACTACAAAATGATTTTTTAATTCTAACAATTATTTAATTTGTTTTGTTATGGTTCGTTAATTAATTTCGGACGTTCGAAAATGGACCTTGTCTGATAAGATAGGCAAAGGTTAGGTAAAACCCCAACCCATACTTACCGATGCAGCAAGTGTTTTCCTTTTCAGGTTAATCTTGAAATAATTATGGGAGCACTTATGAAACTAACATATCAATATTCAATAAGAGTAATCAATTCACTCTTATTTGTTTTATTAACATTTTTTATATTCGTAACGGATTACGATAAACAAACAGGGCATTGGTATTTACTGCTATTATTCCTTACATGTTCATGGATGTTCGATACTTTTTTAGCTGAGCGAATTAAGTCATCTAAATTAAAGAAAAAAATTAATTGACTAATATTATGATGTTTTATGCACAGTGAAATTGAAATCCCGTTCCGGTACAACGCAATAAAACATCATTTGATATATATTGTTGATGTAATAGCAACAGTTAGAAGGGGAGAAAAAGAACTTGGCGATTTAAATTCCGAATTAATTCACACCGGTGATTCTGTACTCGATCTCTATGTTGGAAAACAACCGGTGAGCAAAATTATTAATCAAATTAAAATCAGCATACCCTCATCCGTATTGAAGAACCGGGAAGAATTTATTTCATGGTTGAACTGCGGTAAAAAAGATTACAAAACAATTATTATTAACGATAATTCCTCTTGGATTTTGAGGCTTAGCGATGATCTTAACTACTTCATTCATCTTCATCCCGGAAGGTATTCGGTGAATACAATTCGAACAAAAAGTATAACTCTAAAAACTGCTGTTCTTTATTGCGCCACCGAAAAATTTTGTGATGCTAAAAAGACAAATATTGATCGTATCAATTATATTAGACAAACGTGCTTGAATGAATCACCTATAAAGAAGGTTAATAGAAAAAACGGAATCGGTAAATTGATTTCAATCATTTGTGATGAAATTAAAGAATGAAGAATGATTTTGAGGTAATCGTAATTGGCAGTGGACCTTCAGGCTCGGTTGCGGCAATCTTACTGGCAAAAGCCGGAATTGATACTCTAATTATTGAGCGTGAGAAATTACCCAGACACAAAACATGCGGCGGCGGGCTCGTTAATAGGGCTAGAAACTATTTACCGGTGAACATACAAAAAGTTATTCACCGCGAATATTTTGAAGTATCGATTTTCGATCATCAAAATAATTCCGAATTTATTGTCCGCGATTCTCTTCCGATAATTACAATGATTTTAAGAGAAGAATTTGATAATTATCTTGTGCGCTCTGCCGTAGAAAATGGCGCCGGGATCTTTGATGATTGTAAAGTTTTAGATATTGAGGAAGAGGAGAAAAATGTAAGAGTAGAAACCGAACATGGAAATTACAATGCTGGCTTTGTGATAGGAGCCGACGGTGTTTATGGAATTTCCTCGAAAGTATTAGGCAACAGGCAAAATATAAAATGTCTGCCTGCAGTAGAAGCTGAAATTGAAACCGCGGATTCAAATTATAGAACTGAAATTGCACGATTTGATTTGGGGTTTTTCGATCATGGTTACGGTTGGACTTTCCCGAAACGAGATCACTTATCAGTGGGTGTAATAGCGTATAAATCCAACCAAGAAAATTTGAATAAACTTTTTGATGAATATGCTAAGAAACTTTCGTTGAATATTTTGAAAATTCATAAGCATGGTTTTGTAATTCCGTTTATTACAAAATACGGTAACATTTCAACAAAGAGAATATTATTAACGGGTGATGCTGCGGGATTTGTTGATCCGCTGACGGGTGAAGGAATCGGGAATGCAATTTTGAGCGGTAAATTTGCTGCACAAAGTATAATTGAAGGAGAATTAAATGTTGATTCTATCCAGTTAAGTTATCGCAATAAAATAAAAGACGATATATTAATTGAATTAAAATACTCGGCATTCCTTGCTAAGCTTTTCTATAATCATCCTGCGGTTAGAAAATTCTTGCTGAAAAAATACGGGCAGCAATTTTCTGAAATAATGACAGATGTATTTGCAGGTAATAGAAAATATTCTACTTTACTGAAGAGCCCCTCTAATTATTTGAAACTTATCAAACCTTTAACCGGATTAACAGCTTAATTCGGATTTTTATCTAATGTAAATATTTTTAATGCCCGGTTTAAACCTCGAAGCATAATACTACCAATTTCAGAAATATTAAATTCACGCGGGATATTTGTTAGGTTTATCAAATCTTCGGAGATTAAAATTTCCGTATTATATTTTTTACATTCGTTCAAGATACTTCTTGTATGTTTGAGAGCGTCACCACTAAATACGATTTCCTTTTTATCAAATCCGATTTTCCCGGCTATTACTTTTCCCATATGATAACCTGCCGTAAATTCCGGGTAAACGCCGAATTTTTCTTTATACCTTTCCAGCTTGTTATTAATGACATCTTTAATATCAAAGAAACAATTCAAGCAATCAATCGGGATACGATTTTCAGTAACTTTCCAAGAAACGATTAATTCTTCATTGGTAAATTTATAAACCCCGCCATTGCTATCGGAAATCGGTTTAGCAATGTCGGAGAAAAAATTATTAATAAATTCATAGTATTTATCATATTGTAATTTTTCCGCAATTCCGGAAGTAGATTTAATTACAAGACACATGAAGCATCGTGTTTCCATTACAGGTTTATGATATTTCCCGGGTGGAAAATTCATATCATTCCTCCTCCAGATGTTAATAAAATACAGAACAATAATTACAAGGTTTACATTATCTATTCAGACAGCCCGTAAAAATAAATTCTTAAAATATCGTCAGATAAATTGAATACGACTTTCTCAAATAAATTTACTCAAAACTTGCCGTCACTTTTGAGAACTACTGTGATTTATTTTTACGTTTATAACTGCCTCAGCGGCTTTCCCGGGAGACGTAATTAAATTTTCCACATAGTATTTTAATTCATAATCCTTTTGTCCAACAATTTCTTCATCCACATTTTTTACATACAGTAATACTGTTCTATTTGCATAACATGTAAATTGCTCGGCTACTTCAAGATTATCCGGCTTTGAGATTAATTTCATTTTATAAGGAATATCAGAATTATTTTTTATTTGAATATTTTTCCCGTCTTTACCTGAAATTTCAAAATCATCATTGAAAATTTCGATTGAGTTTGAAAAAATTTCAGTGAGGTATTCTTCATTGCCAATAAGCAAATCTTTTGTATAACATACAGTGCGGTGATTTATCAATGCATCTTTTATTGATTCATAAGAATTATCAGGTGCGAAGACAAGAGTCATTGGACGGTGTTCGCCAGAAGTAACATCGTAAACTATATTAGTGGGATGGTGAACATCAGAATTAGAAAGCATTGTTAAATTTTTATCAATGCACCACTGCAGTACTTCGGGATAAAATTCATCTTCATTCACTACCTCAATTCCAAAGGCAATTTCATTTTCAAATAAGTAAGTATGTTCATCGTACCATCTTGCAATTCCGTCTTTTTGTTGTCCACGCCACCCGGGATGATTCCAAAATACAAAGGCGCCTTGATTCTTGGCTTCTAAAACTGCGTCCTTCCAATTTTCAGTATCGAGTTTACTCGCATCATTTATGAAGATTGCATTCATGTGTCCCGGCGGCATGCTGCGTGTAATTTCCGAACCTTTGATTATGGTTAAACCTAATTCTTCAGCCTTGTTTTTTGCCAGTTCATAAGCGCGGTTATGATTAGTTGGAACATCGTTTTTATGCGGTTGGTATTCGATATGATCGGTTATTGCGATTACATCCAAACCTTCGCGCCATGCTTCTTCGGGTCTAATTGTCGGCCAAACATTTCCATCTGAAAAAATTGTGTGCATGTGGAAATCGCATTTTAGCGTTTTCATTCCCAGTATGTCGGGTATTTTTACTTCTTTTCTTGATCCGAATTGCGCTTGCAAATTCAAACATAATATTAGATTAGCAACAAAGAAAATTTTCAAAATATTCGATTTCATAATTTCTCCGGATTTGATATAAGCAAAAATAAACAACAGTAATTGCTATAGTTATATATAATCAAATTACTCAGGTTGATTTGCAATTTCAAGAAAATTCACAGCGGCTCACATTTTATTATGATATGGGAGATTCAATTTCTGTATCATTAAAAAATTGATTCGTTTTCATTCTCCTTCTGTGTCCATAATTATTCACCAATGTAGCTAAATAACTAAATGAATATTTCATTTGTTCTAATCGAATCCGAATTTGAGTTCTCATGAATTGATTACTAATTTTAATTCATTGTAATGGGATTGAGTAATCTTTGCAGCAATAAAATCTGCGGATGATATTAAATTCTCTCACTCTAAAAGAGGGATTTCAAATATCAATTTTATTTATTATGTTACTGACGGATTAAGGTATTAAATTTACTCTAATTAATAATTCTTACAACAAATTAAGATATTCTATCTCTGATGTGATTTATTTCATATAATTGCGTATTTTATTTCGTAAATTATTGATCGGAAAAGTGAATTGAAATACTTAACTTTTTCAGGGGCTTAGGGACAATATTTAGAATGTCAGAAACCAACTCTTCAAATAACGCACAGCAAAGCTCAAAGATTTCTCCGCGTGTAAAGAAAGCTTTGGTGGATCTTCAGAAGATTGCCGCCGGAATAATTTATGACGGACGTGTCGATGGTATGGAAATATTCCAACTAAAACGATGGCTTTCTTTGAATGATGACTTACTGGTGGGCTATCCTTTAAAAGATTTAAAAGATCTCTTTAATGATATAATGGAAGATGGTGTTGTAACCAATGAAGAAAGACAACAGTTATTAAAATTTCTTAGAGTTATAAGTGCAAAGGATGAATCCCGTTCGGAGGTTGATGTTAAATTTACAGAGAAACCTTCAATTGATTTTAAAGGGAAGAATTTTGTGCTGCTCGGTAAAATGCGTTACACTACGAGAAGAAATGCAAGGAATACTATAAGGAAGAACGGTGGAAAAGTTATTAAAAATATTCGCATGGATACTGATTATTTAATTATCGGAGATATAATCAGCAGTATCCGGTTGAATGCTTACCAAAGTAAAATTGATTACGCCAACAAAATTAACATTGAAGAGAACGGGAATATCCAAATTATAAAAGAGAGTGATTTTGTTAAATCTGTGATAGAATTCACAGAATAGGAATAACTTGACGGGGTGCAATATTTGATGTTTCAAATAAGTATATATTACTGCGGGGATCGAAAAATTTCAAAAAATTATATAAAGGAGAAGCTATGAAAAGGCTTAAATTAATCGTATCAACATTGGTCGTAATTCTTTGTCTGCCGTTAATGATCAATGCACAAAACATAACAATGACAGTAATAGAACCGCTCCCGGAAATACCTTTCGCAGCATTTGCAATGGCAAACAGCCTGGAAGGCGCCCCTAGGATGTTCTATGCTTCAATCACAGGGAACGGAGAATACAAACTTAGGGGAAGCGCCGGTTGGTCTAGTGACGGAACAGGCTCTAATTATACTGATATATTTGTATTCACAACAGAGAATTTTACCGTTAACGGGTCAAGAACAGTCTATAATGATGATTTAGGTAGTAAAATTCCAATACTTGAAACCGATACTCCCGATGATGATGCCATCGAAGAAAACATAAGACGCGGTAAACCAACCGGTAGATATTTGCTTACAGTACAGCTCTTGGATGCAAGCGGAAATGTATTGGCAAGTGCTGACAAAGATTTAGTATTTACAAATCCGGCGCAAACCCTAATAATCAGATCGCCCGAGACTGCATCTTTTCAGGGTGTTGGGGCTGTAATTGCTGAATGGGATGAAGTGATTGGCGCGTCATCATATATTGTAAGAGCAAATGTCAGGAGCAATCCTTCGCAATCACTGGAAGAAGCTTTGGATTTCGGCAGCCCTATTATTGATAGTAGAGATGTTGGAAATACGACAACAGTTAATCTTAGGACAATTCTCAGTCGTGAATGGGCGCCCGGACAGGAAATAGTTCTGCAGGTTAGCGCAGTTGTTCCGGGATTGAGCGGCACCGGAGACTCTGAACTTAGTTCTGAAATAATTAATTTTTATTTATATGATCCTGCCAATCAATTTACAAATCAATTATCAAGCAATGTTCAAGCGCTTGTTGATGCATTAACGGACTTGGATATTAATCTTCCAGAAAATCTCGGTAATATTGAAAGCATTATGATTGACGGCATGCCGGTTAATTTGGCGCAACTTGAACAGACAATGATTTATCTTAAAACCAACCCGGATGCTGTAGTTAATATAAAATTTTCAAATGATTAAGCAATTATAAATATTGAGGAAATAAAAATGAGTAGTAAAAACAATTATTTTTCGTTATTAAGTTTCATTGCTATCCTTCTTTCTTTTAGTTTTTTAGGTTTGCTCCTTAAACCGGCGGATACTCCAATAGGCGTTGTTAATAAGGTTGTAAAGGATGTCACTTTTAAATCCGGCGACTCAGATTGGGTTGAAGCAAAGAGCGGGCTCACGCTAAAAGATCAAGATGTGATAAGAACAGGCACGCGGTCATTAGCTCTAATCACTTATTTAGACGGTTCAATTATACGCGTAAGAGAAAAATCTGAGATTACTATCTATGGTGATAAATCCGAGGACAAATTAGACAAAAATACATATGTTGATGAAGGCAAGGTGAGCTTCGATGTAAAAAAACAATCGGAAGATGAGGAGTTTAAGTTTACCACGCCAACGATGGTTGCCTCAATTCGCGGAACCAGCGGTTTGCTCGAAGTAATGTCAAATCTTTCTTCTTCGCTCTCTTGTGAGTCGGGTGCAATTGAAGTATTATCAAAACTCGGCACAAAGCAGTCAGGGTCTATAGGCGCCGGGGAAACAGCATTTGTTGATCCGAATGGAAATCTTAACATCACACAAACTGAAGAGAATAAGAAGAAACAAATGCAGCAATTAAAAAATGTTGATACAAAAAAGATTAGAATAAAAACAGAAAACGGAACAATAGAGATTGAGTATATTCCTGAAGGTAAATAATATTTTTAAAGGGGAAAAAATTAGTTCCAGAATACTAATAAAACTAAGAGAGCGGAAATGAATATTTTTAAAAGAAACTTATCAGTTGTTTTATTCATAAGTATTTTGATGCTCTTTGCATCAAGTTTGTTTGCGCAGGTCTCAGAGTATATCTCATCGGTTAAAACTGGTGATGCAAAGGATGGTCAGCCATTCTACATATCGGTTGAATTGGTTCAGTCCTCTAATATTGGCGAGATACTTGTAGTTTACAGACCTTATGGTCAGAGTGATTTCGAAAAAATTGAAATGGATTTGCTTGGTATGACTGCAACAGCAACCATTCCCGGAGATGATGTTATACTTCCGTATATAGAATTTTATATTCTTATTGAATTAGCAGACGGTTCGTTTTCAACACATCCACCGGGAGCGCCTGATACTGCTCCGCCGCTTCAAGCAAATGTTGTTACAATTTCACCCAAGGATGAAGAAGTTATTATAATGTCGCCGCTGCCTGATGAACCGGTAGGGCAGGATGAACTTTTCATATCACTTTCACTATTGAAAACTTCTGATTCCGTTGATAAGTCAAAGACTAAAATTTATTTGAATAATATTGATATAACATCGTCCGCATTATTTGCTGACGATTTAATTTTAGTCAGCGGTGAAAATCTTCCTTCTACTGTTGGTCTCGGTGCACAGAATCTAAAGATAGAGCTTTTTGATAAGGATGGTAACCTCTACCATTCGGTTTCAAAAGGATTTACAGTTACCCCCGGGACCGGAAGTGATTTTTATGCGGCTAGATTCAATTACACCGGCAGCGTTAAGGGTGAATCCCGTAATGAAAGATACAATGATCAATCAACTTGGTATAATAATCTCCGGTTGAATTTCAACGGTGATTACTCCGATTGGAAATTTGATGCAGATGTTTATGTCACATCCGAAGAAAAAGTTTATCTGCAACCGCAAAACAGATACACAGCAAAAATCAGAAGCAGTTGGATGAATTTGCAAATTGGGGATAACTACCCAACATTCCCAAAATTGATTATGAACGGTAAACGAATCCGCGGTATTTCAGGCGCTGTAAATTTAGGCTTTTTTAATGTACAGGCAAGTTTTGGGCAAGTAAGAAGAGATGTTGAAGGAAACATTTTGGAATATTTTTCAAGAGCGACAGCTCCTCTTGGTTCTAACGTAATTGAGATCGATTCAGCTAAATACGGACAACCTTTTGCGAGAGCCAATCTTGGAACGTATAATAGAAATCTGTTTGCCCTTCGTCCTTCTTTCGGTTCCGGCGAAACATTTCAGATAGGTTTTTCATATCTGCATTCCGGCGATGATTATCAGTCGATCGAATTTGGAGGTTCACCGCAGGAAAATGCTGTTGTCGGCACTGATCTCAAACTTAATCTAGACAACAGGAGAATTCAAATAAGAGGTGAAGCAGCCGTTAGTATTTTTAACAGTGATATTTCAGAGGGAGAACTGTCGGATGCCGAAATTGATGCAGTATTCGGTACAGACGGATTTTTTGATGTAAGCCCCGATGATGTCAGATCCCTGCGCGATGTTATCAGTCCGTTTATAACTGTCAACCAATACTTAAAGCCCCTCAATCCTCAGGAGTTATCAACACTTGCCAGTGAAGCTGAATTATCATTAAATTATTTTAACAATAGATTGAGTGCAAAATATCTCTACCGTGGAAATGATTATAAATCATTCGGTCAGTCTTTTATAAGAACAGACGTTGCAGGTATTAATTTGCGGGATCGTTTAAGGCTTATTGACAACCAGGTCTTTGTATCACTCGGTTTTGAGAGCCTGAAGGACAATCTTCAAAACACAAAAATTGCAACAACTACTTCTCAAACTATCAATACCAGTGTTTCTTATTTCCCGAGAATCGATTTTCCAAACTTAACGATCGGGTATACACGTTATCAGAACGATAATGGATTGAGTATGGCTGATACAAATAATGTGGATTTTATTGTCGATGATGCAACAAATCGATTCCTAACTCAAATATCTTATGATGTTATGCTTGGTGTAAAACATAATACTTCATTAAATTTTTCAACTTCCTCAAGAGATGATAATTCGATAAACAATGCAGATAATAAAACAACTTCCGCTGCTTTGAATATTACCAGCCCCTGGAACAGGCAATTGACAAGCTACTTTACATTTTCATATTTCTCAAGTGAAATCTCAACAATTCCTTATGATTATGTAATGCTGTCGCTGGGCGCTAAATATAAAATGCTGGAAGATAAATTAACCTTAACAGGAACTTACAGCCCGAGTTTCGGTGATTTCGAAAGACAGGCAATCGACTTAATCGGTTCTTACGATGTTATGCAGAATTTAAGTCTCATTATGCAGGTGCGATTTTATAGTATCAGCGGAGCCGGTAGTAATTCAATTATTGGTTTAACGACACGATATAATATTTAACAAATGGCTCTTTCAAAAAGACCGAAGAGAGAAAGCCTAATAGAGAGCGGTATTGCTTTACTAACTGCAGTAATTGTGTTGTTAATAACACAGGAAATATTTTTTACTCTTTCACCTCTTAAAGAACTCGAATTAAATTTACTCGACGACCGTTTTCTCGCAAGGGGAGAACGGCCGTTGGGAGATTCTTCCCACGTTGTAATAGTTGAAATAAATCAAGAATCATTCAATCAAATTCCTTCACCTTACAATAATTGGCCGTGGCCTAGATCAGTATTTGCAAAATTGGTTGAGAATCTTAACGAAGCGGGTGTAAGAGCTATCGGGATAGACGTTGTGATGTCTTACGAAGACCAATTTAGTCCTCTAAATGATTCTTTGTTTATGAATGCAATCCGCAAGTATGGAAATGTTGTGGTTGGCGGAACGATACGAAGAGAAAAAATTGAAGAATCCGGGAAGGGGAAGTATACAAATCCAAAGGAAAATTTTGGGAATTTATTTTTTGATGCGGATAGTTCGGTAGGACTAGTAAATACTTTCACTGATAATGACGGCGTTGTTCGCCGGTATTACCCTTTTGCATATTATGAAGTGACGGAAAAGAGAGTCCCCTCATTTGGTTTTGCGGTGTTGAACAAGTATTACGGTTTACCGACCGATTATACTGTTGAGATAGAGGAAGAAAATTTTTTTCTTGGCAATATAAAAATTCCCAGGTATGATGCCCAAAACATGCTGGTTAATTTTTATGGAATCGATAAAGACAACACCTTTCCGAATTATAAATTCATAAATGTTATTGATGATAACGAGTTTAAAACTGTTGATGATATTGATTATGGAGTTGATTTAGATTCATGGGATGATCCGAATTATCAGAAAAATTTCAAAGATAAAATTGTACTTGTCGGTTCCACGTTACCGGAAGATCGTGATATTATTCCGGTTTCAATTTCACGCGGACAGAGATCAGGCGATAACCTGATGTATGGCGTTTTTTATCATGCTAATGCAATTGAGAATGTTATACGTCAGGATTTTCTTAAAAAACAAACTGAAACATCAAAAATAATTGAAGTTATTTTTCTCACTCTTCTAATGTTTTTTATCTCTTCTATGATAAAGCGTCTCAAACTGAGAGGCTATCTTCTTGAGCTAATTAACATTATAATTGCAGCCGGATTGATCTACTTAATTTATGAATCATCATTTTACTTTTTTATATCAGACAGTTTTGTAATATCCATTGTTGCTCCGGCAATTGCTATTGTACTCGGATACTTCAGCAGTACTGCTTATCATTTTATTTCAGCCCGTCAGCAAAGTACAATGATTAAGGGAATGTTCAGTCAATACGTCAGCGGCGAATTTGTAGATGAGTTAATCACAGATCCGGATAAGATGAGATTGGGTGGTGAGAACAAAGATTTATCTATCTTCTTTTCCGATATCGCGGGGTTTTCAAGTGTTTCGGAGAAGATGAGCGCTGAAGAACTTGTAAGAATTATGAATGAATATCTTGGTGAATTAACCGATATAATAATTCATCAAGGCGGCACACTTGATAAATATATCGGTGATGCAATAATGGCATTCTGGGGAGCTCCTATCTGTATTGAGGATCACGCATACAAAGCATGTTACTCGGCATTGTTAACGCAGGAACGGTTAACCGAATTAAATGCCGAATGGGAGAAACAAGGTATCCCAAAATTATCTGCAAGAATTGGTATTAATTCGGGCGAGGTTGTTGTTGGTAATATCGGCAGCACAAAACGATTCAATTACACGGTGATGGGTGATAATGTAAATCTGGCATCAAGATTGGAAGGCGCTAATAAACAGTACGGTACTTTAATGATGATTAGTGATTCTACCTATTTTCAAGTTAATGATAAAATTTATTGCCGGGAACTGGATATTATTCGTGTAAAAGGGAGGACGACTCCAACCACAGTTTATGAATTGATTGGACTAATAACCGATCCGAAATCGGCTGAGTTTATTGGTGCCCTGGAATGTTACTTCAAAGGACTAGAACTTTATAAGAAGCGGAATTTTAACGAAGCAACTTCATACTTTGAAAAATGTCATTCCAGTGAATTGAAAGATAGTCCGTCAAAAGTCTACGCGGATAGATGCAAGTTTTATGTAGAAAACCCACCGGGAGACGATTGGGATGGAGTTTTCACTATGGTAACTAAATAAATTGTTGTTTGATATTTATTTGAAGTTTGTCCGCAAAGCGAGATCTAGTCAAAGGCGGATTTCTGGTTTCTTGTTACTGGTTACTGGTTACTAGTTTCTTGTCACTGGCTTCTGGCTTCTGGCTTCTGGTTTCTGCCTGCCACGGCGAAGTCGGTTTTTGACGAACCTGTCTACGGATAGGTAGAGACGGGCCTGCCACGGCGAAGTCGGTTTTTGACGAACCTGTCTACGGATAGGTAGAGACGGGCCTGCCCACCGTAGCTGACTTATAGCGCAATGCTGTCAACTTAAGAATTGAACTGAGCAACTCGACTATGGTCGAAGTCTACGACAATATCATACTAATATAAATCTTATTCGATAATGAGACTTTTGGTTTTTAAACAATGCTTCTTCTCGACATAAAATCCCGGAGGGATTGAACGTGCACAGAGAATGTATGTAATTTGATTAAAACAACCCCCAGCAGGGTTGAACATGTTCTTTCATATTCAACCACTCCGTGGTTGTGTTTTCTTTCTCAATTTAGGCTAATCACATTGAACCCCTATCGGGGTTCAAAAACATTTTAACCCAACTTGGCAAATCGGGGGTATAAGTTGTGTAAAAACAACCACTTAAAGATTTCAGTGGTACACTACATATTTTTTGACTGCTTTTTGAGTCTCTTTACATAGAGCTGCATCATAAATTTGTTTGGCTTC
>JAIOZI010000108.1 GCA_021740785.1 Melioribacteraceae bacterium
AACCCCGACAATTTGTAAGAAAAATATTTTACTCAAATAACGAATTCCAAAATTTCTATATGGCTAAGTATTTGATATTTCTCAACTTACAAATTGTCGGCCCGAAGGGCAGATTTTCCAATGGAAAATCTGGGTTAATGTAAAAAAGAATATCGCCCTCAATTTATGCTGTTTTCTTTTGCTTCTTTATAATTTTCGCAAGTGAACGCAAAGCATCATTTACCGAATCATGATCTGGGAAATACTTTGCAACATCCGGTTCAATTACAACTACATTGGTTCCTTCATCATATCGCTTCGAATATTTCCCTGTGACGCCTTTACTAAAATCATATTCGGCGAGCATTTCAGAATTTTTTTGCGTTTTCTTCGATTTGTTTTTTTTCATTTATTTAATGGATATGATTAAAAATAAATATTGATTTAACATCTTTGAAAACGGTACTTACTTTATCATACAGAATTTTTTGAAATTTAGTGATTAGCATTAGTTTAATCAATACTGTATTTGAGTCATTTCGATCTCGGATGCTTGCAGTCAACAAACTCCAAACTGTTTTTCAGGAAATTCCTATATTCACAAATCAATTTAAGAAAATCATTTGAAAGGCTTTATGACTTCTACCGTTAACCAATTATCTGCCGAAACAATTAATCAATTAGTAGAACTTTACGAACATCTTCATCAAAATCCCGAAATCTCAAAAAATGAGATTGAGACGGCTGAAACTATAACCGGCAACCTTGAAGCATTCGGTTACGATGTTCACAAGAAAATCGGCGGGAACGGATTTGCCGCAGTATTGAAAAATGGCGATGGGAATGTTTACCTTTACCGCACGGATTTGGATGCGCTTCCGATTAAAGAAAAAACCGGTCTTCCTTATAAGAGCACAAAAATTATTAAAGACGAATCCGGAAGAGAACTTCCCGTTATGCATGCATGTGGTCATGATTTACACATGACGGTTTTCACCGGCACTGCAAAGTTTATGGCGGAGAATATAGATAAGTGGAACGGAACATTGATAATGCTGGGTCAGCCTGCTGAAGAGATCGGCAGCGGCGCATCGAGTATGATCGATGACGGATTGTATGATATGATTCCCAAACCTGATGCATGCCTGGCATTTCATATCGGTGCGGAATTGAAAACAGGAACTATCGGTTACACTCCCGGATATGCATGGGCAAGCGTTGATATGATTGATATTATTGTTCACGGTATCGGCGGGCATGCCGCATATCCCGATAAAACAATCGATCCAATTGTAATGGCATCGGAAATTGTTTTGTCGCTGCAGAAAATTGTTAGCCGCGAAATTAATCCTCTCGATTCTGCTGTTATTTCCGTGGGATCAATTCAAGGCGGAACAAAACATAACATCATTCCCGATTCGGTTAAACTGCAGCTTACAATCCGGACTTATAAAGAAGAAGTACATAAACATATTATCGAATCAATAAGACGTACAATAAATGGAATTGCATCCGCTTATGGAATGCATGAAGATAAACTTCCCGAATTAATTTTTAAGGATGCATACACACCGCCTTTATTTAATGACCCGTTGTTGCTCGAAAGTATAATTGAACCGCTGGAAAATGTAGTAGGGAAAGAAAATCTAATTGAAATCATTCCACAGATGGGCGGAGAAGATTTCGGAAAATACGGCGCCGACGGAACTCCAATCTGCATGCTGCGTTTGGGGATTGTAAACGAAAAAGTTTACGAAGAGCATAGGATAAAAAAGAAAAAATTTCCGTCGCTGCATTCGCCGTATTTAACAATTGAACCGGAGCCGACTATAAAAACGGGTGTATTGGTAATGTCTTCGGTATTGATTCATCTTTTCAATTCGAAAAAGTAAACGGAGAAAATTATGACTAAAATAGAGCGGCGCGAATTTATCAAAAAAACTGCAATTGCCGCAGCTGGCGGAACTGCTTTAATGATGGGATGTAATGATAAAAAATCCGACGGAACCGCGGCTGTTGTCAACTCAAAGACTTATGAATGGAAAATGGTTACCGCATGGCTGCCGAATTTTCCGCTGCTGGGTGAAGGCGCTGTTAAATTGGCGAGAATGATTGAAAAAATGTCGAATAACAGATTAAAAATCACCGTTTACGGAGGCGGTGAATTGGTTCCCGCTTTGGAAACGTTTGATGCGGTAAGTCAAGGAGTTGCCGAAATGGGGCATTCGGCTTCATATTATTGGGCGGGAAAAGCACCTGCAGCACAGTTGTTTACGAGTGTGCCTTTTGGAATGAATACACAGCAAACCAATGCATGGCTTTATAATGGCGGCGGTCTGGATTTATGGAAGGAGTTGTATTCTAAATTTAATCTTATCCCGTTTCCGGCAGGTAATACGGGTGGACAAATGGGAGGCTGGTACAATAAAGAAATTAAATCGGCTGATGATTTTAAGGGATTAAAAATTCGTCAACCAGGGTTAGCAGGAAAGGTTGTGACTAAAGCCGGCGCTGCTTCTATACTTTCTCCCGGCGGGGAGATTTACACCAATCTTGAAAGAGGTGTGATTGATGCAACAGATTGGATAGGACCTTATCATGACTATCAAATGGGATTTCATAAAATTGCTAAATATTACTACTACCCGAGTTGGTCTGAACCAACCGGGGTTGTGGAATTAATGGTAAATAAAAACGCTTATGAGCAGCTTCCTGATGACTTAAAAGAAATTGTGAAAGTTTGTGCATCTGCAATAAACAATCAAATGCTGGGTGAGTTTGAGACTAAGAATTCGGAATATTTGGAAAAATTGGAAAGTGAATCCGGGATAGAAATAAAAAAATATCCCGCTGATGTAATGAATGTTTTTAAAAATTATACAAACGAAGTATTACATGAGTTGGAATCCTCAGATGAAATGAGTGCTAAAATTTTGGAGTCATACAATTTATTCCGAAAAAACATAACACGCTGGACGAACTACACTGAGAGGCAGTTTTTTTGGGAGGAGTAGTTGTTTGGTTATTGAGTTATTGGGTTATTAAGGAGTGAGGAATTGATCTTTTTTAATTGACTATTGATGAATGATGAATGTTGATTGATGAATGTTGATTGATGAATGACTAATACATTGGGTGCGTAGAAAGGGTTGCTTGTAACTGGTTGCTTGACTCTGGTTACTGGTTACTGGTTTCTAGTTTCTTGTAACTGGATTTTGGTTACTGGGTTCTAGCTTTTAGTTTCTGGTTTTCACTTCTTGCTTCTTGCTACTTGATACTTGCTACCTGATACTTGCTACCTGATACTTGTTTCTTGAGATTTATTTGTTTCTTGATTTTTTTATCTAGGTTCAATAAACATTAGTTGGTTTTTGGTATTTGAGATTTATTTGTCATTTGCTTTTTGTTTATTGGAATTTATTTGAAATTTGTCTGCAAAGCGAGATCTCGCAGAAGGCGAATTTCTTGCTACTTGATACTTGCTACTTTATACTTGTTTTTTGTCATTTGGTTTTTGCTTTTTGTCTCTTAATACTTGATACTTGTTTCTTAAGTCATATTTCTTTGCTTTGCGCTATGCTCTATGCCATGTCTTTCACCCTGTACCTTCAGATTTTTGTTCCTTGTGATCCGACTATTATTAGTTATTCTCCGTTTTATCCCCCGCGGTGGGTGTGGTTCCTGCTTAAAATTAATTAGCTTCACAGAATAATACCCGTAAAGCATTATTGATTTTCAAGAAAAGTCAAAAGCATTTCGCATTTATTAAGATTACCTTTTAAACTGCACCGATTATTCTATTTCAGTTTTTCCGAAAATACTTTTTTAAATTTTTCAACTTTCGGCGTTATAACAAAACTGCAGTAAGGTTTCATCGTATTATCGCTATAATAATTCCGGTGGTAATCTTCCGCCGGATAAAATTTTTCAAACTGTGAAATTTCCGTTACAACAGGATCATCATATATTCGGGCATCGTCGAGTTTCTTTTTGTATCCTTCCGCTAATTCTTTTTGATGTTCATCGTGATAAAAAATTACCGATCGGTATTGTGTGCCGATATCATTACCCTGCCGGTTTAGTGTTGTCGGGTCATGGGTTTTCCAAAATACTTCTAGAAGCTCTTCGAAAGAAATCTCATTCTCATTGAAGGAAATTTGCGTAACTTCGGCATGACCGGTTGACCCGCTGCACACTTCTTCATAAGTGGGATTCTCTTTATTTCCGCCGGAATATCCCGAGATTACTTTTTCAACGCCCTTAAGATTTTGAAATATTGCTTCAACGCACCAAAAACATCCGGCGCCGAATGTTGCTGTCTTTCCAGTTAAATCAGTCATTCATTCTTTCCTTTATCAAATAAATTGTTTTTTAATATAAACACTGAACCGGGTTTATATGTTCAAAATTTAGTTGATTGGTTCAAACCGAACAACGGGATTTCGAACCGGTTTTTGTGTGGACAAATAATCATAAATTGCCGAGAGGTCATTCATCGTCATACCGGCATACATCGTCCACGGCATAGGTGTATTGAAATCGGTTTGATTTACAGAAACTATATTTCCGCTGTCGGGTGCATAAAATTTGAATCTTTCAATGAACATTTCTTTAGTCCATGATCCGATTCCCGTTTCCTTATCAGGAGTAATATTTGCTGATTTAACAACACCGCCCGGCATTAAGAATTGAAATCCGCCCGCTAAATATTTTCCCGGAATTGGTTCGCCCTTGTCCTGTTGTGTGTGGCAATCGGCACAACCGGCAATAGTTGTAAGATATTCGCCATATTTTACCGAATCGGTTTTGGAAATTTCGGGTGACGGTTCGTATGATTTTGGGGGAATGGTTTTTACAATTAAATTCATAGGAAAATTGAGACTGCTTTCCGGAACTTCATTTTCGATAGGTTCTAATTCTCTCAAATAAGCCACAAGCGAAAAAAGATCTTCCCGCGTAAGTTTATTATATGATAAATAAGGCATCAACGGAAAAATAGCGTCTCCATCCTTATTCACGCCATTTGTAATAGTTCTCATTATCTCGCCGTCGGTCCAATCTTCAAGCGCTGCCGGGGTAATGTTCTTTGCAAAAATATCTCCGGGTACTCCTCCCATATCCTCGGTAAAATGTTCGCCTCCTTTTCCAAGAGTACCGGGAACTAACGGACCGGAATATTTAGACCAATCCCTCGTTGAGTGGCAGTCCATACAAACCGTAACATGATTTGCGAGATATTCACCGCGGGCAAGTCTTGCATCCGTAGGTATAGCCGTTTCTGTAGTCGGAGGATCTATATTCGGATAACTTGTCGCAAAATACATGTAAAAACCACCGATTAAAACCAGTACAGTTACTACTGTATAAGACAAAATCTTCAAAAATTTTTTCATCTATTTGCTCCTTTCGTATTTTGCAAATATACGATGATGGGTCTGAATTAAAAAACAAATAATTTTGATGAATTATGCACATCTCTAAAACACTCTACGGTGAATTTCTTTACGCCGTTCCTTTTTAGATCGATAATTCCATATCTAATAGAACTAGACTTGAGCGTCGGGGACCTTTGAGTGGGTATCTCAAAATTATGGAAAACCGTTAAAATGGCTTCACAAAAATCGCTTGGGATCTAAATCCAACTGTTGAAACAGATGGTTAATACGAACTCAACTTTTAAAACAGCCTCTTCTTTCGCCATAACCGACAATTGTAGGCGGGACTTCTCGACGCTAAGTTTAATTGTATCGTAAGGCGTGAGACAGGACGCCAAAGATTTGTATAAATCTGAAAACCTTCTCTTCTTAACAAGAACTCGCTCCCCTCTCTTGAAAAATGAGAGGGGAAAAGTTAGGGTGAGTTAATAGAATTTAAATATCCTTTCATCAAAACTAACTTCCTACTTGCCGAAAATTCTCCTGCTGTAATTCTGTAAATGTAAATCCCGCTTGTGAGTTCGCTGCCGTCAAATTCAAGATTATATCTCCCTTTATTTTTATACTCATAACCGGGTGTCGGGAACCACTTCCCGACATAAATACCAAATGTTAAGCGCAAATTTTAACGAACTGGTATTGTACTTCCATCTATTTGGTTTTCGGATTTAGTTTTTTATGAACTCACCTTAATCCTCTCTTGCAAAGAGAGGACATAATTGTTTAAATCCGAAAACCTTATCTTCTTTACGAGAACTCGTTCCCCTCTCTTGATAAAAAAAGAGAGGGGAAAAGTTGGGGTGAGTTAATAGAATTTAAATATCATTTCATCAAAACTAACTTCTTACTTGCCGAAAATTCTCCTGCTGTAATTCTGTAAATGTAAATCCCGCTTGAAAGTTCGCTGCCGTCAAGTTCAAGATTATATCTCCCTTTATTTTTATACTCATTAACAAGAGTTCGAATTTCTCTTCCTAAAACATCGTACAACTTAATTATAACACGGCTCTCTTGTGGAATTTGATAAATTATATTGGTGCTTGGATTAAACGGGTTGGGATAGTTTTGATATAACCTATATTCCGAAACGGAAACCTCTTTATCTTCACGAATAGCGGTTGTATTTGTATCTCTTATTGCTATTAATGTACTATCTTGATTTGTGCCTAGTGATGATTTATGAACTCCCAAATAAAGAGTGCCGTCTTCAGCAATTGCGCCTGTATTATCTACCTGGTAACCATTTAGCGGTAATTTCCATTTTAATTCACCCTCGCTCGATATGGCATAGTAGTAATAGCCAAATGTTGATCCTACATAAACCGTTCCTTCTGAATCGCATATTAACGGCTGCCAAAAGTCATCATATTCATCAGGATTTGTTCCTATTATATACCACCACCTATATTCTCCCTCGTACGTATAAGACATAATAGCGCTTCCAAGCGCAATATAAATATTTCCCTCCGAATCAATTGCAGGGGCTGAATATGTTGGTATGTATGAAGAATTTATTAAAGTAACTTCCCACCTGATAGTACCGTCCGGTTTAAGGGAATATAATTTTTGCGGCACTTCCTCCGGTAAAAAGTATAAGTTCCCTTCATTATCAATTGCAGGGGCTTTTTGAGATAAACCACAATTAAATTTCCATTTAAGGCTGCCATCTAAATTTATTGCATACAAATTATTATGAAATCCAAAAATGTAAATTGTTTGCCCATCCGGTGAAAATACCGGCGATTTCTGAATGAAACCTTCATCATATTTTACCTTCCAGTTTAGTGTGCCATCGGGGTTTATAGATACAAGTTCCCCTTCGGGATTGTTTGTCACATAAATTTTGCCTTCTAAATCAATATTTGGAATTACTACTTCGGTTATAAGTCCGCTGTAATATTTCCATTTCAATGTGCCGTCTGAGTTAAGGGCATATAGGTATCCGTCTAAAGAACCGAAATAGACTGTATTACTGGAATCAACAAGGACACCGGATTGCGGCGGTCTATTGTTTCCAAGTGTATAATCCCATCTAAAATTACCATCCGCTGTATATGAATAAAAGTGATCCGCGCTGTCAAGCTGGTAATATGATCCAAAGTACAAGTTGCCTTCTTCACCAATAACGGGACCGGAAAAAATACCATCCGGCATATCTTCAGTCCACACAATTGTTGGTGTTTGTGGCCCTTTATAAGGCGAGCGCCCGGTAAATTGCGGATCGTGTTTTATCATAGGCCATGGGGAATCTCCCAATGTTGCCCATTCAATTTCGGTTTGTGTTTGTGACTGAATATTTATGAAACTAATTGCTGGTAATATAATCAGTAAAAAAAATCTTTTCATTATTAACCTCTGTTTATAATAAACCGGATTTAGTTTTTTTAACTAAACCCGGCTTAAATTACACGTTACAAATTATGTCATATTATCTAAGTAAAACCATTTTCTTAATATCAGAAAAATTAATTGCGTTTTTTGAGTTAACGGATATTTTGTAAATGTAGACTCCACTTGGTAAATGAGATGCATTGAAATCTACCGAATAAACTCCAACTCCTT
>JAIOZI010000048.1 GCA_021740785.1 Melioribacteraceae bacterium
GCTTTGGGATATTAATTTTGT
The DNA here is from genome assembly GCA_021740785.1 of Melioribacteraceae bacterium. Taxonomy (GTDB): domain Bacteria; phylum Bacteroidota; class Ignavibacteria; order Ignavibacteriales; family Melioribacteraceae; genus JAIOZI01. The sequence continues at coordinate 22 of JAIOZI010000048.1, forward strand.
CTCGTTCGGATATAATGGTAGTTGTAATTGCATATTATACTTAATTTAATGCATTTTTATTTTGCGAACAACAACTCTTAATTCCTTATTTTTATTCACGGGGTAAGGAGTTCTGAATATACCCCTTAAAACGGTAGATCATCTATTCTAAGCAGTGAATAAAAGAGAGCCCGTCTTGTTATTCTCAGGACTCAAAGGTCTTTTTCAAAATTGATAATGTTCCGGGGTTAAATTATGAAAAAACAACACATAATTAGAAGATTTTATGGAAAATCTCGAATTAAACAACAACTCTCAATCAGCCCATTTTGAATAATTTTGGCATAATTTATGGTGATGTTGATGCTCATAGGAAATCCGAAAATAATTTGAATGATAAACATGAACTTATTCCAAAAAGCAAAAACATTCCGGGGCGGAATTCATCCCGGAGAGGCAAAGGAGTTATCTGAAAATTCAGTATTTGAGACAATGCCGAATCCCGCTGCAATTCTTATACCTCTCCAGCATTCCGCAGGTAAAGCGGCAAAACCTCTTGTTAAAAAGGGAGATGATGTTAAATGCGGACAATTAATCGCAGAACCGGACGGATTTATCTCGGCTCCGATTCACAGTCCGGTATCGGGTAAAGTCACAAAAATTACTCCCGCCGCAACTGTTGGTGGATTTCCGAAAGACACAATTTTAATAACACCTGCTGAAACGAACGAATATGATTTTATGGAGACGCTCAATCCCGATAAAGTAACTCCTGCTGAAATCAAAGAGAGAGTAAAACAAGCAGGAATTGTAGGGAAAGGCGGAGCGGCATTCCCAACATATGTAAAGTTATCTCCCCCGGAAGACAAAAAAATTGATGTGATTATTCTGAACGGATGCGAATGTGAACCGTATCTAACTCGTGATTATAGATTCATGATAGAAAGAACAAATGAAGTTGTAAGCGGACTGCAGTTAATAATGAAAGCAATCGGGGTGGACAAAGGATCGATTGGAATTGAAGACAATAAACCCGGGGCAATTGCAAAACTAAAAGAAGCCGTAAAGTTTATTCCGAATATCACAGTTGATGTTGTAAAAACAAAATACCCTCAAGGCGCTGAAAAAATGTTAATTAAAGCAGTTACTAACCGTGAAGTTCCTCCCGGAAAATTGCCGATGGATGTCGGAGTAGTAATACAAAACATCGGTACGGCGATTGCTGTTCATGATGCAGTTGTGAAAGGAGAGCCTGAGATAACAGCGGCATTAACAGTGTCCGGCAAAGGAATAAATCAACCGAAGAATTTAATTGTTAGAGTAGGCACACCGCTGAGCGATGTGATTGAATACTGCGGCGGAGTTAATGAATATGTCGAAAAAGTTGTGGTTGGCGGACCAATGATGGGTGTTGCTCAATTCGATTTTTCCGCACCAATTCAAAAAGCTACATCCGGTCTTCTGGTTTTGACTGAAGATGAAATTAATGCCCATGAAGAAACACCCTGCTTAAAATGCGGTATGTGTGTTGATGTTTGTCCTCTTGGATTAGAGCCGACAAAATTAGCGCGATTATCAAAATTAGATAGATTGGAGGAAGCTGAAAAACTTGATATCACCGTATGTATGGAATGCGGTACATGTACTTATACCTGCCCGGCGAACATTCCGTTAGTTCAGTGGATTCGACTCGGTAAACAGAGAGTTATGACTATGCAGAGAGAAAGAAAAAGCGCTTAACGAAATACTGATTTAAAATTATAGAGAGAAAATGGCTGCAACTACTACAAATCCAACTTACAAATTAGACCTAACAAGTTCACCGCATGTGCATTCAAGGTGGTCGACAAAACAGGCAATGTGGATGGTTGTCTTTGCGTTGATCCCTTCAATTATTTCTGCTGTTGTCTTCTTTGGTTTTTACCAATTATTGATTATAGCGGTTAGTGTCGGCTTTGCGGTTGGAACAGAAGCGGCGATTAAAGCGATTAGAAAAAGACCAATTACAATTATGGATGGAAGCGGAATTATAACCGGGCTGCTTCTTGCACTTATTCTGCCGCCGAATTTTAATTTAGCTTTCACTGCAATTGGTTCGGTTGTTGCAATCGGTATCGGGAAGGAGATTTTCGGCGGATTAGGTTATAATATTTTCAATCCGGCGCTTGTCGGAAGAGCATTTTTACAAGCTTCATTCCCCGTTCCAATGACTACATGGACTGCACCTAATTACACAGTCGATGCTGTAACTACAGCAACTCCGTTATCTGCATTTAAATTCGATAAGGTCGCTGCAGATTTATCCGATTTATTTATTGGTAATATCGGCGGTTCCACCGGGGAAACATCGTCAATAGCTGTTCTAATCGGCGGGATAGTTTTAATCGGCGCAGGTGTTGTTAATTGGCGGGTTCCTGTTTCGATGATTGCCGGAATTTTGGTCTTCGGCGGAATATTCTATTTCATTGATCCGGCTGCGTATCCGAACCCGGTATTTCATTTGTTTGCCGGCGGATTTTTATTCGGCGCGCTTTTTATGGCAACCGACTGGGTGACTTCTCCGCTTACTTCAAAGGGAATGATAATATATGGTTTGGGCATTGCGCTTGTGCTTGTAATTATCAGACTTTTCGGCGGGTTACCCGAAGGTGTTATGTATGCAATTTTATTTATGAATTCATTCGTTCCTTTGATAAATAGATATAATCGCCCGCGTGTATTCGGGGAGGTGACAAAATGAAAACAGTTATTCACATGTTAATTACGCTTACTATTATCGGTGTTATTTCCGGGGCTCTGCTCTCCCAGCTAAGCGGTTGGGCGGCTCCTAAAATTGCCGCACATAGAAAAGCCGAAACGGAAAAAGCAATATTTTTGGTTCAACCAAATGCTGATTCGTATGAAAAGATTGAGACAGTTGATTTTGAATTATATAAAGTATTTGATGAAAATAAAGAAGCAATTGGTTATGCACTCCCTTACGAAGGCAATGGTTTTCAAGGAAAGATTAGATTGATGGTCGGTGTAAAGTATGACTTGAATGAATTAGTCGGACTCGAAGTATTGGAGCAGGTTGAAACTCCTGGACTCGGTACAAAGGTAACGGAAGAGCCGTTTACAAGTCAGTTTAATAAATTAATAGCCGATCCAAATGTTGAATGGGTTAAGGGTGCCGAGCCATCCAACCCGAATGAAATTCAAACAATAACCGGGGCAACTATTTCATCAAAAGCGATAGTACAAATTGTGAATCAAGGATTGGATAAACTCCGAGCATCACTCAAAACCGGGGGTGAGTTATGAGTAAAAAAGCAACGCTTGCAAGAGAATATGTAAAAGGATTATGGGAACAGAATGCTGTTTTCAGACAGGTTCTTGGTATGTGTCCAACACTTGCCGTAACGGTATCGGCAATCAACGGAATCGCCATGGCTTTGGCAACCACTTTTGTTTTGGTTTTTTCCAGCGTTATTATTTCATCAATTCGAAAATTAATTCCTTCGCAAGTACGAATAGCTTCTTACATTGTGGTAATTGCAACCTTTGTTACGATTGTTGATTTGGTGATGAAAGCACAATTCCCTGAATTGAGTAAAGCGCTCGGACCATATATACCGCTGATTGTTGTTAACTGTTTAATTCTCGGAAGACAGGAAGCCTTCTCTTCAAAAAATCCTGTGTTCAGATCATTTCTAGATGCCCTGGGAATGGGAACCGGGTTTCTTGTTGCATTATTTTTGCTCGGCGGAATTAGAGAGATATTTGGAAACAGAACTTTGCTGGGACTGCAAATATTACCAAATTTTTATGAACCATGGCTGGTGATGATTTTACCTGCCGGTGCATTTTTAACACTTGGATTAATGATGGGATTTTTCAATACAATGTCTCAACGCAAGAAAAGATTAGAACACCAAACAATTATTCAACAACATTTGAAACCGCAGAAACCTGCTTTGGCATCTGATGGGGAGGCAAATTAAATGGAACTGGTATTAATATTCTTTTCGGCAGCAATTGTAAACAACTTTGTGTTGTCGTACTTTCTTGGTATTTGTCCGTTCATCGGAGTTTCCGGAAAAATTTCATCGGCATTTTCAATGGGATTAGCGACAACATTCGTAATGTCTATCACCTCAATCGTTACATGGCTGATTTATCACCTGGTATTGGTGCCGAATAACTTAGACTTTTTACAGTACGTTTCTTTCATTCTTGTGATTGCCTCATTAGTTCAATTTGTTGAAATGTTCATTAAGAAAATAAGTCAGCCTTTATACAGAGCGCTCGGAATTTTTCTGCCGCTGATAACAACAAATTGTGCAATACTCGGATTAGCGCTGTTCATCGTACTGAAAGAGTACTCATTTATTGAAGGTATTGTTTACGGTTTGGGCGCCGGCGCCGGTTTTACATTGGCAATTACCTTAATGGCAGGAATTCGAGAGGAATTGGATTTAGCGGATGTTCCAAAATCATTTCAGGGCGCACCGATAACGCTGCTTGTTGCCGGTATTCTAGCTCTTGCATTTATGGGATTTGCAGGCTTAATTTCGGGATAATAAAAAATTGGAATTCGAAGTGAAATTAAAAGCATACATAATTGTTTTCATTGCTCTTCTATTATTGAGCTGCGCTGAAGAGAGTGAAAAAGCTGTTAGGCGGACTACTATTTCTATGGGAACAATGATTGAAATTCAGGTTGCGGATCTCGATGAAAAAGAATCGAATAAAGCAATAACTGCTGCATTTAATGAGATAGAAAGAATTAACCGGAAGTATTCTACCTACATTAAAAATAATTTAATGTGGGATATCAATAATTCCGACAAAAAAGTGATTGATGTAGATCCCGAAACCTACGACCTGTTGATTATTTGTGACGAGCTTTTTCACACCACCAACGAAGCATTTGATCCTGCAATAGGAAATTTGATAGATCTACTCGGATTTGAAACCGGTTATCCGGATTTGCCGGAACCCGGAACAATTGTGGAAGCCCTTCAAAATGTTGGCTGGAAGCATGTAAACATTGAAGAAAAAAACAAACTCCGCCGAAGTCGAAATGTAAAACTTAATTTCGGAGCAATTGCAAAAGGATACGCAGTCGACAGAGCTTCGTTTATTCTGGATAGTCTTGGAGTTAAAAAGTATTTGGTAAATGCAGGCGGTGAAGTAAAGGGTGAAGGAAGGGAATGGCTTGTTGGTATTCAACATCCGAGAAAGAAAAATGAATTATTAGGAAGCATTGTATTAAACGGTAGAGGAATTGCAACCTCGGGAGATTATGAACAGTTTTTTAATAAAGCGGGAAGACGGTATACTCATATCATAAATCCCGTCACAGGATATCCTGCAAGAGAATGCATGGCAGTAACTGTAATTACCGCCGATGTTACAAGAGCGGATGCATTGGCGACCGGGATATTCGTTCAATCTCCGCAAATAGGTTTAGAGATTATTGAAGGACTAAAAGAAACTGAATGTTTGATTGTTGACAGCTCGGGTGTAATAATAAAATCTTCGGGCTTCGATAAATTTTTACGGAGGCACTAACATGGAACCAACATTATTAATCGCAATAGCTACAATGGGCGGATTGGGTTTTTTATTCGCAGGCAGTTTAGCAATTGCAGATAAAAAATTACGCGTTGTGGAAAATCCGCTTATCGCAAAAGTTAATGATGTTCTGCCGGGTGCAAACTGCGGCGGCTGCGGAAAAGCAGGTTGTTACGATTTTGCTGTAAATGTTGTTGAAGGGAAATCCCCGGTTAACGGTTGTCCGGTTGGAGGAGAAGAAACTTCAAGAGCGATAGCTGAAATAATGGGAGTTGAAGCCGGAGATTCTGTAAAAATGCTGCCGAGAATTTTGTGTCGTGGAGGAAATAGCGAAGCTGTAAAGAAAATGGTTAATTATTACGGTCCTCTTAGCTGTTCTGCAATGCACCTGGTTTCCGGTGGTGATAAAATGTGTTATTACGGATGTTTGGGAGGCGGGGATTGTATTGAAGCATGCCCGTTTGATGCTATGTTTATGAATGCAGACGGTTTGCCGGAAGTAATTGAAGAGCTTTGCACCGGTTGTGGAAATTGTGTAAAAGCGTGTCTGCGGGATGTTATCGAAATGCACCCGGAAGATAGAAATGTTTTTGTTTTCTGCAAGAATCACGATGATCCCAAAACATCAAAAGATGTTTGCAGTGTTGCATGCCTAGGGTGTGGAATATGTGCAAGAAAATCCGGAGGCGGAGTTGAAATGGATAATTATTTGGCAGTAATCAATTATGATAAGTTGGATGAAAGCACCATTCCGTTTGATAAATGCCGCACGAATGCTATCGGACATTTAAGAGAAATAAATGAGAGAGAAACCATAAATTAAAATGGCGGCAGAAGAATTATTTGAAGAAGGAATTGTTGTTGAATCAACTAACGGAGAGGCAAAGGTTGCATTGCTTAAAGGGGATAGCTGTGAACACTGTTCTGCAAAGCTATATTGCAAACCGCAATCGGAAAACACAAATTTATTGAATGTAACCGATCCGTTTGGTGTGAATCCCGGGGATGAAGTTAAAATTTCCGTTAGCGGATCGGATGTTCTTAAAGCGGCTTTCGTTTTATACGGGATGCCGCTGATTCTGTTAGTTGCAGGTTTATTTATTGGTTTGTCCTTTTTTAAAAATTCTTCTATGCCGGAATTATATGCTTTTTTCACCGGTACGGCATTCCTAATAATCTATTTTTTTCTTACATATTTTCTGCCGCTCAAGCTTAAATCAAAAGCTGTATTACCCAAAATTATCTTCGTTAAAAGAAAAGGTTAACCGGGGTCAGCGTCACATTATTTTTCTTTTCGATTGATTTCATTGTTATTTTTTGCAAAATTCAAATATTCATTAACCTGAATAAATTTTATGATTCCCAGGCAAATTAAATATTTACTAGTCAGTTTCTTTACCCAGCGGAATCGGTACGTTTATTTTTCACTAATTATATTTTTTATTTTCACTTCAGCTCACTTCGCACAGCGGTATCCTGTAAAAAATTATACAGAAGAAAACGGACTTCCAAGTTCGATGGTATATGACGTTGAAAGAGATTCCACGGGGGTTGCATGGTTTGCAACTAGAAATGGAATAGCTTCATTCAATGCTTCTGAATGGCGGAACTATAAAGCTCAAGAAGGTCTTGTGAAGCCGGATTATAGTTGTCTAAAAGTTGATGGAAACGGTGATCTCTGGGCGCTTCATAAATCTGTTATCATTCAGAAATATGACCGCAATAAAGATGTTTGGCTGCCGCCGATAAAAATTCCTATTGGAAAGCCAGGCTCAATTGCAAAAACTTTTGATATAAAAGTTGGGACTGATACAACGATTGTAATAGTTTTAAGACGGGACGGGCTGCTGCTTTATCAAAATAAAGAGTGGAATCATATCACGGTTAACAGTGGACTTATTGGTGATGAAGTAAACGATGTTTTTATTAGCAAAGATGAAATTTTAGTAGCCGCCGAAAAAGGGATTTCAATAATTGATGATAATCTGAATATCGACAATAATTTATCCAAGAAACTGAACAGCTCATTTAAATCTCTTCTTGCAATTTCCCGCTATTTTAATCCTCAGGAAAAATCGGCAGATGAGTTTCTGATTTTATCGCACAAAGGTATTTTGAAATTGTCCGGTAATGAATTTCAGGTAATAAACTCCTCATTTAATATAATCACAAAAGATGAAGATGAAAGAAATTCAATCGTCGGTCCGTATTGTGATAAAATATTTTTTGGAACTAACAAAACTCTGTATGAATTTGATCAGGTTGATCAAAAGGTTCAAATTCTTGATGACGGGAACGGTTTGAATGTCGGTGGAGTTTTTAGTTTTTTAATAGACTCCGAGAACATCCTCTGGATAGCCAGCGGCGGCGGTGTTTCAAAAATTTCCAGTTTTAGATTTAGCAATATTAAGGAGGAACAAGGACTTTTTAAGAATGATGTTTCATCAATAGTTGAACTCTCTCCAAACAGGATGCTTATTGGTCACCCAAACGGCATAAGCATTTATGATGAAGGCAAATTCAAAAAAATTAAATTATCAGAAGAAACTATTCTTGAGCCGGTGATTGATAGAATACTGGATATGCATAAGGATAAAGCCGGTAATATATGGATTGCCGCAGAGAATTTGGGATTTGCACAATTCATTAGCGGGGAAGGTATTAAATGGTTGAAAGATGCCGGACCGGGAAAAGAGAATGCAAGTTCTATTGCTGAGGATGAATCGGGCAATATTTATTTAACCACAGAGGAAGGACTATTGAAGAAAACATCCCGAGGCTTTATTAAAATAAACACTCCGTCATCAATGGCTTCTTATGTTAGGAAGGTATTTTATTATAATAATAGGCTTATGATTGCAACTAGTTCATCCGGGATATTTATTAAGGGAGAAGACGAAAAGTGGATTAATATCAGAAACGATGATAATGAATACGCCAACAATGTTTTTTCTATTTTCCCGGTAAGAGCCGGGAAATATTTTATAGGTACAATTGACGGATTATATCTTCTGTCGGATGGAGAATACAAAAAGTTTGCACATGCAAATGGTTTCCATATTGATAGACCGGTCTATTTCATCATTAAAGACAATCAAGATATTGTTTGGTTTGGAACTGATAAAGGTGTTGTGTTATGGGATGGGGAAAATAGTTATAATTTCAGTTCACAATTAGGACTAGCCGGTTTAGAAACGAGCCGGGATGCTGCGGTTATAGATTCGGAGGGACAAGTTTGGATCGGGACTAACCGGGGGATTTCAATTTATTATCCGGAGTACGAACTTCAAACTAATCTTAAGCCTCATATTAATTTGCTCTTCGTGGATGCAAAAGAAAAGAGGCAGTCATTAAATGAAAAAATAGTTTTAGAAAATGATGAAAATGATCTGGAATTCTATTTCAACTCTCCGTCTTTAATTAACGAGGGATTAAATGTTTATGAAGCGCTGCTGGAGGGTTACGATAATCATTGGGTTACCGTCAACAATTATGGTATTCCAAAAATTCGATACACAAATCTTTCTGCGGGTGAATATAGATTTAAAGTCAGATCAAGAAATGCTCTTGGGACTTACAGTGAGGAAGCAGTATCAAGTTTGATAGTTATTAAGCTTCCTTTTTATCAGACTGTGTGGTTCACATTTACATTGATTGCGGGTTTTGTTTGGATCGTGATTGTAATTGTGAGATATGTATCGAGGGGTAAATATTCTAAACAGCTCGAAAAAGAGGTAAGAGAACGAACTAAAAAATTGATGGAATCCGAAGATAGGTATGTTTCACTTCTAACAAGTATTCAGGATGGTATATATGTAAATCAGAATGGTAAACTCAACTATGTTAATGAAGCATTTGCCTCGATGCTCGGTTATACCGTTGAAGAAGTTACAGGAAGGGATTATAAGGATTTTATCGCCCCGGAAAACATAGATCTCGTAGTTAAAAAGTATGAGCATAGAGTAAGAGAGAAGCAGGAAAACGAACAATATGAGGTGATATTTCTTCATAAAGATAAAAGGACTAGAATTTACGGCTCTATTAATGCCGGCATTTACAAGTTCGGAGGAGATACTGCTTCCATCGGTACCGTAAAAAACATTACTGAAATAAGAGCCTCGCATGAACAATTGAAAAAACTATCAACAGCAGTTAAGCAAAGTCCTGTTTCGGTTATTATTACAGACCGTAAGGGAGTGATTGAATATGTTAATCCTAGTTTTGAAGAGATCACGGGCTTGAACCTCGAAGAAATCTCAGGCAGAAAACCAACAATGTTAATTTCAGAGGAGACAGATCCTGAAACTTATAAAAACCTCTGGAGACAAATAATTGTTGGTAAACCGTGGAAAGGAGAACTGAAGAATAAAAGAAAGAATGGAGAGAACTTCTGGGCACGTGTTGCAATTTCACCAATCAAAAATGATGATGGAAGAATCACTCATTTTATTGGAGTTCTGGAGGATGTAACAACTGAAAAAACTTTAAGAGAAAAAATTGAGCAAAATGAAAAAATAATTACCTCCGTTATGAATCATATCCCGATTCTGCTATTTGCATTGGACAATGATGGATTTATTACATTCGTTAGGGGCAGGGTATTAAATTATTTCAAATTTACTCCGGATGATGTTTTAGGCATACAAGGGAAAACGCTGTTTGCAAATTACCCCGAAATTGCAGATGATATTGAAAGAGCGCTTGTAGGTGAGTCTTTTTCTGTAATTCGTGAAGTGCGTGGTAAAAGTTTTAAAATTAGCTTTACGCCGTTTATTGACAATCAAAATAAGCATAGGGGTTCTATTGGTGTTGCCTATGATATCTCCGATATTATCGAAGCGAAGAAAACAATAACCGAGAGCAATGAAAGAATAAAAGGGTTATTGCTTGCTAACCCGGATATGATTTTTGAATTTTCCAAAGAGGGCGAATATCTTAACCTTCATGCTCAAGATATAGGTGAACTAATACTGCCGCCCGAAGAATTAATAGGTAAAAAACTGCACGATGTGGTACCTAAACAGGTTGCTGATAGAGCGCTAGATGCAATTGGACAGGCTTTAAGCAGCGGTAAAGTACAAATCATCGAATATGATTTAAGAGAAAATGAACATGTAAAATATTATGAAGCGAGAATTAATAAAAGCGGAATAGATAAAGTTGTTGCGGTTATCAGAGATGTAACCGAAGTAAAGAATTATCAAAAAAATATTCTTGAAGCAAAAGAGAAAGCGGAAAAATCCGACCAGTTGAAATCAGAATTTCTCGCACAAATGTCCCATGAAATCAGAACACCCTTGAATTCAATACTCAGCTTCTCGCAATTAATAAAATCAGAATTGGAATCTAAAATCAGCGATGAGTTAAAAGATGGTTTCCAGATGATAGAAAACGGAAGCCAGCGATTAACGAGAACAATCGATTTGATACTCGATATGTCGCAAATTCAAACTGGTTCTGTTGATTTGAATATGAAAGAAATTAATCTAGACAGCGAACTGCTCAGAACTGTTATTAGTCAGCTTAAACCACAGGCTGCATCAAACAATCTTTATCTTAATTACGAATCACAAACAACGGATTCAATAATTAACGGTGATCAATATACGCTCGGTCAAATCTTCATTAACTTGATTGATAATGCCATTAAGTATACAAAGGAAGGCGGTATAACCGTTACTTTGTTGCAAGAGGGGAACAAATTAAAAGTAAAAGTTTCCGATACCGGAATTGGGATGTCCGAGAAATTTATTCCAAATTTATTCACTCCGTTTTCTCAGGAGGAAACCGGGTATACAAGAAGATTTGAAGGAACCGGTTTGGGCTTAGCGCTTGTAAAAAAATATGTAGAGTATCACAACGGAACTATTGAAGTAAGCAGCCACAAGGGAAAAGGAACTACGTTCACCGTTTCTTTTGATTTAATTAACTAACGACCCCATATAATTTTTGTTTGTCTTTTCACCGGAATCTGTATAAAGGATTTCGTTTATAAGCTCACCGGCTTTATACACCGCTTCTCTTTTTAATTTTCCGTCAGGGTAATATGAATAATATGTGCCGTCAATTAAGTTCTTTGAGTAATTACAGAAATCAGAAATTTCCCCGTTTTTATAATACCAGGTTGCAAGACCTTCTTTAATTCCATTTCGGTATGTCTCTTTCGACCATAGTTCCCCGGATTTATAATAGTATTTAACCAAGCCGTCAAGTTTACCGGTTTGGTATGATCTCTCCGATTCCAATTCACCCGTATCATAAAACGTTTTCATCTCTCCCTCAATAACATCAAGGGTATAGTAAAGTTCAGCGCTGAGTTTGCCGAGATCATTATAGCGGTAAGCATTGCCGTCTCTGTAACCGTTATTATAATTTACAATTTCTTTAATCACACCGCCGTCGTAATAGAAAACACACGTGCTGTCCAAGTTTCCGTTAAAGTAATTTAATTCGGCTTTTAGAAATCCGCTTTCGTAATAAGTTTTATTTAACCCGTTACGCTCGCCGTCTTTAAATTTAAGTTCGGATTGAATTGTACCGTAATCACTGTACTGCGTAAATTTCTCTTCAATCTTATCAAATTTTCCAACAATGTCATACCTTTCGCGTTTTACAATTTGACCCTCTTTATATGTATCAATAACTTTAATCGATCCATCCGGATAATATAAATAAGAAACACCTTCGAGCTTGTCGTTTTTATAATTGGCTTCCAATGCTAATTCACCAAAATCGTAATATACTTTTGTAATGCCTTCCAGTTGATCGTTTACATAGTTTCTTTCAACTTCGAGTCCACCGTCTTCAAAAAAGATTTTGCTTATTCCGTTAAGCATTCCGTTTTCATAATTCCAAATGCCTTGCAGTGATCCGCTTTTGTAATAAGTTTTAGTAAAGCCTGTTCTTACTCCATTTACAAAATAAGGCTCCGCCCACAACTCACCGGATTCATAATACCACTTTTGCGTTCCTTCGATATTACCATCAACATAATTCCATTCCATACTCAGCGTACCGTCCATGAAATACCATTTTGAAATCCCATTCTCAACGCCATTTTCATAATACCATTCTTTCCAAACCTGTCCGGTGGGATAAAATTCCCGGTAAGTTCCGTGCTGCTTACCGTTTTTGTAAACACCCTCGGTTTCGATGGTTCCGTCATTGAAGTAAGTTCGCTTAACTTCAAAATTGTCATCCTGTGCAAATAGCCCGGCAGTGAGTATTAATGCAAATAAAAATATGTACTTGTTGATTTTCATCGATGCTGTTTATCTTTCCTAAAAATAGTCTGACAAAACTAACGAAAAGATGTTTCAGAGGGTATGCAAAAAGAATTTAGGAAGATTTGGTTTTACAGATTTTCAATAGTAAATTTTATTACTACAATAAATTTGAGATAGAGATGTTCAGCATAAAACAACGAGTAAACTTTTTTGATGCAGACCCAGCAGGGATTATTTTTTACGCCAATCTGTTCAAGTTTTGTCATACTGCATATGAAATGTTCATGAAGGATCTTAATCTGGAAAAGGATTACTTTTTCGATGATGAATACGTTCTGCCGATTATTCACGCTCAAGCTGATTACAAAAAAACGATAAAAGTAAATGATGAATTGGAAATTGTAGTGAGTGTTGCCGAAGTCCGTACATCTTCATTTGGGTTAAGCTATAAACTCTTAGTTGATGATGAAATAAAAGCATCGGCTAAAACAGTGCATGTTTGTGTTGATAAGAATGAATTTTTCAAATCGAAACTGCCGGAAGAGTTATCCGCTAAGCTTATTTCAAGAATCACTTAACCAAAAAAAATCATTGGAAATGAATATCTTGCCGCTGGCTGATCCGGGTTAAATGAATTTTATGATTTCTTTCCGTTTAACCTTCCCTAGTTCATTTCTTGGGATCTTATCAATAAAAATAAATTTTTTAGGAATCTTGTAAGAAGCGATTGAGTTTTTCAATTCGGATCTAAGCATATCTTCATTTATGAATGCTCCTTTTACCGGTTTTACGGCAGCGCATAAAATTTGTCCCCAATTTTTATCTTCAATTCCGAAAAGAAAAAAATCAGAAACAGTTCTTATTTTTGAAATTGCCCGAGAGACTTCGGATATCGAAATATTCTCACCGCCGCTAACAACCATGTCTTCTCTACGGTTTATTATGTAAAGAAATCCGTCTTCATCGAGGTAACCGAAATCACCGGTATGATAAAAACCATCTCCGAATTTTTCCTTTGTATGGTTTGCATCATTCAAGTATTCGTTGACGATATAATCGCTTTGGACACATACCTCACCGATCTCGTTTGCGAGTAAGGATATATCATGTTTGTCCCTTATGCTTATTGAAATATTTGGAAAAGGAATACCCGCTGAATTAATTTTGCTTTTTAATACCTCCGGTTTCAGAACTGTAATCATTGATGCTGTTTCAGATGATCCGTAAACTTTATATATCTGCCAGCCGGCGTTTAAAGCATTCAACAGAAGTTCATCCTCACAAGGTCCGCCGCCGATGAAAGCAGCTTTCAAATTTTTATTCGGAGAGAGTTTTATTTCTCTTAATCTTTTTAACATCGTTGGAACCAGCGAAAGATAAGATGGATCAAATTTATCAAGGGCTTCTGCAATGTGATTCGGTTTTATTGATTCGGGGATACATACCGCATCGCCGTTCAATAAGGCTCTTATATAAATTGAACTTCCGCCAATGTGATAGCCGGGAAGGCTCCATAACCATTTGTTTCCCCCATCTGAATTCAGCAGGGAGTTGACGTTGCGTGCGCTTTCCATTAAGGTGAAAAAAGTGTATTCAATTGCTTTGGGTTTGTCTGTTGTTCCGGAAGTAAAAACTATTAATGAAGGGTCATTAATTGAGAAGGAAAAGTTATTCACATGGTCGAAGTCATGGTTTTCAATATTCACAGGAAAAGTGAATTTATTCGGAATGTTCTCAAGTTGATTTTTATACCGGAGGTTTTTATTCAAAAAAATATCGCGAATGCCTACTGAACTAATCATCTCGTTAATTTCAACATCGCTCAACTTAGGACTGATCAACACCGGCACACTTTTAATTTGCCATAGGGCGTAAATTAAAAATACTTCTTCAATATCATTTGATGATAGAATTCCGATACGCTTGTTTGCAGCATCATATTTTGAATCCAGAAAATTAGCAAGCTCATATGTTATTTTATATAATTCGGAAAAAGTTATTACAGTATCGTTCTGCATCAACGCGATTGCATTGGGGTTTTTCTCAGACTGCTCATGGAGCCAAAAATTATTCGTGTTGATTTTATTCATCATATTGTGCGCTGAATGTTTTTAATGTATCAATATATTCTTTACTGCTAATATTTACAACGCCGCTCTGCATATTAAATACATTTATATAATTGATGTTTTTAAAAACATTATAAGTAGACAAACCATGCGGCAGATTATGTTTGATCTTTGAAGCAATGTAAAACAAAGGCAGGTGAGCGAAGGGACTCTCTAATGATGAACTAATAATAACAAACTTATTATTTGATTCCGCCAGATTCACCAATTGCAGTGTTTTATTGATTCCGCCGAACAGCATCGGTTTAATGATCAAAAAATCAATTCGTGAATTGTTGATGATGTTTTCCGCATCATGAAAGGTTTTAATGGATTCATCAACTGCAATGGGAATGGGAGATGCATCTGCAAGCTTTATTAATTCAGTCAATGACGAAACAGGCTGCTCAATGTATTCGATTGGGTAACCGGATAATTGTTTAATATTCTGCAAAGCTTTGTTGAAGGACCAGCTCCCGTTTATATCCAATCTTAGCTTTTGATTGGAGCGAAGGTAGCGCGAAACCTGTTCCAGAATTTTTAAATCTTCAGCAAAATCCTTTCTGCCGAGTTTAATTTTAATTACACTAAAATTTTCACTGTTCAATTTGGATAGCTGCTCTGTCATTTGTCCGGGATCCTTTATATCCAATAAGGCGTTGACCGGAATCTTTATATCGGGAATTTGTATATTTCCTTCAATGACAGCATTATTAAACACAGCATGTTCAATGGCAAAATGTATCGTAGGCGATTCAAGGTTAAGAGTGTTCACATCAGAAAAACTCAATAAATTTCTACCGATAATCATTTCTGATAATCGGTTTAAATATTTTTCAACGTCCTCATAAGATTCAGTCCCAAATCCAGGCAAAGGCGCCGCTTCGCCATAGAAATATTTTCCATCTTCATTTTTGAGAGCAAGGATAAATATTTTTCTATTATCGAAAGTTTGTTTTGATGATACGAAGTGATTTTTAAAATAAAGAGTTTTTGAAAAAAATTTAAAGCCGGTTACTTTCATAATATTAAACCGACTGCAAATAGCACCCCGTAAATGGCGGAAAGTTTAGCAGTAAGTTCAAGTGTTTTATTTAACTCTCTTCCTTTTAAAGTAAATATCATTTTGATTAACATAACAGCCATCGGAAGTGATAAAACCGGAAGAAAAATTGTTAGGCTTTGTTTGTATGTAAAGTAAACAACGAATAAAATAGCATAAGAGAGGATCATAAAAAAAAGGTATTGAATACGCGTAAATGATTTCCCGAATTTTACTGCTAAAGTATTTTTGCCGGCTTGTTTGTCTTCATCTGCATCCCGGTAATTATTTACTACAAGTATATTCGTAATTAAAGCGCCGACTGGAATGGAAGCCCAAATAGCAAGTTTCGACAATTCAAGCGCTTGAACATAATGGGTGCCAACTGTACCGACTAAACCGAAAAATATAAAAACAAAAATATCACCCAATCCATTGTAAGCTAATGGATAGGGTCCAGCCGTATAAGCAATACCGGAAAAAATTGAAAGAATACCGATTAATAAAATTATCCATCCGCCTAAGTAAACTAAATATAAACCCATCAAAAAAGTTGTTAAGAAAATAAGTACTATACCGATTTTCATTTCTTGAACAGATATTAAACCTGTTGCCAGAACTCTAGTTGGTCCAACTCTATCCTTCTTGTCGGTCCCGGAAAGGAAGTCGTAAAGATCATTAACGAAGTTTGTACCAACCTGAATAAAAACCGAACATAATAAAGCAATAAATGCCGCCGCCGGGTTGAATGCACCATCCTGAATTGCGATTGCCGTACCAATAAGAACAGGAACCACTGCAGCTAATAATGTTTTAGGTCGGCTTGCTAAAATCCAGCTTTCCACTTTGCTGATATTTGTTGAGGTATCTATCATAATTTATGGTACGCGGGGAAATTTTTTGAAATTCGGTTTCCTTTTTTCAACATAAGCGGTTTTACCTTCCTGCGCTTCTTCACTCATATAATATAAGAGTGTAGCGTTTCCGGCTAATTCCTGTATTCCCGCCTGTCCGTCAAGTTCCGCGTTAAAAGCAGATTTTAATAAACGAATTGCCAAAGGACTTTTTTCAAGAATCTCCCTTGCCCATTGAATTCCTTCTTCTTCCAGTTTTTCAACCGGAACAACTTTATTAACCAATCCCATCTGTAAAGCTTCTTCTGCGCTATATTGGCGGCATAAATACCAGATTTCACGGGCTTTCTTTTGTCCCACAATTCTAGCCAAATAACTTGAACCAAAACCGCCGTCAAAACTTCCAACCTTTGGACCTGTCTGACCGAACACGGCATTATCGGCTGCAATTGTTAAATCACACATTACATGAAGAACATGCCCGCCGCCTATTGCATATCCGGCAACAAGTGCAATTACCGGCTTGGGAATACTTCTTATCTGCTTTTGGACATCAAGAATATTTAATCTGGGAACGCCGTCTTTTCCAACATAACCTTTGTCGCCTCTTATTTTTTGATCCCCTCCTGAGCAAAAGGCATATTTACCGTCTTTAGCCGGACCATTGCCTGTCAGCAAAATTACACCGGTTTCTGGATCTTCACGGGCATCGATGAATGCATCATGCATTTCAAGAACCGTTTCAGGTCTGAATGCATTTCTAACTTCCGGTCGGTTGATGGTAATCTTTGCGATTCCATCCATCTTTTCATAGATAATATCTTGATAGTCGTTTACTTTATTCCACATGATTTTTTTACTTTATTTATTCAAACAAAATGAATTGGTTAAAAAGTTCTCAAGAAACGATTAAGTAAAATAATAAATTCCTCAGGCTTTTCTAAGTGTACATTATGTCCTGCATTGTCAATAACAATATGCTCCGAATTCGGCAGTGAGTTTATCATTTTCCTGTTAATATTTGTGAATTTCTTGTCTAAAGATCCACTGATTAATAGAATATTTGATTTGAGCTGTTCCAGATCAGGCCAATGATTTTTCATTAATCCCGGACTAAAATTCTTTATCATGTAAGCAAGTCCAAGCGTATTGTTTTCTTTTCTTTTCTTGATAAATTGAATATAATCTTCACGGGGAATGTTAGATAGTGATTTAAACATTTCACGCGAATACCATTCTTCTATAAATTTATCAGTTCCATTAATGGAAATTTGTTCGGCAACGGATTCATCACTTAAAGCGCGTTCTCTTCTTTCGGATTCACTTTCGATTCCTGCGGTTGTGCTTTCTAATATTAATCCCTTAACGCTTTGAGGGTGAACAAGTGAAAAAGATAGAGCTGCACGCCCGCCCATCGAATATCCGCAAATTATCGATTCATGTATTTTAAGGGATTTTAAAATTTGATTAATAAAATCCACAATTGCTTCCTCGGTATAATCATTCTCATTCCGTGAGACGGATGTTTTTCCATGACCAATAAGATCGATGGCAATTGGATTAATATGTGGAGGCAGACTATTATTCAGAAAACTCCAATCTTCCGAATTTCCTGTAAATCCATGGAGTAAAATCAACGGAAGGCTTGAATGTAATTTCTCTTCATTTTTGATAACTACATTAAACTGCAGTTCGTTTATTTTTATTATCATCTTTCTCTTTTGATTTTATTTAACAGATCATTCCAAATATTTTTTCTCAGCAGTGTGGATTTTTTAGAATCAGTTTTAATTTCCATTACAGAATAATTTTTTGAAACAGCGGAGATGGAAATTTTATCTGCAAAATCATTCCACCCTTTAATTAAATAATAATCTCCATTAAATGCTGTAATTATTTTTTTGAAATTTACTTGAATCGGAGTTAAAAAGTATTCGTTATGTACTTCCGAAAATTTTGAAACGGGAAGCATTTCGAATATTCCGCCGCCGCCGTTGTTTATCAAAATTATATTTAGCGGAATGCGGTAATTCTTTAGCAGCCACAATCCATTAGTGTCGTGAAACATAGAAAGATCACCGATAACAAGAAATGTCGGGTCCGCGGAATTAATTGCAATTCCTGCCGCCGTAGAAATAATTCCGTCTATCCCGCTTGCACCGCGATTCGAAAAAACTTTAATATTCTTCTTCATTTTACACGCAAAGAAATCCCAATCGCGAACCGGCATACTATTAGCAATAAACAAATTTGATTTTTCCGGAACTGCATTCAACAACTCAAGATATATTCGGCTTTCGAAAGGGAAGGCTGTTTTCTTGATGCTGCTGATCAAGAAGTCTTCAGTCTGTCTTTCAATCGTTTTAAACTTTTTTAACCAACGAGTTCTGCTCTGCACCGGCGATTCGATAATATGTTTTTCAGCATACTCGCAGAAATTATGTATGCCCGATTTAATTATAAAGTCAATTGTTCCGGAGGGATCATGCTGATCACCGTAAGTATTTATTGCAATCTTTACTGCTTTGGATTTTTCATAATAGCTTAAAACGGAATTAGTTGTTGGCGCTGAACCAAATTGTAAAATTAAATCAGCGTCAAAATCATTTTTTAATTCCGCATCAATTAGAAAAGAACTGTGAGTGCTGATAATGTTCGCATTATAATAATTGCCGAAACGTAAACGTGAAAGCCCGTCGGCTAAAATTGGGAAGCATGTTTTTTTACTTAAACGGATTATTGCTATTATTTCTTTTAAAGAATAATTACCCGGACCGCAAAGAATTATCCCTTTATTTGCTTTATTAATCAACGAAATATATTTGTTAAGTTTTAGTTTCGGCTCATGCACATCAATTTGATGTGAGACCGGTTTGATTAACTCATTCAGTTTTTTTAAATCGATATTAAATGTTGCTTGATCAGGTTCAAACGGTTTATCGAACATAAAATTTATATGTACCGGTCCGGCATCTCCAAATAATGCGGTATGGTAAATGTTAATAACATCTTTTTTTAGTTTATGGAAAAGACTATTCTCCATTGATCTTATATCAACATTTAAAAACTTACGTATGTGATTCTTAAAAATATTTTCTTGATTTATTGTTTGATTCGCGCCCGTATTTTTCAGCTCATGCGGTCTATCCGCGGTGCAGACAATTAACGGGATCCTGGAATTGTACGCTTCGATTATTGAGGGATATAATTCCGCAACGGCTGTTCCGGATGTAGTGATCAGAAGTGATGGTTTATTCGTAAACTTTGCGGACCCGAGTGCAAAAAATCCGCTTGATCTTTCATCAATTATTATATGTTTTTTAATTGCTTTGTTTTTTTGAAGAGCAAATATTAACGGAGTACTTCTTGAACCGGGAGAAATAAATGCATTTTTTAATCCAAGACTTGCAAGCTGATTTACAAAGCATTCAGCTGCTGCTATATTATGATTGACTGGCTTTTTCATATTTCAGTAATGAAAGAATTGGTTTTAATTTAAGCTCGGTTTCCTCGTATTCCATCATCGGATCAGAGCCTTCCACAATTCCGCATCCTGCAAATGCATATAGAGAGTTTTCCTGATACAGCGCAGATCTTATTGCTACTGTAAACTCACCTTCGTTATAAAAATTAAACCATCCTATAACACCGGAATACAACCCGCGGTCATATCCCTCAAGTTCAATAATAAACTTTTGAGCGCCGGACCAGGGTACACCGCAGATTGCGGGTGTAGGATGGATTTGTTTTATCAAGGAAAAAATTGATTTGTTCGTGTTTAATTTAGCTCTTATGGGTGTCCACAAATGCTGAATATTCGGAAGCTTTTTAAGAATCGGCTGCTGATCATACTCTACATTATCAGTCAGTTCGGCGAAAGCATCTAAAATAAATTCAACAACGGCATTATGCTCTTCTCTATTTTTTTTACTTTGAATCAATTCGTTTCCAAGTCTATCATCTTCAATACTATCTTTACCTCTCGGGTTAGAACCTGCTAATGCATCTGCTTCAATATAGCCTTCTGAAATGCGTGTAAGTTTTTCAGGTGAAGCGCCAAAAAATATTGATTCATTTGATTTGAATGCAAAGATGTAACAGTCAGGATACCTGTTTTTCAATTCATCCACAAATTCCGGTATAGGCAATTTATCTTTGGCGTTTATCTTGGCGAATCGAGATAGAACTACTTTTTGGAATCTTCTTTCTCTAATCTTGTCAAGTATTTCGAGAACCTTTTCTTTCCAATTTGGGAAATCAATAGTTTCTGTTATTGAATATTCATACTCACCCAAATAATCATTTCGAACCTTGTTGTTGGATTCAAAATTAATAGCCAAACCGCGTTCGAATTCACTTATCAAATCAGCTTTCGAATTTTGGGGACTAAAATTAAATATAAGGTAGTGATCGTCTTTTAGATTAAAGAAAACAAATTTCGGTACAACCCAGTTTGAATCATGATAATCTTCCCATATTGAATCATGACCATTGGGTGCAAACTTCATACCTCCGAAAAACAGCGGGGCGGATTTCAGGTTGAATTCATTCCAATTGGAGAAAAAATTAGATTGAAGCGCGTTGATTTGAAACTCAGAATTGATCGTACGGTTCCACCCGTCTTCTTCAATTTGAATTGCCGCTTCGAGACCGATTGACTCTAAACTTTCCGATCTTTTATTCCAGTAGAATAGAAATTTATCATTATACCGGGATTTAAGAATCGAAGTTATAGATGTCTCCGGAACCTGGCATGCATAGCTAACCAAAGAATATCTACTCAAATCAGTTGAGTCAACAAACCGAATAAATTTTTCTAGATAGTTTTTCACACTTAATAATCAGCAAAAGAGCAATAAAACAATTAGGATAATTTTTTAAATAACAAAAAAGAATATACGAACGAAATTACTAAAGCAAAAAATATATTATAGAGTTTCAACATAGTTGAACAAGTATTTTAATTTATAATTGCACATGCAATTGTTTTAGTTTTTATTTATATTAACAATAAGTTGAAACAAGAGATTAGTTTGAGTATCCAATATGTTAAATAACACGGACAAAAAATATTAGTTGGATTTAAAGAAAATAAAAATTATTTTTTAGAGAACTTTTAATTATTACACTAATTAACTATTTCCATAACAAAATAGCGAGTAGCTAAATGGTACAAGACGAAAGAGCAAACACAGCGCTCGAATTATGGAGTCGTTTAACAAAGGCACACGATGCAGTTAGAAAGGCACATGTTAAACAAATTGCAACGTATAAGTTGACGGCACCTCAGTTTGGAGTTCTGGAAGTGTTAAAAACACAGGGTCCGGTTCCCCTTAAAAGAATCAGCGAGGAATTGCTTGTCACAGGCGCAAACATTACCTGCGTAGTTGATAACCTCGAAAAGGAAGATTTAGTTCGCCGTGTTCCTTCAAAAGAAGATAGAAGGATAATTATGGCTGAACTAACAGAGAAAGGTGAGCAAAAGTTCACTGAGATTTTACCTCATTATGTTGATAATATGCAGAATGTAACCGGCGTATTTTCAGATGATGAAAAATCGGAATTGAACAGGTTGTTGGCTAAATTGGCTAACAATTAATTTAATTCTGAAAAACAATTGCTGACCATTCGTCCAATTGTTGATTTTCCAAAACCTTGAGACCGAGATTTGTATATTCGGTTTCAAGGTTTGTTTTATCGCTTTCTAAAATGCCGCTTATAATTATTAATCCACCCGGTTTACATTTACTGTACAGCGTCTCTTTTATTTCAAGTAAAACATTCTTGTTGATATTCGCCAGTACTAAATCAAAATCCGAATCGATAACTGAATCAATTTCACCCTCTTTAATATAAACCTTCGACTGCATTCCGTTTCTTTCAATATTCTCTTCGCCGTTAATTCTGCACCATTCGTCATTGTCAACACCTAATGCGTAAGAGGCTCCAAGTTTTACAGAAGCAATTGCTAAAATGCCTGTGCCGCTTCCAACATCAAGAACTTTTATTCCCGGTGCGATATACTTTTCAAGCAGAACTAAAATTAATTTTGTTGTTTGATGTTCACCGGTACCAAACGACATCTTCGGATCAATTTCAATTATAATGTCATCGGGTTTATTTTCATAATTACGAAAGCTGGGTTTTATTACAAGTCTTTCTCCGACTCTAACTATTTCGCGATTGTTTTCCCACTCTTCGTTCCAATTAATTTCTTCATGATGATCTTCATTAATATTGAAATCGTTGATTACTCCTTCGGACTTAAGCTTGTTAAGCTGAGTTGTGATGGAATCTAAATCAGCAGTCTTTTCTTCTCCGACATAAACGAATATTTTCTCGTCCTCTTCGGTGATTCCATTAATGTCCAATTCCCACAGTAGACTTGAAATCATATCTACTGCAAAGGGCGTCGCTGAAATTTCATATTGTTTATAACTTTTCATTTTATAGATTCTCAATAATTATTTCACAAATTTTGTCTTGGTAATAGCGGGCAATGCGGGGCTTTTCAACAAAGTTCTGTATCATAATTGAAAAACATACATCCTTACCTGAAACAGTTTTTAGATATCCCGACAAACAACTAATTCCGCTCAACGTGCCCGTCTTAGCTGCAACCTTTCCTTTTACGTTTGAATATCTCATCCTGTTTTGTAATGTTCCGCTGATTCCTGAAACCGGAAGTGTTTTTCTGAGTGCGGTATATAATTCAATATCATTTTGATAAACGTAAATTAAAAGTCGATTAATTACTTCTGCCGAGATAAGGTTATAATGACTCAATCCCGAGCCGTCAACCAACCTGTAATCATCCAGGTCAAAACCTAATTTTATTATTAAGCTGTCAATCAATTTCAATCCGTTTTCCGCTGTTGCGGGTCCCCCGAATTTTTCATAAGATAAAGCACGAAGCAGCATCTCGGCAGAAAGATTATCGCTTTCCTTATTTAATTCCATCAACACTTTTTGAATTGGTTGAGAGAAGGAATAAATCAACTCGGCGCTTCCGGGTTTCGTGAGTGTATCAATAATGCCGTTAAAAAAAATACCGTTGTAATGTAACGCTTCTTTCATTAGTGTTAAAAAGTATAATTCCGGTCGATACATATTTACATGAGAGGTATCAACGCGCTCCGTGTATGATAATGTTCCCGATATAGAAATATCATTTGTTCTGTTTATGATGTTACGGGTTATGGTTAAATCGGAAGTGTCTTCCATAATTGTTTCGGAAGTATTTCTAAAACTAAAATATTCGGTTGAAGGAGATACTTTTATTTCAGCCGGAGAACCAATTCTACCGGGGCGATAAACGATTTCTGCCGAGTTGCGGTTAATACATAAAGGAGTTAAATAGGGAGAGAATCCGCCCGGATCGTCATCCCACATCCAGCCTTCTCCCCAATAAAGAGAATCCATTTTGGAAACATCACCATAAATATTTCCCGTTATTGATTTAATTCCCGCCTTCATTATTTGCTTCACAGAAAAATTGAGATCAGCGCTGCTGAAAAGAGGATCAAATCCGCCGATAACAAACAGATCGCCAAATAAAACCGAGTCGATGATATCTCCATGAATATAAAATTCAGTGTCGAATGAATAATCTTCATCTAAAAAATATAACCCGGCGGCTGATGTAAATAATTTCATATTCGAAGCCGGGTGCAGAAGCAATTTTTCATTTTGATTGTATATGGAATTGTTATCCGAGAGATTGTAAATATCAATCGCAAATAAAGCGGATGAGGCAAAAGAATTCTTAAGCAAATTTTTTATTTTTGATGTTAGTTCATGATAATCAGTTTGAGCGGAAAGAATCAAAGGAGTGATAAATAATAAAAACATATAGATCGATGTTTTTCGCATTGACTAAAAAAACTCCCGTAATCTGAAATCGACTCCCATCTCTTGAGTAACAAACTGTTTTGCTTTTTCGGTATCCACTTCATTCAGACCGACAATCGACATTACAACATGCGAATAATTATTTGCTTTCTTCGCAAAGTCAATCATTTCTGCGTGAAGCTTCGGATCAACACGCATCAATTTTGCATATTGTCCGGGATCCGTTGAATTAAGGCTGATCGATACGGTATCGATTAAACCGCTAAGCTCCGGGGTAATATCTTTTTTATTAATAAAATTTCCATGCCCGTCGGTATTCATTCTTGTTTTACCGCCGTTATCTTTTACATATTTTGCAACTGTTTTAACAACATCCCATCGAATAGTCGGCTCGCCGTAACCGCAAAAAACAATTTCTTTATATTTTTTAGGATCTCCGATTTCCGAAATATAGGTTTCGGCGCCGGGCTCTTCCGATTTACTCATCTTCAAATTGTATCCGCTTATAATTGCTTCTCCTTTCCGGTCGCAGAAAACACAATCGGCATTACAGCGGTTTGTTACGTTTATGTACAAAGAATTCCCGATTTTATAAGTAAAGCTCAGTTCAGGTTTTTTCCCGATACCGAACAATTTATAAACATTATAAGTAGTTGCTCTCGCTACATCTTCAGTGGTCACGCCGTGAACATCTGCAATGGTTTCGACAATCAACGGAATATATGCAGGTTCATTTCTCTTCCCGCGGTGAGGAACCGGGGTCATGAATGGCGAGTCGGTTTCAAGCAGTAAATTTTCAAGATCAATCCGGCTCAACACATTCCTGATATTGTCGGCTTTCTTGAAAGTAACATTCCCGGGGAAAGAAATAAAATGATTCAATTCAATTAACTCGCGGGCATCCTTAACAGAGCCTGCAAAACAGTGGAATTGAATTTTAAGATCAGTGTTTTTATACATCTTGGCAAAATCCATCACATCATCATTAGATTCACGGTTATGAACAATGATGGGCTTCTTCAATTCGAGCGCTAAATCAATCTGTTTCTGAAAAGCTTTAATCTGTATATCACGGGGTGAAAAATCATAATAATAATCTAAACCGATTTCTCCAATTGCAATCACCTTTTCGTGGTTTGCTAATTCTCGAAGGTCATCAAGTAATGAATCTTCCCATTCTTTTGTTTCATGCGGATGAATACCAACTGCTGCATAAACTTCCTCATATTTTTCAGAGAGTTTAACTGCTTCTGCCGATGTGGCAATATCGGTGCCCGGTACAATTATCTGTTTAACTCCCGCGTTTTTTGCCCTGGAAATAATATCGTCTAATTCGCCGTTGAAATTCGGATAAAAGAGATGTGCATGTGTGTCGACGTACATAAACCACCTTTCATGTTAAAATAGGAACTCTAAATTTAACGAAATATTGCGTATGGGTGAAACATTACCAATCATTTCAACATAATTGTAATTAAGAAGGTTTTCTATATTAAGAAATACTCTTGCAGGTAAACCAAATGAATAAAGGTTTATTCCGGTTCGAAAATCCAACACAAAAACTTCGGAGCGTTTGTAACCATCTGGCACTGTATTGGTTTCGATCAACAGATCATCAATTTCTTCAACCTTGCTCCAGTATCTGAAATCAATTCCGAACGATAGAAATCCCGGTGAGTAATTAATACTTGAATACAAAATATGACGCGGGCGGTATTTCAAAGATCGTTTTGTTTGAATGTCGCGCGCCCATAAGTAAGTATATCCCGAATTGAATTCTACATTAAAATGATCCAAATTAAAATTGCCGAAAATTTCGAATCCCTGTATTCTAGCCCTGGTAACATTTCCGAAAAATACTTTCAAATCACTTGGATCAATATTGATCTCGATCAGATCATAATATTCATTTTGGAATATCGCCGCATCAACACTAAGCTGATCGGAGAATTTATGATTAAGTCCCAACTCAAACGAATAATTGGTTTCGGGTTTTACACTTGGATTTGGTTTAACGGTAACGCCGCTTGCAGATGTAGAAGTGAACGCCTCTGCTAGAGTTGGAGCCCGAAATCCTTTCCCGAAAGAACCGCGAAGAATTGTTTTGTTAGTTAATTTATAGTTCAATCCAAGTTTTGGAGAAAGTGACTGCTCGCCTTTTAGTGTATCAAGTTTGCTGTAATCGTATCTAGCACCGGCAGTAACAGTAAGAGGAAAAGAAAATTCGTACTCTAACTGAGAATATATTCCGAATGTATGTGCAGACGGATCGGTGAAGATATTTGATTTAACGATACTTGTACTACCTTCAAATCCGGTTACGAGATGAGCAGAACCAGACAACGAATAACTTGTCTGAAGTTCTCCCCTCAGCAATTGTGACCGTGATGAGTTTGCGCTTTCCGATTGATCATGCCAGTAGGAATTGTAATAGCTGCCGATGATTTTATATTCCAAATCCGGGGAAGTTTTATTTTTGAAAGTGAGTCCTAAAATATACCTGTTGGAAGGTGTTCTTTCACCCAAGTCATTATCAGGCGGGCGTAATGCATTTTTAGAATCCTTCCAAAAATTAAAAGTTGCGCGGTCACGTGAAAAGCCGGTCGCTAAAAATGTTAAAGATGTGTTTTCATCAAAAGAATATTTTGTTTTAAGATATCCGGAATATCTTTTCTGCCAATCATTTTGCCGGTACCCCGAATTTTCATACCGGGAGAGTGAAACCGCAAATCCGAGCTTACTGATTCTGCGAGAGTGAGCGACTGAAAGACCGTTGAACATACGGTATTCGTCCGACCAATTCCAATCATCATAATAAGGTTTATCGTAAGCTCCGACGAACGATTTAACAAATGTAAGCGGCTTTTGATTTATTTCTCTTGTTATAACATTTATAACTCCGCCTATTGCAGTTGAACCGTAAAGAGAGCTGGCGGCGCCTTTAATAATTTCAACTCTCTCAAGATCAGTAACGGGAATCATTTCCCAAATTATCTCGCCGCTGTCACCGGTATAAAGCGGAATACCGTCAATTGCAACCAGCACACGAGTTCCGGCTCCACGGCTGTATCCGCTCGATCCTCGAATACTGACCTGATCCAATGTAACATTCACACCCGGTACATAACGGAGAGCATCATCAAGCTGTGTAAAGTTTTTCTTCGAAAATTGATCTGCGCCAATAACCGTTGCGCTGACCGGAAGATCGGATATGTTCTGCTCATGCTTACCCGCTGTTATAACCACTTGATCGTATTGCAGTGATTTTTCCTCAAGAGTTATGGTGAAAAATTTTGTTTCATTATTTATTTCAAATGTTTCGGAGATAAATTCCGAATAACCGATCATCGAAACTTTCAGTTGATATTCGCCTTCGCGAAGATTAGTTATTTCAAATTCACCTTTCCAATTAGAAGCGCTGCCGATTGAATTATCGACTAGAATAATATTTGCCCCGATTATTGGATTACCGTTTTTATCGTAAACTTCACCTTTTATTTTCCCGGTCTGCGCAAAAAGCGAAAAAGAAAAAAATAATAAACCGGTTAATATCGAAAGAATATTTCTCATCATAATTCACCTGCGGGAGGTTGGGGAGGAGGATTATTAAAATCGCAAATAATATTCAGATCTTTCGATAATTTATTTTTTTCAACTTCTACTTCACCCGGTTCGGTTGTACTTCCGGACATATAATAAACTCCAGCAACAAACCAATCTTCTCTCAAAAGTGAAATAGTTGGTTTGGTTGTTTGAGCAACAACGAGGTATTCGTGTTTCCCCGGAACAATCGCGGAAAGCGCCGCATCTTCTGTTGAGTTAAATGTAAATTCTGTTGTTCCCTTTGGGATAGATTCACTGATGTATTTTACATTTTCCGCGCTGAAATCACCAGGATCAACGAGCATGTTTTTGAATAAAACAACATGAGTGAATGTAACACTGTCCGACCAAGTTCCGATAAAAGTAACTTTTCCTGAAATGCCCGTTCCAAGGTTGTCTGCCGTGCTTTCAGGTTCGGGTTCAATACCGTGGCTGCATGCGAATAACAAAAGCAAAAAAAGATAAACGGTGTAGTTAGTTGATTTCATGAAAAAAAAGTTACACAGCAGAAATAACAAAAACAATAGTCTTAAAATCATTGAAAAGGAAAATTTTATGAATCCAATTGAAAGTCAAAATTGCTATATAAGTTCTTTTTATAAAAGACGAAGAACATTATATTACTTCAATGAAATGGATTGCATTTTTTATAGCGGCATTAGTAATGAGTTCATGTGTTTCGGTTCCCAGATTCACAAGTAAAGATACGTATCCGAAAATCCCGGCTGAGGAAATAAAACATGATCCCGGGTTAACAAGGTACAATGACTTTACTGCAATTGAATCGGTAACGGGAATCGCATCATTTTATGCGGATAAATTCGACGGACGACAAACCGCAAATGGTGAAACTTATGATATGTACGGATTGACAGCCGCACATCCCGATTACCCTTTCGATACGGTAATCCGGGTTACAAATTTATCAAACGGAAAAAGTATTGTGATAAGAATTAATGATAGAATGCCGAAGAGAGACGACAGGATAATCGATTTATCTTACGGCTGCGCATCGGAACTTGATATGCTGAATTCCGGAATTACGGAAGTGCAATTAGATATTTTAAAATGGGGTGATAATTAACCTTTCATTTCTGTATTTTTATTTCCCGTTTCATCCACATGAGAAACATTTTATTAAACAATTTGTATATGATAGCAAATACAAAAACACATATGAATAAAACAATTTTTTTGATATTGATTTTTTCAGCCTCAATGTTTGCGCAGAATGAAGGAGGTTTCCAAATTGCCAGGTTAAAATATAATGGCGGCGGGGATTGGTATAACGACCCTTCTGCTGAAGTTAACCTATTAAACTTCGTATCGGAAAAAACAAACATCAAAGTTAATCCCGAATATAAATTTGTTGATATTAAAACCGGCGAAATATTTTCTTATCCGTTTTTGTTCATTACCGGTCACGGCAACATTGTATTCTCGGAATCTGAAGTTGAAAAACTTAGAACGTATCTTGAGAATGGCGGATTTCTTTATGTAGATGATGATTACGGTTTGAACAGCGCTTTCAGACGGGAGATAAAAAAAATATTTCCCGATAATGAATTGGTAGAGCTTCCGTTCGATTACGGACTTTATCACTGTATGTATGATTTCGATTTTGGTCCGCCCAAAACTCATGAACACGATAATAAACCACCTCAGGGATTTGGTTTGTTTATTGGCGAAAGATTAGCTGTTTACTACACTTACGAGAGCAATCCAAGCGACGGATGGGCTGATCCCAATGTTCATAACAATCCCCAAAATAAAAGAGAAGAAGCATTAAAGTTCGGAACTAATTTAATTGTGTGGGCATTGATAAATTAAAATGATTGAACAGAATAAACTAAATATCGTTTACGAAAAACTTACGCAGTATGCCCGCAAGGAGGAGATGCGGAATCTTCTTCAAGGATTTTATTTATTAATCATTCTCTTTTCAGGAATGGCGCTGCTCTTTTCTCTTATTGAATTTGCCGGCAGATTCGATGGCAATATCCGGCTGATCATGTTTGTTATACTGCTTTCTGTGACTGCCATACTTGCAATAATTTATATCGGATTTCCGCTGTTTAGAATTGTGTCATTTTCTCCCGTACAAAAAATTAAAGCTATTGCGGATAAAATCGGGAGAGAAAACTCACAGATTAATGATGAGCTTTTAAATGTGCTGCAATTGATTGAAGCCGGTGAATCCGATAGATATTCCAATTCTTTGGTTAAAGCCGCATTCGAAAAACTTTACGAGCGGATAAAACCATTTAATTTTTCGGATTCAATCCGTTTCTCATCTGTTACATCTTACATTAAGTATTTTGCTTTTGCATCCCCCGTAATTTTGCTGCTGATTATTTTTGTTCCCGCTCTTAATAATTCAGCTTACCGCATAATTAATTATGACCTGAGTTTTACAGAACCGCCGAAGTTTACATTGAACGTTTACCCGGGAAATGCGAGCATTACTAAGGGAGACGACTTCAATATTATGGTTGATGTTTCCGGAACCGAACTTAAGCAAATAAGCCTTTCGACAAAATCTAAAGAACAAGCTGAATTCAATAATAGAACTATTTTCGCCGATTCAAGCGGTAAGTTTATTTATGATTTAAAAAGCGTAAAAAATCCTTTTGAATATTTTGCTTCAGCGCAGAAAATCAGCAGTGATAAGTACACAGTCGATGTTATTGACCGTCCGATAATCTCAAACTTCACGTTAAAAATTAAACCGCCTGCATATACCGGGTTTCCTGAAACCGTTCAAAAAGATAATGGAAATATTAATTCACTTTTGGGTAGTACGGTTGAAATTGATCTCCGTTCGAATAAGGTGTTGGGAAATGCAAAGATAAATTTTACCGACGGTGATTCCGTTCAATTTGATGTGAATGGGTTAAACGCAAGTGTACGATTTCGAGTTAACGGCGACACACAATATTACATCAGTATTACCGACAATGAAAATATCAAAAATGAAAATCCAATTACATATACGGTTAAAAGTCTAGCGGACGAGTACCCTGCAATTGAAATGATTCGTCCGAACGAAGATATTACACTCGGCAATGAAGACCGGGTTCCTCTCGAAGTTAAGGTTTCGGACGATTACGGTTTTGCAAAATTAGTTCTTAACTACCGACTGTCTTCATCCAGGTACGAAGCTGTTCAAAAGGAATTCACTCAACAGGAAATAAGCTTAAGCAAACGACAGCTTGAAAATGTTGTGTTTCATCTTTGGGATATGAGCCCGATGATGCTTGCTGCGGATGATGTCGTTTCATATTACCTTGAAGTGTTTGATAACGATAATGTGAGCGGACCAAAGAGTGCGAAAACAAAAGTATTCACCGTACGAATACCAACATTGGATGAACTCTTTGCACAGGCGGAAGAAACACAGAATAAAGCAGGGGATGATCTTAATCAAACTTTGGAAGAAGCTAAAAAACTTAGCGAGGAATTAAAGCAAATTAGTAATGAACTAAAACAGGATTCAAAAGAAATTACTTGGGAGGAAAAAGACAAGATAGAAAAAGCGATGGATAAGTTTAATAAACTGCAGGAAAAAGTTGAGGATATTCAAAAGTCACTTTCTGAAATGCAGAATGAAATGGAACAGAACGACTTGCTTTCTGAAGAAACCCTCAGCAAATATATGGAACTGCAGAAGCTCATGGATGAGATGGGCGATGATCAATTAAAGCAGGCGTTTGAAAAGATGCAGGATATGCTGAGCAAACTTCAGCGTGATCAAATTCAACAGAATATGGAAGATATGGAGATCAACGAAGAAGCTTTTCAAAAAAGTATAGAACGAACCTTAAACTTATTAAAGCGAATCCAGGTCGATCAAAAAGTTGATGAAATTGTTAAACGCACCGAAGAACTTCTTACCAAGCAGGAAGAATTGATGAATAAAACATCCGAAGAGGATTTGAATGATCCGGCGAAAAACGAAGAGCTTCAAAAACGCCAGGAAGATATCAGCAATGAGTTAAATGATCTGAAAGAACAGATGGAAAAGCTTCAGGATATGATGAGTGAGATGGATGACATGCCGCATGATGAAATGCAAAAGATGATGGATGAGTTTGAAAAACAGAACAACCAGGAGTTATCGAAAGAAGCTATGCAGCAAATGATGAAAAAAATGAAATCGGAAGCGATGAAAAATCAGCAGATGCTCTCCCAGAATATGGAGCAAATGAAGCAAATGATGATGAACATGCAGTCGCAGATGCAGCAGCAAAACCAAATGGAAGTGCTGACTAAAATGCTGAAGATTATCAACAATATGTTGACCGTATCAAGAGAGCAGGAGGAGTTAAAAAACGAGAGTGAAATTTTATCGTCATCATCACAACAGTTTAATGAAAAGGCTCAGAATCAATTTACTCTTCAGGAAGACCTGTCAAAAATATTGCAGCAAATGTCCCAGCTTTCACAAAAGACATTTGCAATAACACCCGAAATGGGTAAAGCTCTCGGCGAGGCGAATTCGCAAATGCAGCAGTCCATATCGGCGCTTCAGCAGCGAAACGGCAGACAGGCATCATCCCGTCAAACCCAAGCCATGAAATCGATCAACGAAGCGGCAACGATGATGAACTCAATGCTCAATCAATTGATGCAGGGCGGCGGGCAGGGCGGTGGAATGATGTCTATGATGCAGCAGCTCCAGCAGATGGCACAGCAGCAAATGACATTAAATCAAATGACGCAAATGATGCAGCAGGGCAAAATGTCGCAGCAGCAAATGGCACAAATTCAGCGGCTGGCACAGGAACAGCAAATGATTCAAAAATCACTCGAACAGTTGAACCGGGAAGCCAAACATTCCGGTGAATCTAAAAAGCTGACTTCCAATCTCGATAAAATTTTGGATGATATGAAAGAAGTTGTAACGAACATGCAGACTGAAAAACTTAATGACGATCTTATTAACAAGCAGGAAAGAATTCTATCGAAATTACTTGATGCTCAGCGCTCAATAAATGAAAGGGATTTTGAAGAGAGACGTGAATCATTAACCGGTGAAATGTTCAACCGCGAATCTCCGGCTGATTTGATTCTGTCATCGGAAGAAGGAAAAAATAAACTCCGTGAAGAATTGCTGAAAGCTATAAAAGAAGGCTACTCGAAAGACTACGAAGAATTGATCAGAAAATACTTTGAAGCCCTCCAGAAAAAAGAGATAAGTAATTGATTAATATTAAAATTGACGATTGACGATTGATGAATGATGATTGATGATTGACTAATATACATTGGGTGCGTAGCAAGGGTTTCTTGTCACTGGTTTCTTGACTCTGGTTACTGGGTTCTGGTTCTTGTCACTGGTTTCTGGTTACTGGTTTCTTGTCACTGGGTTCTAGCTTTTAGTTTCTGGTTTTCACTTCTTGATACTTGTTTCTTGCTACTTGTTTCTTAAGTCATATCTCTTTGCTTTGCGCTCTGCTCTCTGCTCTATGCGCTTTGCCGTTGACCCTTCACCGCTCTCCATCTCTCCCTTTCTCCCTTTCAAAAACAACTCTTCATCCTGAGCTTTTCACTCTCTCTCCTTTTCCTCACTTCCCCCATTCAAAACCAACGATTTATTCTTTGCTATTTCTCTGTCCCTCACCGTTCAACCTTTCCTTCCAATCAAAAGAGAGGTAGTGAAGCCGGTATCTTTTTTCTCAATATTCTCAAGTCCGGCGGTGGTCATCCACTCCTTCATTTCACTTTCAGTGTAAGTATCACCGTGAACAGTTCCAACCAGCATATTCAACGCGAACAAAGCACCTGTAGGGGGAGCAGTTCTTTCTTCATTCATAATCCAATCCTGGATTATTACCTGTCCGCCGGGATTTAACGCATCAGCGCATTTCTTAATCAGCATTTCATTCTCATCAAAAGAATTGATGTGAACAATTGCCGAGAGTAAAATCAGATCATAGCCGTTTCCGAAATCATCGGTAAGATAATTTCCTTCTACAGTTGAAATCTTTTCATGCATTCCGGCTTCCCTGATATACCTTTGGGTTAGCTGAACAACATTCGGCAGATCGAAAACAACAGCATTCATTTCAGGCTGAGCTTGTGTAAACCCGATTGAAAACGCACCGGATCCGCCGCCTACATCCAGCATCCTCTTTACATTTTTCAAATCAATCATCATAGAAATTATTTTTGCCTGGTACTCGCCGCGGTAATGCATCGCTGCAATAAAAGCTTCGAGCCAGTCGTCTCCCCGTTCGTTAATTTCATCAACAGCGATAGAGGTTCCTTTAATAACGGATTTTGTTAACCGGTGCCAGTTATTCCATGTGTGATTTACATGCGCCAGGTTACCCATGTATCCGGGTTTCCCTTTTACCAAAAACTCGGATGCCGCATGTGTGTTGTAAAATTTATTATTTCTTTTGTGAAGCAGACCGATTGCAGTCAGCGCATTACAGAGCCGGTCAGTTGCCCGAACATCTGCATTGATTTTGCCGGCAATTTCTTCGGAGGTTAAAAGTTTTTTATCCAGAACCGTAAAGACGTTCAATTCGAATGCGGATAGAATTATGCGGCTGTTTTTGAATCCGTCAACAATTTTTTTTATATCGTCTGCCGAGGTTATTCCGGTATTCATAATATTACTATTTTTAATTTCTGTAAGAATAATATGTTTAATGCGGTTAAATCAAAATCAAGAAATCAATCACAAATCGTTTTTTATGTTATTAAGAACCAAGATTGTTGAGTCTGTTGTTCATGCCGTAATAGCCCGTGGCTTCAGCCACGGGATCTAATTAACCAAAAGAACAGTGGACTTTAGTCCCATTGAAAAACATAGATGGAACCTGCCTGGCGCTAACAAGTCTGTCTGCCGGGCAATTTAGTGGTTCTGAAAAGACTCTGAAATATGAGTTGCAAAGAATATGTTATTCAGATTCAGAAACACTTTTCATGATTAATATTTTTTACGCTTTCTCTTCCCAAACCTTTGCAATCGTAACGATCATTTTGGTTGCAGCTTCCATATCCTGGATTGCAACATATTCGGTATTTGCGTGAAAATTATGTCCGCCCGCAAACAGGTTCGGAGTCGGGAGACCCATATAACTCAGCCGGGAACCATCGGTACCGCCTCGTATTGCAGATTGGATGGGTTCTATTTCCAAGCGGTCTAAAGCTTCAAGAGCGTTCTCTTCAATTTCAGGATGTTCATCAAGTTTATATTTCATATTTCTGTATTGTTCGATAACTTCAAATTCATAATTCGAGCCCGGGTATGCGGCTACTGCTTTTTCTACATGCTCTTTTAATATGTCTTCGTATTCTTTCAATTTATCGGCAAGAAAATCACGAATAATAAATTTGCAAGTTGTCAGCTCTTCGTTTCCATTTATTGAAACGGGATGTACATAACCTTCACGATCTTCAGTAGTTTCGGGCGACAATTTATCTTTCGGGAGGGAATCAATAAATCTTGCGGCAACTTTTTGTGCATTCACCATTTTACCTTTTGCGTAACCGGGATGAACATTAATCCCGATAAATTTAATCACAACCGCATCTGCGCTGAATGTTTCGGTTTCTACTTCGCCTCTTGTACTTCCGTCGATTGTGTAAGCATATTTCGCGCCGAATTTTTTTACGTCGAATTTTTCTGTGCCGCGTCCCACTTCCTCATCGGGTGTAAAGCAGATTTTTATCGTTCCGTGTTTAACATCCGGATGTGTAATTAAATAATGCATCGCATCCATAATTTCAGCAATGCCGGCTTTGTCATCGGCGCCCAGTAATGTTGTTCCGTCGGTTGTAATTATATCATATCCCATCAAATCTTTTAGTTCGGGATTCTTGTCGGATTCAATTACTACGCCGTTATTCGGAAGTTCGATATCACCGCCCTGATAATTCTTATGGATAACCGGTTTAACATCTTTTCCGCTTACCGCAGGTGATGTATCGACGTGAGCGATAAACCCGATAACCGTTACATCCTTATTGGTATTAGACGGAAGCGTTGCCATTACATAACCGTTTTCATCCATTGTAACATCAGACATTCCGATTCCCTTCAATTCTTCAACCAAGTCTTTTGATAATTCCAATTGTTTGGGATCGCTGGGAAATGTTTCTGAATCTTCTTTTGATTGAGTGTCGTATTTAACATATTTTAGAAATCTTTCAACACAGGTAAACTTATAATTAGGATCGAACATAACAGCCTCGTTTTTGATTGGTTATTAGATTTAATGTATTATTGAATAATATCGAAATTGGGTTTCAATTTCAATATATTGGTATCCTATTATGCAGCTATTTCAATAAATTTTCTCATTCACAAATTATCAGAAATATTTTTATTATGAACACTGTTCAATTAATTAAAAAGAAAAGAGAAGCAGAAGGACTCACAGAAGATGAGGTAAACTATTTAATAAAAAATTATACAAAGGGGAAAATACCCGATTACCAGTTCTCGGCTTTTTTAATGGCAGGTTATATTAACGGTTTCACTCAAAAGGAAACCGATTATTTAACCAATGAAATGTTATTCAGCGGCAAAGTGATCGATCTTTCGGATGTGAAAGGGAAAAAGATTGATAAACATTCTACAGGCGGAGTTGGAGATAAAACTTCTTTAGTTCTGGCTCCGATAGCTGCCGCAGCGGGAATTAATGTGCCGATGATTTCCGGGCGCGGACTCGGTCACACAGGCGGCACTCTCGATAAATTGGAATCAATTCCCGGGTTCAGAACTGATTTGAGTATGCGGAGATTTAAATCATCACTGAAAAAGTATAATGCCGCAATGATTGGTCAGACAAAAGAAATTGCCCCGGCTGATAAAATGATT
Source organism: Melioribacteraceae bacterium (assembly GCA_021740785.1). Taxonomy (GTDB): domain Bacteria; phylum Bacteroidota; class Ignavibacteria; order Ignavibacteriales; family Melioribacteraceae; genus JAIOZI01. The sequence goes on from JAIOZI010000048.1 coordinate 37,080, forward strand.
TATGCGCTTCGTGATGTTACCGCTACAGTTGAATCGATACCGCTTATAACTGCCAGCATTATGAGTAAAAAATTAGCTGAGGATGCCGATGGTTTTGTCTTCGATATTAAAACCGGCAGCGGCGCTTTTATGCAGAAATTAAGCGACTCTCGAAAACTTGCGGAATCACTTATCAATACCTCCAAATCATTTCAAACAAGAGCAATTGGAATGATAACCGATATGAATCAGCCGCTCGGTAAATATATCGGGAATTGGCTGGAGGTTTATGAATCGATCTTATTTTTGCAAGGCGAAGCTGCAGATGATTTGGCGGAGGTTACTTATAATTTATCTGGCGCGATGATTTATCTCGGCGGAAAAGCAAAGTCGAGTAATGAAGGAATTGAAATCTCAAGAGAACTTATTGCTAACGGAAAAGCGTTTAATAAGTTCAGGGAGATTGTAAAAAATCAAAAAGGTGATTTATCGTTTATTGACAATCCGGGAAAATATCCTAAATCAAAATTTACCGAGCAGGTTTTCGCGGAAAAATCCGGTTACTTAAAATCAGTGAATAATTATCAAATCGGTATGTGTTCTTTGGAATTGGGTGCGGGAAGAAGAACAAAGGAAGATAAAATCGATCCGAAGGCGGGAATTATTTTTCATCCTAAAATAGGAGATAGAATTAAAAAGGGAGATTTGATAGCGGAATTATTCACGGATGACGGCAGTTCAATCGGCGAAGTGAAAAAATCATTACAATCCGCATTAAAGTTTTCGACTAAAAGAGTACAAAAAATGAAAATGATAAAGCAGGTAATTGAATAATTCAATAACCGGATACAATTTTTGAACATAATAAATAAATCGGAGGAAAGATGTTATTCATAATTGCAATAATTGCGGCAGTAGCTGCATTCTTTATTTACACGGCTTCTAAGAAGAAAGGGAGAAAGCAGGAGGCAACATTTTCGCTGGTTGGAATAATTGCTGCGATAGTAATTGGTATTTCACAAATGTTTACCGTTGTACCCGCCGGAACTGTCGGCGTAGTTGATTTTCTCGGTAATGTAAGCGACAACACGTTGAAAGCCGGTGTGAATATTGTTAATCCCATGGCGAATGTGATTAAATTCAGTATCAAGACACAGGAATTAAAAGAAACGATGAACGTTCCTTCTGAAGAGGGTTTGAGCGTCAGTCTTGAAATAAGCCTGCTCTTTAAACTCAATCCCGACAGGGCAAATGAAATTTATAAAACCGTGGGACCGAATTACGGAGATATAATTTTAATGCCGCAATTCAGATCGGTAGTGAGAGGCGTAACTGCAAAATATGAGGCGAAGGCTCTTTACACGGCATCGAGGGAGAAGCTTGCCGGTGAGATTATGGATGAACTTGATAAGCTCGTTGGTCCGAGAGGAATAATGACAGAAGCTGCGGCTCTCCGACAGATTGTTCTACCGCCGAGGTTAACACAATCTATTGAGGAAAAATTACAAGCTGAGCAGGAAAGTCAGAGAATGGCATTCATACTTGAAAAAGAAGAGCAGGAAGCTCAAAGAAAAAGGATAGAAGCGAAAGGTATAGCCGACTTCCAAACTATCGTATCTGAAGGCATCAACGAACAATTACTAAGATGGAAGGGAATTGAAGCTACGGAGAAATTAGCAAATTCAACAAATTCAAAGATTGTTGTGATCGGTTCCGGGAAAGATGGTCTTCCCCTAATTCTCGGCAACAACTAAAGAATTGATTGTTCTTAAATATTGTTCTTCTGGAACAGTGGAATATTGGAATGGTGGAATATTGGAATGATGGAATGGTGGAATATTGGAATATTGGAGTGGTGGAATATTGGAATGGTGGAATATTGGAATGATGGAATGGTGGAATATTGGAATATTGGAGTGGTGGAATATTGGAATGATGGAAGGGTGTTAACTTTTTCATCATTCCTCATTATTAAGAATTAATAGCTGGGATATATTGCATGTCGAGACCGACTAAAATAAAATTAAACAAACAGGAATCATTAATTGTAACCTGGGATGACGGGAAAGAGCAAATATTCCCGCTCAAATTTTTACGTGATGAATCTCCCGATGCCGAAAACAAAGGGGAAACAATATTATGGCGGAAGTATGATCCGCCGCCTAAGGGTCCGGATAAACCGGGAAAATATGAAGTGGAAAAAATTGAATCCGTCGGGAAATATGCTATTCAGATTATATGGAAGGACGGATATGATTACGGTATCTATTCATGGGATTTACTTAAAAGATTAGGCGAATACCTCGATGTAAAAGAAAACCTTCACCAGGATTTTGATAAGCATAAAAAAGACAATCTCTAGTTAAAATATTTTTTGACAATTATTTTATAAATACATTTACCGGGATAGTCATTTTGAATGTATTAAATCAATTATCTGAAAATCATATAAGGTGTAAAATTTTACCTTGGTTTTTATTAGAATATCCCCTATCTTTTGCCTGCCGAGTTAAGTGATTATAACCTAATATAATTATTATTACATGATGACAAATTTAATATCTGAAAAATATCCCCCCCCCCCCTCTTATTAATATATATACTATACAAAATATCATTATTAAGCATTTTACTAAGATGTGCATTTTATCCTTGTGGTTTTATATGAATTAAGCACTTTATAAATAATTTTTTAAAATGCAATAACCAAAAGGAGAATAAAAAATGAGATTAATAACCATTAAAATTATCTTAATAAGTTTGGTATTATCGTTTTCTAACTATGCACAGGTAGCATATAATTTCAATATTGATGCAAACGACTTAAACTCAGAAATTATTGGTGCAGAAGATGGAAATTCATATGTAAAATTAGTATTCTCTGATCTCAGTAATTCTATGGACTTAGGAAAACCTAGCTTACCAATAAAATTTGTTAATTTAATTGTTCCTAATAATAAAGAGGTTGCTGATGTTATGATACATACTATTGGAAATGAATTGATGTATCTTGAGCAAAAAATATATCCATCTCAGCACCAAATTCCAACAGGTATTAATGACAGCCTTTATAATTTTGTTGAACCTGATTCCTTAATTTATAATTCAACAAATGCCTGGCCTTCCCAAATAGTAGAAGTGGTTCACGACGGCTATTTTGATGGTAACAATCATATTGTTACATTGAAAATTATCCCTTTTCAATATTATCCTGCATTAAATAAAATTGAAATCCTCACAAAAATCAATATAGTTCTCTCATTCAATAGAAATAATCATGAAATTACATTACCAAGTTGGCGGTCAGTTAAAACGCAGAAAATTATTGATAAAGCTCTGGAGTCAATTGTTGGAAACAAACAAGATATTAAACAATATCAAATTAAACCTAAATCGCACAATTTTTACCATAATAATTCTGAACTATTGAACAGACCCGATCCTGTAAAATTTTACGAGTATGTTATAATAACAAGCAATTCATTAAAACCTTATTTTGATGATTTTGTAGCGTGGAAAAAAAGAAAGGGAATAGATATTGGTGTTGTAACTACTTCAACTATTTATGAAAATTATACTGGTGATTATCTTTCCAATATATTTGATAATGCCGGTAAAATTAGACAATATTTAAGAGATTTACGCGAAGTGGCTGGTACATGGATTTTATTTGCAGGTGATTATTCTATTTTACCAATACGCTATGGCTGTGGCTGGAATCTCGAGGATTGGACTTGGATAGCTCCTGATGATCACAAAATTCCAACCGATAATTATTTCGCTGACTGGAATGGTAATTGGAATGTTGATGGGGACGAATTTTTCGGGCAACCAAGTGATGATTCACCAGATTATTGGCCAGAATTTTTTGTTGGAAGACTGCTTTGTACCAATGGCAGCGAAGTTACAAATTGGGCAGAAAAGCAATTGAAATATGAACAAAATCCTGGGAACGGTGATTATACCTATCTAACCAGATCATTTATGATGGAATCTGATGAGATGCAGCATTATGATTATGCTGAAAATGTTGCCGCTAATCTGCCAATGTTCAATCATACAATTTGGAGAGAATTACCTTCTTATGATGCGCCGGACCCATATTTCCCAATGGGATATGAAGTAATTAATGAATTGAATAGCACTAAATATGGACTTATAAGTTGGTTTGGGCATGGAACACCAATAACGGTTGTTGCAAGTAGTGATTCTGTTAATACCTATCCTTGGAACTGTGTAATTCCAACTAATGCCTCCGGAAATAATGGAAGTCTCGATAATTTGACAAATTATAATTACCCGGGAATAATTTATTCTATTAGCTGCATTAATGCTCCCTTCGATGATTACAATCCGCACAACTGGGGTTGGGCGGATGGATACAATTTAGCCGAGGCTTATACCGTACAATCTGATGCTGGCGGGATAGCATTTCTTGGTAATTCGCGCTATGGATGGATACCATTTTCTTATAACTTATATCAAGAATTTGCAGATCAATTGAATGTGGGGAATACAAATCTTGGTGTAGCTGAGTTATTATCAAAAGCTAATTATATTTCCAATTATCTTGAATATTCGCATAATCTGATAGGCGATCCGGAGGTCTCTATCTGGACTGAAACTCCCGATAATTTCAGCTCAGTTTCTATAACCGATTTAGGAAATCGAGTAATAGTTACTGTCAGCGCTCCAGATGATCAAAATACAATTTGTGCTTCGAGTATAGATAACGGCAGTACATACTGGAAAGTAGCACATGATGTGAGTAGTTATGTATTTAATACCAGTGTTAGACCATTGAATATTACAATTACACGGAAGAATTTTTTACCCTATTTAGCTACAATAGGTGGTCCACTTAACGGTTCAATTACATTGTCGAATGTTAATTATTTGTTTGGCGATTTTTCAAATATTGATAACGGTGAGATAATCATTGAGCCAAATTCTCAAATAATTTTAGAAGGCGGATCACAAAAAACCTTTGTTAATAAAACGATTCTTAAAGGCAGCGATATTAAAAAACTAGTTCCATTTATAAAAGGGGATATAACTTTTGTAGATGATGATTCAGAAATCCCAGATGATTTTATGCTATTAGGCAATTATCCCAATCCCTTCAATCCAACAACTACAATAAAATATGCCTTACCAAAAAAATCCGATGTTAAATTTGAGGTTTTTAATTTAGTTGGCGAAAAAGTATTTGCTGATTATCTACCGGAACAGGGACCAGGCTATCACTATTGGAAATGGAACGGCAAAGACTTGAGTGGAGATTTTTTATCAAGTGGAATATATTTATACAGGCTTACTTATTCATCATTAGATAAAAGTGAAGTTGAATACAAATTTTCAAAAATGATTTTGTTGAAATAATTAATATAATGGCTCAATATTCCTCATGCGGGATGTTGAGCCATTATTTTGAGGAGGATTTTATGAAATATATTTTTTTTATTTTACTAATAATATTAACCAATATTATATTCGCTCAACAAGATAGTCTTTTCCTAATTCATACAATTGTTGGACAAGATACTGAAAATCCAATAAGACGCTTTGGTTCTATTGGAGATATTAATGGTGATAACTCTCCCGATTTCTTTGTAGCAT